>NZ_CP015411.1:3572500-4172500 GCF_001750165.1 Pseudoalteromonas luteoviolacea
ACCTTACCAACTAGCTAATCCCACTTGGGCCGATCATAAGGCGAGAGCCGAAGCCCCCTTTGGTCCGTAGACATTATGCGGTATTAGCCATCGTTTCCAATGGTTGTCCCCCACCTTACGGCACGTTCCCAAGCATTACTCACCCGTCCGCCGCTCGTCATCTTCTAGCAAGCTAGAAATGTTACCGCTCGACTTGCATGTGTTAGGCCTGCCGCCAGCGTTCAATCTGAGCCATGATCAAACTCTTCAATTAAAAGTTTTTTGGTACCAAGTACCTGACTCAATGAATACTGATTGATAATTTCTTATAAAAGAAATAAATCGAATTGACTGTTATAGTCACTCAGTAAAATTGAGATTCTAATTCTTTTGCTCCTGAATCAAGAGCTGTTAGAACTCAATCTGTACGAGTGCCCACACAGATGATTGCTTCATATTTTTAAAGAACAGTGTAACTAACCCTTGGTTAGTTACCGCAGCGTTGCTGCGAAGTGGAGCGCCATATTAACCGCTTCACTTTTAAAGTCAACTAGAAAATTTAATTTTTTAATTAATCTTTCAATTTAACTTTAACCTTTACTTTGGTTTGCGTTTTCTCTCGCATCCCGCCGTGTCAGTGGGTGCGCATTATAGGGACTTAAAATATTTGGTCAAGCCTTTTTATAAAATTTTTTATACAAAGTAACAGAGGTAGTTTGCAGATAAAAATGATTACGTCAAAGTGGGTATATTATGTGGATATAAAGGAAGCTGATATTATCAATAATAAATGAACGCAGGCTTCAAACTGCGCTCTCTATTCAGGAGACTTACTATATAAAGCCGCTATGAATTGCTTTATCACTTAATGGCCTATCGCAGTGTCATAAAAGTAATGTTTGCGTTTTAATTTTAGGTCACCATTTGTCACGATCTCCATTGCTCCTTCATTGTCTAAAGTTACATTGAAGTCTGTTATCCCTCTTTTAACATCAAGCTTCATTTCCAGTTCAGCTGCTGACCAAGATTGACCAAATCCAACTTGTAGATCTTCTAAATGTTCAACCTCTTCAGACAATCTATACGCTGAACCAGGGAATATTTGAGTTAAAGTCAAAGCTACTATTTGCTTATCTTGGCATAAGAAAGCAAACATTGGCGTTTTGGTTTTATTAATGAATGTAACTGTAACTTTTGCAGCCATAGCGATTCCCTCAAACTGAATAATCTATGTGCAACTATAGGGAGATTCAGATTAAAAGCAATTACGGGGCATTACAGCTAGATTGTAATCACCCATCAAGGCTGTATTTCAGCGAGTCACAGGTATTGTTTCGGTTTCAATGCAACACCCCTTTCATTTCCCACGAACCATATTGGTTTTTTATTAAATAGATATCTTCAACATCATCATCAATAATCAACTGCACAGAAGCCAACGCTCCCTCAATTGACATGACCCTTACATCCAGCATCGACATATCGTCTGTTTGACCTGTTTCTCCATCTTTTTTATTCTTCTTGATGTTACCGCCATCATCAACCTGCTCTTGCAAACTATTCGCAATTAATGAATTAAAGTAGTTTCTTATGATTTGCTCGACTTGCAAGTGATCGTTAAATGAATTGGCTTTACTGACATTGCTGGCTAAAAGTGAACTCAGGAACATCACTCTCATTAATAACGCCATATTATTTCCTTTATTAGTCTGCCCAGCTATGCGCGTAGGCACAATTGTAATAAACTCGTCCCTGTTTACTTTATACTCTACACTGACTTGCTTTTTGTACTTATGATTTTATGAAGCTAGAACCAAGATATTCTTATAAAAAATAAAATTCTAAAAATCAAAATCTTAAATGTAGTCATAATTCAATATATACACTATTAGTGCATCACAGTGTGATGCTTATGATGTTGCAATTAACGAGGAAATTAATGTCTACTGCGGTTTTACAAAACACTTCAAAGAATACAACGGTCGTTTTAGCGCTTATCATGGCAATGCTCGTATGGGGTTCAAGTTGGATATCCGGAAAAATTATTGCAGATATGGCGCCCGCTGAAATCACTGTCTTTTATCGTATCGCACTGGCTACTATTAGTATGGCGCCTATTTTATTTCTGATGCATAAATCTCGGCTGCACAAACTTGCTTTCTCTCGTAAAGCTTTATTATGGTCCATTCCTGCTGGTTTATTGATGGCGGCCTATAATCAATTCTTCTTTTTAGGGTTGCATGACGGATTACCAGGCAAAGGAGGCATGCTTGTTACTACAACAAACCCTATCTTTACCATTATTCTTAGTACTTTAATTTTACGTAGCACTCTTTCTAATACACAACTCATAGGCTGTATATTGGGGGTCGTTGGTGGGCTCTTCATGATTGAAATTTGGCTTTTTGATGTCGCTCAAATACTGGCATCAGGAAACGCATATTTCTTATTGGCCTCGTTAACATGGGCTTTTTTAACACTTATCAGTAAGCAAGGTACTAAATTTAGCGACTTTCTGACATTCAGCACATTAATGTATTTTTGGGCAATGCTTGTGAGTTATCTATTCGCATATGACTTGTCTCCAATCAGTAATATAGCAAACTATTCAAGTACCTACTGGTACCATATGCTGTATCTGTCAATTATTGTGGTTAGTATCGCCACCAGCATTTTCTTTTTTGCCACTCAGCAATTAGGACCAAGTCGTTCTAGCTCGTTTATTTTCATTGTGCCGGTTACTGCTATGGGCATGTCGATATGGTATTTCGACGAACACCTAAGTTTAACCATGTCTTGTGGCGCATTATTGGCTCTAAGCGCCGTTTATTTGCTTAATAAGCCCACAAAACTTAAATCGTAACTTTTCGGGTGATGATATCTTTGAACATCACCCAATCTGCAAGAAAGCTGTAGAGTGGATATTGAAAAGTTGCTGGTTTGTTGTGTTCATAATAAACATGTCCAAACCACGCAAATCCATAGCCACATATTGGCAGCGCAAATAAGAGTGCCCAATATTGCGTGATTAACATAACAATCAATATCGATATAACCAGCGCAGAACCAACAAAATGCATTCTGCGGCAATGCTTGTTTTGATGCTCTTGCAAATAAAACTGATAAAACGCTTGGAAGCTCTCAAATTTTCTAGCCATTTTCATGCCCCTTTAAAATACAAAGCTCACATAGTGAGCTTTATATTTAATCATCAATTATGATGTTTCACTATTACTCAACCACTTTTGCCGTGAAAAAGTTGGGTAAAAAACTGGAATGATAATAAGCGTTAAGAGTGTTGAGCTCACCAAGCCTCCAATGACAACTGCTGCAATTGGCTTTTGTAGCTCAGCTCCCACACCATGCGATAACAACATAGGAATAAGGCCTAATGCTGAGGTAATAGCAGTCATTAACACTGGACGTATACGCACACTTGCACCACTTAGCACTGCACTATAAATATCTTTATCACGTTCTTGTTTATTAATGCTCTCTACCATCACAACCCCATTTAAAATAGCTACACCAAACAAGGTAATAAATCCCACAGAACTAGCAACTGATAGATAGAGACCAGAAAAATAGAGCGCGCACACCCCACCTACAATGGCGAGTGGTATAGTGAGCAATATCAATAGAGCCTGCCTGACTGAACGAAAGATGCAAAACAGCATTAAGCTAATTAATATCAAAGATAAAGGTACTATCATCATTAACTTCTGTTGAGCACGCTGCTGACGCTCAAACTGTCCTCCAATCATGACTGAGTAACCAGCAGGAAGTACGACTTGCTCTGCTACTTGCTCATAAATATCAGAGACAACACTCCCCATATCTCGGCCCTCTATATTCGCCTCTATAACGACACGCCTTTGCACATCGTCTCGCCTAATTTGTGGTGTCCCTGTCGTTATTGCCACATGAGCGACATCACCAAGCCGCACCCACTCTCCACTCGGCGCAACCAATATTAAATTTGATATTGCTTTGGGGTTGTTACGAAATACTTTGTCTAAGCGCAGATATATGTCGTATCGTTCATTACCATTGACAATTTGACCCACATATTGACCTCCGACACCTTCATTAACCACTGACATAATATCTGACACCGTCAAATTAAATCTCGCTAGCGCCTGACGATCCGGAGTGATTAAAAGCTGCGCCTCACCATTAACTTGTTCCATCGCGACATCTACAGCCCCCTCGATTTGTCGAATAACGGCCTCCACTTCCGTTCCCTTTTGCGCCAATACATCTAAATCTGGCCCCATTAATTTAATTGCCAATTGCGCTTTGACACCCGATAGCAGCTCATCAACCCGTGTTGCTATTGGCTGAGAGAAGTTAAGTTGTATGCCTGGAAATACAGCTAGCTTATGCTTCATGAGTGCTTGAAGTTCAGTGCGATTGGATGCACTTTGCCACTGATTAATTGGTTTTAGCCCAATATAAATTTCTATATTATTAACCGGTTCTGGATCCCCGCCAATTTCCGCTCGGCCAATCCGACTGAGCGCATAAGAGACTTCAGGTATCTCTAGTAAATGCGCTTCAATTTTTGGCGCAACCTCGAGTGCGGTTTCTAAGCTGGCCGATGACGCAAGCGTAACACGTAAATTAATCGTGCCTTCTTCTAACTCCGGCGCAAATTCAGTACCTAATTTAGTCGTTAAAAAAGCGCTTATGCATATCAAGCTAATTACAGCCACAACTAAAGCTCTACGCTTGTCCATCACTTTTACCAAACATTCTCGATACATCGCCTCTAATCGAGCCGCGGCTTTATTGGGTCGAATGGATATGCCACTTCGATAAGCAATACAGGCAAGCGCTGGCACAAAGATCAAGGCAACGATAACAGCAAAAGCCACCGCTAACATGATGCTAATGGCCATAGGTTCGAACATCCTAGCTTCAACGCCCTCAAAACTGAACAATGGCATAAACACCAACAAAATAATTAATGAAGCAAAGAATATAGAATGTGTCACTTCTTTAGCTGCAAAGGACACGATGGATAACACACTGTTCTGGTTATTTTTAATATCATTACCATGCGCTTGAAGCTTTCGAACGATATTTTCAACCATCACTACCGAGCCATCTACTAACATACCAATGGCAATGGCTAACCCACCTAATGACATCAAATTAGCCGAGATCCCAAGCCACGTCATTGTCATTAGCGCCATACCTATCGACAACGGAATGGATATCAGCACTAA
The DNA here is from genome assembly GCF_001750165.1 of Pseudoalteromonas luteoviolacea. Lineage (NCBI taxonomy): Bacteria > Pseudomonadati > Pseudomonadota > Gammaproteobacteria > Alteromonadales > Pseudoalteromonadaceae > Pseudoalteromonas > Pseudoalteromonas luteoviolacea. The sequence goes on from NZ_CP015411.1 coordinate 3,577,711, forward strand.
TAGCGCCGCTCTTAAATTGAATAAAAATAACGTCAGTACAAGACTGATAAATATAAATGCAAGGCCCAATGCGCTAGCAACCGTTTCCACCGCCTTATCGACTAAGTCACTCTGATCGTAAAATGGCATAATTTTTACGCCTTTCGGTAAGGCTTGATCTAAACGCGCTAATCTTTCATAGATAGCATCAATGGTTTCTTTACTATTAGCACCTGTACGTTTGAGTACAATCCCTGACACAACCTCACCCATCACCTCTACTTTCCCAAGGTTATTTCGCCGAGTCATGGTCACTGCACCTTGTCGAATTTCGGCGCCGATCTGAACATCTGCAACGTCGCCAACATGTATCGTTGTGCCCTCAATGACTTTAACTGGGACTTTACTAATTTGCTTTAGCCCTTTCTCACCACTGGCAAACCAACCAGCCCCCCGGATCACTAACTGCTCTTGCCCTCTCTCCATATACCAGCCACCAGCATTCACATTGTTTTTTTCCAGTGCGGATTGAATATCTGACTGCCTAAGTTCGTAGGAAAGTAATTTTTGCGGGTTAAGGTTCACTTGGTATTGCTTTACCTCACCGCCAAATGACAATACATCGGTTACGCCATCAACTGGCATAAGTATCATTTTTACCAACCAGTCATTTAAACTTCTCAGTGCCATAGTGTCGTAACCGGAGTCAGGCTCCGATACTATTAAATATTGAAATATTTGGCCAAGACCTGAGGTGTTTGGGCCTATCTCTGGTATGCCAATACCAATGGGGATCTGCGCTTTAGCCTGTTGCAACCGTTCAAAAACAAGCTGTCTAGCAAAATAAATATCAACCCCTTCTTTAAAAGCAACAGTTACGCCTGACAGCCCCGTTTTTGATGTAGAACGTACTTGGGCAACATCCGGTAAAGCATACATCACAGCTTCAATCGGGTAAGTGATCAACTGTTCAACTTCATCTGCACCTAGCCCGGGCGCTTCCGTATTTATAACTACCTGAGTGTTTGTTACATCTGGAAAAGCATCGAGAGATAACTTTTGTGTCACAGTAATGCTTGCAAGCATCAACGCGAGTACAGTAACCAGTATCAAATAGCGGTTATTCACTGACCATGAAATCATATAATTCAACATTATCGAGCTCCCATCAGTGGTTATGCGGGTCAAAGTTACTTTTGGCTAGCTCTGAGGCAATAAAAAATGCACCTCTAACCGCTAATCGACTGGGGCTGTCTAAGCCATAAATCACACGTTGTTTTCCAACTTGAGCACCTAAACGTATCTGAACAGGTTTCAATGCACCATCGCTCTGTTCCACAAACACAACCCAATTTTGTGCTTGGTCTCTGACCACAGCAGACTCTGGCACCAGCATAGCTTGCTCTGTTGAGTGCATTGTTAACTGCACCTCAACAAACATACCTGCATGTAACACATCACCTTTGTTATCTACTGATAATCGGATCACCTTGGTACGAGTAATGGGGTCGATTGTATGAGTTTGTTGGATCACCTCGGCAGCGTACTTTCTGTCTTTAAACACCACTTCAGCTTGGTCTATATTGTGTGGCTCTAAATCAGCCTGAACGGGTAACTTAGCCTCCACCCACAGTGTACTTTCATCCGCTAGCATCATCAGCGCATACCCTGCTTCAACTCTTTGCCCTTGTGAAAAGTCGTCATCGAGCACTACCCCAACTTGCTGCGCAATCAAGGTGTATTCACCCAAGGTCTCATTCGCTAAACTATGTAAGCGGTTAATCGCAGAATCACTTAACCCCAGAGCAATAAGCTGGCCATAGGCTGCATCAAAGCGGGTTTTTCCTGCTAGCTTTTCACTTTCACTGACAGCGGTTCCTGTCAATTTCGCCATTCTCAACCACTCACTTCTCGCCAACCGATATTCAGCTTGCGCGCTAGCCACTTCTTGACTAAACAAAGTCACCAATTTTTGACCTTGTGATACTTTATCTCCCAATGTGACATGGCGATTTACCACAACAGAATCAGTTCTAGGAGAGACTATATAACTGGTATAGCCGTTTGCTTTCACTTCAGCTGACGCAGATTGAGTTAATTGATAGTTTGTTTTTTTGACTTCAGCAATTTCAATACCCACGATACGACGCTGTGCTTCATTGAGTACCGCATATTCATTTGTATGTTGATGAGTGTCATCTTTGCCTCGGTTTACATCGACGTGATGAGAATGCTCATCCTCTTGATGGTCATGATCATGACCTGTCGTTAATGCGCACGCAGAAAAACTAAAAAATCCGCTAATAATTACCACGACTAATACATATCTTGTATTTAAAAAGTTCATAATTTAAACCTCCATCTATCCTCCAATACGCTCAATTCACTCTGGTATTGGATGATAAAAGCCACGCACCAGTTCGCTACCTACCAAACAGGTATGCATACTGATGTGAGGCATAACGCAACATGCTGTTTGCGTTAAAACTATGTTTGTCACTTGTACACATGTCACAATGCTCAGCAAACATGTGCTATGAACAAACGCCTAATTAATGGCTCACTAAACACGCTCTAAATTTAAAGCGAATGAGTGAAAAAAGAGTTTTAAGAATAGATTGGAGGTTTGTATTTTGATTCCGCCCTTCTGCGGATACGTGTATCAGGTGTATTCACCACAACCAGTGAAGTCATGAGTGTGGCATCCTCTTGCCAGTGTCGGTTAAGCCAAGAGGTATGACTGCCAGAGCAATGACCACAGTGATGGCAATCCTGAATGGCATGACCATGCTCATCGAGCTCTACTGTATTGGTCACTTGCAGATCATGTTGATGAGAATGTGTAGACTGAAGGTGCTTTACATCAACTAAATGTACATCGGATAGAGATGCCACAAAAGACACCGACTGCAATGCAATCACGGTCACGAGCACCCAATAAGCCAACATCCGACAATTCAAATCTAGCACCTTAGCATGATAAATGAGCCGTCAATATAATCATTGGCTGAATTAAAGTCAATCAAGTCAAGACTAAAAAACAAACCTAAACCATTGTTATGTAATAACATTATTTATTTCAATTGTGATTAGACGGATAATAATGACTGTTAAATGTGCTTGTTCAAAGTTCGTTGTACCACACGAGCCCTTGATATGGTTTGGCTTTTAAACTATCGAGACGACTTTGCAATGACCCTACATGCAATTCCAACTTATGTCCATCTGGGTCAAGAATATAAAGCGACTCACCTTCGCTGCGATTCTCTAGCCAAGTATTTATATTAAGCTCTTATAATTTATGACCGAAGTTCGTTAGCTCAACTTGCGCTACAATCAAAGCCATATAGTAATAGTCACTTTGAGTACTAAAAGGGCTATGCAGTTTGTCAAACTAAGATAAACATAGCCACAAATCGCCCGGTGATAAATAGACACCATTTTCCCAACGTACATGAGCCTTAGCGCCGAGAAAACGATAGAATTCAATCGATGAAATAAGATCTAGCAATGACAAAGTAATATGGTTTACACCCGTTGTCATACCGGCAAACTCAGTGATTTTTTCATCACAAGCACATGATAGCCCTTTGAATGTGTCTCAAACATTGGTTCAAAACCCAATTGACGATATAAACCGCCATCTAATCGCTCTGTTTGCAAGTAGAGCGTGTTTATCTGCGCTAATTTCGCTTGCGACACAACATAAGACATCAGCACTTTACCAATCTGCATGCCTCTCATTTGCGCGTCCACATACACTCCACCAACCCAATGTTCATATTGTGGGTAGTCATCCATTTCTCGAATTTTTAGCTCCGCAGCCGCAACCAACTGGTTATCAATTAACGCAATGATTATTTTAGGCAAGGTGTTTTGATTTAATGAGTTTTTCAGCTTTTCACTCATCTGCTCTAATGTGTACCGACCTCTTTGCTCACACCATTCAGAATAGTACCAACCAGCTATGGTAGAGAGATGTTCTGGCTTATCTGCTAAATAATAAAACACTAGCTCCTTGTTCATTGGTAACTCCTTCTATTTTTATGCCAACCACTTATACATGATATAACTATCAACAAATCCCAAGTGCGGGTGGCGATAAGCGTGCGGAATAGTGCCGATGATCTCATACCCCAACTTTTTCCAGAGCGAAACCGCAATTTCATTACTCGAAACAACTGAGTTAAATTGCATCGCCTTAAACCCAAGTGCCAAAGCTTGTACCTGTGAGTGCTCACATAATTTTCTTGCTAAACCTTTGCCACGCGCTTTCGGTGAAACCATATAACCACAATTACATATATGGTCGCTGGGTCCCATTGCGTTTGCCTTTATATAGTAGCTCCCTAAAACTTCTTCACCGTCCACGTAAACAAAGGCTTTTATCGGCTCTTCACACCAGATCTGATAGGCGCGTTTTTCATCCATCTGAGGATCAAAAGCGTAGGTCTCCTGCTGAAATATAACGTCTTTAAATACGGGCCAAAACGCATGAAAATCTTGTTTTGTCATCTCTTTAATCATGTCCAGTACTCCTCAATGATCGTGCAGAGAACACACCTTTATATTTAATTTATAGAAAACAGGGTTTGACTCAGAGAAATAGACATTGGCAGGTTTTCTAAAAAATTTGATTCTCGGGAAGTTTTTGGCCACTCAGTACCTGTTTGTATTCTAAAATAGACACGTATAAAGCAAGCTCTAATGGAAAACAAGTTGTCTGTGGCTCGTTTATCAATTCACTACTTTGGTGCAAAGCCTAAACATGTTCCCACTTCGCTTCATCACTTAACATTGTAGCTAAAAGCTTTTTGAGCTCTAATTAATCAGCATCACTTATTTTAAGAAAGTGCATATACAAACCCTGCCATCCCTTCATCTTCACAAAAGAAGCGATTTAGTTGGACATCGAATTTCGTGCGATTCTTTTTTAAGATATGGATATCTGTTTTTCTCGTAATGGTTCATTCGATCACTTGCAAAGACTTCATCCAAACCGCCTCCTTAAGGCTTTTTGGTATTCCACTCACAAGAAATTTTAAAACACATTATGACTTAGATTTTCTAAGTTTTACCCAAATCTGCATACTTAATAATCCTAAGTTGTGTTTTTTTAAAACCAGAAGTGCCAAAACCATTACGTTAAACGAATATATCTTTAATCATCACTTCAGTGTGTTGGCAATAGAAAGTACAACGTTTTTACGTGTGACCTGCAAGCTGTTTAAAACAGCCAAAGTCTATTTCAGCCAGTGAACGCTCATGATAACCAAACTTTTCATTCCATTGCTTTACATTAAGTTGATGCCACTAATATTATGGCATAGTTTGTCTGGTGACTTTTCTCTCTTGGAGGATCCGCGTCACGACACCTTGCACCTTCAATTCAAGTTTTTAAATCTTAACTCTAGCAGCCTTGACGATCAAATAAATCATTTGATATTAATAAGTACTACACACTACTTTTATACAAATTTAATTTAGATAAGTTCAATCAATAATACACTGTTCTTTGAAGTGGCTACTGTGATGTGCCCAAAAAGCCTATCTATTTAAATACATACATTAATTAAAAATAATCAATTGACGTGATATTTTTCCATTACAAAGATGAAAAGTATGAGTTGAAGGACCAAAAACAGTTATTTTCACAAGCAAATATACACACAGCAAAAAACCAAAAGCCTATAAAAAATAAAAAAAGCTTAGCATTAAAATAGCTTTTAACACTTCACATAACATAAAATTTTAAAGAATTACATTAAGGCGTAAATTATGAAAGTTAGATATGATAACACCACTAATAGCGTTGATTGGCAGCAAGTCAGCGAATTGTTTAAGTCTGTCGGCTGGGCAGAGCGAACTCCAGAACAACTTAAAAAAGCATTCAATGCTAGCTCATTTAAATACTTTGCATATCACGAGACAGAGTTAATTGGAGTAGGCAGAACAGTAGATGACGGTTGCTTTTATGCGTGGATAGTAGACTTAGCAATTCATCCAAAATATCAAGATCTTAAGATTGGTAAGACTATATTGAGTAAGTTGGAAACAAACTTGAGTTCTTATATCACAACGATGCTAACAGCAGCACCTGGAAAAAGTGGGTTTTATGAAAAGTTAGGTTGGGAAAAACAGCGATCAGCCTATATCTTTCCAAGATCAGAAGAGCAATTAAAAGAGTTTGTTTTTCCCGAGTGAAAACAACGTTTTTCGCATGTAAATAAATAGCAATGTATAAAATATGACTTCACATTATATTTAGGTGTAAAAAAGGGCCTTGTTGAGCAAATATGCTCTTCCTAACTGTCTTGTCATTTTTACTGATATTCAGGCATACCTAGCCTGTTCATCGTGTTGATCACCTTGGCTTTAATCATTACTTCTGTGTGTTGACTGTTGAAGGTACGGCTTGTTAATTGGTCACCCGTAAGCTGTTTAAAACGATAAACGCCCGTTTCAGCCAGCGAACACTCATGATAACCCGACTTTTCCTTCCAGTGTTTTAAACTAAATTGATGTATTAATATTATGGCGCTGTTTCTCGGGTGACCTTTCTCCCAATATTGGGCATTTTCCCTTGGGGGATCCGAGCTACGGCACCTTTGGCTGCAATTTCATCGTAGCAATCACGCGTATCATAAGCACCATCACCGGTGACTCTGTCAACATTTCGCCGTAGTGGTTGTAGTAAATCACCTAACACTTCACCATCCGATACATTCACCATTGATAGCTCTGCACTGACAATGTCATGACTGGCTGCATCTATCGCTAAATGCAACTTACGCCAAGTTCGACGCTTGTTGGCTCGGTGTTTTCGGGTATGCCATTCGCCGTTACCATAAACTTTTAGGCCGGTGCTATCGACAACAATATCAATAAATCCCTGCGTGGTTGGCTTGGTTCGATATTGAACATCTAGTGTCTTTCCTCGCTTGCACAAACAGCTGTAACCAGGTGAATGAATAGGTGCATCCATTAAATTGAGGAGGGAATTAACGAACCCTTCAAGTGCTCGAAGTGGCAAATTAAAGACAGACCGAAGTGTCAGGCAAGTTTCAATTGCAAAGTCAGTATATTTATTTGAACGACCACGCCCACCGTGTTTTTCTGTGGTTTGCCATTGATGAATAGCGTCGTCGCTGAGCCAAATAGCAATATTACCACGCTGTATCAACGCTCGGTTATAGGCAGACCAGTTCTTAATTTTCTTTGTCATGGCGACATAGGTTACGTTATGTTTTTTTGATCTGATCACGCAAAAGGTCATAAGTTCAATTATTTAGGAAACAAGGCCTAACGTTACTGTAGCAGTCATTTCAGGTATATAAACAATTAATAAAGTTAATGCATTATAAAATACTAAATTTAAAACAAACCTTAAGTAAGAGTATTTTATTCGCAGCCCACAATGCTTGATAAGCCGCGATATGCGAAACTAGCTTTTACCAGCCTTGTGCTGTTGTAACCACCTATCTAAACAGTTTGCAAACTGCTGCTTTTCACTTTGGCTTAATGGAGGCGGCCCACCGGTTTGAACACCACTACTTCTCATCGTATCCATAAAGTCACGTATATTCAAACGCGAACGGATGTTTTCCGTCGTATACATTTCACCACGAGTGCTCAGTGCAAGTCCGCCCTTCTCAATAACTTCTGCTGCGAGAGGGATATCACTGGTGATCACCAAGTCACCTGCGTTCATACGCTTTACGATTTCGTTGTCTGCAACGTCAAAACCCGCACTCACCTGCAGCTTGCAAATGTAAGGAGACGGTGGCGTTTTCAAATATTGATTTGCCACCAAAGTGACCGTCACCTGAGTGCGCACCGCTGCGCGAAACAAAATTTCTCGAATTACAACAGGGCACGCGTCTGCATCTACCCATATGGCCATGATTTGCTCCTACCATCACTGACTATTTCAACTGAGCAAAATCATACGTGCTTTTGCTTCAGCTGAAAACATCTCACCACACTATAAAGTAAATTTAGACAGGAGTACCTCTTGCTCATGTGATTGCTCAGCCAGCTCTTGGCTCGCTTCATATTGCTGACTAGAGAAGTTATCAACCTCAACGCTAATATCATTGATATTCGCAGTGTTTTTATTTATCTCTTCAATGACAACACTTTGCTCTTCAATCGCAGTCGCAATTTGAATATTGCGATCCATGATGTCTTTTACCGACTCAGAAATTTCATTCAGCATTTGCGTCGCATGCTCTGTTTGCTCAACACATAACAAAGTTTTATCTCGACTTGCCCCCATGGCATTTTGCACCTGATTCGAGGATACCTGTATTTGTTCAATCATGCTTTTAATTTCGGTTGTCGACTCTTGCGTTTTGGTGGCAAGCGAGCGTACTTCGTCGGCCACAACAGCAAACCCTCTGCCTTGTTCTCCGGCTCTTGCGGCTTCTATAGCGGCGTTAAGCGCAAGTAAGTTGGTTTGCTCAGCAATACCATTAATGACTGAGAGAATGTTTTCGATACTATGGCTGTATTCCGCAAGCTGCGTACTCATCGCATGAGACTCATTGATCTCCTCAGATAACGCTGAGATCTCTTTTTTCGTTTCTAAAAAGACTTGCTGTCCATCTCGGGTTTTGTCATTCACTGTTGTGATAGAGCTGGCTGCATTTTGCGCACTGCCCGCAATCTCGCCGGAGGTCGTACTCATTTCATGCATGGCAGTTGCCAAACTTTCCACGAGCCCAACCTGCTCTTGCAAACGCGAGCTTGATTGCGTTGCCAGCTCTCGAGCTGCTTGACTGCTCGACACCACCATGTCCGTTCCATGTTTTATTTGTGAAACGAGCTGATGGAGTGACCCTAAAAATATATTAAACTGCTGCGCCACTTTGCCGCACTCATCATCATTTTGAATGGTTAAACGCTGAGTCAAATCACCACTACCCGACGCGATGTTGGTTATAGCAGCTTCTAACTGTTTTAATGGTTTTAAAAGGTGTATAGCGAGCGTTCTGATTGTTAATGACCCTAAAACGACGGCAATGATTGCCAGCACAATCGTATTCACAGTCATCTTGTTGAGCACTTGGTATACTTTATCTTTGTCGAGCATAACGGCAAGATACCAAGCGTTACCATACTGATCATCTAACGGATAGTAATACATGATTTTGTCTTCACCGCCGACCTCCGCTTCGATCACTGTTTTTGACTGAGCCAGAGATAGGTTCGGTGAGATGTCGCGTAACGTTTTGCCATTTAAATCCTTTTGCTGATGTGAAATGATTTCACCCTGTTTATCCACTAAAAATGCAAACCCAGTTTCGTCGAAATCAACCGCATTGATACTATTTGCAATAGTCGCTAGGCTTAAATCTCCTCCTATCACGCCTTTAAACTGACCTTGATAATTTATTGGCGAGACAACTGACAACAGTAATTCGCCAGTCGCCGCATCAACATATGGGCTGGTGAAAACCGTTTTGCCTTTTTGTTTTGCCAGCGAATACCAAGGACGCTGACGAAAATCCACGCCGGGGGGATTTTGTCGATTAGGATTATTTGATCTCAATCCTGTCTCTGTCTCGACGGTGCCAAACGCCAATAAAAACGACGTGCTGAAATAAGGCGTGTTTAATGCTTGTTGAAAGTTCTCGACACTAAAATCAACATCTAGTTGTGTCTTGACCAGATGCACTTGAGAGGCTTTTTTCGACAGCCAGTTATTAATGCTGATCGCCAGCAGCTGAGTTGTGTCTCCCACATAAGCAGCCGTTTTTTGCTTCATTGAATCATTGATAAACCAATAAGTAGAGCCGCTGAATACAATAATGATGATAAACACCACCAGCGCAGAAGCGACTGAAAACTTGGTTCTAATCTTCATAGTTACTCGCCAGAAAAAAAATCAGTCAACATCGCAAAGTGTTGTCTATAATTCGCTTTATCGCAACTAATTGGTTTAAAGACTATGAAAACAGCGAGCCGTTCTTTATTTGCTCTTTTGCTCTCATCGTCATTTGCATATCCGGTGATTGCAAATGATAACCGTCCCGTCACCATGGATGACATTAAGGCACTTGAAGCCCAGCTTGCGGAACTCAAACGACGATTTACAGCGCAGCACCCAGAACCCGAAAAACCAACAGACACCAGACAACCCACCGCCACCGCAAAAGCAGCATCAAAGCCTGTACCTAAAGTGGCAGAAAAACCTGTAACGCATAAAGTCGATGTCTATGCGACCATGCGCCCAACCTATGGACGCATCGAAGACAAGGGGGAGGATACATATGATGTGCGTGACGCATTATCCCACGCGGGGATCAAGGCCACCCACAGATTCAATGATGACTGGGCTGCAGAACTGCATGGTGAGTGGAGTATCGACATTCAAAATACAGGTGAATTTGGCCGCTCTCGCCGCGCCTACACCGCCCTAGTAACACCAGTTGGGCGCTTTGGTATTGGTAAACAGCGACCAGCACAGTACTTGTTTATTGCCGAATACGTCGATATTTTTAATCATGCTAACAGCCCTTACGCCTATGATAACGAAAGCCTATTTTTCGTTGACAACTTGTTGAGTTACCGCCTTGACAGTGGTCCTATTACTTTCGTAGCTGTCGCACAGTACGATGGAGCAAATAACGAAAACTATGCAGACTTGTTCAATGCTGGTGTTAGCTATGACAAAGATGGATTACATGCCGCAATCACCTACCAAATGAATGATGTCTACGACCAGCAAGTCAGACAAGGGGAAAACTCCATCTGGGCAGGCTCCTTAGCCTATGATTTTACAGACCGCTTTTACGCTGCTGTTGCCTACCAAGATAAAACGTATGAAAGAAACAACATCGCAGACAGAGATGGCTCAACACTTGACCTCTCATTTGCTTATAAACTCACAAAGTTTTATAAGCTAAAAGCGGGCTTTTTCGACTTTGACGACGGCTATAGCGATAACGACCCAGCCAATCAGAGCTACGATGGTTACAACGTCACTTTAGAATGGATGCCGACGCCACCGCTGCGCGTGCACCTTGAATACCTCACCAAGTCGTATACAAACGACCAGGATTTTGACTCTTTGTCAGTTGGCTTCAGATATGACTTTAAAACGTCGATAAATTACTAGAACCCAAAGAGCCTCTGTTACTCACGATACAGAGGTTCTTTTATCCATTCATAGATGAGAAAAGTCACATAAACTATTGATAATCATATTTTACACCCCATCATAATCAAATCATCAATACCAACATAAATCATCAGCATGATCCAATACAACGCACCCACAACACAAGAAGACGCATTGCAAATTCAAACATCTTTAGCCAATACCGTCATTATGACTGATCAATTCAATGAGATTGATACAATCGCAGGCGTGGATGTTGCCTATGACGAAGACAATAACCAAGTGGTTGGCGCTGTGGTGCTATTAGACGCAAAAACGCTGCAAGTTATCGAATCATGCAGTGTGGTAGAGACCATTAGCTTTCCTTATATTCCAGGGTTATTTTCTTTTCGTGAAATCCCCCCGTTAATCAATGCCATAAAAAAACTTTCGATGATGCCAGATTTAATCGTATGTGATGGACAAGGCATCGCACACCCTAAGCGTTTTGGTATGGCAAGCCACCTAGGTGTACTTTTAGATATTCCCACTATTGGTTGTGGTAAAACCAAGCTGATCGGTGAGTATGAAACACCGGGTTCATGTAAGGGCAGCATGTCTGATTTAATGCATGATGAGGCTCTTATCGGCAAGGTGCTGCGCACGCAAAATGATATCAAACCGGTTTTTGTCTCGGTGGGGCATAAAATAAGTATTGAAACAGCTGTACAATGGATTGAAAAGCTCACTCCCAAATACCGCTTGCCTGAAACGACACGACAAGCAGATCAACTGGTTAATCGCAGCTTAAAAGCACTGAAGGCTTAAACGCCCATAAATTAGCACACTAGCGCTTTTGACTTTTTCGCCATGCCGCAGGCGTTTGGCCAATATATTTTTTAAATTGGCGAATAAAGTGGGTGGTATCACTCCACCCGAGTGTTTCTGCTAATTGACTGATAGGCTGCGAAGTATGCAGCAGTTGAGTACACGCCTGCGATAAGCGCTTTTGTGTGATCCATTGACCAACCGTATGCCCCGTTTCTTGTTTAAACAATTGAGCAAGATAAGGAGGCGTCACATGAACCGCCTCACTTACTTCATTGAGTCCAATAGAGCGCAAATAGTTGGTTTGGATAAACGCGAGCGCCCTTTCAACTTTCTCATTATACTGAGGCGAATTTGCGCCACAGGAGACAGCCAAACTGAGTTCACTCAACAACAAGACCACAAAACTGCGCTGCACTTCAAGGCTCAACTTTTGTTTCTGAGCCGCAATCAACTCATAAAATAGAGTTGTAATGAAGGCATGCCGCTCCAAGCTCGCCGCTTTCACGGGCAACACGCCTTTTTTGACCAACTCAAAAGGCGCCAGTAAATCACTATCGGCTAACCCCAAACAATCAGGACAAAAACTCAGCCATAAAACCTGCAGATTTTCACCTGTTAACAGCGTATGCGGAACGCCCGGCGGCACAATATTAAATGAGCCAGGCTTAACTTGATAGGGCAGGCAATGGGCAATGGTCATTTCACCAGAGACGATAAAAGTCAGTACGCACTGGGCATGTGAGTCATGCTTTTGCTCTGTTAGCGTCTCAAAAAACGCCTCGCCAACGGCCAATGCATGCATACTGTTACCCCACTTTCTGAAAAGCTTAAAAAAAGCCGATTTTTGCTAAATTCTATCAATTATCGTCCAATAAATTTAGCTCTAGAATAGCTCACATATTAAAACACGCATATTTAGAGGTATATTATGGTTGATTCTCCAATGACAATAAACTTTTCCATTGCTTTGATGGGACTGACATTACATATTCTGTTCTGGGACAAGCTGCCTGATTGGGGAACGTGGTTTAACACGCTTGTCGATAAACTCCCTAAGCCACTTGCTTACCTTTATGATGCATGGCATTGCCCATACTGTTTTGGTTTTTGGGTCGCCTTAGCACTACATGCGCTCACTCAGCAAGCAACCTTACCCGCGCTGCAAAATATGCCTGACTTTTTAGGGGGAACAGCAATGCCTATAGCCTGGTTTTTGGATGCATTAGTGACCGCCCTCTTCATTTACGTAGGCAGCCTACTATTAAAAGCCCTCGCAGGTCCTGCACTCACAGGTCACCAAAAAATGATGGCGTTTAAGCAATCTCAGCAATAAGTGCATTAAAGTCAGAAAGTAACTAACCTTTATAAATAAACCAAGCTTGCGGCACTGATACTGCCGCTTTTGGAGCGCTAAACAGATGTCCTCTTTATTCAATACACAAAGACTCTGTGTATATCATTGCCAATCTTTATTATCGAAGCCAAACCATGCTCAGCAAATTACGCACATACTCACCCCTGCTGTCACTGCATTTTTACCTAAAGAGTGGCAATCACCGCCGCTAGATGAGCACGCAGTGCAATGGCTCAACGACAAACTAAAAGAAGCAGACATATTCATAGCGATGAGCAAAGAAACCGCACTCAAAAACCGCACTCTGCCAATTGGATTAACCTTAGTCCACCGCTCTGGTGACACAGCACACATAGGGTATTTAATCGCTGAACAGGCTTGGGGACAGGGCTTTGGCAGCGAACTTTTGTCTGGGCTAATGACGTATTTAACAGATACCGGTACCATCAAAACGGTGTATGCTGGAGTAGACCCACATAATAAAGGCTCTGTTCGTGCCCTTGAGAAATGCCAATTTCATCTCGATACGACAGCAAAAGACGGAAAAAATGCCTTTTATGTCTATCACTTTTAGTCCCTCATAAAGCTTGTGACATTGACGACCTTTTGGTACTTTCCCTGCGTCAGCCTGTACGCTTAGGAATACACTTGCACTCACTTAATCGCCCACTCACTCTCACAACAGATACCAATGTCCTCATAGAGCGACTCTATCAAGACTATTTGGCCCTTGATGAAGACTACCAAACATTGGTGCAAGTAATGGCAGTGGTTTTTAAGTCGGCGTCTACCATAAAAATAAAGCAAATATTAAAGCGTTTAACAGAGCAAAAAGTCATCGCACAAGGCAGGCCTGTTTCTGCACTTAGCTCAGAACTGACAACTCTTTTAGAAGCAAAACAGTTGGCTATTTTTGAGCACCTCAATGTGCGAATAAACCCACTTATCGCTAACCTTGTCACTCAGCATGCACAAAAGCTTGGGCGATTGTTACCAATATTAAAATGTGCAGAAGCGTTTATCCCGGTGCTAAATGCCTACGAGTGGGAGCGAGACCCAGAAGATGAGAATCGTCTCACTCGCGACTTTTTGTTACTTGGCCAGCTACCTAAAGCAAAAGCACGATTGGCTTTTCACAAAAACCCTCAAGTAATAAACACGCAAAATAACAGTGTACTGGTACAGCTTGTTTTTTTCCCATTTCAACTGAATACTTTTGCTGAGTTACCAGAAGACATGCAATACCAAGCATTTGCTACATTACTTGCGAACCAAAAACAGTTTGGTATCAATAACCATGTTGCGCTTGAGCTGCTTATTCAAGCGCAAAAGCACTGTCCAAATAATAAAAACTTGCGCTTTTTGCTCAGTGAAACCTTGTTACTCGATAACCACGTAGACCAAGCACAACAATTAATAAAGCCCAGCGATATAACCAGTTATGCGCTGCAGCTTAAGGCCAGCTTTTTACTGCTTAACAATCAAAGCGAGCATGCATGTCAGCAATTTAATAGTGCACTTCAAGCACAGCAAAAGTATTCTAAGAAAAAAGCACCTTATTTGGACGGTGCTTTTGGCTGGCTCCACCTCATTGCCCTTTTAGCGTCGGCGTCAAGTAATAATGATCATACTCAGCAAGCTATGTCCCTTGCCAGTAATCAGCTATCTGATAAAAAAGGGAGTAAAGCGAATTACTATATTGGCCAATTATTTGAATGCTTGAGTGAATCTTTATTGACTGCGGCCTCCTTTATTAGCCAGTTTGTAGAGCATGAACGGGACTTGCAAAATCATCCTTTGGATTATTATGCGTGTCAGCTCTTTTCACTGTTGGCGCTGCACTGGTGTAAGCAATCGCTCAATGAACAACACCTCGAAAGACTGCAAGCATGTCGCGCTTTTTTTAGTAACGCGACACTAGGCTTATTTACAGGTATGGCCGATCAGTTATACGTCTCTGTGACGAATGAACATAGAGAGAGCGGGCTGAGTCTTAACTTCGCAACACTGATTAAGCAGCAGTCTGAATGGGATCTCGCCCTAGATAGATTGCTCGCGCTTGCGCCAAAAGAAGCCATATCAGATGACGCTGACTCAACTGTCAATGAACGCTTGATTTGGCTACTGGATATAGTCAATGGTAAAGCTTCGTTTCAAGCAAAAGTACAAAAACGCCAACCTAATGGTTGGAGCAAAGGCAAAGCCATGCCGCTTGAGACGCTATATCAAAATCAACAAGATTTGAGCTATTTAACTGCATCAGATTTGGCCGTTATCGATGCCATGTCCATCGACAAACATTGGCAAGACACCACCTATCACCTCAATAGCGTTGCAGCGCTTCGTGCGGCAGCACTCGCACCCAATGTATTTACTGCCAACGATTTGAACGAGCCTCTGGACATCATCGAGTCTCCAGCACAACTCGCCATCACAGCATGTGGGGAGCAATTGTTGCTTAGCTTGACTGATTTACCCAATGATTTTGCGAAGTACTCAACGGTCTATGCCATAAAGCACATTACATCGCATCAATATGTATTCACTTACTTTGATAAGCAACACCTTAAAATTGCGCACATCATTGGTGAAAATGGCTTACTTATTCCAAAACAAGCCAAGCCAAAATTGATTGCCAGCATCGCAGCTATTGCGCCGCTACTGAATATCGCCTCTCAAGTGAGCGACATAGAGATCGGGTTAGAAACGGTTGAGCCGCAAGCTCACCTCATCATTAATGTTAGCCCTTATCAACAAGGACTGGAGTTTCACTGCCTGAGTATGCCTTTTGGTGATTTGGGACCCGCATTCCATCCAGGTATTGGCAATGCAAGTATCAGTGCTGAAATTGAAGGCAAGCGAATTGCCACGAAACGCAACTTAGCCCAAGAGCAAGAGCTGCTCGACAGCTTAGATGCCCATTGTCCTGCCTTTTTAGCCATGGCAGATAACCGCTTGTGCATTGCTGATTTACAGGATGCTCTATTTGCCCTTGAACAGTTAGAGCTGGGCTTGCAAAGCTCGCCGCCTTTGCAGGTTAAAATTCGATGGCCCAAAGGGAAAAAGGTCAATTTATCGAAACCTTTGGAATCACAACATTTACAATTGGCCATTTCTAAGAAAAACCAATGGTTTGACTTAAACGGCGAGCTAAAAATTAATGACCAACAAGTCATCGAACTTAAAGAGCTGCTAAAACTGGTTGAACAAAGCCATGGCCGGTTTATCGAGCTCAGTGGACAGCAGGTCGTGGCACTGTCTCACGCCTTACATGAAAAGTTAGTGCAACTTAATCAAAGCACAGAGCAAGGTCGCTTTCACCCGCTTGCCAGCCCCATCGTCTCTGAGGCTGTCACAGGTATGCGCATGAAAACCCTACCTGCTTGGGAAGAACAATCACAAAAAATGTATCAGGCCAATACGCTTAAAGTAACCCCGCCAGCCGATTTAAACGCAACCCTGCGGGATTATCAGCATACGGGTTTTGACTGGGCCATGCGCCTAGCGCATTGGGGAGCGGGTGCGTGTCTTGCCGATGACATGGGTCTGGGTAAAACACTGCAATCTCTAGCCGTGTTACTTGCAAGAGCAAAAGAAGGACCGAGCTTAATCATTGCACCCACCTCGGTATGCTTTAATTGGCAACAAGAAGCAACGAAATTTGCCCCCACACTCAGATTAAATTTATTGTCACACTATGGTGCCGGTGACGCCCGAACAGCATTGATTGCGCAACTCAAAGCACAAGATGTTGTGATCATCAGTTACGGATTATTGGTGCGCGACATTGAACTGCTCAAAAGTATTAATTGGTCTTGTATCGTGGCAGATGAAGCACAAGCCATCAAAAACCCGCTGTCACAGCGCGCCAAAGCAGCCTGTGCACTCAAAGGGCAGTTTAAAATGATCACCACAGGCACGCCTATTGAGAATAACTTGGTAGAATTATGGTCATTATTTCGTTTTGTTAACCCCGGGCTATTGGGTAATCTCAAGCGCTTCTCTGAACGATTCATACAACCCATTGAGAGCAAAGAAGACAAACCGATTGCAGCACGCTATGCACAGCAAAACTTAAAAACCTTGTTGCAACCATTCATTTTAAGACGCATGAAACATCAGGTACTAACAGAGCTGCCACCACGCACCGAAATCAATGTCCCGATCCAACTTAGTGATGAAGAGCAAACCCTTTACGAGGCACTGCGTCAAAACGCCATTGCCAATATCGCACAGGCCAATGAGCAACAAGATTCGGGCTCTCAACACCTTGCGATGCTTGCTGAGTTGACCAAGCTGCGCCAAGTCTGCTGCAACCCCAATTTAGTAGCCCCTGAATTAGGTTTAAGCAGTGCCAAATTAAACAAATTAGATGAGCTACAACAAGAGTTGAGAGAAAATGGCCACAAGGCTTTGATCTTCAGCCAGTTTGTCGGCCATTTACAGCTGCTAGCGCAACACTTGAAGACACGCGGCGTGAACTACCAATACCTAGATGGCGCAACGCCTGCGGCGCAGCGCCAAGCACGTGTTAATGCATTTCAACGCGGTGAAGGTGAGGTATTCTTAATTAGTCTCAAAGCAGGTGGTTCAGGGCTTAATCTCACGGCCGCGGATTATGTGATCCACATGGATCCTTGGTGGAATCCAGCGGTTGAAGCACAGGCATCAGATAGAGCACATCGTATTGGACAATCTCGACCTGTAACCATTTATCGCTTGATCGCACAGCAAACTATAGAGGAGAAGATCATTGCCATGCATGAGCAAAAGCGCGACTTAGCACAGCAACTATTGAGTGGCCAAGATACAACTTACACACTCTCAGTAAAAGAAGTGCTAGAGCTATTGAAAGATACCCTCTAAGACCCTTTCAGTCTGCGCTTTGATAGAGCAGGCTGTTGCCTGCTCTCATCTAAAACTTATGGAAAAGTTACAATTAACGGACCTAGCTTTAAAGTATCATGAATTGACAAATATACCCCTGCCATTGCAATAGCTCGGGTTTTTGTTTGCGCATGGTACTGCGCTTCCGTATACCCACTACCAAGTGCATCTTGAAGGCTACCCAAAGGATTTTTTTGCACGGCAAAGTTGTACAACAAATGCGTATTGTAATCACGGGCATACGTTTTAGTACTTAGAAACTCGCCATGCTCTATGGGGATATCCCATGCGATTGTCGATTGTACTTCACCTGTTTCCGCATCCACACTATGACTCAGCGTGATAAACTGTGACAAAAAGGCTTTACTATTGGGGTGCAATGCGCCTAGCTGAATTGGCTCCGAAACCGACCCATTCCATATGCCAAAATCTGTCGCCATCACCTTCATATCCAGTGTGATGTCCTCCTTATAAAGGATAGATGACACATACCCATCTAAGGTAAATTGGCCTTTAAAAGGCACCGCAATACCATATCTTAGCAAAGGGTCATCAGCGAATTTGGGGTGTCTATGTTGGGAATAGTCACAAAATTGATAATTGCTGTTGAGGCAATAAATTACCCCCTCCATAGGCGGCCCAGGCACTAAATTACTTGGGTGTGCGATATTTAATTGATAAGGTAAGGTCGTTTCAGAGCGATGATTAACAAGCTCTAGTAACGCTTGTTTATCATAAGCAATTACGCGGAAACGCTCTTCATACTCACCATTCGCATGGTGATAACTAAATAGCCATATTTCTACTTCACCCTCAGGGTTTAGCCTCGTGGGTACAGCTGAAAGATCAATATCGATTGCCCATGCGAGATTCTTTTCATCTTCAGAGCCCCAAATTTCGCCACACAGCAAGGGGTTGTCTCCTGAATACACCTCAACATAGGCATATGCAAGGTCGTCTTGACCCGCAAAGCGGGCCGTCAGGTTTTTCCCGCCCGCACTTTCAGTGACGTCAAATCCCAAAAATCTTACCCCTGCTTTTTCTGTAGGCTGAAATTGTTCTGCATTGACTGACATATTGTCATGCCGAAACTGATTTAGCTCAGGCTGTATCTGTGCACTGGGTCCGCACACATTTTTCACCGGAATCTCTCTTGATTGTCCAAATGCCGACAAGCAAAGAGCAAATAATAACAAAATACCCTGTATATATTTCATGTTCAGATCCTTGTAAGTATTACGATTAAATATATCTGCGCAGTTTTCAATCTGCGTTTATGTAGCCTATCTTCTTGATTAAAATAAAACCCCTACAATTCACATAAAACAAACATTTAATTTAATACTATTCTACGTAACAACCTTTAAGTTATTGGTGATATATAAAAATTTGCGTAGCGTGCTTGGGCGTAAATATACAGATAATCACCCGCCTCATAGACTTCATATACTAATAGGGACCTTACCCACCTCTTATAATTTGGAGGAGAGAATATTAATAAAAGAGGCAAAACAGGGGCACTATAAATGAGTGATGTAAGCGTTGAGAGAAAATAATCACAACGCCGTGATATTCAGTCAGTTTGTTGCCCATTGACAGCTACATGAACAAAAACCTGATTTAGCCCACCCACTACTGAGTGGCCAAAATACACCTTACACACTCTCGGAAAAAACAAAGCTAACACTTCTGAAGACATCTAAGATCTTTTGACGCACTTTGCGAGAAGCAGGCTTTTGCCTGCTTCATTGATAGGTTATGGATATGTCACCGTTAATGGAGTAAGTTTTAGAGCACCGTCTAATGAATCATATATCCCTGTCATCGCAATACTGCTCGTTTTGGTTTGTGTATGATACTGCGCTTCGGTAAACCCATTATTCAATGCATCTTGTAAGCTACCTAATGGATTTCTTTGTACTGCAAAGTTATACAAAAGGTATGTATTGTAATCACGTACAAACGTACCATTACTTAGAAATTCACCATGTGCTACTGGGATATCCCATGCAATTATCGATTGCGTTTTCCCGGTGACTGCGTCCACACTATGGCTTAGCGTCATAAACTGTGACAAAAAGGCTTTACTATTTGGGTGTAATGCACCTAACTGAAATGGCTCAGAAACACGGCTATGCCATAGGCCAATATCTGTTGCCATCACCTTCATACCCGGTGTAATGTCTTCCTTATAAAGGATAGATGAAACATGGCCATCTAAAGTCAATTGGCCTTTAAATGGCAGCGCAATACCAATTGTATTCCATCGAGCATCATCACCCCTTGGATGCTCATAAATAGAATAATCACAATTGTAAAAGCGGCTATTGAGACAATACACAATATCGTTTAGACCATGCTGTGTTTCCAAGTCACTTGGGTGTGCGATAGTTAATTTATAAGGCAGAGCAGTGTCAGAGTGATGATTAACCAGCTCTATTAATGCTTGCTTATCATACTTTATTTCACTGGTACGCGCTTCCTCTCCACCGTTAACATCATGAAAGCTCAGTAACCATATTAATATCTCGCCCTCTTGATTTAATATCGCCGGTACCTCAGAGAGCGGCATATTGATGGCCCATGCAAAATTGCTCTCACGTGCTGATCTATACACATCGCCACAGATTAAATCGTGATCACCTGAATATATGTCAGCATATGCATAGATAAGTCCATCACCGCCAGCAAACCGAGCCGTCAGATTTTTCTCACCTCCACTTTCGGTAATGTCAAAGCCCAAAAATCTGATACCCGTTTTTTCACTAGACTGCGGTTGTGCAGCATCGATTGACATACTTTCATGCCTAAATTGCTTTAACTCAGGCTGCATGACACCGTTTGGTCCACACAGATTATCTACCTGTATTACGCGTGATTGCCCAAATGCCGAAAAGCATAGAGAGAGGGCTAACAAAGCACCCTGTATATATTTCATGTTAAGCTCCTTGTAAATATTACGATCAAATATATCTGCGCAAATATCACTCAACTCGCGCTTATATAGCCTATCTCTTTAACTAAAACAAAACACCCAAAATTCACATAAAATACACATACAAGTTAACAACACTCTACTAAAAACTCTTTTATCTAATAATTAAGTGTAATATTTGTGTAATAGACTTGATTGGGAATGTATAGATAATCAGCAAAAATAATGTTTACATACGGCTAAATTGTGATCACTCATACTATAGGTATCATCGGAGGTGTTGGACCCAGCGCCAGTGCTCAGTTTTACTTGACCATACAGCAGCACGCTAACCATCTAACTCATAGGCCGCATATTTTACTAGACAGTCTACCCATACCTTTTTGTTTAGAAGAAAACATATTAACGAAAGGGGCTAGTTTAGAACCCTATAAACCACTCTTAATTGAGTCTGCAAAAAAACTCGCCAAAAGCGGTGCAGATTTTATTACTTTACCTTGCAACACACTATCTTTCTTTATTAATGAGATTCAGTCTCACGTACCAGTCCCTGTACTCAACATCATTGACCTTACTGTAAAATCACTTGTCCACAATGAAGTAAACAAAGTGGGGTTACTCGCAACCTCTCAAACCATACAACAGAGCTTATATTTAAACACGTTAAGTAAACATGGTATTTCACTTGAGCTGCCAACCTCATTTGAGCAA
This sequence comes from Pseudoalteromonas luteoviolacea, assembly GCF_001750165.1. Lineage (NCBI taxonomy): Bacteria > Pseudomonadati > Pseudomonadota > Gammaproteobacteria > Alteromonadales > Pseudoalteromonadaceae > Pseudoalteromonas > Pseudoalteromonas luteoviolacea. Next base: position 3,599,512 of record NZ_CP015411.1, read on the forward strand.
AAGCAAATAGATCAATTCATCCTCTCTCAAGTATCAAATGCACAGGCATTAAACTCTGATTACGCACCGCGTACCTTACTTTGTATTGCTAAACGTATGATTGAATGTGGTGCTGAGCAAGTTATTCTTGGCTGCACCGATCTGCCACCATTAACAAATAAGCCAACCGTAAACCCTATCTCCTTGCTCGCGCAAGAGAGTTTACGCTTAATTTCAGAACCACAAAAAACGGCTTTAACCTCATGACTAAAAAACAAAATCTCATCGAAAAAATGACCAGTAAAGCCGCTCATCTTGACTACAAAGCCTTTAGCCTTAAGTCTATTGGCGGCGTAGATGTATTAGCTGATTACCTTCATCAGGCCTACTGTGAAAAAGATTCGGTTGTGCAATTGGGGCATGTCTGTCCGCACTGTAAAGGCAACAAGTTCAATGTTAGCACTGGGACATATCGCGACAAAACACACTGCCCTATTTGCGATACGCCGCTAGTCTCTTTTTGGAGTAAACCCCGAACCCAACATTACTTTTCATCTAAGAAAAATAGCTTGGGCTATCTTGCATTTGACCAAGAAAAGCTCGTTGGCCTCATTTGGGGGTTTCCAAGAACACTACCAAACAATACCAAACCCGGCGTGTATACGGATATGATAATTATTAATAAGAAATTTCATAAAACTAAGCTCGGCATGGGCATAATATTTAAGTTAACTGAGCATTTTTTGAGTGGCGCAAAAGCGCAAGGTTACTGTCATATGATTGGCAGAACACAAATCACTAATGCACCGCTTATCAGCGCATTTAAACTTATAGGTAGCAAAGAGGTAGGCCCAGACCCCCTCGACCCCAAAACAAGAACACTGTGGTCTTTATCATTGGTTTAAGCCCTACCAATTGCCCGATTTAGCTCTGATTGTAAGATCTTCATATTTTTATTGTTGAAATTTGATTCACTTATTGAAACAATAAACAACAAAATAACAATGATTTTTATTTACATGAGCTTTCTCGCTATTATCCCTATATGGGCAGCCTCTCTACTGCTGTACCTATCTAGCCCAAAACAGCGCTTGATGGACAAGCCGCTGAATAAAGCCGTCGGCTACCTGATTGCTTTAGCATTATACGTTGTTGCAAACGCACTTTTTGCGCACGCCTTCCCACTTGTTTCGGCGCTTTTAGCGAGTTTAGTCGTACTCATGTTGGGGCTGGTATCTGTCACAATTTTATCAGGTAAATCCATACGTCTGTTTATGTCTGTATCGATCTTACTCGTTGTACTTTGTACAACAATTGGAGGGACGCTCTATGTGGCCTAAAACTATTCTAGGTTTCTTTGCTGGATTATTTATTTCAATTTCGTTGGCCCTCAATACCAACTTGATTTTACCCTTCGCTGAAGATACACGATTACTCATTGGGCTTATTTTAGGCTTTCCTATTTGGGCTGGGGTTATGGTTTGGGTTTATGCATTTGATACTACTATCAAAGCCGCCAAACACATGTTTTTAGTCCTACTCCCCTCTGCACTACTCAACGTTATTTTACTGGTATAACACGATGAAAAACCAAACTTTAAAGACACTCACCAATGCGCATGCTTGGATTGGTCTCATCATTTCATTTGTATTATTTATCGTATTTATTGCCGGTTCAATCAGCTTATTTCGTGCGAATATCGACACGTGGGAAAAGGTCTCTCTGATAGGTGAACACGCGCCGAATAGCAAACAAATATCTTATGATGCTGTGCTCGCTAAGCTCGATGCGCAATACCAAGTAGATACACACCATGGTTTCTATTTATATGAACCGTCGGAGCGAAACCCATTCGTTCAAGTATACTTTGCCGTTGAGCTTGCTGAGCCACACCCAGAAACCGGTGAAGATCACCAAGATATGTACTTATTGCTCGACCCTATTACAGGAGATGTGATTGCCGACGCCAATGACTTCCAATATGCCAATTTCGTATATCATTTACATTATGATTTAGGCCTTGGCCGCATTGGCTTATACTTTGTTGGTATCATTACTCTGTTCTTTTTTGTCGCCCTACTTAGTGGCGTGGTGATCCACTGGCGCAAATTGTTTAAAAACTTTTACCAATATCGCTTTGGCGCAAACAAAGATAAATGGCTTGATGCACATAATCTAATCGGTACCATGGGACTGCCCTTTCATATTATGTATGCCTTTACTGGTCTGGTATTCAATCTCGTTATTATTTATCAAATCTCGTACGCGCTTATTTTGTATCAAGGTAGTCAAGAGAAAGTACTACAAGCTGCTGGGTTTAACGAGCCACATATTGAAGAAGCTGATAAACGCATGCCGATGCAAGGAATTGATGCGCTTTACCCGAGAGCCATGGAAGAAATGGGTGATGTCACGCTCAGACTCATGATGATAGAACATTTTGGTGATGAAAATGCAGTCTTAATCTTTATGGCCAAAAGTAATGATGAATTTTCTAACGAAGTGGATGTACGTTATACCCTTAAAGATCAGCAGCAAATTTACATTACCAAAGACAACTATGACAATAACTTACGTGGTGGCCTTGCAACGATTGCTAGCTTGCATTTTGGCGACTTTGCTGGTTATGGAATGCGTATTGCTTTCTTCATTCTCGGGTTAGCGACAGCGTATGTGATTATTACTGGTAATCTCATGTGGATCAGCAAACGCGCCAAACAAAAGAAACAAAGCAAACGCAGCCTCACTTTCGTCACTCGCTTAACCTCGGGAGCATTTATCGGTTGCATGGCTGCTATCGCCTTGGGTGCTATCGCAGCAAAAGTGATCCCGCTTGACCTAGCAGGTCGCATGACCAGTATTCAAGCAATTGTGTATCTCAGCTTTTTTATCAGTATCGTTGCGTCGCTGTTCATCAAGCAACAACCTATGTTTTGTCACTACACCTTAAAATTATCAGGGTTGCTATACGCCATAGCAGCACTACTCAATATTCCAAATTACCTGCAATTTGGTGAGGTACTATCAAACACGATATTGGTAGATCTTGTGATCGTCGATGTGATGTTAATCTCAATTGCCAGCTTATGTTGGTATAGCGCGTTGAAGTTTGCCAATAAAGCTGAGCAAGTTCAAAAAGATATAAGCCAGCCAGACGCTGAACTAAGTACTGCATCTTAGTCACAAACTACGCTAAATAAAATGCCCAGCTAATCAGCTGGGCTTTTTATTTCATTGAGGTCACTTTAAATTATTCACATTTTTGATTTATGTTATCTGCGTTTAATTCGGCCAGTAATTTCCACGAACTTGTCGTCACCAACGCAAGTGTCCATATGACTAACCCCACCACTAGATATAATGCCTTATCAATACCTAGAAATAGCAACACAGCAACAATGCCAAACATCAAATAAGTTAACATAGACAGAAGGTAAATTTTACTCGCGCCAGAGACCTGTACGGTATATTCACTTTTATCTTTCAGTTCAATATGCAACCCCCTTGCTGTGATCACAAAGGCATAAAATGCAACCAAGAACAGCGGTATAGTGGTCCCTAACAACCCAGCTTTAGGAATGATAAATATCAGAGCAAATATCACGAGGAATAAAAAGGCTTTAAAGGTGTGCTGTGCCAATCGCTTTACCCGTACAAATTCAGGATGATTGAGCAACTCATGACGTAAAGATAAACTCACAAAGAGCAAACCTGCAAACGTTGCACTGACTTGTGATAAAACTGAGTAAAAGTCATGCCACGTCTCGATAATGGAGTTAAATTCTACCACGCTACTATCCTTAATGCTTCAAGTTATTAATTGCTTATTTGTATACAATCCTAAAACAAAAAAAGACTAATAAAAAGCCAGTAGTAAAAGTAATTCAATGGTTTATACACTTAGCAGGTGTACTCACACACCTGCTAAAAGTTGTTTTTACAACGCATCTCCAGCATGATTTATGGCATCGAATTGATGGCCATCTGGCCCACCATCTCGAAGCGGAATTAGCGTATTAATTTCATTACTACCCGCCAAGGCTTCCGGATCCGTTAAGGCATGCAAAAATGCTGCAAGGTAGTTTATTTGTGTCTCGGTAAAACCTCGAATAATGGCATCATCTCCCCGATCAGAGGCTGCGCGGTTTTGTGCATTCAATGTCAAAACATACTCTCCTGCCCCACCAACAACCATCGCACATTGCTCAGCGTTTAAGTGCTGGAACTGAGGTAATCCACAGGTTTCATGCTCACCATAAAAGCGTTCCAACGACCCCGTCACATCTGAGTAATGCTCAATAACACGCTCTAATGTGGCAAATACGCCTTTGTCTCCGTACGGCGCAGTGATGCCCACATTTAATAAACTTGGCATTCTAAATTGGTTTTTAAAGTTCCCATCAGCAACACCGTGTACTCCAATTTGCGGGTACAATGGACCACGAGTGCGTTCAGGTGTAAACATCACGCCATCATGACAATTTGCACAGCCCGCAGCGGTATAAAAAAACAAGGCTCCCCGTTTTTGCGCTGCACTAAGTTTTTGCTTCTCGCCATCGATATAATCAAAAAATGGATTATCTATGAACATAAATGACGCTTGGTAAGCTGCCATGGCTCGAGCTATACGTAAAAAATTTATTTGCTCATCACCAAACGCCGCTACAAAGAGAGGCTTCCAATTATCTGATAACCGTTGTGCGATAAACTCACGGTAAGCTTGCGGTGATTCAAACCCACTGGGATCGCCCATTTCAGCAGCTGCGGTTATCGGAAAATGCGCCTGTGCCATCAACAAACGAAGTGGATCCGAACTCTCTACGTCTTCATTCATCAACCGTGTCACGTAAAGTTCAGGTGTTTGTATCTCTGCCGTTGAAACAGCACCCACCGCACTGTCGCGGTTCGCCTCTCGTAACCGTACACGTTGATCCCAAAACATACTGTCAACCCAAAGTGCAGAATTACATATTGGCGGTGAATTTCTGCCCACAGCAGGAACCGTCAGCCCATCACTGCGGCCCAGCCCCATCACATCAGAATCAACTGCATTCACACCAACAGATAACGACAGTCCATCACTACCACAGCCTTGCGCTGGGTGATGACATGAAGCACAGGAAGTATCAAAGTTTTGGCTCAACGCTTTACTAAAAAAAAGCCGCTTGCCAAGCTCTAGCATATGAGCATCTTCTTGACGACGATAGCGCGCCACATAAGCCTGCATATCCTCTAAACCAGCTTTGAGCGTATAGTGCTCGATCAGCTTATCCATGCAAGCATCCAACGCTTGTTCTGGTATTGCCTCAAGGTCATTTGTACCACAGTGATCCACCAGCCTTGCGATCCCCACTCTGATCACTGAACCATTACGCATGCCATTATTGGTATCATTGGCAAGTGTTTTTACACTATCGGTGTTGGAGCGCTGGCTGATTTTTCTACCCTGCTCTCTTGCCACAGCTACGACATGATAACTATGCTCAAAATTGGGGCTAGCTGATGTATCAACAAAAAAGGTCATTTTAGTGCGACCAATGCGCTTACCATCACGAAACACGCGATAACCAGTAATGCCTTCAACACCAATAGGCGCCTGCCAACTCAGACCGATTTCAGTTGATGAGTGCACTTTAGCAATCAGCTGGGTAGGCGCAGAAGACTCTATGGGTACGCTGGCATGAAGTAAAGATGCCCATATTGTCAAAGGGATGAGTAAAAGTAGATTTATCAATTGACGGTAGCTTTTTCCAAACATTGCAGTTCCTCCATAACGACTACCAGGATTTGTCGGGGTTATGTCGGTAGCCTACTCGGTTTTCCACACATCTATCCCGATAATAAAAACAACAGTATTAAAATCAGGTAATTAGCTGGATATAGGCCACCAGTGCTGACTATGGGCATGAAATAAGGAAAAAATATGAATAAACAACAAAAGGGCAACCCTTAAGTATTAATTTAACTTCATAATATTAAATATAGTGACTGAAAAGTATCATTAGTTTCTTATATGGTTACACCTCTAAGCTAGCCTGTACCTCGCTAATATGAAATAATTACCTCACTTGGAAACTAATATTTTATAGATTGTTAAATGGATTTAAACTATCCCAGCGAATCTGCTTTCTTAGTCTTATCGCTTTTATTTGCCATTACACTCATACCAGCCAAAGTCACGGTCCAATTTATTGGTGCCGATTACAGCAATATTTTGCGCTGTGCACTCGCCGTATTCATTACAACAATCACGACCTTATTCGTAATAAGTGCAATTGACCACTTTTTGGGAGTGATATTGTCCTTCACTTGGTTAGTCTTTATTTTTAATCGAATTTTAGGGATGTCTAAATCTTGGAGTAGTCTATTTACAATTTGGTTGGTGCTCATTCAACTCGCGGTGTTGCATGGTCTTGGTGAGTATGGAGTTAAATTATAAAATACAGTAGCTTAAGTAGATAAAGCTTGATTTTCACCAAGCCATATCCAAGTTACGCAATTACTAATTTACAAGTTTGGTAAATATATACCTCGCTTGTACAAAAGACTTGTACTCAGGTCTATCAAAATCAATAGCAACATTTGACCGGAACTCCCTATAAGCTTTAAACCCGTTTGGCCCATAAGGGTGACCCCAAAGTGTAATCTCAAAGTCCTGCAACGCTGAAAAGTCAGCACCGCTAATATCTAACTGCTCACCAAATTGAAACCTTGGAATAGTGCCTGATTTATCACTTGCTATACTCCAACGAATTACTTCACCTGCATCATTTTTAGGGTAGAAAGCCCAATTAACAGTTTGAAGTCTCTCGTCCAGATTGCTAAAGTCAAAATCAAAGCTAAAACTATTATTTAAACTACCAGACAAAAACTCGGCATCGATACTTTTTGCTAAAGCAATTGGTACCTCAAAGTGAAGTTGCCCTGTGTCTGTGATGGTCGAGCGCGAAGAGTGCACTGTATAAACAGAGTAATCATTAATCTCTATTTGCTCACTCAATACAGCACGGTAATGATGGCTCTCAGCTAAATCCGGAAAAATAAACTGCATTGCGGTTGTTGAAGCACTAAAAACTCTATCATAGGGAAAAATCTCTCTATCTACTTTGACATAAGACATGATTGACGTATCACCGCCAAGCTCAGGGTGAGAGTTATCCCCGCCAAACTCAAAGTGAGAGGTATCAACGGCTACCCCGTCATAAATAAAGTCCTCTCGCTTTAACTCAACTGTTAATGGCGTGATATATTGTGAAGGCTTTACACGCGCAGCTTTTGCAACCGTTCCATCGGGTGATACCAATGCAAACTGAAAGGCCTCGTGATCATCACAGCTTTGAATTTCCGTATGACCAGGCACCGAAACTAAATTCTCAGGTTTATGTAAATCAAGAATATCTCCCTGTTGGCTGATCACTGAGTGATTTGGGTATACACTTTTGATCTCCGTGTAATCTACTCGCAGTGCAAAACAAGGCGACACAGCTGGCACGTCACACCCTTGATAGGCTTCTGGTGCAGAAAGATTGAACTTCCCTAAATTTAGTCCGTCTTCTATATCCATATGCGTCACAACTCTACCCTGATAATGTAAACTCTCTTTTATATCAGTATCAACAATAGAAATGTGCTTAGCGTCTGCCGGAATACTCCCTTCAAATATCCCTTCTGCGTTTGATGCTCCTTGTGCAACAACCGCTCCCAATGCGTCATGAAAAACAATATTGACATTCGATTTCGGCTCTTCGCCAGCACATCCCTCAAACACCGTTTTTAACTCAATCTTTTTTGATACAGGCGGTATGACGGGTGTGGGCTTTTCAACAACAGCCGGGTTGCCTTCATCTTTTGATGAAGAGCCACATCCAGCAAGACTCAATGCTGCTACCACAGGCAAGAGCACGGATATATTATTTTTCATTTTTGTCCTTATTATTTTTCTAAGGAATTACTTTTTCATTTATGAATTAGAATATTAGTCGAAAACTCCCAGCGACTTAATCAAAACGCTTAGTATGGAAATAGTGCTTGTACACATACGATTGTGCTTCCACTTGAGTGTGATCCACTTGCCCATCCTTTGTCATAGCGGCATATCTGGTTCTATAGGTATTGAGATCTGTAGAAATATCTGGGAGCCCAGACAATGCAAGTCTAATGTATGATAATTCTGATAGTTCTAAACTGTTCTGGTTTAACACGTGACCAAATTGAAAAGACGGTACACTCCCTGTCACATCCCCTGAAATTCGCCAGTTATATTTATCTGAGGCTACATCAGTAAATTTGATTGTCCATGTCACCTCATTAATTCGCTCATCCATATGAGCAAAGTCATAACTATATTGTAAGCTGTTGAAAGACATTAGCATGTCGACAGGGGCTATATCGATTTCAATCGGCGCTTCAAGTTGGATTTGACCAGTTTCGTCAATACGTGACATCGCTCCACTATAGATAAAATACTTATCTCTATTTACGGTAATCGTGTTTTTTCTCCCTGCTTCATAAAAACGAAATACTCCAAGCTCTGGAAAAATAAAGGGAATTTCGCTAAATACAGGCTGTTCGAATCCTGGAGCCGCAAAAGTATTAATATCACTGTCGTGTAAGTTTTCCAAGCCTGGATCACTCACTGCAACGCCAGAATAGACAAAATCGTCCGCTTGTAAATATACCTGCTCTTCATGGGCCAAGTTTGACAGCTTAGCCGCCTGTGCAGAAGTACTATCTGGAGAGACAAGCGCAACGTGATAGTTATCTTGATCATCACAAACACTGAGCCTAATTGGGTAAGTACTTGAATCCGCTTGACCCAAAATACGAGTACTCCCCTCACCCGTGATCAGTTTATAACCTTCATAAGCAACATCTAGTTTAGATGTATCTAATGAAACTGAGCCACATTTGGGGCCTACAAGTGAACATGAAGGCGCATTCTTTGGACGGATAAACAAGATTGAACCTAAATTAACGTCGCCATCTATATCCATGAAAGTTCGGATCATTCTATTTTTCGGTTGCACACTCCTTGGCTCTACCACAGACAAATGCACGGCCTGATCTGGAATAGCGCTCTTAAATTCACCATTCGCATCAGAAGTATGCGTTGACACAACACCACCGCTTGCGTCATGAAAAACTATATCCACATTTGGCAAGCGCTCGTGGCTGTTACAGCCGTCATAAACAGTTTTTAGTGCAACTTGATTTACCTCAGGTTTGGGTTTAGGCGGAGTAATTTTGTGCTCTAAACTTTTATTTGAAGAGCCGCAACCTGACAGCACAAGTAAAGTTGCCGCACTGATTAGAGTATTTTTATTATGTTTATTTTTCATGTTAATTCCCTTAGAGCTTATTTAGAACCACATCTAAACAGGTACAAATGTTAACACAAATCAACGGTGTAAACGTTAATAAATGTTACCGAGAGCTCTGGATTTAGATAAACGACACAAATGCCATACCGTCCGTTGTCCGCTTCATTATACTGTCCGCGTACTGTCCGGTGTCCGTCCGCTGTGCATAATAGAAACACACCAAAAACACAAAAAACTAATAAATACATAAACTTAAAATTGGCACAAAGATTGATATAGGAATATAAATGATATTGTTTCAAGGAGTCGGACATCATGATCCGCAATACATCTCAACAGGACAAAGTAATAACTAAACAGCCCACCAGTAAAAAATGGTTGTTATCAAGCCTAGGTGGTATTGGACTCATTAGCGCGGTGGCATTCTCATATGACAGCTTTTCTATGCTGCTTTCCTCAGAGCAAGTGATATCCAGTCAGCAACTTAAAACAGCCAAGGTAGTGCGTGGCGATATGATCCAAGACATACGCGTAGAAGGCCGTACCCTTGCAGCAGTGAGCCCATCTCTATATGCAATTGCGTCAGGGACCGTGACACTGCATGTCAAAGCAGGTGATACGATCAGTAAGGGACAAATACTGGCAAGCTTAGATAGCCCAGAGCTGCACAATCGGTTACTGCAAGAGCAGGCCACACTCAGACGCATAGAAATGGAAGTCAAACGCCAGCAAATCGCCATCAAACAACAACAACTGGACAACACACAAGCCATGGAACTGGCCAAAGTAGAGCTAGAAGCCGCACAAAGTGAAATGGCTCGTGCCAATGCCAGTATAGAAAAACAGATCATCTCTAAACTGGAACTCGAACAAACTATGGTTGAGCTCAAACGCGCAGAACTTAACGAGCGCCACGCAATCGACAGCTTAAAACTCTCACAGGAGCAACTTAGTTTTGAATTACAAAGTACGCAACTCGACTTAGACAGGCAACGCCATCTCGTCACTGATCTACAAAGGCAGGTCAATGCACTCATATTAACCTCTCCATTAAGCGGTATTGTTGGTAATTTGAATGTGCAACAAAAACAACATGTACAAAGAGATGTCGAACTTATGTCATTAATTGACTTAAGTGAACTTGAAGTAGAAGCCTATATTCCTGAGAACTTAGCAGACGAACTGGGAATTGGCTTAGCAGCAAAAGTACAAATTAACAATCAATACTACCCAGCAACACTTATGGCCATTTCTCCTGAGGTAGAAAACGGACGCGTATCAGGTCGTATACGTTTTGACCAACAACCTGAAAACTTAAGACAAAATCAACGTGTGAATGCACAAGTAATTATCTCCCATAAACAAAATATACTCAAAGTCGACCGTGGCGCATTTGTCGAAACCGGATCCGCAACAACAGCTTATAAAATCAACAACGGCAGTGCATATCGCACCGACATAAAATTAGGTGCTAAAAGTATCAGAGAAGTCGAAATAAAAAGTGGCTTGAAGGCAGGTGATATCATAGTAACATCTAGCCTTGCACCGTTCGGGCAAGCTCAACAAGTCATGCTAAGCAAATAAAAATAAAGGAAAAAACAATGCTAAAAATGAATAACATCAGCAAAATTTACCGCACAGACTTAGTCGAGACGCACGCACTGAGTGGTGTTAACCTCACAGTAGATGAAGGCGAGTTTATCGCTGTAACGGGACCATCCGGATCAGGCAAAACAACCTTTTTAAATATCACAGGTCTGTTAGAAACATTTGAAGAAGGCGAGTATATCTTAGACAGCGAGGATGTGAGCAAATTATCAGACAAGCACTTATCCAGACTCAGGAATGAAAAGATTGGCTTTATTTTCCAAGGCTTTAATCTAATTTCGGATTTAAACTTATACGACAATATCGAAGTCCCTTTAATTTTCCGTGGTATCAATAAAAAAGAACGAAAGCAGCGCATTGAGGAGAGTCTTGAACTGGTGGGTCTTGGCAGTCGCGCTAAACATTACCCTGCCCAATTGAGTGGTGGTCAGCAACAACGTGTAGCCATTGCCAGAGCGCTGGCAGGTAAACCTCGGTTTTTACTTGCCGATGAACCTACCGGCAATTTAGATACCATGATGGCACGACAAGTGATGGAGCTACTCCAAGAGATCAACCGCCAAGGCACGACATTAATCATGGTGACTCATGATAACGAATTAGCACAACGAGCACACCGTAATATTCAGATTTTAGATGGTCAAGTTAGTGACATTGCTAAAAGCCAGCTTACAGATTTAGCAGTATAGGTGAACATATGAAAGACGCACTTCACCTTGCATGGCAAGGGTTTAGACAAAAGTCCAAACTAACCACTCTAATGATAGTCAATCTCGTCATCGGAATTACTTTGTTACTCACAATGAGCACCATCATAGATCAAAGTGGCCGTTCTGCAATTTCACATAAACTGAATGTACTTCATCATTTGAGCCTTAACTATATGGATGGTGATTTCGATAGACGCCATGCATTAAGAACTCCACCTATGACCTATCGAGATGCACAAGCACTCTCAACTGCGTATAAACAACAAGCGGTGTCATTGAAAAGCTTGAGCTTTAATTACACTACATCATTCGTTTTAGATCTTGATGATAATAGTGCACGCCCACTAGATGCAACAGGTTCAGCAGTTGACTATCACTTTTTTGAGATGATACATGCGCCATTTTTATTCGGTACCGCTTGGCATGAAGACATGAATGAAGCCGCTGTGATTGTGCTGGAAAAAAAAGCGAACGATCATTTATTTGCAGGCCAAAACTCTGTTGGTCAGTTCGTCGTGATCAATAATCAACAGCTAGAAGTGATCGGTGTTGTAGATTTATCACATCATACTTATCGCTTTCAAAATAATAGCTTTAGCAATCGAGAGAATGACCTTGCCTTTATCCCTTTAGAATATGCAATGGCAAATAACTTGCCCAGAGCTGGCTATATGCCATGTATGACTAAAGAAGAACCACTACGTACCGAATTTCGTCAGTCAAACATGGCTGGATTAAAAAATGCGGAATGCGGTTTTCTGCATGCTTGGGCTGAAGTAAGCGCTGTTCATGCACAGCAACAGCTAGACGAATTAACACTATGGCTAAGAAATTATACACAACAACAAGCAAGTCAAGGCCGCTTCCCGCATAGTGAGCCTTACTACGTTCAATCATTAAAATTACTGCACGATACTATTTATAACTTCATGGATTGGGAACGTGTCTATCTCAACTTTGCTTATCTACTTTTTGCCATCACACTGGTCAACACCGTTGGGATTTTACTTGCTAAAAACCAGCATCGAGCCAAGTTAGTATCTTTATATCGAGCGCTTGGCGCAAACCGCCTTTACATCATCAAATTGCAAGTAATTGAATTATTGATTGGCGCAACCATAGCCATTGCTTTAGGTCTACTAGGTGCACAATTAGGCCTATATATCATGTACCTACTAGCTATGTATTCCATGGATTACGTCGGTGTAGCAGATCAGGTGCAAAGACTATATAGCATGGATATATGGTTTGCTGGTAAAGCAGCTTTAAGTATTTACGCCACCATTTTAATTGCGGGCCTGTTTCCCATCGTGTCAGCGAGCCGTATAGCACCTGCATCTCAATTAAGAGGATAATATAAATGGCGATTAAACATATTTTAAAACTAATCATGAAGCAGAAGAGCATCTCTGTGCTGATCACTTTACAAATTGCCATTGCAGTGACCATCATTGGTAATACCAGCTTTATTAGTTACCGTACTTTGCAAAACTGGCTTATTCCATCCCATATTGCAGAGCAACAGATCGTTAACGTATACACACGTGTTTTCGATAAAAACGTGGACAAAGGTGCTCTCATCGAGCGTGACTTACAGTCTCTAAAATTAATTTCAGGTGTCGAAAGCGTCAGCTACGCTGCCAATGAGCTAGTACTGGCAACAGTCAATGGTCGTAACTTTGCACACGCCACATTAGACACCGATAATCAAGGAGAAAATGTAGCCTTATTTGCGCAAACACCCGGCGCGGTTGAAACATTAGGTATTCGAGTTATCCAAGGCCGCAGTTTTTATGATACGGACTACATTTTTGGGAATTCAAACCAAGACCAAAGAGCGAGTGTCGTGATGATAAGTGATGATCTTGCCAAAGCACTATTCCCTCAGCAAAGTGCATTAGGTCAGACTCTTTATTTACACAATAATCGCATTCCTTATCAAGTCATCGCGGTGTATGAGAATATGATGTTGGGCGAAGTGGCTGCGTATACTAATAGTTGGTATCACTCCGCCATCATTCCTGAGGCCCATTTTAGTACCAACAGCCAAGTTAATTATTTGCTTAAGGTGTCAAAAAATACCGATAAGTCAGTCTTTGACACCATCGAAAATACTCTATTTGAAGAAGAGGGTCGCATAGTTCAGCAAGTTGAGTTTGCAGCTCGTGCCAAAAAGCGCCTGTGGGATGGTCGCAGTACTTTTGCGTTTATTATGATAGGCATAAGTGGCATCGCTATCCTAGTTACAGGCGTTGGGATCATTGCGCTTGTTTCCTTCTCAATTTCTGTACGAAAAAAAGAGATTGGAGTCCTGCGTGCATTGGGGGCTAGCCAAGCGAGAGTGATGAAAACTCTACTCTTGGAAAACACTCTTTTAGCTGTCGTCGGTATAGCTATAGGTTTATTTTCTGCACTTTGGCTCAATCAATACTTTGTCACCAACTTACGTATTCAAGGCCTGATTGTTCCTTGGCTTGCCGCCGTGGTTGCACTGTGTGTTTGGTTGCTAAGTGCGATAGCCGTCTATATCCCGGCACGAAAAGCAGCTAATATATCTCCTGCACAGGTTACGAAAACCAGTTAAATAACAAGCCGGTACAACAGTACCGGCAAAAATAATGATAAGAATATGCAAAACAAAATACTTGTGATCGATGATAATCAAGACGTCATAAAAGCACTCAAGCTACTATTTTTACTCAATGACATAGACTGTGACGGAGCAACATGCCCAGACCAAGGGCTCGATATGCTTAACAGTCAAGCCTATGATTTAGTCATCCAAGATATGAATTTTACCCAAGACACTACGTCTGGAGCGGAAGGGGAAACCCTATATAAAGCAATTCGCGCACTCAATCCGGATCTACCAATTATTCTGCTCACTGCATGGGCAAATTTAGAAACGGCTGTGGCACTGATCAAAAATGGCGCAGCTGACTATATAGAAAAACCGTGGCGAGAAGAAAAGTTATTGGCGTCCGTCAATCAATTACTCGAAATGTATCGCCTTGAAAAAGCACAATTCCAACAACAAAAACAAACTAGAACTCGGTCAGTAAAAATAGCCGAACAGTTTGATTTAACCGGCCTAGTTTATGCGGACCCTGCGATGCTCAGCTTACTGGAAGTTGCAACACAAGTCGCACATTCGAACGCGCCAGTACTCATTACAGGACCCAACGGGGCGGGTAAAGAAAAAATCGCGGAGGTGATCGTCGCCAACAGCGCCTATCGCGACAATGCCTTTATCAAAGTAAACGCTGGCGCACTCCCCGCTGATTTGATAGAGGCTGAATTATTTGGCGTCGTAGGTGGCGCATATACAGGGGCTAATAAAAGTAGGATAGGAAGATTTGAAGCTGCTAATGGTGGCACGCTATTTTTAGATGAGATTGGAAACTTGCCACTCTCAGGGCAACAAAAACTTTTACGAGTATTGCAAACCGGCGAATTTGAACCCGTTGGCAGCAGCCAGACCAAAAAAGTGAATGTACGCGTTCTCAGCGCGACCAATGCCAACTTAAATACCGCAATTGCTCAAGGCTCATTCAGAGAGGATCTTTACTATCGACTAAATATGATTGAGTTAAAGCTACCTGCTCTTGCAGAGCGACCAGAAGATATTATCCCACTCGCAAACCATTTTTTATCAGATAACAAGCAGCTTAGCGCTGGTGCAGTCAACACATTAAAATGTCATACTTGGCCGGGTAATGTCAGAGAGCTACAAAACGTAATTGGTCGTGCTCAATTGCTCTCAAAAAGTGACCTAATTGAAGCCAGTGACCTTGGCCTCAGCACCAATCCAGCAAATTCCGCAGCGAATACAGAATTATCAGCACAAGATATAATAAGCGCTTTAACTACTCATCAGGGAAATGTCACCCATGCAGCAAAGAGTTTAGGCCTCAGTCGCCAAGCTATGTACCGACGTATGGATAAATTTGGGATCGCACGCTCATGAATGCCAAATTAGGATCTTTGGCTGGAAAAATGGCACTTTTCTGCACATTATTTATTGTCTTGTCTGGGTCCATTCAACTTGCCTTTACCATAATTGGGGCGCCTGCATTAGTTGGTTTTTTAATTTCCTTACTGATCACATTACCTGTCACATATTTTTGTTGCGAGTACATTTTTCAAAAGCATAAGGGGGTTGTCGACACACTCACAAGTGGCCTCAAAAGCCTTCATGATAATGATTTTTCTATTCGCATTACAGAGCTACAGCACTCTGAACTTGGCGAAGCGCTCAACATGTACAATAAACTCACTCAACAGTTAAAAAAACAAAGGCAAACACTCAACCAACGAGAGATATTGCTCGATAGTATTGTACAAGCGTCACCTATGGGCATCGTATTGATAGATCCTTATAAGCACATCATCTACTTTAATAACGAGTCCACACAACTGCTGCAATTACCCAAACTTGAAGGAATGACCCTTCATCAATGTTGTGAAAAGTTACACCCGAATCTACAAAAGTCAGTGATGCAAGCACAATCTGGCTTGATCAGCTTTGAGCAGGGTGACGCAAAGCAAAGCTACTATCTCAGTTTCAAAACCGTGACCTTTAATCACTTGCCCCATCAATTAATGATCATCAAAAATGTCTCTCAAGAGCTTGGGCAAGAAGAACTACATATGTGGAAAAATGCCATTAGATTAATTAGCCATGAGCTTAATAATTCATTAGCACCAATTAGTTCACTCACCTCTTCGGCAAAAAATATGCTCGAAAAAAATAAACACCTCGAACTACTGCCAGATATTTTACAAACTGTAGATCAACGAGCCCAAAATTTAAGTGAATTCATTGCACAATATGCACGCTTCGCTCGTCTACCAAAACCTGATTTTGGCTACCATTGCATTCAATCTCTGTTTGATCAAGTAAGTGCACTTTACTCATTTGAGCAAGTAGGCCAACTCCCCGTTGAACAAGCTTATTTTGACAACACTCAAATTGAACAAGTCTTAATTAACATATTGAAAAACGCCCATCAGTCAGGCAGCGCCGCCGAACACATTGCCATCAAAGCGGTAAAAAACTATGACAGACTTCATATTGCTGTGGTGGACAGAGGTTCAGGTATATTGAACGGAAATCTACATCAAGCGCTTTTGCCATTTTACTCAACTAAACCCGAAGGGAGTGGCATAGGGTTAAGTTTATGTAATGACATTATCCATGCCCATCAAGGGCAATTAAAACTAAAAAACAGAAAGCTAGGCGGCCTTATGGTTGAATTTGATATCCCATTGCGAGACACTGAATAATAACGAAGGATTCGGCTGCTTGAACAGAGTAGCCTGTATCAAGGATTTTTTCATGTTATTACGTTCTCGGTTTTGGGTCGGTTTAAGCATGTTCGCGTTAACGGCTTGCCAAACAACAAAGACAGACCCTGTTCAATCTGAAGCTAAAATACCGTGCTGGTTGCAAAGCCCTGTTTCATCCCATCAAATTGGTTTTATTGGTACTGCTGCCCCATTTAGCGCTACTCTAAATGGCTCTCTTATCGCCAGTCGGCAACGCGCAGCGGCAAGGCTGACTGAGTATTATGGCTTCCCTAATGTAGATCAAGAGATTGAAAACCTGCCAGCTGAACACACACAACTTTTGTTACCAAATGGTCAAACGCTATTCTTTTCCATGCCATATACCACATCAGACACCCTGTATACCTACGCAAATACTCAGCCCATTGATAAAAATAAGTGGTGTAAAGAAATAAACTGCAACTTTAGTTTATGTGAACCTGCGTGGCTATGTAGTGGGGAGAATAACGATGTAATCGGCGTGAGCTACTATACAGCGCTGTCACATAAGCAACTCCCTATGACAGGAGTAAATGCTAAAGCATTGGCTGGTTACCTTGATCAAGCACGCGTAAATATGCAGGAACACTATTTTGAGTCCTATTCTGCAGAGCACCATCAAACTCAGTTTTCAAGGCAGGGGCAAGTGACAGGTAGTGTATATCAACAGCCTTTACTTATGACAAAAAGTTGTAGATACGGCGCAACCATATTCGCGAATTATCAAATTAAACACACAGATACAAAATTAAAAACAGCTCAAAATTGGCGAAAAATAAAACAGCATCAAGGGCGAAGCATCGTGATGGGCAATTTTGGTGAGGATGGGACCATCGCGCCTGATAATCTCATTAGCAGTGCCATAAAGTATGCAATTCGTGATGCACTCGTAGAGCTTGCTAAAAATAAAGGTCTTACCGTATCAGCCAGTAGCACACTACTTAACGAGAATGGGCGTTACTTTTTAAGTAGCGCCCACTTCGAAATTAAACAAATAGTTAGCGGTCAACTTGTGGATATTCAGGTCAACTATAAAGAAGGCTTCCCTGTTGTCTATGTTTGGCTGCTTGAGGGCAAGTCCTAAACCACTTACCACAACCAAAATACAGTGTGGCATCAGTGCGCCAATTGCCCTGATGCCACCAAAATTTACCCACCGCCACACATCAGACTGAGGCCTTTGCAGCTGTACGTAGAGCTTTCAGTTTCTAACCCTGAAAAATCTAAAATGCTAAATCCTGGATCCGTTTGTGTTGACTGACTTTGGTTATTTGACTCACATTGCCCTAGTTCCTGCCACATTTTGGGAGCTTGCGCAGGGCTTGCGCCTTTATTCCAATAATACGCGCTGTAGATTTTACCTTCATAAGTCACCTGCTCGCCCCCCTCATAGGGCTTATTGCGATACCAACTTTGAGGACAGCTCGGTGTGCTGCCTGACTGCAAATAAACCAGTGCTTGCGCAAAGTTTGGCAAACCATTGCCGTATACACTGTCCTTTCCTGAATCACCTAAATCATGACTAGTCGATTTAAGCGCATCAATAATTTGCGTTCGGCTCCAGTTTGGGTTTTGTGACCATAGCCTCGCAATACCACCTGAAATAATTGCCGTCGCTTGAGAGGTGCCAGCGCCGACAACATAGTCATTGTGGTAGCTATTCACCGCAATAGACATATTGGAAGTGTCCACAATATTCGGCCATTGATGCACCAATAAAGTTGGAAATTCAGTGTAATAGTCTATGCCTTTCAATCTGCTCCCTGGATACTGGGCATAGTTAACAAGCAGAACTTTACCGCCTGCAGCAATACAGCTTGATTGGGCGTTACTCAAACCTTGGCGAGTCTGATAGGATAACGTGCGCTCAGTTATCTGCTGATGTACATCACTGGCAGACAGAGTATATAGGCACTGTTCTGGCAACACCGTATGCATAGATTCACTGCTAATGCCAACATCAATTTGGGTATATGTTACGGAATCTGACACAGACCCGCTGTGCTGTATCACTACTTCCTGCACTGCGTAATGGCTGCGATTCGCAGTCGATATAATTTTGCTACCAGGGGCCACAAAATCAATATGCTGATTAGTGGGAGAAAAAGAGGCAATAGTACCATCCGTTTCCAGCGCGCCTATCGATAACACATTATGATATGAGGCTGGATAATGCAGCGCATCATCATACATACCTTGCTGCTTTTTTTCTGTCGAACCATGATTTCCCGCAGCTGCGACAAATATCAAGCCTCTATCGTAAGCTAGTCTATCAATCACTGTCATTGTCATTGGTGAATACTGCTCACCACTGAGAGACATATTGATGACCTTCGCACCTGAATTTGCACATACTTCAATGGCTTCAATCAAGTTTCCGCCCCAAATAGCTGAATTTTTTCCGTTTGCAGTTTTTATTAATTTATGAACTTGTAGGCTTGCAGCACCGTCACTCAATGCGCCTTTGACACCAATCCCATTGCTTTGTGCGGCAATAATTCCAGCCATGTGCGTGCCATGACTCAGTGCATCCTGATCCCAGAACCCTGCATAAACACTGTGATAACCGTGAATATTTAAAGGCAGATCTGGGTGATTACTATCAACACCAGAGTCTATGACACATACTGAAATATCATTTGTTGCAGAAGGTAATTTACTAATCGAGGTTGCACGTAACCAATAGGGCTCCAGTTCATTATTGGCTAAGTCATCTAAACTGCTTGTCGTTGCATTAAAGTAATTAAGAGAATTGCTACTCAGGGTTAAACCATAATCGGCTTCAAGGATGACCCCATCAATCTGATTCAACTCATCTATTTGCTGCGCTGATAGTGCGCCTTGCGCGATAACTTTGCCGCCACTTTGCCCAATTACTTTTAAAGAGCTAAGTAAATCTTGAGATAGCTGCCCATTTTTAAACTGCACTAAATACGTACTGTCAGAATGTTGCGCTTGCGCCATGAAACTCAAACTACCTAACATACTCGCAAAAACTGCACTTTTTTTAAAAAAACCCATACTAACTCCTAGCAAAGCGATATTTAATTTTTTATATTTATTATCCTTAAACCATTGTTTTAAATGAATTTAACTGTTAAATTCCCGCAATGCGAATACACCCTTCGATGCAACACAACCTCTTATGCTTTTCCATCTCTACTGCTTTATAGTCAAGTTCAACAACCCACTTCAAATAAAGTGAAGATCTACTCTCTATACTTATGAGATAATTGTTAAATTCGAGATATACCTATTCTAGATTTTTCACAAAAATGGATAAGTTACGCCTTAATTTCAACCAACTACACTTTTATTACGATACATTCCTTATACAATTCGAGACCTAAATCATGAATAGAAAACCGGTTTCTAACCATTTAAAACGCCAATTTGATTAAAAAATAACAAAACAGGCAGCAAAAAACAAAAAAAAGTGGATTTATTAAATAATTCATAGTAGGCATTTTAGAACCATAGATAAGATATTAACTTTTTCGAAAATGTCGAGAAAAGCAAACCAAAAAATTTCGTAAATATGAATAATATTCATTAGACTCGTACCTCTATAAGGTGTAGAGGTTTTTTAATCGCATTTGTTATTTTTTACTTCGATTTAACGTTTTAATAAGGAAATGAACGTGACTTTTGTGTACTTACCTAGAGCAATGAGTTAAAAATAACAACTAAAAATATTGATGATCGTGCGACCAACGATTTACTAAAAAGAGCTAAAAATAATGCACATTCTGCTATCTGATAAGCGCTATACATACAGCCCGAAGTTCAGATTTATAAAACCGAAAGATCGCCAAAAAGTAAAAGTTAAATTTGCCAATGACTTGATACTTGCCCTAGGTTATAAGTTTAAAGAGCAAAGTAACTATTTTGCTATGGCAGCTGAAGCTGCATTTATGTCTCTAAATCCATTAGATAGGCAGAATAACCAATTTTTTATTGAGTTGAACCTAGAGACCAGCAATCAAGAGACAGTTAACTTACAAGAGGACAGTACCAGCGTTGGACTGGGTTATGCGTTGAGCTGCGCTTTAGCATATCGCGCGCATATTCAAAAGCCCATTAAACACACATATACATGCTTCGCTACTGGCGAGGTATCACCGAGTGGAAACGTACATAGCATTGGCCATATCAACAATAAGATCCAAGGGGCAATCTATGCGATGACTCACCGCCATACAGGCCCTTTTGTCATCTTCTATCCACTTGCCAATCATGATGAGATCGACGATGCACTCATCAAAGAGGTCGCATTATTAGGGGGCGAGTTATCACCAGTAGAACATATTACCGAGGCATTACAGCTATTACTTGGGGATGACTATGATGGAGCGCAGCAGTCTGGTTCGCTGACCTTTAAAGGCTTGCGCAGCTTTGAGCCCCATGACGCTTACTACTTTTTTGGCCGTGACCAACTAACTTCTGATCTCTTAACACTATTTAATGAAAGCAAATCCCTGATCAAGGTCCACGGTGTTTCCGGCAGCGGCAAATCAAGTTTAATTAAAGCAGGCCTACTACCTGCACTTATTCAGCAGGAAAACAATGTTCACTGGCAGATAGGACTGCCTAAAGACTTTGCGGACAGTAATGCATTACTCAAACATTTTATTTGCTCGAATAAAGCAGGGTTTGAGTCAGTACTAAAAACAATGTCAGTTGGTATAGAGCAGTTCATAGAAGAGCTCATCAAATTAAATACCACCTTTTTAGATGAGCTCGCACTTCATCTCACAGCCCATAAAAAAAACTATATTTGGTACATTGACCAATTTGAAGAAATTTTTGAAATTGAACCCAATAATCAGCTATTACAAAGTTTAGCACTGTTATCTGAACACACCTCTATAAATGTCATAGTTAGCATAAGAAGTGAGTACTTACACCATACTGATATGGTGGGCAGAGACTTTTATGTACCTCATAGTTTAACGGCTGAAGATTGGCTCAAAATAATCAATTACCAAGCAATTGCCTTAGGTATTAAACTAGAAGATGGTTTAGCACAAACAATACAAACAGAAGCGTTAAAGCTTTCCCATGCATTACCTGCGGTGGAATATTTATTAGCCCAAATGCATGCCTTGGCTATCGACAGTAATCAACCAAAAGTACTGACATTTTCACAATATAACCAGCTCAACAAGTTGACTGGAGTTGTGTATCGACAAGCAGAGTATATCTTAGGACAATTTGAGCCATTAACAGAGCAGTTTTTTGAATTGTTTATAGGCGTGAATATCAATGGTACTTGCTATTCAAAACATGTCGATTTCTTGGTGTTAGAACAGGAAAACCCGCATCTACTTGAATTGGTAAATGCACTGATTGAAAAACAGCTTGTGATCAGGCATCAAGTACACAAGCACCCTCCCTATGTAAAATTAACACACGACTGCCTTATCACCATTGCAGAAGAGCGCTCTCTTGATCAACAGATCTGGCCACGGTTTTATATTTGGTTAAGTGCAAGAAAAGAGTATCTGCAATGGTTTCATGGCGTAGAAGCCAAATATAAACAGTGGAAAATTTTCACATCCCAGCCCGAAGAGCAAGATAACTTCATGCTGGGCAAACATGAATTACAAGATGGTACTAAGTATCTTAGCCAACCTGGCACTATTAGCCTACAATCAATCAAAAACTATATTCTTGCATCTCAAGCTTTTTACCAATCAACACTCGAGCAGCAAAATAAAGCACAAAAAAAGCGTCTATTTACCACTAGCATATTGTTTGTGTGTGCAATGAGTGCAGCATCATTTGCTTACTACCAAAAGCAATTAGTGCAGTCCGAACAAGCCAAAACAGCACAAGCGCTCTCTCATTTAAAAGACAACGTGTTACTGAACATAGACTCCATTGAGCCGATACTTGCCCAGTACTTACCAACATTTCAACGTAAGTATTTAAATGGCCATATCTCAAAACTCGTATCGAGTGTCGACGACATTGCATTGGACGACATTGATAAACTCAGATTATTACTCATCAAGGTAAGAATATTACGACAAGATGACTCTACACATATCGATGAATTGCAAGAGGTACTCGCGACTTTAGAGCGCCGAATACAAGATATTGACCACAACAACCCGAAAGAAGTACAGATTGCTATTTCCTTTAACTATGAATTTGGCGTGTTATTGATAAAGCAAGGGAGAAGTGAGGAAGCTCAACAGTATTTGGAACTCGCATTAAAGCAAATAGATGATATACCCGTCGATGCTACTTCAACACTCTTTAAAGCAAAAGTTGTCTCACAAATTGCATTTATGGCCTTGTGGGCTGGAGATGTCCAACTCGCTGCCGAAAAATACAATGAAACATTACAATTATTGGACTCTCAAGTACCAACAGAAAAACTCGACCAAGAGTTTAATATCTTAAGAATTAATACATTCCGAAACCTTGCGAAAACGGTCTCTTCAGAGCAACAAGCTAGTGATTTACTATTAAGAGCTAAGACGGCACTTGAAAACCAATTAAAAACTGATCCAAACCATCTTGTCTTTCAGTATAATTTATTAAGAATTTACATAAACTTAGCTGAAAACAGCAGTAATAATGTAGAAGCAGATAAGTACTATAACCACGCCAATGAACTGGTCAAGCTCTATGCCATTAAAGACCCTGACAACGTCCATGTTCAAGTCGCACAACTACTTTTAGCGAGCAGGTTAGGTAGTAGCAAACTGAAGCAAGGCTATCTAGTCGAGGCTCAAACACACTTCCTTGAAGGCTTAGACATTACTAGAAAGCTACGCGTATTAAATGACAATAACATAGACTGGCAAGGGCACAGCATTGAGCTGTATATGACTTATGCCGACTACTTCACAAAAACGAATCAAACCGAACAAAGTGCACAATATTACGAAAAAGCACTTAAAGCGGCCAAAAGGCTATACAACCAAGATATCAATAATGTGGACTTTATCAGCCTTTTACAGGGAGCACATTCGAAAGTCGCTATCCATTTGTACAACCAAGGGGATAAAAAGACTGCACAAGCTCATCTAAAGGAAGCTGAAGCTTATGCCAAGCACCTAACGCGAGTGCACCCTGACAATCAGGGCTACCAAGTTAGCTATAGAAAGAAGTTATTTAACCTTGGATATATTGCTTCAGAAATCGGTGAGACAGAGGATGCCTGTAATTACTTTGGAGCGGGTAAAGCCCTCACAGACACATTCTTGCAATCACACACAAGTATTCAGTGGCAAAAAGCACAAAATAAATTTGAACATTATATAGAATTATTGAAGTGTAACTAAAATGGCAACAATCCTTGATAACATCTGTTAGGAAATAAAATATAATATGCTGAAACTTATCGAAAAGTTGTTATATCGCAATCAGCAATCAGACTATTCCTAATAAAGTAATAGAAATGAGTGGTAGAAGGGATACAACAACAATTTAAAGGGGGTATGGATGTGGTTTGATAACAAACAAGCCGTACAAGAAGCGTATAAATTTATTAAATTTTTACTTCGAAAAAAGTCGATTACTGATCACAGAATTGACACAGAAGCACTGGTTCAAGAGACATTGTTAAAAGTGATAAAAGCGACAAAGCAAGAGATTAACGATAACTCAGAAAAAGATACTCAAAAGTTGAATACACAGAGTGATTTTAATCATGTTTTAAAGGCTTACACATATAAAGCATTTGAAAGCGTCTATTTAGATATGGGTAGCAACGTTACGTACAGAAGAAAATCAGCTTCTGAGCAGGCCAAAGCACCCGATGAGGGGCGCTCAGTGCAAATCGTTCACTTGTATGAGAGCAATAGCACTTCAGAGGGCTCAAGTAGCAATATGTATGAACTGATGCCCAGTGATCAACCATCGCCCGATCAGGTAACAAAAATGGATAAAAATGCACGTTTATTCATCAACCTGTTACTAGAAACAATTGCGCAAGAAGAAGATAAACAAAAGCAGGCACTATTTTATGACTTTTTTTCACTGTCTTTTCGCCAAAATACTCTTACTCAAAAGCAGCTGGGTGAGCGGCATGGATTCAAAGGAAACGCCGCAATCACCTATATTTCCAGATTTGTTAATAAACTATCAAAACGCGTTGAAGAATCCGGATTGAACCTCGAGTTAGGAAATAATCCACAAACAGACTTCGACATATACTTTCTCACTCACAGCAATAAATTTAATGAGACGATATCAGTATGAATAAGGTTAAGATCACAGACAAGGTATTAGAGTCGCTTGAAGATCACCTCATTGCCAAATCAATTACGGAGTTTGAGCACGAGGAAGATCACGCACTTACTCCTAAAGAAATCGCAATTGTAGAGCGGATCTACAACCAACATAAATCTGCAGAGCAAATTTCTGAAATACTCGATTTTGAAATTCCACTTTTAGCAGCAAGCCCAGACCTAACGTCCTTAGACAAACCCTGGTGGGACTTTGATACGATTATCAATGACACATTTCAGCTAGCCGTTTTCAGCTCTTACGGGCAAGATCTGAGTGAGGAAGTGGACTTTGAGTTGAATCCATTGAAAGGGAAAGAGCGTGAGTTCAATGATTACTTTGATACATTCAGAGGAACAAAACAAGGTATCAGAATTTACTGGGCAAAAAATAGAAGACAAGTCGTGATGGAAGGTGAGCTTGTGCACTCGTATGAAGGCGATTGTGTAAGTGGTCATGGCAAAATTATATCTAGCGAATACTTTGGTGCGGGACACTTTAAATTAATGCTAGAGTTCTTTTCACTACCCAATTAAAAGGGATTGTTGGGAAACTGAATCGAACATACTGACTCAAATAATTCAAACTGGCTGTGAATTAACGAATCAACGGGTCTCACCCGTTGATTATTCACATACCTAGATCTTATGTGCTCACGATTTTTCAAGGCGAGTGTATGTCACTTAGTATTTCGCACAGTGATTAGCTGAATAACTTTCTTATATGAAGAAATTGAGTAAGCATACTTAAACATCTTTTAAAAGTATCTAACATTATGCGATTTTGGATAATTTCAAAGTGGTGCCCGGGGCCGGACTTGAACCGGCACGCTGTTACCAGCGAGGGATTTTAAATCCCTTGTGTCTACCAATTCCACCACCCGGGCATCGGATGTCTACGTAAGTAGATTATGTGGAGATAAATGGAGGCGGAACCCGGAGTCGAACCGAGGTAGACGGATTTGCAATCCGCTGCATGGCCACTCTGCCATTCCGCCATACTCTAAAAAGAGTTGGAGCGAGTAACGAGGTTCGAACTCGTGACCTCGACCTTGGCAAGGTCGCGCTCTACCAGCTGAGCTATACTCGCATATTCACTTATAAATAAGTGGTGCCCGGGGCCGGACTTGAACCGGCACGCTGTTACCAGCGAGGGATTTTAAATCCCTTGTGTCTACCAATTCCACCACCCGGGCATCGGGTTTTGCAAAAGCCAACCTTAAAATAAAGTTGGAGCGAGTAACGAGGTTCGAACTCGTGACCTCGACCTTGGCAAGGTCGCGCTCTACCAGCTGAGCTATACTCGCACAATAAATGGTGCCCGGGGCCGGACTTGAACCGGCACGCTGTTACCAGCGAGGGATTTTAAATCCCTTGTGTCTACCAATTCCACCACCCGGGCATCGGGCTGCTTTCGCATGTGGATTATATTGAGAAATGGAGGCGGAACCCGGAGTCGAACCGAGGTAGACGGATTTGCAATCCGCTGCATGGCCACTCTGCCATTCCGCCGCTAATCCAGTATCAAAAATTGGAGCGAGTAACGAGGTTCGAACTCGTGACCTCGACCTTGGCAAGGTCGCGCTCTACCAGCTGAGCTATACTCGCAACATAAACTTAAGCAACTTAATGTGCTTTAGCTACATTTCGTTTTGATGACTGTTGTCTCTCAACACGGACGCATTCTACAGAACTTCTTGATTGCGTCAATATAAAAAATGAATGTTTTTAACTGTTTGCTTATTTTTTATCTAAACCGTACTGTAATTGCTCAATCTCAATTAAGATTTGAGCAATTCACCCTTCGCAGCGACCAAATATTGCAGCATAGAAACAATTGTCAGTACCGTCGCTGTCGCCAATAGAATATAACTCAGCATCAGCATCCAAGGCGAAAACTGCCAAATAAGACCAATGATCGCAAGCATTTGAGCTGCGGTTTTAAACTTTCCCAAAGAAGAGACTGCTACACTGGCCCTCTTACCAAGACCTGCCATCCACTCTCTTAATGCCGAAATAACAATTTCACGGCTGATAATCACAACCGCTGCAAATGTAATCCACACATTTTGATAATGAGCAGCAATCATAACCAGTGCAACACTCACCATCACTTTATCAGCAACAGGATCAAGAAATGCACCAAAAGGCGTGGATTGATTTAGCTTACGAGCCAAATATCCATCCAATATATCCGTTACGGATGCCAGCCAGAAAATAAATGCCGCAGCAAAAAACGCCCATGAATAAGGTAAATAAAATACCACAGCAAAGACGGGGATAAGAAACAACCTAAATGTTGTTAACGTATTTGGAATATTCCACATAACTACTTAAAGAATTCTTTTTTTATATGTTCGCATGAAGTATCAAGCTTTGTCATGCAAATGGTTAAATATCTTTTCAGCCAACTGCGGACTGATCCCAGGCACTTGCCCTAATTGTTGTATATTGGCGGATTTAACGCCTTGTAATCCTCCTAAGTACTTTAATAGGGCCTGTCGCCGCTTATTACCTACACCGCCTATTTCTTCTAACACCGACTGAGTTCGCTGCTTCTGTCGCTTATTTCGATGACCTGCAATTGCAAAGCGATGCGACTCATCTCGAATATGCTGTATCAAATGCAACGCCGGTGAGTCACTGTCCAAATTAATGGTTTTGCGACCACCATCGAATAATAGCGTTTCTAAACCTGGTTTACGACTAGTGCCCTTGGCAACACCTATCAACATTGGCATTTTATCTAGTTTCCAATTTTCAAAAAACGCTTCAGCCCTTGCCAACTGTCCTTTACCACCGTCAATAAAAATAATATCCGGTACTTTTGACTCGTCAACGATCTTTGTATATCGCTTATGGAGCGCAAAATCCATCGCTGCATAATCATCTCCAGGCGTGATCCCAGTCACATTATAGCGACGATATTCTTTGGTATTGGGGCCTTGAGCATCAAATACAACACATGAAGCCACCGTATTTTCACCCATAGTATGACTGATATCGAAACATTCCATACGATGGATATCAACCAAGCCAACAGCTTCTTTCAACAGCGCATAGCGTTTACTTACCGCATCTTGCGCACTTTGTTTAACCATAATGCTATTTAATGCATTTTTTGTTGCCAGCGCTAAATAATTGGCTCGTTCCGCTCTAACATTTGAACGGACATGAACTTTACGCTTTGACAACTGGGTCAAGGCCTCTGTCAATTCTTTATGTTCAGATAACTCAAATGGCAATACTATGTCACTCGCTATCCGTGCATTTGAACCATTAGAGACATAATATTGGCCGATAAATGATGTTAAAATTTCATCTTCTGTGGAGTCCTTAGGGACTTTTGGAAAATAGGTCTTACTGCCTAAAATTTTATGGTCGCGGATCATCAACATATGTATCGCACATAGACCGTTGCGTTGAGCAAAGCCAATCACATCCATCTCCGCGAAATTACCTGCAACCGATTGCTGCTCCTGCATCTGCCTCAATAACGCTATTTGGTCTCGATATTTTGCGGCAGCTTCAAAGTTTAAAGCCATACTTGCACTTTCCATTTTTGCAACTAACGCTTCTATAACCAGATGAGACTTGCCACCTAAAAACTGTCTTACCAGTTCAACTTGTTCTGCGTATTCACTTTCTGTGACCTTATCAACGCAAGGCGCTGAACACCGCTTTAATTGATGCTGCAGACACGGGCGGCTACGCGCACGATAATATGCATCTTCACACTGGCGAACAGGAAAGATTTTTTGCATTAAGCGCAAGCTTTCAGACACCGCTGCACTGCTTGGGAAAGGACCATAATACTCACCTTTTTGCTTGCGGGCACCACGGTGAAAAGCAATTCTGGGATGTTTATGTTCGGTCAATAAAATGTATGGATATGACTTGTCGTCACGAAGCAAAATGTTATAGCGAGGCTGATATTTCTTAATTAAGTTATTTTCAAGCAATAGCGCTTCTGTCTCTGTATTTGTCAGCGTGACTTCAATATTGACTATATTACTAACTAGGACACGGGTTTTGCTGTCAGGGATATTTTTACGAAAGTAACTACTTACTCTCTTTTTTAAATTCTTTGCTTTACCAACATATATTACTTGGTGTTCATCATCATACATACGATAAACACCAGGCTCAGTAGATAACGTTTTTAAAAACGATTTGTGATCAAATTCAGCCATTAAAATGGTTTTGACTAACGAGAACTATCAATATCAATCATTTTATGACGAATCGCCAAGTGAGTCAGCTCAACATCACCACTTACGTCCAATTTTTCGAACATTCTGTATCTGTAACTATTAACAGTTTTAGAGCTTAAGTTGAGCCTCTCGGCAATATCTTGCGCCTTTTCACCCTTAGTGATCATCAGCATGATTTGCAATTCTCGATCAGATAATGATTGAAAAGGATTTTCATCAACTTTACCACTGAACTGAGCCAAAGCAATTTGCTGTGCTATCTCAGGTGCAATATAACGCTGACCAGAATTCACTGAACGGATAGCATTGATCATTTCATCCGGTCCGGCACTTTTCGTTAAATAACCATGAGCTCCAATTTGCATCACTTTACTTGGAAACGGATCTTCACAGTGCACTGTCAAAACAATCACTTTAACATCAGGACAGTAGCGGCAGATCTTTTTCGTTGCTTCCAATCCGCCGATCCCCGGCATATTCATGTCCATTAATACGATATCAGGTTCACTCTGACGGCAAAAAGTAACCGCCTCTTCCCCAGTTTTAGCCTCTCCGACCACCTTGAAACCACGCACATCATCTAAAATGCGTTTGATCCCAGTCCTTACAAGTTCATGATCATCAACTAAAAGTACGTTAATCAATGGAACATCCTCACGCTAGCCCTTGGTAAAAAATCTATTCGATTTGCTTTGCGAGATTAACATATAATTTCACAAAGCATAATCAGTTACATCACACCAACCTAGCAATATACGACTATATTACTAGGTTTTATGGCCTATTCTCCTTTTTCAGAGAATCGGTTTACCCACAGTGCGATCACACCATCACCGGTGACATTACATGCCGTACCGAAGCTATCTTGCGCAAGGTAAAGTGCTATCATCAGAGCAATTGCACTTTCATCGAAGCCAAGCATGGAAGTTAACAAGCCCAATGCAGACATAACCGCACCACCAGGTGCACCTGGTGCAGCAATCATCACAATACCTAACATAAAGATAAATGGTAACATTTCCAGTAACGACGGAATTGCCATCGTTGGTGATAAGAACATTACCGCCATGGCACAAGTCACAATTGTAATCGTCGAACCGGATAAATGAATTGTAGCACATAAAGGAACGGAAAAGTTTGCAACTTCTTCTGAAACACCATTTGCTTTACTCGCTCGCAAAGAAACGGGAATAGTTGCCGCACTAGACATGGTACCAATTGCTGTAAAATAGGCTGGTAGCATATTTTTCACTAATTCTAACGGACTTCGTTTGAGCATTAGCCCCGTTACAATAAATAATGTTGTTAACCATAACCAATGCATACCTACCGCTGCGACTAAGACCACACCAAATGTACTTAATGTATCAACAACCGTGCCAGCAACGGCCATCTCAGCGAAAACACCTGCAATGTAAAACGGCAATGCCGGAATAATAACTTTGGCAAGCAGCGCATCGATTACATCTCTGCCTTGATCTACCACATCTTTGAGCTGACCCAAGTTAAGTTGACTAATACCAATACCAAAAATAAATGCAGCAGCTAAAGCCGTCATTACACTCATAATTGGTGGGATCTCTAACTGAATATACCCTTTTAACTCTGCACCTTTAGATGCTTCATATGCAACACTCCCTTCAAAGAAACCCGTTGCGAATAAAACGAGTAATACAGCGAGTGTACCTGCAATGACCGTAGAGCTATATGCAAAACCAACCGTCTTACCTAAAAGATGCCCCGATGTTTTAGGTAAACCGGCAATGCCTGATGCGATGAAAAATAAGATAATCAGAGGAATAGTGAAGCTTATTAGTTGGCCTATAATTACTTTCGCTGTATACAGCAGCTCAGTCAGACCTAAAGGCAAGTACAAACCTGCCAAGATACCGCCGAGGATACCGGCGACGAGTTTTATTATTAGAGACATAGTTTGCTCGATTTACTTTTAAACTAACGCCCTTTTTATCATGTTTTTACCTCTTAGGTATACAAATTCGATACTTTACCTTCAGTCTATTCAACTAATTTCACCCGATATTAACGCAGTTCAACGAGAATGAATTGTTGCTTCTATACTATTATTATTAAATTAACACCCTAAAGTTCCTGCGAAAAATGACTTATCATGTTTAGAAGTACCAGTCTTATATGTGCGCTGCTTTTGTCATTAAAAGCGACAGCATCAACCAACGCAATTGAAATCCCTTTTATTGCTCAAGAAGCATCAATTGATGGCAAACTCAATGAGCCTGTGTGGCGATCAGCAAAAGAAATTATAGTAGACAACGTATCATGGCCCTATGACAACACTAAAAGTCCAGTACAAACCAAGGCATTAGTGTACGAGAATGGTGATGCCTTGTTTGTCGCCTTTATCGCTTCAGACGCCAATCCAAATGACATTCGAGCACATTACAGAGATAGAGACAAAATCTGGAATGATGACCTAGTAGGAATAAAAATTGACTCGCTCAACACCAGCCAGAATGCTTACCAGTTTTTTATTAATCCACTCGGTGTGCAAATGGACTCGATTGAGAATGAGTTAACAAAAAACGAAAACACATCATGGAATGGGATTTGGTCAAGCAAAGGAAAAATCACAGACGATGGCTACAGAGTTGAAGTAAAAATCCCATTGCGCGTTTTGAATTTTAGTGACTCGCCGGGACGAAAAAAAATGGCGATGGAGTTTTTGCGCTTTTTACCAAGAAGTGAGCGTCTGCGTATTTCAAATATGCAATTAGACCACAACAATAGTTGTTGGATATGCCAAATGCCCGCAGTCAGTGGATTTGAAAGCGCCAAACAAAATAGTAACCTCACTATCACCCCCGCTCTTGCCATAGCACATACGCAAACGCGTGACATTGATGGGGCAGTCGTGCCGGATTTTGAAAGTGACACGAATTATGAACCAGGCTTAGATGTTAAATGGGCCGTAACCCCAGACACTACCTTGAACCTCACACTCAACCCCGACTTCTCTCAAGTTGAAGCTGACACAGGTCAGCTTAGTGTAAACAACAGTTTCAGTTTGTTCTTCCCAGAAAAGCGCGCTTTCTTTTTGGAGAACAGCGACTATTTTTCATCTCATTTAAACCTCACCCACACCCGAAACGTGTCAGCACCCGATTATGGTGTAAAAGCCACCAGCAGCCAAAACGGCCATACGTTTGCAGGGTTCATAGCCAATGACGATGCGACACATGTACTCATACCAGGTAATTTAGGTTCTAGTATTGTATCTCTCGAGCAGAAAAGTGAAAACGCCGCTTTTAGATACCGTTATGATGCTGGCGATGAGTTTTCCATTGGGGCGACAAGCACATTGAGGCAAAGTGAGGATTATCAAAATAAGGTGCTTAGTATCGACTCTAAATACCGTCCAACCAAGCATGATACCGTCAAGCTACAAGCTATTACGACCCACACTGAATATGACCGACACTTTATAGATGAACTGTGTGATGGTGATCCAATAGACACATGTGACATAGACGAAAGTGTTTTACGCATCCAAAATCAAGATGAGCAAACTGGTGTAGGGTATTACGCCAGCTATGAACACAACCGTAAACATTGGCGTGCATTTGGCTCATATCGCAACTATGACGCAGCAATGCGCGCTGATCTGGGCTTTGTGTCTCAAGTGGACTTCAATAAATTTGTTACTGGCTTTGAATATCGTTGGTATGGAGACGAAAATAATTGGTGGAATCGAGCGAATTGGTACAGTGACTGGGATATTACCCACAATGAAGACGGAGAATTACTAGAAAAAGAAGTACAGTCTAACTTCAAAGTACAAGGTCCGTTGCAAAGTACCATCCAATTTGGATTTGACCACAGAAAGCGCACAGGACAACGCCATGATGAATCACTGCTTAATATCGATGGCAATACCGATATGTTTACTGAGAACTTTCAGTGGATGTATTTAGAGATGAAGCCCAAAGCAGGTGTATTTGCAGGCCTGACACTTAACACAGGTAATAAATTGGATATTACAAATAATCGGTTGGGTCAACGATACATTGTCAAACCTACGCTCGATTTCAATTTGGGTCGGCACTTTGAAGTCAAACTGCGCCACACCTATGAACGATTAGAGCACGAAGGCGATAATGTCTACACTGCTAATTTATCTGATGCCAGATTCACTTATCAATTTGGTATCAATAGCTATGTGAGATTAGCCTTGATCAATTTAGATATAGAGCGCAATCAGCAAAAGTATATGGACGACGTGGACAGCCAATACAAAAAACTAAGTACACAATTATTGTATGCATATAAGCTTAATCCAGAAACCGTGCTATTTGTTGGGTACTCTGACAGCGGCTACAAAGATGATGACCTGAGCAATATCACCAAGGACAATAAAACCTTCTTTGCCAAATTTAGCTATGCGTGGCTGCGTTAAATTCACAAGCTCTTAATTACTCATAGTAATTAAGAGCTTGTTTTTTATTCGTTATAGCTATAAGCTTTTTTAATATATCTTATAGCCATTCTTTACTTCTTGTTTTGCTATATGACCAGTAAAGTGTGGCTATATTAAATATTATGAATAGTCCTAAGCTCAATTCAAGGGAACATTATGTCTAAAGTATTTTCAGATAACAGCCTAGCAATAGGCCAAACACCAATCGTTAAACTTAACCGTGTGACGGGTGGTAACGTATTTGCAAAAGTTGAATCACGCAACCCAAGCTTCAGCGTTAAATGCCGTATCGGCGCTTCTATGATTTGGGAAGCTGAAAAACAAGGTTTACTTGGTGAAGGTAAAGAACTAATCGAGCCAACTTCTGGTAACACAGGTATCGCGCTGGCTTTTGTTGCTGCATCTCGCGGTTACAAACTTACATTAACTATGCCAAATACGATGAGCCTTGAGCGTCGTAAACTTCTTAAAGCATTAGGCGCAAATTTAGTGCTTACTGAAGGCGCTAAAGGCATGAAAGGCGCAATCGAGAAAGCAAATGAAATTCTAGCTAGCGACCCTGAAAAGTACGTACTTTTACAACAGTTTGAAAACCCAGCTAACCCGAAAATTCACTTCGAAACAACAGGTCCTGAAATCTTTGATGCGCTAGAGGGCAATATCGACTATTTCGTAGCTGGTGTTGGTACTGGCGGTACTATTTCAGGTGTTAGCCGTTTCTTGAAAACAGAAAAAGGCTTAGACGTTAAATCAATCGCTGTAGAGCCTAGTGATTCACCTGTTATTTCACAAACACTAGCGGGTGAAGAAGTAAAACCAGGTCCTCACAAGATCCAAGGTATCGGTGCCGGCTTCATCCCAGGCAACCTAGATTTAGAACTGATTGATGGCGCTGAGCTAGTATCTAACGAAG
Source organism: Pseudoalteromonas luteoviolacea (assembly GCF_001750165.1). Lineage (NCBI taxonomy): Bacteria > Pseudomonadati > Pseudomonadota > Gammaproteobacteria > Alteromonadales > Pseudoalteromonadaceae > Pseudoalteromonas > Pseudoalteromonas luteoviolacea. The sequence continues at coordinate 3,634,278 of NZ_CP015411.1, forward strand.
ATGCTATTGCTATGGCACATCAATTAATGAAAGATGAAGGTATCCTAGTTGGTATTTCATCTGGTGCGGCGGTTGTTGCTGCAAAGCGTATTGCTGAAAGACCAGAAAATGCTGATAAAAACATCGTGGTAATTTTACCAAGTGCAACTGAGCGTTACCTATCAAGCCCAATGTTTGCTGATGAATTCAGCGAACAAGAGCTAGTTCAGTAAGAAAAATATAAATCAAAAAGCCAGCAACTTGCTGGCTTTTTTGTCTTGCCACATTCTCTTTCACCTTTCTCAAGATTCTGACTAGACTAAGTAAATAAAACAAACAGTCATTCGACTAGGAACACTATCTCTTGAGCACTGCCTGTAAACATCAAGAGATGATATTAGCGTTATAAAGAAATTGTATCAGCGGTTTTAAATCAGCTATATCTCGATTTATCATATTTTCCGCTCACATACCCAAACCGAAGTAACGCAGTTTATATGAATAGGATTTAGTCACATGAAATTTGTAATGAGCCTGATCATTGGCTACTTCATTCTGTTTTCAGCAATTGCCAGTGCTAGCTTACAAGTTGGCTTTTTTAAGTCTGGTCAATATCAAATGATCATCGGAGAGCCACACAAAAATGGCTACTTATTTAGTAAAAACCCCACTAAAGAACAATTGCACCTTGTCACCCTAGACTGGCCACCGTATATCGGCGACCAACTCTGTAATAAAGGATGGGTCTTTCAATTCACTATCTCACTATTAATCGATCAAGGTTATCCCGTTTATGTCGAGTTTTTACCTTGGGCTCGTGCGGTGAAGGCCGCCGAATCAGGCCAAGCTGATATATTGTTCCCTGAATACTTTATTGAAGATGCTTCTCCTTCTGATAACTTCCCAGGTAAAACAAGAAGGGAATTATTGGCATTATCGAATGCCTACCCTGGTGGTGAAATTGGTTTTCTTAAACGTCGAGGTGAGCGAGATAAATTTGAAGGCAACTTAAACGACCTTAAAGGCACCACGATTGGCGTTGTCAGAGGATACCAAAATACGCCAGAGTTTGATGCTATGATGGACAATGACGAATTTGTGATTGTTAAAGCCGTCGATGATTTACAATTAGTTAAACTTTTAGTCGGCAAACGGGTAGATCTGATCATCGGCGATCCAAAAGTATTGCGATTTACCGTCAGTTATTCAAACCTGTCTAAGTCTGAAAAAGTGACGCTGCTACGCGCACTTGAAGACGTTGAGCCTGCACTTCGATACAACAACCTGTTTTTTGCGTTAAGTAAAAAGAAACAAACTTGGCGCAGTGTTCTAAACGATATCAACAAGGGGCTATACATCTTTAATAACAGCGGTGAAACCGAGCGTATTATTGAAATGGGCAGCTCAGAGTGCTACTAACAAAAAAAGCGGCATACTGCCGCTTCAATTGTTTGTTCAAGCCGATTAAATATATCCGCTATACATAGCCGAGGTACTCATCTTAGAACTAGTTAATACCGATATATTTGTGTACCTGAATTGATAGTCGCCAATTTTTCTTAACGCATGTATCTATGGCTAACTTAGTCGCCTTCGCCTTTTGGCTGATCGGCTGCAAATAAATCAACTTAGGTCTTACACCTGTTTGTTCAAACAAGACTTCAAGCTCATCAATGTGCTTTTGCATGGCAACTGGGTGTTTTATCTCATCCGCTCTTTGCATGGCCGATGTCAGTACGTCATATCCACCACGCATATTAATCTTAGGTGAAACCGTCACCCAAGTTTCTTTCGGTACCAAAATTTCAAACGTGCCACTCGTCTCGACCTGTGTAGTGTATCCTGCCTCATGTAGTGAGTTACACAGATCATTCAAGTCATACATACAGGGCTCGCCACCTGTGATGACAATATGTTTAGCGGTATAGTTGCGCTCCTCGAAAATAGCGATTATTTCTTGCGGTGTTGCATTGGCCCACCACTCTGAGTCAGCCTTTTTCTCAACTGTTTTATCCAAGCTTACCAAATATGTTGGGTTCACATCCCAAGTCTGCTTTGTATCACACCAAGCACAGCCCACAGGGCAACCTTGTAAGCGAACAAAAATAGAGGGGGTACCCGTAAAGCTTGCTTCACCTTGGATGGTTTCAAAAACTTCATTAATCTTGTACAAAACAGCTCCAAACTACTCAATATATTTTGCGAAAATAACCTGCTAAAATTGTCATTTTTTCAGCGGCCGTGTAGTATATCGCGCCCTGAAGCAAACCTCTATTAAAATCGAGGCAAAACCTGAGGCATTTATCCGAGGTATCTCTAATGAGCGAAAAAGTCGTTGTTATCTATTCTGGTGGCATGGATTCTTACACCGTGCTAAACAAAGCCCTACAAGAGGGTCATGAAGTCTATGCGCTGTCTTTCAACTATGGACAACGACATGTCAAAGAACTAGAAGTCGCTAAAAATGTCTGTGACAGTTTAAACGTAGCACATAAAATTGTTGATATATCCGCAATCAATCAGCTTCTTGCTGGTTCATCGCTAACCGATGACATCGAAGTACCGGAAGGTCACTACGAAGAAGAAAGCATGAAGAGCACCATAGTGCCTAATCGCAATATGATTTTGCTTTCACTGGCAGTTGGCTATGCCGTCTCTTTAAAAGCCAATAAAGTATTTTATGGTGCACATTCAGGTGACCACGCTATCTATCCAGATTGTAGACCTGAGTTTGTGAAAAAAATGGACGACGTATGCCGCATTGCCAATTATGATGAAGTCGCAATCGTATGCCCTTATTTAAATAACACCAAAATAGATATCTTAACCGACGGTCTAAAGATGGGCTTAGACTACAGCCATACATGGACCTGTTATAACGGCCGCGAAAAAGCCTGTGGTAAATGTGGTGCTTGCCAAGAGCGCTTGGAAGCATTTGAACTCAACAATGCAACAGACCCGCTACCATACGAATAGTTCTGAATTTGCTATACCCTAATTCTTAATGGGTATAGCAAAACACCCCCTTTCCTTTCTTCTCTTTCACTTTCTCTTACATTTAATCTGACACTTGTCACTATACTCAACACAAATATCAACTATGATTAAAGCAAATCAAGTTAAGGAGATTGGTCTTATGTCTGGTACTACTATGGTATTTTTGATCGTGCTTGTAAGTGTAGGCTTCGGCGTAATAAGTGATTTATACAGTAAGTATTTACAAGCCAAAAAACAAAGCGGTATCAACAAGCAAGAAAGCGATCAGCTCAAAACGGAAATCGCGCATTTAAAAGAGCGTGTTGCAGTACTAGAAAGCATTGTAACGGACGAGGGCTATCAGGTAGATAAAAAAATTAAAAGCCTTTAATCCACAGTACGCCAGCAATATTGCTGGCGCAATGTAAACACCGCTTTATTCTTTAGACAGGTTAGGTACACCAAAAAGTATTTTAACTGGACCAGAGCGCTTTATTATCTCAAACCCCACATAGCACCCCATTACCGTGAACAAAACAATCAGTATTCCTTCCCAAATGATTGAAAGACTGTAGGGCTTAAGCCAAACAGCAGCAATCATAATGAATGTTTGGTGTAGTATATACCAAGGCAACATAGCCCCTGTTGCATACGCTAACTTACCACTAGGCTTATTCAAATACTTTGCACCGTAGCCAATCAGCATCAATATCCATGCCCAGTGATTGATACTGAATATCACGCCATACACGCTTTTTACCCATACACTCTTATCAAAATACTGCGCAAGCCCATAGAAATACCCATGTTTATCAAAAATAATTAAGCTATATCCCAATAAGGCAAGTATCAACCAAGTATGCCGCTGCGCAATCACATTAGCTTTAAGTCGAGGCAATTGCGCAAAGCCGTATCCTGAAAAAAAGACGAAAAAGTACTTCCCATGATTATACCAGTCATCAAGCAATGCATGTGTTGAAGGGAAATTAGCGCGCAGACTGATCCAGATACAAAAAGTAAAGCTGACCACAAGCACAAATACAAACGCTGGCGATAATCGTGTTACATATGACTGAAAGAAATGGTGAACGGGAAGCAGTTTAAAGATCAGTAACAAACAGACGCAATATGTCCATAAATAAGCTAAAAACCACAGGTGATTCCATGTTAATAACCCGATGATAGATTGATATTCAGGTAACAGTAACGTATTGGGGTTGATATACGCTAACCAAAACTCAATAAATGTCATATCTACCAGCCCCTTGCCAGACGCTTCTAGATACAATTGCGGCGCAACCACGATATACATGGAAAATACCAGCGGTATAAACAGGCGAATAAACTTCGCCTTGAATAAGGCCCAAGTAGACATCTTTTGTTCGCAGTAAGCAAATACAATCCCCGAAATAAAGAACAGTAAAGACATGCGCCAAGGGTTAGTTAGCAACATCACATCTTGTAATAACACAGAAGTGTTCGCGCTTTTAATATGAAACGCCCACCCTTCTACATAATACATCCCGACATGATATAAAATGAGTACTGCAAACGCCCATGCTCTTACCCAGTCTAAATACCATTGCCGAGAAAAATTCGACTCAATCATGCGTCCCCCGATTACATTAAGGTGTATATATGTTTAAATAATGCTCGAAGTAAATCATCTAGCTTATTGAAATGCATAAATATAGTGATAAGCGGTGGGGATCAGGGATAAGCTGGGATGTCGATAACAAAAATCATAAAGCAACATACAACTTGGTGTGGTTATGCCGCCATTGTGCTCTATGTTTTGATTAACAACACCATCAATGCGTTCTCAAGTTGGACAGAACACAACAGAAATGGCTCACCAACCATCCAACTCTGGGAGCCCTTTGTTTGGCAATACTCAAGCGCCCTGTCATTATTCTTATTGCTGCCCGCCCTATTTATTGTATTTAAGCGACTTCCTCCATGTGCGAATGGGCTTTTGAACCAACTGATTATGCACATAGGTCTCTCTTTTTTATTTTCTACCTGTCATGTGCTGCTTATGGTCTTATACCGACACGGCGTATATGCCTTAGTGGGGAAAAACTATGACTTTGGAAATTACGCCACTGAGTTTTTTTACGAATATCGTAAAGATGCACTTACTTACATCAGTCTCCTAGCCTGTTACCACTGCGCAAAATGGATAACTAGGACACGACTACACACTCTGGAACAGCAAGAAACCACAGTACCAATCACGCAATTTATCGTTAAAAAACAAGGTAGCGAATACCAAGTCAAAGTAGCTGATATCGAGTGGTATGAAGCGTGTGGTAACTACGTTAATTTGCATAGCCGAGGCCGAGTTTACCCATTGAGACACACACTAAACCGCCTATGCTCCGAATTAGAAGATAGACATGTAACACGCGTCCATCGTAGTTTTGCTATCAATAACCAAGTCATCGAGTCGGTGCGCTATACATCTAGTGGCGATGGCGTCATCACCTTAATTTTAGGGGATGAAATTAATTTATCAAGACGATATAAGGAGGAATTTAGAAAAGCATACAAAGCAACTCTGTAGAAAAATAATACCATATTCCAAATATAAACAATCTGGGAAATGTTAAAATTAACCACAAAAGACACCAAACCATTTAATTTTATTAATTATTTGCAACCAATTGGTAGCGCTATCTTTCTAAGAAAATAGCCAAAAGTTAGAAGTTATAAACTATAACAAAAATGAATTTAACGACGCATAAATTACTCTTTAGTATCCCCTCCTCTATAAAAGAATTAGTCTCATTCATTGAGCTTCTCAGAATACCGAAATCAACTCGCTAGGATATACAATGTTAAAACCAAGCTTCTTGGCAGCGTCAGTTAGCCTGATATTAGCTTCTGCACCTGCTTTCACATTTAAGGCACACGCATCATCAAGCCAGTCTCCTGAGCTAAAGCCAGAAGTCATCGAAGTCACGGGTACCAGACGCAGCTTACGCAGCATAGCTGAAAGCACGGTACCAGTAGATATCATCAGCTTAGATGAAATTAACAGCTCTGGTCAGCTTGAATTAAGCCAAGTTTTGGCCACCCTAGTTCCTAGCTTTAACTTCCCTAATTCACAACTAGCAGATGGCACAGATCATGCCCGCCCAGCTGTTTTAAGAGGTTTGGCACCAGATCATACGCTCGTACTGGTTAATGGTAAGCGTCGTCACTCAAGTGCCCTGTTGAATCTAAATGGTACCGTTGGCCGTGGCTCCTCTGCTGTTGATTTAAATATGATCCCAACTGCGGCGATTAAGCGAATTGAAGTACTTAGAGATGGCGCTGCAGCACAGTACGGCTCGGATGCCATTGCTGGTGTCATTAATATTGTGTTAAAAGACGCCGACGAAGGCGGATCACTCAACTTTACCTATGGTAAATATGACACCCAAATGGCTGGGGCAAAGCAATTAGAGCGCGTATATCAAGGTGATGATGGCGAGCTGGCATTTGACCTTGGTGAAGATCGCCGCATCAGCGACGGTAATACGAGTACTTTAAGTGGCAATATCGGTCTGCCTCTTGGTGATAATGGATTTGTTCATTTAAGTGCTGAGATGCGTAACAAAGCGCCTTCTAACCGTTCTGGATTTGACCCACGCACGCAATATGCCAAAGACGATGCTGGTCATTTTGACCCAAGAGAATTTGATGCCGAGCGATATAACCACAGGTTTGGTAAAGCGGATATAGAAGATGTCGCTTTCTTTTACAACGCAGGATATGACCTTAGCGATACATTATCGCTATACTCTTTTGGTAGCTACTCAGAACGCGAAGGTAACTCAGGCGGCTTCTTCCGTCGCCCACAAGATGGCAGAAACGTTGTTGAAATATACCCTAATGGATTTTTACCACAGATCACCACACAAGTAGACGACTTTGCAGTTGCAGCAGGTATCACATCGCATACAGCAGGTTGGGACTTGGATAGCAGTATTAACTACGGCCGTAACCAATTTAGCTTTGGTGTAACAAACAGCTTAAATACATCAATGGGTGCACAAAGCCCAACAGACTTTGACAATGGTGACTTAGTCTATGATCAATTAACACTAAACTTCGATGCTAAAAACAGCATTGATTTAGGCTTATATGAAGAAGTATTCATCACCGTAGGTGCTGAATATCGTAATGAGTCATACCAGATTAAAGCCGGAGAAGAGGCCTCCTACCTCACCGTTTTAGATGCGCAAGGTATCCCTGTTGCCGCAGGTGGCGCACAAGTTATGGCCGGCTTTTCACCGGCAAGCGCGGTTGATGAATCTCGTCACAATATTGCTGTATTCACAGAGCTTGATACCTATTTAACGGCAAAATGGAACCTTGTTGTTGCAGCACGCTTTGAAGATTACAGCGATTTTGGCTCTACATTGACTGGTAAACTTGCCACGCGTTATGAGTTTAATGACGCCCTATCATTTAGAGGGGCGATTAGCACTGGGTTTAGAGCACCTTCACTTGCACAATCGACATATAAGTCAGTCAGTACTGTATTCGAAAATGGCATACCAAATGAAGTGGGTTTATTTCCTGTAGATACACCAGCGGCACAGGCACTGGGTGCACGAGCACTTGATGCCGAAGAATCAATCAATTTCACAGCTGGTTTTATTTATACTTATGATGCTTTCAGCTTTACTGTCGATGCATATCGAATTGATATTGACGACCGCATTGTATTATCAGAAAACTTGAGCGGTGATGCTGTTGAAGACATTTTGAAAAGCGCGGGTGAGCATAATGTACAGCGTGTGAGATACTTTACCAATGCCATTGACTCTCGCACACAGGGTGTTGATATTGTCGCAACTTATAGCTTTGATTTAAGTGACTTAGGTGAACTGAGCTTAAGTGCTGCTTTGAACCTTAATGATACAGAAGTCACGCATGTTAAAGACAACCCAGCTGAACTAGAAGCCTTAGGCGATGAATATCAATACTTTGCTCGTAGAGAAATTGCTCGATTCGAAGATGGTACACCTAAAGACAAACTCAACCTAGTCGCAACATGGCAATATCACGATTGGACTGCAATGTTAAAAGCGACACGTTATGGTGAAACAACAGATTCATCAAGCACCATTGAAAAAGACGAAGTGCTGGATGCAAAATGGATTACAGACTTAGAAGTGGCTTATCAAATGACTGAGCAATGGCGCGTCGCTGTTGGTGCAAACAATCTATTTGACCAATACCCACAAGATACTGTTGGTAATATCGGATTTAGTAACTTTAATCAGATTTTCCCATATTCGGCATTCTCTGCTTATAATACCGATGGCCGATTTGTTTACGCAAAAGTATCATTTGACTTTTAATCGCCATAAATTGTCGCCGGTATAAACATGCTGGCGACAACTTTCGTAAAGTTTACACAGAAAATAATATCAATTTCCCCATCTGTATAAAAAACCCGCTTGCCTTTAGTTTAATTTATGTGCTAAAAATAAATTAATGCTAGTAATCTTAGTTATTAAATATAAAAAATCATAGTGAAATATCTAATTTTAAATATTTAGTACTTTGAAGTATAAGCATTAAAAAAAATCATATTAATCAAGAGAAGGACGCTTATTATGAACTTAAAGCTAAATAAAAAAAGTATCAAAAAGCTAACCACTGACAAGCATGCATTACCTAAAAACGCAACACCACAAATTGGTGGGGGTTTTGGCCTCAGTGTTGATGTTTGTAACACTGATGGTGTTTGCTGGACTCAACAAGGTCCTGGTAGACCATGTGAAATATACTCGCACGAGTGTTAATCACATAATTAATATGTTGCGCGCAATTTTAAGCAAGCATTAAAGCGCGCAATTATAACGTGGCTGATTAGAAATCAACTGATTAAGCTTTTTGATAATTACCAATAGTTAATCATATAATTTCTGTAGTTAAGAAACTTATTTTGATACTTGCATGAACCGTTTGCTTTGTACTCTTCTCCATAAAACCCGGTGTAACGGTGAACTTTCACTAGCCGCCAACTGCAATTATCATTGAAACTCGGATCATTTGAAGTCCATGCAAGTGCTTGCCCTGACGCTGCTAACAAGCCTGCCATGAGTGTTGCTTTTAAAACCTTATACATGTTTTTTCTCCTTAAATATTATGAGTAGTAGTTAAGTCTATAATTACTTATGTCTTCTATTAACGTCGTACTTATACAACCACTGCCCGCTTATTGGGCGCTTACTTTATATTGCCAGCACCTTGACCAGATAAATTAAACCCCTGCATAGTCCTGGCTATATAAACTGTTAACTGCTCAGTATTAGGATCTCGCTCAATCATTACTGGCAATGCACCCTGCCCTTTTGATTGCTGGTCCAACACTGAATTCAAATCTTTAGACAGTGTTCGAATTTCATCATCACTTTGCACAAACACCTTAATGGCACATTGATTACTACGGCACTGAACTTCCTCAAATGGATAACTGCTCAATACGTCTTGATTTAATAACTCGCTATACTCGTATTCTTGTGATTGTGCCCAGTCATGATCCACAGGCTCATCAGCAAATAATTCAAAGGCATTTGTTCGGCTTTCTTTTTGGCTTTGTAGTAATTGTAAATAAAGTTCAAAATCCTTCACGGCAAGCGCAGATTCCAATGCAGTAATACTCACTTGTGAAGTTTCTTGTTCAATTTTATGCAAACGAGGAGACTGATACGATGTATAAGGCGAACTAAATAATGGGGAACGCACGGGATTATCAACAGTAACTGGCTGTACGGTTGTTGAATGACTTACATCTGTATTCGTTTGCTGATGAGCATTTGCGGTTAAACATAAATCTAACCTTATATCTTCAGTCTCATGCGTCTTTGAGTCAGGCTCGATGGTTGCCACTGCTAAATAAAAACCAAATAGTAAAATGATCACGTATTTGATGGACAGTTTAATCTCTAAAAAAGCAATTACGATATTCATTCATGCATTACATTTACGTCGTTCACTCCTTTCTATAGCTTAACTGAACAAAAAACAACCACACCTCTACATACTGAATTGAATTGTATCGAAAAACGTTTGATATCGTGTCGTGTAGTGACTCTAATATCACGCTCGCTACTATAATGTCGTCGGATTTAGTTACCTTAACTGGCACAACAATCAGCCCTGTGTTGATAATAGCAAAGAGTCTATATTTTGAATTAGAGAGCCAACTATCAACCTTATAAAACAGCACATACCTGCACACATCATATGCTCAAGTTGTTGTTATATTGTCTAATAAAGCATCTTCATGTTGATAAATGGGAATTGAGCTCACTGATAAACTGGCTAGGAGAGCTAGGTGACATAACAAACGCTTGGCGTTTTGCACGGGTCAATGCCACATAAAACAAACGGCGTTCTTCAGCATTTGGGTAAGCTTCCTGTTTAGGAAGAAACGCATCTATAATGCGGTCATTCTGCCGTGCTGCTGGCACAGCACTTTTGTCTAACCCCGTCAAAATTGTAAAGTCAGCCTCTTTACCCTTTGCTGCATGAAAGGTCATCGCTACAATTTCTAGGTGTTCATACTGCTGATTTAATAACATCAGCGCTTCTTTAGAAGGGAGTTGCTTATGATAGCGGGCAAGGATCATCACTGAAGTGAGCGCCGAAGACGATGATGCTATTTTTTTGATCACCATAGTGTAAGCGTTGGCTGACATTTCGGGGGTGACCACAACAGAAGGTGTATCAGAGACTGTTTGAGCACGTACTTGTTTGACGATTTGTAATGGGTTTTGACAAACAAAATGGCTGGCAAGATCTAACAAATCTTGTCCGTAACGAAACGTTTTGTCTAACTGCATCACAGTTGAGGGACCAAAATGTTTGGCAAAATGAGTAGTCAAAGTAAGATCTGCACCATTAAAACGATAAATTGACTGCCAATCATCCCCAACTGCGAATAAATAACTTCGCTTATACTGTGCCAATAATGCTTTAACCAACTGTGATCTTACAGCTGAAATATCCTGAAATTCATCGACCAAAATATGTACCCACGGGCTTTTAAAACGCCCTTCCCTAACATATTTAGTCGCCCGATTTATCATGTCATCGTAATCTATGGTTTGCTCATTATTTAAGTACAGCTGATACTCCGTCATCACGGGCCGAAAAACATGCAGGAAACGTTCATACTGCGCTTCTACGTTTTGCAAATTGCCTAAACTCGATGCCTGTTTGTACAGCCCAATCAAATCTCCAAACAATGTTACCAACCGCATAACAGCATCCGATGAAAAGTCTATGTCTGATTCTGTACATTCATGATTAAAGTGTGACTTCAGCAAACTGATTAAGCGCTGCCTATAACCAAGATCCTGGCAAAGAGATACGACTGTTTCGTGGATAAAGTCGTGCTTTTTCCTGACGTTTTGACACAACGCAGATAATGTTGGAGGCTTACCTTCTACTTGGCTCAAGATATAAGTACCCAAACTATGAAATGTACGACAAGTGGCATCGAATTTTGCCGCTTTAAGCCTTTGGTGCATTTCATCAGCAGCGTCTTTACCATAAGCTAGCATCAAAATTTGCTCGCTTGTTGCAAGCTTTGCCGCCAATAAATAGCCCACTTTTGCAATCATCACACTCGTTTTACCGGTGCCAGCACCCGCTAACAAGAGTTGTCTCTCATCAACAACGACGCATGCTCGCCGCTGCGCCATCGTCAAAGGATGGGATGCAACTGAGTTAAAATATGTTTCATAATCATATAGTTGCTGTTTAATGAATGCTTCTCTGAACTCTTCAATATCTTGCTGCTGCCAAGTGTGCACTTCTTCTAAGGTAAACCGAGTTTGAGCTAGATGCGATTCAAAGCGTTTATCTAAAGACCAGCTAAGCCAATAGCTTGCGAGTTCAGCCGTCATACGCTGTGCTGTCGCTAGCAAGTCATGGGACAAATAACGTCTCTCAAGCAAAGCCTCCAATTTAATAATACTTTGCTGTAATTTAGTAACATGGGATCTTAGCCAAAGTTTTTGTAATTCAAATTGGGCTTTTTCTATATCGCAGGCCTGAATGCGTATTTTAAAGCTCGAGTCAGACGAAAAGACATGAATTTTGGGTGTAATTTTGCCATTAAGTACGACAGGCGGTTGAGATTGCACCTGCCATGTATACAGTTTCTTAATCGATTTCGTTTCTATCACAATGCCCTTGCTAGAGACAGACATGGTACTAATGCCATCCATAATCCGTGATAGTGTATGAACTGTAAACTGCATCAAATCTTCTAGATAACTTCAATATAAAGGAGAGTTTAGGGTAATAGAGCTAGGCTGTCATTGATTATTCAATGGCTATGGGTAAATAGTAGATGAATCCCCACTCACAAAAAGAATAACAGGCCAGCATATGCTGGCCTATCTAATTTTCTTAATCTAACCAGAAGTCTTTTCTAAACTTCAAACCAAATTCGCTTCTGTCATTGCTGCGCATCACGCCAACAAAGCCAGTTTGCTGCAAACGACCAACGTCATATACTTCGTTAAATACATTTTCACCATACACAGTAATTTCTGTATCGCCTTCACTGTTAGTATAAGAAATATTAAAACCAAATAGCTCCCGAGACTCGATAAACTCATTTGGATTATTTACAGATTGACCTTGCATATCTGAACGGTAAGAGTAACTTGCATTCACCGCAACGGTCGCACCTGAGTCGAGGTCAATAAAGTATGAAGGAGCAACCATAACTGTCCAGCGTGGCGTCAATGCAGGAGAATTGCCTACTGCGATCCCTTTCACGCCATCATCAACATGAGTAATTTCCGAATCGAGGTACCCCACTGAGCTGCGGATACTGAAATCATCTGTCACAGCCACTGTCGTTTCAAGCTCAATTCCTTGCGCACGTGACTCACCCGCATTTTCAATGTAAGTATTGAATCCATTTGAAGGGTCATTGAATGGTAATGCCAAGTCTGTGTAATCTGTTACAAATAACGCAACCATCATAGAAATGCGGTCATGGACTTGACCTTTAAAACCAACCTCATAGTTTAGCGCTTTAGTTTCATCAAATGAGACAAATGCATCTCCACCACTAAAGGGGCGTGGAGGAAAACCACCGCTTTGGTAGCCTTTTTGTATTTGTGCGTACACATTCATATCACGGTTTAATTGATATGCCGCATTCACATCCCAAGTTACTTCATCAAACTCTGCCGTTGCATTTTTTTTAAACCAAGTGAAATCAGCCGTCGCATCTTTAGCGTCCTCGGAGTACCTTAACCCGCCACCTAAGCTCAGTTGCTCAGTGATATCAAAGCTTGCATTAAAGTAAGCTGCATACGAGTCAGTTTCTTGCTCAATACGAAAAGCACCCGCTGTCGTAGGTGTATTGTAAGGCGAATATACATACGGCGCTGAAGCTGTGAAACCATCTTCATTAAAGTAGTACAAACCCGAAACAAAGTCCCAAGTATCAAATGTACCATTTAATTGAAATTCAACGGAGAACTGATCGGCACCGCCTTCTTCGGGGAATTCAGATAAATGAAGTGGTGTACCGTCATCATCAAGACCACCGGTATAATCAGAACTGCGCTTACTGGTGATGAATTTAACTGCATATTCGTCATTAACTTGCCAATCGGCAATTACCGATGCGCCCCACCCTGAGTAATCTGTACTTTCAATGCCTGCTACCGTTGAACCTAAATCATCAGGGTTTTCAGGTAACATACTTTCCTTCAACAGAGGAAAGTCACCGTTCTTTGGCTCTTCTGGATCAAGGCCGCCAGTTACTTCAATGGTATAAGGAGATTGGCCTGATTCATTGTCTACCGCATCTACAGCAACGTTCAGACTAAAGTCGCTGCTAGGCTGCCACTTAACAGCTAAACGGCCGCTCATTTCTTGTTCTTCACCAATCTCTTTTTCTGGATTTATTAGGTTAACAGCATGGCCAACACCATTACGCTCTTTGTACGAGGCGTTGGCAGCAAAGCTCCATTCATCATTGATGGTTTGGTTGGTGTAAATATCGCCACCCAATCTGCCTCGAGAGCCCACTTTTGACTCAACGCGCACAATGTCCTCACTTCCAGGTTTTTTGGTAATGATATTGACGGCGCCACCTAAAGTGTTACGACCATACAAAGTACCTTGAGGTCCACGTAATACCTCAACACGCTCGATATTTGGTAAAGATAAGTTAGACCCCATCTGACGACCTAAATACACACCATCAACATACACACCCACACCAGGGTCAGTTGTAATAACATGATCTTGTAAGCCGATGCCTCGAATGAATACTGACGCGTGTGCGGCATTACCCACCCCATAGCGGGTGATGTTTAGGTTTGGAACAAATTTACCAATATCATCTAAATTACTCATATTGCCTTTTTCAATAGCGTCTGAGCCGATAGATGTGATCGCTGTTGGTGTTTCAAATAGGCTTTCTGTCCGTTTACGAGCCGTTACCTCAATTTTTTCAAAGGTATTATTCTTAGCCTGTGTATCTTCAGCTGCAAAGGTGGGTAAACTGACTGCGGATAATATCGCAGCACTTAGCGCAGATAGACCAACGCGTGGTAAAACTGTTGTCATAAAATCTCCAAAGGAATCGCCGTGTGTGATCAGCCTGAGGCAGGCTGGTAGCTCATGACTGTATAAAAAACAGACATAAAAAAAGATGCGTAATACGCACCTCTTTCCTCTGGAAGGCCATTATACCGATTTAGTGTATAAAACTAAATAAAAACTTTATAAATATATTCATTTGAGAATTTTTTACCCAATATAAACGATAATGTTACACAAAAAACAAAATAAGGTTTATCATTTAAGTCAATAAAGGAAGTCTAATTGGCACAAAATGCAGCGCACAAAATCGAATGAGAATTAGGTAGGTAGAAAACAAAAAACCCGTAGCTGTAAGCTACGGGTTTATGACTTGGTGCGAATGGGGGGACTTGAACCCCCACGAGCATAGCTCACCACCCCCTCAAGATGGCGTGTCTACCAATTCCACCACATTCGCAAATCTTTTAGTTTGGTACGTCAGACTCTTTGTTAGAAGCTGGAACGTCACTTGCTGCTGGGACAGTTGTTGCCGCAGGAGCTTCAAGGTTTTCCCACTGGTCGGTTTGCTTAATCTGACCGGCTGTAAGATTACCTAGTGCAATACTTAACACGAAAAACACGGTTGCAAGTACTGTTGTTGTTTTAGTCATAAAGTTGCCTGCACCTGACGAACCGAAAACGGTTGCTGATGCACCTGCTCCAAAAGAAGAGCCCATGTCGGCACCTTTACCTTGTTGAATCAAAATCATTCCAACCAACGCTAAAGCAACGACTAAGTAGACAACCAAAAGAATTTCGTACATTTACTTATCCTTTTGCACTCTCACAGATAGATGAGAATGAGTCTGGTTTTAGGCTTGCGCCACCAATTAAACCACCATCAATATCTGCTTGTGCGAACAATAATTCACTATTACTTTCATTAACGCTACCACCATACAGTATTTGTAGCGTTTCAGAAATTTCAGCGTCATATTTAGACACTAAATCTCTTATAAACTTGTGTACCGCTTGGGCTTGCTCTGGGGTAGCTGTTTTACCAGTCCCTATAGCCCAAACAGGCTCGTATGCTATCACAGAGTTAGCTAGTGATGCTATACCTAATTTGTCAATTACAGCGATTATTTGGCCTGCAACGACTTCTTCAGTCTGCCCTTGCTCTCTTTGATTTTCTGTTTCACCAACACATAAGATTGGCGTCAACTTATTAATCTGAGCTTGAGCAAACTTATTGGCAACGTCTTCATTAGACTCACCAAAAATAGTTCTTCTTTCAGAGTGACCAACTAGCGTATATTCCGCGCCAAGAGCTTTTACCAAAGAAGCTTGAGCCTCACCAGTATAGGCACCTTTTTCGTGCTCTGAAATTGTCTGCACTCCTGCGACTACGCCTGACGCAACCACGTTACTTAACAGTGCAGTTGGTGGGAACACAACAATCTCAACATCTTGGTTATTGACGTTTTTAACTGCGCTTGTAATTGACTGAACTAATTCTACTGAACCGTTCATTTTCCAATTACCCGCCACCATAGGCTTTCTTTTCAACATTCGATACTCCGCGTCAGAAAGCGGGTGAGATACTAACGCTACTCACCCTAAGTTACAAGAAAAATTTTAGCTTTATGGTTTAATTGCTCACAGATTCAACAACTTCTGCGATTTGCTGAGAAAAATCGATTACTTGTTTCTCTTGCTCAGCTTCAACCATGACACGTACAACAGGCTCTGTACCAGACTTACGAAGTAGTACTCTTCCCTTACCATCAAGTTTTGCTTCAACGTCTTTAACAGCGGCCTGCACGGCTTCATTGCTTACAGGGTCAGTACCCTTTTTGTAGCGAACGTTGATCATATTCATTGGGTATTTGGTAAAGCCAGTGCCCAGATCTTTGAGCGTTTTATTTTGTGCCACCATGGCTGCCAGTACTTGTAGGCTGGAAATAATTCCATCACCCGTTGCAATCAAGTCAAGATTCAATACATGCCCTGAACTTTCGCCGCCAATGTTCCAGCCTTCTTGGATTAGTAGCTCCAATACATAACGATCGCCAACTTTACTGCGTAAGAATGGGATATCTTGTGCTTTTAACGCATTTTCTAACCCCATATTTGACATTACCGTGCCGACGACACCGCCTTTGAGCGTGCCATTAAATTTAGCCTGTAATGCAGCAATGTAAACAATGTCATCGCCATCAAAAACGCGACCATTATGATCAACCATCATTACTCGGTCACCGTCACCGTCATATGCAATGCCAACGTCTGCTTTGTGCTCTAAAACCTGGCGTTTAAGCGCATCAACGTGTGTTGCACCACACTGCGCATTAATATTCACCCCATCCGGTTCACATGCTGTTGTGATCACGTCAGCACCAAGCTCTTGCATTACCGAAGGTGCAATATGATATGTAGCGCCATTAGCGCAATCCAGTACGATTTTCAGTCCTTCTAGAGAGTACTCTTTCGGAAACTGACTTTTACAAAACTCGATATATCGACCACTTGCACTGTCCAAACGACGTGCTTTTCCTAACTGCTCTGAAGGAACACATGTCATTGGCTCATCGAGCATAGCCTCTATTTCTAACTCAACAGCATCGTCCAACTTCTTACCATTACCACCAAAGAATTTAATTCCATTGTCATGATAAGGGTTATGAGAAGCACTGATAACAATGCCAGCTTCAGCTCTGAATGTTTGTGTTAAATATGCTACCGCTGGTGTTGGCATTGGACCAAGCAATACCACATCAATACCGGCGGCGATTAAGCCAGCTTCTAGCGACGTCTCAAGTAAATAGCCAGAAATTCTGGTGTCTTTACCTATGATCACTTTTTTCGTGCCTGACTTAGATAATACTTTACCTGCTGCCCAGCCTAACTTTAAGGCGAACTCAGGGGTAATTGGGAACTCACCTACGAGCCCTCTAACACCATCAGTGCCAAAATACTTTCTTGTTGTCATTTAGTTACTCCATGGTTTGCTGCAGACCATACCCGCAGCACATCATTGGTCTCTTTTACATCGTGA
Organism: Pseudoalteromonas luteoviolacea; assembly: GCF_001750165.1. NCBI lineage: Bacteria > Pseudomonadati > Pseudomonadota > Gammaproteobacteria > Alteromonadales > Pseudoalteromonadaceae > Pseudoalteromonas > Pseudoalteromonas luteoviolacea. The sequence goes on from NZ_CP015411.1 coordinate 3,651,859, forward strand.
ACGCGTATGATATGTGCACCATGCTGCGCACATATCAAAGCCCCCGCTAAACTTGCAGGTAAACGTTCACTCGTATCCCTATTTAATAAATTTCCAAACATTGACTTACGTGACAGACCTGCCAAGACAGGCAAGTTAAAACCAGCAAACTGATGAAACTTGCCAAGTAATTCAAAGTTATGCTCAAGTGACTTACCAAACCCAAAGCCTGGGTCTAATATTAATCTTGTCCGTTCTACCCCTTCTTTTGCACATGCAGCAATACGTTCATCAAAAAATCTTTTTATGTCATTTATTAAATGATTATATTGTGGTGCCTGCTGCATCGTTCTGGGTTGCCCTTGCATGTGCATAAGGCAAATTGGTGCATCTGGAAATTGCGCAGCCACTGATAAACAACCAGGCTCTCGCAATGCCCTTACATCATTAATGATATCAGCACCTGCAAGAAGTGCTTGCCGCATGACTTCTGCTTTACTGGTGTCAATTGATATCACACAATCTGACTTCGCTCGGATCCCTTCAATCACAGGAATAACGCGTTCAAGCTCCTCATCTAGTGCAACATCAGCTGCACCAGGTCTAGTTGACTCGCCTCCGATATCTAAAATCGTAGCGCCTTCATCGAGCAGCAAAAGTGAGTTTATGACAGCGCTATCATTTTTGTAATTCTTGCCGCCATCAGAAAATGAATCTGGAGTTGTGTTAACGATACCCATTATTTGTGGGCTAGAAAGGTCTAAAGTACGACCTCGGGGTAATGAAAGTTGAAACATGTGTTACCTTCCTGCTAATTGTATCTAAGCATACTTTATCTGCCCCTTCTAGATTATTGATTAGATTCACTAAAAATAAAGTTCGCCAGAGAAAAAACAGGTGTAAAGATAGTTTTTAGATACAAAAAGGCCTCGAGAAAGCTCGAGGCCTGAATTCCTACGACTGTATTTTACCTTTTATTAAGGCTTGTCATCAAGTTCTGTATTTGATTGAGGCGGAATTTCTGAACTTGTCTCTTCAACTTTAGGTGCTGAAGTGTCGTTACTCGCGCCGTTATCTTTATCAGACTTACGATCATGGGCATCTCTTGGAGGGCGAACTTCTTTACGCTCCATCAAATCATCGATCTGTCCAGCATCAATTGTTTCATACTTCATCAATGCATCTTTCATTGCATGAAGGATGTCCATATTGTCTTTTAAGATCTGCTCTGCTCTGTCGTAGTTATTTGTCACAAACTTTTTGATTTCAGCATCAATTAACTTAGCTGTTTCATCAGAAACACCAGACATTCTTGAGCTGCTACCACCCATGTACATTTCACCTTGTTCTTCCATGTACATTTGTGGGCCCAATACAGGGCTTAAACCCCATTGAGTTACCATCTTGCGAGCTATATCTGTCGCTCGTTCAATATCGTTACTCGCACCGGTCGTTACTTTATCGTCACCGTAAATAATGGCTTCTGCAATTCGACCACCATATAAACTAGATAACATAGACTCAAGGTGCTCTTTAGAGTGACTCACACGGTCTTGTTCAGGTAAGTACATCGTCACGCCCAATGCTCTACCGCGAGGAATAATAGATACCTTATAGACTGGGTCGTGCTCAGGCACTAGTCGACCAACGATAGCATGGCCAGCTTCGTGGTATGCTGTCATCTCTTTTTCTTTCTCAGACATGACCATTGACTTGCGCTCAGCACCCATCATGATCTTGTCTTTCGCAGCATCAAATTCAGCCATACTGACCTTACGTTTGTTACCACGAGCGGCAAATAAAGCAGCTTCATTGACCAAGTTAGCCAAATCTGCACCTGAGAATCCAGGCGTACCACGGGCAATCAACGACGCTTCAACGTTCGAATCAAGCGGCACTTTACGCATATGTACATTTAGGATCTGTTCACGACCACGTACATCTGGTAAGCCTACAACAACTTGACGGTCAAAACGGCCTGGTCTTAATAGTGCAGGGTCTAAAACATCAGGTCTGTTGGTCGCAGCGATCACAATGATACCTTCGTTACCCTCAAAACCATCCATTTCAACAAGCATTTGGTTTAGCGTTTGTTCGCGCTCATCATGACCGCCTCCCATACCTGCACCACGCTTACGGCCTACTGCGTCAATCTCATCGATAAAGATAATGCAAGGCGCTGCTTTTTTAGCCTGCTCAAACATATCTCTTACTCGAGATGCACCCACACCTACAAACATCTCTACAAAGTCTGAACCAGAAATCGTGAAGAATGGTACTTTCGCTTCACCAGCGACAGCCTTAGCAAGTAATGTTTTACCTGTACCAGGAGGACCTACCATGAGTACCCCTTTAGGAATATTACCGCCAAGCTTCTGGAATTTAGACGGATCACGTAAGAAGTCTACAAGTTCTGTTACATCTTCTTTCGCTTCATCACAACCGGCTACGTCTGCAAATGTCGTTTTGACCTGGTCTTCACTCATCAGTCGAGCTTTACTTTTACCAAACGACATTGCGCCTTTACCGCCACCGCCTTGCATTTGACGCATGAAGAAAATCCATACACCAATTAACAGCAACATTGGGAACCAAGAAATAAAAACGTTCGCCAAGAAAGATTGCTCTTCTGGTGCAACGCCTTTCACGTTCACATCATTTTTTAGCAAATCATTAATTAGGTCTTCATCATATAACGGCATGATTGTTTGAAAACGTTCACCGTTACTTTTAGTCCCTGAAATAGTACCAGCTGTACGATCAATATTTGCTTCTCTGATCGCTCCACTACGTACTTCTTTTACAAACTGAGTGTAACTTGTTTGACGATCAATTTGCTCGCCACCATTGAAACTCTGAAACACTGTCATAAGCACAACTGCAATGACAAGCCAGAGAATTAAGTTCTTCGCCATATCGCTCAAGGGGTTAACCTCTTGTATCCAATTTATTTAAAATCATCTTTAATGCACCTCAACTGTACTACAGTTTGTATCCTGTCGCCACTATATATACTTCACGTGACCTAGGTCGAGACGCTTTTGGTTTACGGATCTTTACAACTTTAAATACATTACGCACTTCCTGTACAAATTGATCAAATCCTTCACCTTGGAAAACTTTGACCGCAAACGCGCCGTTAGACTTCAGTACTTGGTGGCACATATCCAGTGCTAACTCTACCAAATACATACTACCAGCTTGATCTATCACGTTGTTTCCGCTCATGTTTGGTGCCATATCCGAAAATACAACATCAATGTTTTTCCCGCCAATACGGTCTAATAATGCATTCAACACGCTTTCTTCGCGAAAGTCACCTTGCAAGAATGCAACACCAGGTAATGAATCCATAGGGAGAATATCACACGCAATGACTTCGCCTTTATCACCCACTTGCTCAGCAAGGTATTGTGACCAACTTCCCGGAGCAGCACCCAAATCAACAACATGCATACCAGGGCGGATTAATTTATCTCGCTGTTGTATCTCTTCAAGCTTAAATACAGCCCGTGAGCGATAACCTCGCTTTTGTGCTTCATGAACAAAAGGATCGTCTACATGCTCTTTTAACCAGCGTTTTGAACTCGCTGAGTGTTTTTTATTTGCCATATTCACTGCAACTCATTAGTAATCTTCTTTAGATGGCGTTAGAATAACGAGAATTCAAGCCTTAATTTAGTAAATTGTACCAATATGACTTTATCAAATAAACAAAAGCAGCACCTTAAAGGGCTAGCTCACGCTCTAAAACCTGTCGTTTTACTTGGCGGTAACGGCCTAACAGAGGGCGTATTGTTAGAAATTGAACAGTGTTTAGAAATTCACGAGTTGATCAAAGTTAAAGTCCCAACTAATGACCGAGAAACCAAACAGCTTATATTTGATGCAATTGTCCGCGAGACTGGTGCTCATAAAGTTCAATCGATCGGACATATTTTAGTACTTTATCGTCAAAGCGAAGAGAAGAAAATAATCCTTCCTCGCAACTAAATAAAATGAGCCGCTATTGCGGCTCTGTTTTTCGCGCAACTTTAATTGCGTCGCGAATAAAGTTGGTAGTGAGTTGGTTAATGACACCGCTCTCTGCATTGAGCAACAAACTAAATCCAATGCCCAAATAAGGTAATACAACCACATCTGTTCTGTAGCCTTGCACCCAGCCACTATGGTAGTAAACGGTCTCCCCCTCAAAATCATAAATCCTCCAACCTAGTCCATAGTGCGCGTGATCAACATATTTGCGCCACACTCTACGTTTGAGCTCCCGTTTAGTGCGCGTAAATGGCCTGGATTGGATCGTTAACGCATCGAGCGATAATACACTAGGATAGACACCCAACTGTGCTTTCAACCATACAACCATGTCTTCTGCACTGGCATTGACCCCAGCAGCGGGCGCAACTTTATAATAATGCTTTTTTAATCTCGCTGTATGCCAGTATTTACGACCTTTCACATGAGGTAAAGCGTAGTTCTCATTTTGTGTCATGTGAGCGTAGCCAACGCCGGCATCTTTCATGCCTAACGGCTTGAACATGAACTCATTAAGCCAAGTTTCATAACTAAGCCCTGTCGCCTGTTTTATAACATTTCCCACCAAGCTAAACATAACATTTTGATAACCATAACAAATACCCGGTCGACACAAGCGATCAACCTTTAATAATCGAGGGTATATGTCCTCATACGACATTCTAGACTCAATCAAATTGTCATAAGCATTGGGCACCAAGCCACTCGAATGAGTCAATAAATGATACACGCGCAGCGTTGAATACTGGCTGTCTAAAAATATTGGTAGATAATCGGCAACGTATTTATCTAAATCTATCCGCTCTTCGGCAGCTAACTTAGCAGCTAAAGACCCAGCGAAAGTTTTGGACACGGACGCCAATCTAAAGCGCGTTTTACCATCAACCTTACGCCCTTTTTTTACTTTGGTTCTTCCGTAACCCTTAGCTAAGTCCCCAAATTCTAAATGGGTAATGCTCAACGCCGCGCCAGGCACCGATTTTTCTTTTAGTTTTTGTCTGACTTGCTTAGAATAGCCGTTTACAAAATGCTCCCACGCTTTTGCTCTTTCTATCTCACTACTTTTAACGGGATGAGATAAAACCATTAATATTAAGCATTTTGAAAATATAAATAGTGACTTCATAATGACTCAGTTCATTAACACGCGATGTTATGGTATCACGTAAGTTGCTGTCTCACGACATACAATAATTTAAACCGCTAATCTTTTTGTAGAAAAAAGTTACATAATATAACTAGTTACAATCTTGAACATTTTGGGACTGTAAGTGACTAATCATTACAAGGTAGAATTTAGCACATTGGCTGTAGATGATAATGAAGAAAAGTAATTTGAGGTGTTTAATAATGCGAGTAATCATTGGCGGTATTGCATTAACAGGACTGGCCGGTTGTATGCTATCAAAACCCCTTGCACCAAAGCTGAACGTACCACCAAAACCACTACTGCAAAAATCAATTTTTCAGATAAGCTACAGTAGTGAGCTAGAATCAGCCCGAATTAAGTCTGTCCAACTACCTGCGCATGCTATAAAAAAGCGTGACTCTGTATTTATCGACACCAGTAAAGTCACTATCACCAATGAACTACACGATAAAATGGTAAGTATACTCAGTAAAAAAGGGTTAATTGTAGACAATAATGAAAATACAGACTATCACTTGGTCATTCAACAAGCTGATCTAACCTACGGTAAAGATAAGGTTTACGTATTAAATAAACCGAGTAGTGAACACCCCTATATTGCAAAAATATCCCAAACAATGCCTACCAAGCAATGCAGTAATATTACGGCGTCTTTAAGCATGCGTTTAACACATAATCAGTCAACCGATGTCGTTTGGTTTGCCAAATCCTCTGTTGATAGTGCAGGGTTCCAAGGTATCCCTATGCAATACACTTTCACAGAAACGCAACGTATTTCCAATGAACAAGAGGTGCTAAAGTTCATCACTGAACAGAATACCGATGAAGCAAGGCAAGCACGATACAATTCAGCTGTAAACGTACCAGATTACGTTGTAAAGCCGGTTCAGACCCCACTCGTTAAAGTTGCTGGTGCATGTACACAAGAAGAGGTCAACACTCTAACGCCTAAAATGATGGCCAAATTGACCGAAGGCTTAATTGACAAACTTAATGTTCAATAATCAACAAAATCATACATTTCATTACATATTTTACCAACATAGTAATTATAATTGGCGCGGTTAGAATTAAGAGTTAGTATGGTTTTATCAAAAAAATAAGGGCCACCTTATGTGTGCACTTGTTAGATTAAAGGAGCTTGTTCATGGAGCAATATGGGACTATTTTACTGGTCGAAGACGATGAATCACTTGCACAGTGGGTTGCTGATTATTTAAACAACCAAGGCTATACCACACATTGTTGTCACCGTGGAGATGAAGTAATTTCTATGGTAAAGCAAATTAATCCAGATTTAGTGCTGCTGGATATTATGCTACCTGGGCAAGATGGGATCAGTGTTTGTCGAGAGCTTAGGCAGTTTTACAACAAACCAATCATCATGCTAACCGCTAAAGATGAAGAAATGGACGAAGTCATAGGCTTAGAAGTTGGCGCCAGTGATTATGTAATTAAGCCCGTTAGGCCGAGAGCTTTGCTTGCAAGAATAAAAGCAAATGCCCGCGCAGCACAAGATTCTGGGAATAAAGAGCAGTCAAATAGCGCTATTTTGGCTGTTGGTAACTTAAAGATAGATACGCAATCGCGTAAAGTTCTGGTCTCGGAGCAAGAGGTCGTTATTTCCAGTGCTGAATACTTGCTGCTTCACTTCTTAGCTTCTAATGCTGGTGAAGTGGTATCCAGAGACGCCGTGTTTAAAGCGACGAAGGGCCGTGAATATGATGGTTTGGATCGCAGCGTAGACGTATTAATTTCTGCATTACGTAAAAAGTTTGATGACGACCCTCAGAACCCAGAAAAAATTAAAACAATATGGGGAAAAGGTTATTTGCTCGTGCCATCTGCATGGTAATTGTCCCTGTAGCTTCGGGCTTCTCGGAGCTACAGTTTGATACAGCCCTCCGCTCTTTGTGGCTCTGCGGTACTCTCATTGGAGCTAAATAATGAGAAAATTGTATTTATCTTTGTTAACTGGTGTCATTATCTCAATTGTATTATTGGGGTGGCTTATTGACACATTTAGTGAGCAAACTGCGCCAGATGAAGATAACTTCTTTTGGCAAGCCAAATTGCTCGTAGGCATCGCTAACCAAGCCGGTGACAAAGAGATTGAAAAACGCAATGCATTCATCGAACAAGCAGGAAAAGATTTTGACTTAAAAATCGCTTATCACTTAGGCGCTTCTCTTGCCCTCCCTGAAGAGCTAACAGAACAAATGCATCGCCCACAAGGCTTACTTATTGACTCTGACGAAGGTTATTTTTATTTATTAAAATCAACGCCGGCAATCAAACCTGATTACATCGAGCTACAATTAGACAAACCGCCTGAGAGAAATAGCTATGATGTTTTCCTCACCCTTGCCTTTTATTCCGGTGTCTGTGCATTTATGTGGTTTGTTTTGGCACCGTTAGCAAAAAGGTTGTCAGTGCTGACACATGCAGCAAAACAATTTGCTAGTGGTAATTTGGATACCCGGATTGAAGTAAATCACTTTACATACATCAAAGACGTAGAACTCACGTTCAATCGCATGGCAAACCAAATCGAGAAGTTACTTGCTGAAAACAAACTTATGGCGTCTAGTTTATCTCATGACATCAGAACACCCGTCGCTTGCCTCCGATTTGGTTTTGACGCTGCTTTGGAAGAAGATGATATTGATGAAATCCACCACCTTCTAGAGCGCATGGAAAAGGATTTGGACCAAATGGAAGATATGTTGTCCAGTTACCTCTCCTTCGCCACTTTAGAACAAAAATCGCACCTATTAAAATTTGAGCCAATTAAATTGCAAGGGTATATTTCTGACATTGTGGCGCAAATGCACCCTAAAATGTCGAAAAACGGTCTTACCGCTAATCTTTCGATTAAATCAGAGCTTATGATGGAGGCCGACTTACACTGGTTAGCACGTGCTATTTCCAACCTACTGAGTAACGCCTGCGACTTTGCTCAAATGCAGCTGTTTATCAGCGCAAAATTACATGAACACGAAATTGAAATCACTGTTGAAGATGACGGCCCAGGTATAGAGCCAGAGAACTGGAACAAGGTATTTAACCCCTTTTTCCAAGAGCAAAGCCATCGCAATCGCGCAGGTAAAAGCTATGGTTTAGGCTTGGCGATTGTCTCGAAAGTGGTCGACTGGCATCACGGAAAAGCTTCAGTGGGCCGCTCTGAGTTATTAGGCGGGGCTAAATTTACCTTGATTCTGCCCTGTAAAGCAGTCTCACAAACTGTACAGAGTGAATGACACAGCCCAGAGTGGAGCCAAATAAAGAAATCAAAATCAATGACTTAAAGTGTATTTTAAGAAAAAATTATGGATACTCAAATCCACGCTGTTTTTTCCACCAAAAACTTGTGCTAGAACAGTGCAGATAAACCTTTTTATTTCGCTTCAATTACAGTAGATTGTTGCGGCCGTCTTCAAAAAAAGAGAAATATAACAACATGAGCAGTATTCGAGGAGAGTTTAGTTCTCGGTTTGGTTTTATTATGGCCGCTGCAGGCTCTGCGGTAGGTCTAGGCAATATTTGGGGATTTCCCACACAAACCGCCAGCAATGGTGGCGCTGCGTTTGTGCTGGTCTATTTGGTGTTAGCATTTTGTCTTGCCTATCCCGCATTGATGGCTGAACTTGTGATTGGACGTCATGGTCAAGCAAATGCTGTTGCCTCATTGCAAAAATTAGCAAATAACTCTGCACAAAGACGCTTTGCTTTCATCGTCGGTTTTGGCGGCATTATTTGTTCTGGCTTAATTTTAAGTTTTTATGCGATTGTCGCAGGCTGGATGTTCAGCGCAACATTAGAGCCTATTGCAGTCATCAGCGGTAGCGAGCAAGCAACCAACTGGCTAAGTGAGCAATCACTATCAAGAAATTTACTATTTACTGCTGCATTTATTCTATTAACCGTAGCCATTATCAGTAAAGGCGTGGAAAACGGTATTGAAAAATGGTCTAAACGCCTAATGCCTGCGCTGCTGTTTATTCTATTTGCCCTTATTGGCTATGTACTTACTCAAGAAGGTGCGATAACTGGATTAAAAGCTTATTTAGTACCTGATTTTACTTCTATTTTAGATCCTAACTTGTTAGTCAGTGCTCTAGGGCAAGCATTCTTCTCATTATCACTAGGCACGAGTGTGATGATCATTTACGGCTCATACATCAGTAAACAAGAAAACCTGGTTTCTTTGGGCGCTTATGTCACTCTGATTGACGTATTCATTGCGTTTGTGGCCGGCATGCTCATCATTCCTGCAATGTATGTTGCTCAGGCTCAGGGCGTAGAAATCTTCTCTCAAACGGGTGAGTTATTATCTGAGGATACGCTTGTTTTCCAAGTATTGCCCGCTTTGTTTGAAGGTATGGGAAGTGTTGGCATTTTTATTGGTTTTGCATTCTTTGCCCTAATGAGCATCGCAGCTTTAACAAGTTCTATTTCGATGTTAGAAGCGCCTGTTTCCTACGTGGTAGAAAAATTTGCACTAGCACGTGTGCACGCAACGAGATTAATTGGCGTCATTGTAAGCATTGTAAGTGTGACCATAATACTTAACTTCAACAGCTTATTCGGCTTCGTCGTACAGCTCACTACACAATTTGCACAACCTTTAATTGGCATGCTTTGCTGTGTCTTTGCCGGCTGGATCTGGCACAGAGGAAAGTTATTAGATGCGATTAAAGAAGGGAATGATGCCGTAGAACATAGCTTCTTTTGGAAGATTTGGCCTTGGTATATTAAATTTATTTGTCCTTTGGCAATTGCCCTTGTCTTTATCAACTCTTTATAAAAAAGGCGCATAAGCGCCTTTTTTATTATGAAAATGTACCGTCCTAATTAAGGTTGACACTTTTCAAATTTAAATTTGGAGAATGTCATGACATCTATATCTAAGAGAACCCAAAGAGATTATTCGCTTGCCTTTAAATTATCAGTTGTTGATAAGGTAGAAAAAGGCGAATGCACTTACAAACAAGCACAAGACCATTATGGTATCCAAGGGGCTTCGACAGTTTTAGTTTGGCTTCGTAAGCATGGCCGTTTAGATTGGAGTAAAGGAACACCTAATCATATGAGTGAGGTCAGTTATATGTCAGAGCCCAAAGACTTAACGCCAGAGCAAAAAATCAAAGCACTTGAGAAAGAGCTGGAGGATGCAAAACTCAAGGCACAGTTCTTCGAAACGATAGTTGATGTACTTGATAAAGATTTCGGAGTACGTATTACAAAAAAGCAACGTAACAAGTTATTGAAGAAAAAACCATAGCCAAGCTATCGGTGAGTAAAGCGTGTATGTATTTGGGCATTACTCGGCAAGCTTATTACAAGCGTTGTAAAGTGAATGCAAACAACGCACTACTTGAGCAAAGTGTTCTCTCATTTGTGAGGCTTGAGCGCATGACTCACCCTCGTATTGGCACGAGAAAGTTACAATACATGATGAAACAATCTCAGATATCAATCGGAAGAGACCGCCTATTTACTTTACTAAGGCTAAATCGTTTATTAGTACCGAACAAACGTGCGTTCCATAAAACGACACATAGTCTTCATCGATTTTATAAACACCCCAACATCATAAAAGAAGGCATTGAGCTAACCCGTCCAGAGCAACTGTGGGTGGCAGACATTACCTATTTACCAACAAATGAGTGTGGTGCCTATCTCAGCCTCGTGACAGATGCTTATTCAAGGAAAGTTGTGGGGTATCACTTAAGTGATGATTTAAAAACAAGCTCAGTAAAGCTGGCGTTCAAGCACGCTCTGACACATAGAAAGAGCACATCAATACTTATCCATCATTCAGATAGAGGTATTCAATATTGTTCTAATGAGTATCAACAAATACATGAGAAACATGGAGTAATCTGTTCAATGACAGATGGGTATGATTGCTACCAAAATGCTCTGGCTGAACGAGTAAACGGCATTCTTAAAAATGAATATTTACTGATAAAACCAAATAACCTGGCAGAGGCTAAGAAAATGGTGAAGCAGTCTGTTGAAATCTATAATCAGAAAAGGCCACACACAGCCTTAAACTACAAAACGCCCGATGAAGTTCATCGAGCGTTTTAATATAAAAAGTGTCAACCCATACTAGGATGGGTCAAAATAAAGCCAATTTAAGCAATCGTTTAACGGCAATATTTCATATCTATATGTTCAATACCATCTTCTAAATAAGCTTCACCTATACTATTAAAGCCTACCTTTTGATAAAAAGGCTGTAAGTATGTCTGTGCAGCGATTTCAATAGACATATCAGAGTATTGATTTATGCAGCATTGAATCGCTTGCTCCATCAGCTCATAAGCAACTCCTGAGCCTCTAAATTCTGACGCAATCAACACACGACCAATCGCGGCAACCCCCTGCCCTTTTTGATAACATCGTGCATACGCTTTAAGCTGCGAGTTGTCACAAAATAAAATATGACGTGTAGATGAAATCCGATCTATCTCATCTATTTCTGGGTAAGGACATTGTTGTTCGACAACAAAGATATCAACACGTAACTTAAAAACTTCAAAGAGCTCATCATTGGTGAGCTCATAAAATGACTTAACCTTAATCTCAGTCATTGTGATCACTAGGCCTTATCTTTCTGCTACGCGAACAGACGTTCAAGCTGATCACAAATACGTGATAGATTTACCTGATCGTGCTCAATGGTGAGATCTACATAACCATCGCTACGAAATGCGCGATCTAATTCAATTAAAACATGCGTTTTGTGTGCTTCCGGTACAAAAGACAACTCAACTTCTTGTAAACCAAAAACTGAACGGCTGCTTGGACGGTATTCAATTTCTTGGTAACAACCTGAAATGGACTGAAAACTAGAAGCACGTAAATATCCTTTTTCTACATCTGCTTTCACTATTTGAAAGCCAAGTTTGTCCATCGCACTGAGCACGGCCTTTACGGCTTCATTAGGATAGATGTGCAATGCATCCTTATCTGATGGATCAAGCGCAAGGTCAATATCTAAGCCTGTTTCAAGCCATACATGACAATGATTATAGGGCGCGTTAATTTGAGTGATAGGCGTTTCAGAATGCAAACGAGCTTCAAATGGGATCACTCTTTGCTCACCAGGTGAAATTGTAAATTCTTCTGGAATACGCCACTTTTCAATAACGTGGTTTGTAAAATACTCACTATCATCAGTTTCAACTTTAACCTTCGTCATTAAGGCAAGTTCTAATCCTGAAATTTCTTGTTCTACATCACCACCCATCACAATGATTTGTGCTTGGAATTTTTGTCCTGGATGTAAATGTTCCGTTTCTAGTATTGTGTCTACTTTTGCTGCACCTACTCCGACAGATGCTAAGAGTTTTTTAAACATCATTACTCCTCTCGAGGATGTTCCGTTAAGGCATCTTAAACACATTTATCACAGCTTGTCAGTGAAAATCTGCCTATTTTTGATAAATATAGGCTTAGTTGAAGAGAACTAATGCGAACAGTACCATTCTTTTGTCCGGAATAGATTTATAAACCAGCTTGATTTGATAGAATCAATTTACCAAACACTACCAGCGTAACTTATGGAACTACTTTATTTTGCAATTGCTTTTGCGTGTGGTTTTTCAATTTATCAATTAAAGCTACCGCCTCTGATTGGATTCTTGATGGCAGGGTTTATTCTCAACCTGATGGGTCAACAAACAACGCCTTTGCTTTCGCAATTGGCTGACCTGGGTGTCACCATACTGTTATTTAGTATTGGATTAAAATTACGAGTCAAAAACTTAGTTAAACCCCAAGTTTGGGCTCCTGCAACTTTGCATATTGTTTTGAGTAGTGCCTTTTTTGCCTCTTTACTGCTATTGTTGTGTATCTTCAACTTACCACTTTTCAATGAACTCGACCTACAAAGCGCTTTACTTGTCGGCTTTGCATTTAGCTTTTCTAGTACAGTATTTGCCGTTAAAGTCCTCGAAGAGCGCGGTGAAATGGCCAGTTTGCATGGTAAAATCGCCATCGGTATCTTGGTTATGCAAGATATATTTGCTGTCGTTTTCCTAGCCATTAGTACAGGTAAAATGCCAAATATATGGGCATTGGGTTTAATAGTTGGTCTATTTGTGTTTAGAAAAGTCATGTTCTGGGTGCTTAGCCGCTCCAAACACGGCGAGTTACTGCCACTGTTTGGTTTCTTCTTTGCGTTGGTCGTTGGCTACCACGCCTTTGAATTCGCAGGCTTAAAAGGTGATTTAGGTGCACTCATTATCGGTATGATTTTCGCCCCGCACAAAAAAGCAAGTGAACTGGCCAAGTCACTACTTAATCTCAAAAACGTATTGCTTGTCGGTTTTTTCCTAAACATCGGACTAAATGCCAGTATTTCTTTAAATGCTTTCCTTATTGGCTTACTACTAGTACTTGTATTACCTGTAAAAGTCACGCTTTACTATGTCTTGACCAACATGTTCAGGCTGCGTGCTCGTACTTCGTTACTCAGTGCCTTTACACTCTCTAATTACAGTGAATTTGGTCTGATAGTCTGTGCCGTTGCCGCAAGTTCTGGCCTAATTGCGCCAGACTGGCTGGCGGTAGTCGCCATCGCCGTTTCGATTACTTTTATTATCGCATCCCCACTAAATAAGCGTGCTAACGAAATCTATGTCAAATTTGAACATATCTTGCAGAAATTTGAGAGCCCTAAGCGCCTTGAGGAGGAACTGCCAGTTAATCTAACAGACACTCGCATCGTTATTTTTGGTATGGGTAGGATCGGCACAGGTGCTTATGAGACTATTCACTGCTCTCACCCCGACTCTGTTGCTGGCATTGACATTAAGCCTGAAGTTGTGGATAAGCACGTGAAAAGAGGACGTCGCGTACTATTGGCCGATGCAACAGATCCTGACTTTTGGCAACGTGTAAACCATTCTAACGTTGAAATGGTAATGCTAGCGATGCCCAAGCATATGCAAAACATATATGCACTTGAGCAATTACAAGCGTCTGGTTATACCGGTCAAGTTACAGCAATAGCGAACTATCCGGACCAGCAAAAGGAACTGGAAGACATGGGAGTTCACTCCACTTACAACTTCTATTTAGAAGCTGGTAGTGGTTTTGCAGAGCACGTAAAAGAAAAATTATTCTAAATTAAGTAAATAGTTCTCAGACCCTCTAAAAGGTACTGAGAACTATTTTTATTTTCCTGTCATATAGTTACATCTAGACGTCTAAAAACCCCTTCTCTTTTTAGCACATTTTTGTATTAGTGCGATTTACAAAACTTTACAACGAAGTTAGTAATTTGACACCGAAACAGAGTACACTGGCTGTGTCAGTTAGAGAGCTGTTCTCTAATTTTTTGTACTTAAATCTTATACTTAGTATCCTTTTTTGGGAACAACCTAGGATCCTAGCATGATATTTTATGAGGGTTTGCATGAGCAAAAATAAGTTAAATTCGTACTTTCCAGCAGCAGTTGACGATGTCAATGCAGGCCCATTTGCCGACATTCAAAAACGCTTGGATGATATTCAAGACTCAGGTATGACAGCGTTGGCAATTCGTAATATTTTATTTCATAAAATGCTGGATTTGCACTCTGTGCCTGAAGATCATTTTTTGCGTAACGAATCTACGCCAGAGCGCCTAGATGATCCAAGTCTGATTGCTAAATTAAATGACTTAGGCTTTTATCGCGCGTCTTCAAGAGTTATGCACTAAGCAACCAATTTTTGAGGGCCTACTCCCTCTAATATAGGCTGGCAATGCCCGTCGCCAGCCTACCTTCTTTCTAACTACTCTTTTTTTTCTTCAACATTTTCTTTGGCATCATTGCTTTGCATGACTCGATAACAGGCTTATAGTAAATAGCCCACAATGAATCGTGACCTGCATCATACTTACCAACCCCGATAGAAATACTTTTGGCTTCTGATGCACGTATAAGGCTTCCTGCTAAACGGTCCCAAATTGCTAATGCTGAGCCGATATTAGTGTCAAAATGCTTAGGGTTGTCACTGTGGTGAATTTGATGCTGAGCAGGGCTTATGAACCAGCCTTCTAGCTTATCACCCCAGCTGAACCAAATATGAGAGTGGCGAAGGTTTGAACCACAGATATTAAAAACAAATACAAACGCGTTTGCACCCAGAATATCAAACATGCTCAGCGCAGAGCCAAAAAAGAAGTAACCCAGCCCAACAACTATCCCTTGTGTCAATGCCATACGACACGCATAAAAATAACTTTCAATTGGATGGGAACGATATATCGTGAATGGAGTAAGCACCTTAGCGGAATGATGTACTTTGTGAATTTCCCACAGGCAAGGCACTTTGTGTAATGCCAAGTGGAGAAGATATCGTGTTAAGTCATCCACTAAAAATAACATCAAGGTGAATAGTGCGACGACAACGAACGGTGGCCATTGCAATTGAAGAGGTGGTCCGAATAGTATTTCCAATGCATCGGAAATACCAATGGCAACCGGTACCATGGTCAGTACAATGGGTGCAAAGGTCAGCGCCTTAATGATACGGTTAATAATAAATAAACCATAATCTTGTTTGGCACTCTCATGAAGCCAAACCGATCTGGGAAACAAGAACTGCCAGAAGCCTTTTACAGATCGTGATTGACTGGTGGCATAATAGACAAAAAATGCCATTGCAACTGCCGAAGCCAAATACAACCAAAAAATACGTTTATTTGCATCGACTAAATACCCTGGCAAGGTTGAGATACTTTGCCAAATAGTCTCCATCATTAAAATCTAAATCTCCCAATAAATTTAAAAAAGGCCACATAAAGCGGCCTAATATCAACATAACATTTGCGAGTCATTCAACTCTTAAAATGCATATTTATATCCAACAGTCAGCTGTCTCGGTTTGCCAGGACGTGCGCCATAAGGTCTTCGGCTCACAATTTTATCCTCATCCAATAAGTTGTCCACTTTCAAGTAGACTTGACCGTAGTCATCAAAGTCATAACTGGCTGAGAAATCAACAGTTGTCGAAGATGGCACTTCTTGACCCTCTAAATAAAGCGTGAACTCCTGGGTCCCATCGACCCAACTGCGTCCAGCGGCTTCTGGCATAGAGCCAATATACTTAATAGCCAATGAAGTACGCCACTTTTCAGCACTCAAGCCAATGTTAAAACTCACTTGATGCTCTGGCAGATATGGCAATGGATCACCACTTCTCACCTCACCCCATTGCGCAAAGGTCGTACGGCGGTCATTTTTAAACTCACCTTTGGTATACGTATAAACAAGACTATACGGTATATCTAATTGTAAATTTAAAGGATAACGTTGTGAGAATTGTGCCTCAAGGCCGTATACATGCGCTGCGCCGCCATTAAACTCAGCATCCTGTTGTGTACTGTCACCGCAATTAGACTGACCACAACTTTCTTTTAAGTTGCTATAGTCATTGAAAAAGCTAACAATTTCAAATTCAGTAACACCATCGTTGAAACGGCCACCAAATTCATAATTCGTACTTTTTTCAATCTCAATCTCTGAAGATTGCGCTGGAGATGCCGGCGAGAAGCCTCTATGTACACCAAACAATAAACCCGAATCTTCACTTAACTGATAAAAACCACTTAGACCTGGCAACCAAATACGCGTTGTTTTATCAAGCCAATCATCTGGGTTATTGTTGTTTTGGTAGTGCATGTCCATAATCTCACCACGCAAACCCACACCCAAAGTTAACGCATCAAACTTAATTTTGTCTTCAACGTAAATCGACCAAGCTTCTGTATGTTCAGTATTCAATGTAGTGAAGCGCTTACTGTTCGCTACCAAAGACGATACACCTGACTTCATTTCATAGCTTTCTTCAAAGTGCTTACGTTCGATTTCATCCTCATGGAATCTCACGCCAAATGATAAATCATGGTTTAGGTCAAATAAGTCAAACGTAAAGTCACCGTCAATTTGTATCCCTTGCGAATAGTACTCCCTGTCATTTGTACCCATAGTCAAGAAATTGGCTGCACCAGGCACTACAGAGTCTTGCTCACCTTTTAGGATTTCGTATAGACGTTGATTGTCTTCAGCTTCCGGATTTAGCAAGATCTCCTGAGGTGATTTGCCTTCAACACTGTTTAATTTGAGCCAAGCACGCTCATAATCATTACGATATAGACGTGTTGTTAAACTCAAATTCTCTGTGCTCATACTGTGGGTGAACATCACTTGCTGATGTTCAGTATCCATTTTTGCAGGCGCGGTTGCTGCGTAACGGCGATATGGATTTTCAGCAAAATCAGCTTCGGTCAAACCGAGATAAGTTTCATCTGAAATCTCATCTGCATAGCTTAACTTTAAGCCGAAGTTATGTTCGATGTTACCCTGCTGCAAACGATAGTTAAATTTAGCTAAGAAATCATTTTTATCAAAGCCCGTGTCACCACCACCGTCAAGCTCCTTAAAACCATCTGCTTGAACATTTACGGCTTCGACTAAGAAGCCAATATTATTAACCACTGAGCCAAAATAACCATGCGCTTTGGTATAACCATCACCGCCTGCGGCAATGTCTATCGCACCTTCAGTAAACTCAGGCACTGAACGTGTCACAAGGTTTAATGCACCTGCGATGGTCTGAGGACCATGTTTAATTGCAGCAGGTCCCTTAAACACTTCAACCGCGGTCATACGTGTTGTTTGTGGGAAATAGTATGCAGCCGGTGCTGAATAGGGTGCTGGACCAATTAAAACACCATCTTCCATTATGGTAATTTTTTTACTACGTTCAGGCGTTACACCACGAAAGCCAATATTGGGACGCAAACCATAGCCATCTTCCTCACGGATATTCACCCCTGGCACAGAAGAAAGTACGCGATGTATGTCATCATACTCGTACTCACCTAATTGCTCTTCTGTCAGTAAAGTGGCAGAACCAGCCTCAGTCCTTAACTTGTCGTAATGACTGATAATTTGGATATGTTCGATGTCATCTTTCGCTGTTTCATCAGCGTAAGCACTTGGTAACGCAACAGCAACCGCCATTGCCAGTAATGATTTGTTAATACGTGTGTACTTAGTCATTATCACCTGCCGATGTTTGAGGAAGTTCTAGAGCCAACTTATTGATAAAGTCATTCTTAAGCTCGTCAGTGACATTTTTCACCTTGTCATGCACTTCAGTTACAGCGGCAGTATTGTTTTCAACTGTGTCTTTTAAAGAACCATCAATAGCCAACAAAGCAGCTTCTGCTTCATTAAGCCCTGTTAACATGCGCTGTTTTACATCTGAGCCTTGCTCCGCATCAAGGAAGTCATCAAAGCCTAGCGTATTGTCTGCATTACTGCCTTCACCCGTAAAGATTTGTCTGAATGCGCGGATATTAGCAAGTAAGTTTTCTTTTGAATGCTCGGAGATGTCAGACTCCACATCCTGCGGGCAGATATTAGAGCCACAACTGTTGGTAAATAAACCTAAAGGCTCACCCAACTTTTGATCTTTAAGCTCTTTAGTCATATAGAACAGTGCTTTTGAAATTTCATTCAATGCGGTGTGTGCTGAATCAAACTGTGAACCTGAGCTGCCTGCGTTAATCAATTGATTTGCAAAGCCATCGTCGCCTTGCCAGCGCGCAAGAATGGCAGTACTGTTTACGACAATATCACCAGCTGCTGTATGGGCAAATTCACAGCGCGCCACTTTTCGCTCCTCGACTGTGCGGCTGTTCCATGGAGCAAGTGCTTCATTTGCAAAACTACAGCTGTGGTCATAGTTTGTATTGAATAACGCATGTTCAATCGCAATTAAACCTTTTCTGTCTGATGTACGTGCTTTGATATCATAAGGTTTGCTTGGATCACCGTTGATAACCCCATCCTCATGATAAACGATATCCTGATCAATACTACAAAGCGCGCCACCAGCTGGCCAAGAGTAAATATTACTCTTTAATGCTTTACCATTTTCCAATAATGGACCCACTTGCATTAATTCAACATATTGCCAACCAGCCATCGCTGCACGCCAGCTGTCTTTCGCTTTGTCATGGAGCTCAGATGCAGTATCGCTTTGCGCCTTTTCTGCCACACAATATTCTGCTATTTGTGTTTGCTGTGCTCTGGCAAATTGATCGAATTGAGTTAATGTTGGGGTCAATACATTATTAACCAAGTTTGCAACCAACGCAGCCTCATCGAACGACGTTGGCGTCGTCGGCGTAGTTGGAGTAGTCGGTGTTGTTGGTGTAGTTGGATTAGTCGTACCATTACCACCTGCAAACTCAGAGCCTGCTGTACTCGAACTACTCTCTCCACAGCCACTTAATAGCAAGGTGACTGCCACAGCGACTGCACTCAATGGGGTTAACACTCTCATTGCGTCTCTCTTTTTTGATACCTATAAATAAAACAAAAGGTTAGCTACATAAGCAGCTAACCTTTACGTTATAAATAATAAAACAGATTACCAGTTAGCAACATTATCTGCATCAAAGTTATATGCTTGTGCAATGATGTCACGTGCTTTTTCTAAGTCTGCAATGTATGCGTCCACGTCTGCTGCTGCAAGCTTAGGTGCATCACCCATTAACTGGTGAATTTCTTTAAACTGCTCATCAGTAATTGGTGAATGAGGGTTGAACTGTGAGTTCAATGCAAAGCCTTTCATCTCTGACCAATGTTTAGCAACAGCGTAGAACTGCTCAGCTGTGTAAGCACCGCCTGCAATATCTTTCAGGTCACCATCTTCATGGCTAATAGTGTCATTGATGTAATGAACTACTGTCGCTGCGATTGATTTTTCCCAGTAAAGAAGCGCTTGGTCACGGTACTTTTTAAGCTCAGCTTGGTCTTCAGCAGACCACTGATCAATGTTAGTACCTACGTTTTTATTAATGATTGCACGGCCATTGATGAATGCAATTTGTGCTGCTGCACTGAAATCAGTTGGGTTTGCATTGCTCTTCGTACCACGGTCACGTTTTGCAGCATTACCTGAGTTACCGAAGTTGTACTCAGATTTCAGGTCAATACCGTTTTGACCATCAAAGTCATTGTAACCATTTTCAAATTCTGGGCGACCATCTTTACCAGCAATCTCGTCATCAGAGTACTCTAGATAGTTGATTGCTGCACCAAAGTAGCCATAAGCTTCATCCCACTTATGCTCCATATCAGTGTAATTTTTGTCAGCGTCAACTTCAGCATTCTGCGCAGGCGAGATCTCTGTGTTACCTTCTGGATTACTGAAGAGCAACTCATCCATATAATCATCAGCACCTTGTGACAATGAAACAGCACCATTTAAGTGCTTTTGGATCAGCTGTGCAACGTCTAAACCTTCAGGAGTTACATATAGCTTTGTTAATTCAACACTGCCTTCATTATGCTCTGCAAAGATTTTAGTACCGCCATTTGCTGTTTCTACTTGCTTTTTAATTAAGTCAAAGTAGTACTCAACCAAGCCATTTGGCGTTTTGTCAAACGTGCCAAACTCAGTCCAACCTACGAATGATGTGCCATTATTCCACTCTTTATTCATTGGAGAAGCATCACTACCAGCAATCTTACCACCTGCGCCTGCAACAGTTTTCTTACTGCTGATTTCACCTAAGTTGGTTTGTGCTACGCCTTTACCTTCAGTGAAAGTGAATGCAGAACCGTGGAAGCTTTCGTCTTGTGCTAAGATAAAACCTTCAGCCACAGTAAGTGTCGTATTACGGTCATCAACGCTTACGTCTGTCGTTAGCTTACCAAGCAAAGACTTTGCTTCAGCCATAGCTGCATGACGAGAGGTTTGACCTGAATAAGCTACGCTTGAGTTGCCTCCATTAACAAACGCATACAGGTTTTTACCAGCCGTTGGCTCCATATCTGTAATAGCAACTTCAATCGCCTGCTCTACTTTTTCGCCAGCTGAGTCAGTTGCAGTAACTGTTAAGCCAACTTTCTGTTCAGCTTCTTGCTCGAAGTTTAATGCGTTGAACGCTTTAAGCTTTAACTTACCTTCAACAATTTCAAAACGACCGTCACTTACTGTAAATGTAAGCGCAGCTGCATCATCATTATCATCCGCAATGGTGATACCTGTAACTTCTGCGCCCAGCGTATCTTCCATAACACTTGCTGTTTCAACAGTAATAGTTGGTGCTTTATTTGAAGGAGTTGTTGGTGCAGGTGTTTCTGGAGTAGTTACTGTGTTGTTATCGCTACTAGAGCCACCACAACCTGTTAAACCAACCGTTGCTGCTAGAATTGCAGTTGCAAGCAGAGACTTTCTTAATGCCATTGGACGTCTTCCTATGAAAATTATTTGTATTTGCATTTTCTTAACGGGACAAAGTATACACCGACCTAAATAGCAATCAATATTATTTGCGTTGTTAAACGTATACAAATTGACAGGTAGAGTTAAGACTAAATATAGAAGAGAAAATGAGAGTCAATAGCATTAAATCTGAAATAATTTGTAACAACCTGTTTTGAAAGGATTTTGATTTTTTAAATACAAATTATAGAATATTTTGTTATATATTTTTCACAGGGTTTGGTTGATTTATAGTTCGAAAAATTCGAACTATAAATATTTACCACGCCTCTTTCACAAAGAGATACCCTTGACGCCAAACGGTTTTTATCTTTTGCGGACTAGTTGCATTGTCCCCGAGCTTCTTACGAAGGCACGATACACGCACATCAATTGTTCGGCTGTTTATTTGATACCCCTGACCGATAATCTTTTGGTAAATTTCTTCTCGGCTGACCACCTGAGGAGCCTTAAAGGCCAATAACCAAATTAGATCAAATTCATGCGTTGTCAAACTCACGAGTGAATTTTCTAACATGACAGTGCGCTCATCGCCTTTGATGGTCAAAGCACCGAAAGTGAGTACATTGCCCTCATTATTGATATTTTTTACTTTGGCTACTTGGCATTTTCGCGACATTGCGTCCAATCGAGCCCGCCATAACCGTGGCTTGGCATGAGTTGCAATCACATCATCTGCGCCAAGTTCGAGTAACAGGCTTTGAATATCATCATTGTTGTCATCTACTGATACAAAAACAGGAGCCTGATAATAGCTTTTTAACGTGTTGATCGTGTCGAATTTTGCACTGGTTGCAATAGTCTGATCTATGACAATGCTACTAACAAATCCTTTGTTACTGGTTTGGTTTACATGATCCAAATTTTCTAAGACCATAGTTTGCACATCAAATCCCTGATTTTGAAGTGCGGCTTGTGGTACTGCCAAGCTGTTACTTTTACTCTCTGCGATCAGTACGGTATGCACTACTTACCTCTGTTCAAAATACCTTAATTTTTTGCGAGTCTACTCCTCTTACCTGAACATCAGCTTTACGAATTAAATATTCCTTTAGATACTGAAAACAATTTATTAATTACCGGATCTTGAAGTCGTTTTTTCTTCACGACCAGCCCAATATCAATCTCTTCAGACTGTAAGTTCAACTGTTGAACTTGATTCTTAAATGGGCTTTGAGACAGCACGATTTCTGGGATATATGCTACGCCAAATCCTAAGCTTGCTAATGCCACCATGGCTTCATGACCGGAAACATGCGCGTATACTTGAGGCTGTATGGACATACGTTTAAAAAAGTCATCAATTCTGTCTTTAAGCACCCCTTGCTCTGGCACAATAAAAGGTAGGCTCCCCCACGGAAGGCTACCACTGCTGTGCTCATTCAACAGTTCAGTTAGGGGGCATGTCATCGTCGGAGCGATAAACACCAACCTCGAACGACCAATTGATTGATACTCAACCCCCTGAGGTAACGAAGCCGGTTTCACCGCGACCGCGACGTCAGCCAAATCCCCTTGTACTTGAGAAATTGAATATGCGGGATCGCCAGTCATCAAGTTTAGCTCGACATGGGGATACTCTTTACGATAACGTGCAAACAAATCATAAATAAAGCTATAAGAAGCCGTCACTGAACAATACAAACTTAATTCACCAGTCAACGGTTTTGAGTCGTCCTGGCACTCACTTTTAAACTGTCGCCAACTAGCCAGTGTAGCCTGAGCATAGTGCACAAATGCCTTACCTTGTGGTGTTAAAGACACACTGCGGTTATCTCTAATAAATAATGGTGTACCAACTTCAGTTTCTAGCTGCTTGATTTGGCGACTTAATGTTGGTGGGCTAATGTAGCACTTCTCGCTTGCTCTTGAAAAATGCAAAGTATCAGCCAAAGCCAGAAAATAGTTGAGCTGTTTGTGGTCCATCAAAACCCCTCCATGTTTCAAAATATGAAATACAATAATTTAAATATATCATTTTACGCAAGCATTACTTCAATCTATCTTGGTTGTAACACAAACATATAATTTAAAGACGACAAAGCAGGACCTAACATGGCGAATTATTTCAACTCCTTACCGCTGCGCGAACAACTTGCGCAATTGGCTCAATGTAAGTTTATGGATCCATCTGAGTTTAATGATGGCGTAGAAGTTCTTAAAGGTAAAAAGTTGGTGATTGTAGGTTGCGGCGCACAGGGCTTAAACCAAGGCCTAAACCTAAGAGACTCTGGTTTAGATGTTGCTTATGCACTAAGACAATCTGCCATCGATGAAAAAAGACAATCATTCTTAAACGCCAGCGATAACGGCTTTGTCGTAGGCAACTATGAAGACTTAATCCCTACTGCGGATTTAGTACTGAATTTAACACCTGACAAACAGCACTCTGCTGTTGTCGAAGCCATCATGCCGATGATGAAACAAGGCGCAACACTTTCATATTCCCATGGATTTAATATTGTAGAAGAAGGTATGCAAGTCAGAGATGACATTACGGTTATCATGGTTGCACCAAAGTGCCCCGGCAGTGAGGTAAGAGAAGAATATAAACGTGGCTTTGGCGTGCCGACGCTAATTGCCGTTCACCCTGAAAATGACCCTGAAGGAAAAGGGCTCGCACAAGCTAAAGCGTATGCCGCGGGAACTGGTGGTCATAAAGCGGGGGTTCTGAACTCATCTTTTATTGCTGAAGTTAAATCTGACTTGATGGGTGAGCAAACTATTTTATGCGGTATGCTACAAACAGGCTCCCTGCTCTGCTTTGATAAAATGGTCGAACAAGGTATTGCCCCTGATTACGCCTCTAAATTAATCCAGTATGGCTGGGAAGTGATCACAGAAGCACTAAAACATGGTGGTATTACCAACATGATGGATAGGTTATCCAATCCAGCAAAAATCAAAGCATTTGAATTGGCCGAAGAACTCAAAAACATCATGGCACCATTGTATAACAAACATATGGACGACATCATCAGCGGTGAATTTTCTAGTGGTATGATGGCTGATTGGGCGGAAGGTGACGCAAAATTATTAGCATGGCGCTCAGAAACCGCTGAAACCGCATTTGAAAAACAGGCCAATACTGAGCTGCACATCTCAGAACAAACCTTTTTCGACAAAGGTATCCTGATGGTTGCTATGGTGAAAGCAGGCGTTGAACTGGCATTTGAAACAATGACTGCAGCGGGCATTATCGAAGAGTCTGCATATTATGAGTCTTTACACGAAACGCCACTTATTGCTAACACTATTGCCCGTAAAAAGCTCTTTGAGATGAACAGAACCATCTCTGATACAGCTGAATATGGGTGTTACTTATATAACCATGCGTGTCTACCTCTATTAAAGCCTTTTATGGAGAAAATCAACAGTGATGTTATTGGTGCAGGCTTAAACCAAGAAGATAACTATGTTGATAATCAGAAGCTTATCTCTGTTAATAGTGTAATTAGAAGGCACCCAGTTGAGGTTATTGGTACAGAGTTGCGCGGCCATATGTCTGCCATGAAACGAATCGTATAAAACAGTTCGCTTGTTAGAACCAAGGCCCAACAGTGAAAACTTTGGGCTTTTTTTCATACATTTAAGTGATTATTTAATAGAAAAGTAAGAAATAAATACGACATAACAAATAAATCTATATGTGTTAATTATTGACCATGGTAGAATTATCGCCACGCGGTAATCAGTTTCTGTAGGTTAAATGAGTAACACAAGCTTTACAATCACTCAAAAAATCACCATCCTAGGTAGTGTCACAGCAATATTAGTTGCTAGCTTAATTGGCTTTATTTCAATTTATCAATCCAAGTCTATGGTTGAATCTAGAATGCTTGGCTCTGAGCTGCCAAGCAAAGTTGAAAGTATCACCAAGTCACTTGAGCAAGAAATTGTGGTATTGAAAAATGCGGCCGAGCAACTTTCCAGTAATCGGTTTATTCTTGATGCAGCACAAAATGACCAGCTTAATGAGGCCCTATTACTGGATGAACTTAAAAGACTGCAGCAGCAATACGGCTTAGCAACAGCATCTTGGGCGAACAGAAATAATAACAAATACTGGAATCAAGATGGCTTTTTAAGAGTGCTAAATACGCAACAAGACGGCTGGTTCTTTGCGTTTACACAGAGTAGAAAAGCGTATTCTATTAGTATATTTCAAGAATCTCCTGGTGATGTAAAAATGTTTGTAAATCACCAGCAGACAAATGGAATTGGTCTAGCAGGATTAGCCAAAAGCATCGACGATATGCAACAAAAACTTGCCAATATGCGTATAGAGGAAAGTGGTTTTGTGTTTGTTGTTAATCAGGAAGGGCAAACGCAGCTGCACCCAGATGCAAGTTTGGTCGCAAAGTCAAATCTGTCTGACTTTTATGGCGTTCGTTCAGCGACGGAGCTGCTCAACAATTCTCGACTAAACATTCTTAAATTAACAACGAAAGATCAAGCTGTTCTGGTTGCTGCCAATCGCATCCCTGACACAGATCTGTACGTTATCGCACAAGTGCCCCAGCAAGAAGTATTTTCACAAGTGACTGAACTACAGTGGCAAATTGTGACTTTTGCACTTATTATCGCATTTATTGCGAGTATTTTCAGCGTACTACTTGCACGTACTCTAAGTGCACCACTATTAAAGATGGCAGACGTATTTAAGCAATTGGGTAGTGGCGATGCCAACCTCAACTATCGTGTACCGCGCTCAGAGCAACCGGAGTTAGCGGCGCTAGGCGATGGGTTCAATCAATTTATCGATAAAATTGAAAGCGCGATTACCAAGGTTGCGACTGAAAGTAGAGATATTCGCGCAGCCAGTGAATTGGTATTTGAGCAATCACAGCGCAATTCACAATCTTTAGATGAGCAAAAAAACCAAACGATATCAGTTGCCGCAGCCATCAATGAAATGGCTGCAACTGTGCAGGAAATCGCAGGTAGTGCAAATAATACAGCGAAGCTTACATTGGCGAGTAAAGAAAGTTCTCAAGAAAGTCATCACTGTGTCCAAACTAGCCAAGAAACCTTAATGGAATTAGCCACCGATATACAAAATATGGCTACACAGGTGGAAACGCTTGCCAGTAAGACCCAGTCAATTGCAAATATTTTAGATGTAATACGGGCTATCTCTGAACAAACGAATTTACTTGCTTTGAATGCGGCAATTGAATCGGCTCGGGCTGGTGAGCACGGCAGAGGATTTGCTGTCGTTGCAGATGAAGTCAGAGCACTTGCCAGCCGTACATCTCAATCTACTGACGAGATCCAAGCAACCATTACTGAGCTCACAGCGGCGTCCGATTCAATAGTGGAACAAATCGCACTGTCATCTAATCAGGCAGAACAAAGTGTTTCACAGATGCAAACGTCTGTTGAACTGATGGATAAAATTACTGAAACAGCAAACCAGATCAATGATATGACCACTCTAATTGCAACAGCTACGGAACAGCAAAGTAACGTAGTCGTTGATGTAGGTAGAAGTATTGAGCAAATCAGTGTCATCAGTGATGAGGTTATGAATGACCAATTAAGTACAGAGCAAGCTATTCAACAATTAGCTGACTCAGCTAAGGCATTGGATAAATTGGTTGCAAGCTTTTAGGACTTAAGTACAGATATTACGCAACGCTTTGTAACAATTTTTTCTTTATTTACTGCCAAGTTTCGCTAGTCTAATAAGAAAGGCTGTTGGGAGTAACTATGATGAAATCAAAGTTTCAAAGCGTTCTGTTGACTACATTTTTCGTAGCAATCAGTATAATAATTAGCGGATGTAAAACGATCCCTCCAGTTAACCCTCACAATCTCGCCCTTCTTAAACAGGCGCCATTTAAGACATTAAAAGTAGAGTCTCAAAAAGAAATATTTGTTTTAGATGAACAAATCATTACGTCGTTAGAAAAACACTTCCGGCAAGATAGCCAACCCGAGCTTAAACATGCTGAACTGATCATGCAGTTTTTGCTGGAAAACGGAGATGCATCATTATCATATATGAGCGATGCCAATCTCACTGCATCGCAAACATATCAAAATTTAAATGCAAATTGCCTATCATTGTCGATTTTGTCTTATAGCTTGTCCGAGTTTTTAAATCTAGAAGCCGAGTTTCAGAGGGTACATGTACCTGAGTATTGGGCTACCAGCCGTGGGTATAATTTTTTAAGTGGTCATATCAACCTGAAAATACACGAAGACAGAACCAAATATTTCACAAAGCAAGTACTTCATACCTCACCAAGAACATTGACCATTGACTTTGACCCCAACAGTAGACAGCAAGCATTCAAAACCACCCCAATAAGTAAAGAGCGGGTCACTGCGATGTTCTACAACAACAAAGGTGCGATCAATATGGTTGAAAACCAGTATGATTTGGCATTCAGCTATTTCTATGCAGCCATTAATATGGATCAAAACTATTCTAGCGCCTGGGCGAATTTGGCCATACTGTATAGAATGGCTGGAGATTTAAATACAGCCGAACGCCTTTACGAACAAGCCATTGCACTTGATCCGGACAATAATACCGCAAGAGGCAATCTAGCAGTGTTATACGATTTGACAGACAGGGCCGAACAAGCAGAAGTCATTAGAGAAAGCTTACATCAATTTCGCAAATCTAACCCATATTATGTTCTAACATTAGGTAATCAGGCCATGGAAGATGGTAATATTGGCAAAGCGATTAGACATTATAGAAATGCGTTAAAGCTAAACAATAAATTACATGAAGGACACTTTGCGCTGGCAAAAGCGTATTACGCAAAGGGAGATATCCAACTCACCAAAATTCATATGAAACGTGCACTTGATTTAGCTGAATTTGAGCACAATCAAATACAATACAAAGGCAAACTGGAATGGTTAGATGCAGTGGCGAAAAATTAGCCTTCTCATATTAGTGCTCTTTAGTTCCAAAGCATATCTATTAGAGCGAGATATGCTGATATTAACAAGCCCCGAATTTGAAGGCAGACCTTCAGGCGGGGCGACCCCACATCGCAGTGCATACTATATTACCCGACAATTACAAAAATATAATTTAGACGTTCAATTTCAACAGTTTGAATTCGAGTTCGGCTTTTTTGACTCTGCAACTGGGCACAACGTAGTCGCAACACAATACTGCAAGCGCATACAATGTAAGCCGCCAATTGTAATTACTGCTCATTATGACCACCTAGGGAAGCGGGGAAGTCGATACTTTCCGGGTGCAAATGATAATGCATCTGGGGTGGTGGTCATGATAGACATTGCAAAGCAGCTACATAACGAAGATATCAATCGAGACATCATATATGTCGCCACAGACGCAGAAGAAAAGGGACTTCATGGGGCCAAAGCTTTTGTAAAAAAGCTGGCCGGTCGAGAAGTTTATATGAACATCAATCTGGATATGCTCGACTTACAGAAAAAGAATAAGTTATATGCACTAGCATCAAGATCTTTACAGCCCTTAAAAAGTGATATTACTACCACATTTAACGCCACACCAATAAAATTTCGACTGTATTTTTCAGCTAAAATCATGGCTCGGCGCTTAAACGCTCCTCAGATTGATTGGCTTAGAGCCAGTGACCACTATCCATTTCATAGAGCAAATATCCCTTTTATCTATTTTGGTGCGGGCTTGGACAAAAATCATCACTCTGTTAAAGATACATTTGATGAGATCAACTTTGAAAAGCTCACGCAAGTATCGAATGCAATCACTAAATTTGTGCGCTCACAAACTTCAGACAATGCCTCAGCCACTAATTGACGCTTTTGAGCTTTGTTAAGCTGCTTTACTTGCCATTCAAGTTTGGCCGCATCTACTTTGGATAAATGAGACACAGCCACGATGAGTGATATAGGTCCCTTACCACGCAAACTCTTAGCACCTGTACCATTGTTATGTTGCGCTAGTCGACGATGTAAGTCTGTGGTTATCCCTGTATACCAGTGACCTAATCTATTTTCGACAATATATAAATACCATTGTGTATTGGCTTGATTACTTTTACTCACATTTAAATTTCTCGATCTTAGAAACTTTTTCCAAATTGCACAGTCGAATTGCACAATCTACTTTACCTTCTTAATGCAATCTGTATCATTCGTAATAACCTAAAATAAGGATACACATACATGCAGTACAATAAACCCCTTTTGACTTGGCTGGTAGCCGCCATCATGACTATATTTTTGTCCGGTTGTTCAAGCTGGGTTTATAGGATAAATGTGCCTCAAGGCAATTTTTTAGAACAATCAGATGTCGACAAACTCAGAATCGAAATGACTAAAGAACAAGTTATGTTCGTTCTAGGCACGCCCGTTGCAAAAGATGCGTTTAATTCTTCAAAGTGGCACTATAAGTACGTATTTAACATTGATAGAGAGTCAGAAATACGTAAAAGCTTAATCGTGCATTTTGAAAACGATAAATTGGTAAAGCTCACAGGAGATTTTGAAATACCTGCAGAGTTTAATACACCGTTAAACAACTAATTTATAGCGTAGCTTACGATGGGCAGGATTTTCTCCTGCCTACCAAGATAATAACTCGCCTCTTCTAAACGATTAAATGCTCACCACCGCCAAACACATAATGAGTGTAAAAACAGCTTGAATTGATAAGCTTACCCAGCTCAGCGCCCCTAAAAAACGCAGGCTTAAAGGCAACTTTGTGGCAGGAAAAAGCCGTCTATTCTTTAATAATCTTGCCAAAGCAAAAATGAGCAAGGTTGCACTTGAAATAAGCAAGATCATAGATAACTTATTGTCACGCGATGCATCTAAAAACAACACAAGCTGTAATGGCAAAAGCAATATTGTCAACGCTTTCAGTGTATAAACCCTTAATATACGCTGATACTTAGCATGGTCACTTAGCTCAATAATGCCACGCTTTTCCAAGTATTTTTTTGAGTTTACTGACTGATTCTCTGTGGCTAAACGATAAGGTGTACAACCAGACGCATCTGCAAGTCTCGGGTCCACACCCATACCTTCTACAAGCTCTAGCATAGGTCGAGAATTAGACAGTACCGCGTAATGCATCAAATTTCTGCCCAAATCGTCTAATGATACACCGCAGTGGAACTCTCTGAGCGCTTTTGCAGCACTAACAAACCCTTTCTCAACAATCCACATCATTGCAGACTTACCTGCGCTGTCAGCACCATGGCCTCTCGCACCTTTTTCAATCAAAGAGAGCATATTGGACTGCTTAGCTGCCCCCGACATAACTTGCTCCAACAGGGCATTATCAAGGATCTGTAAACGCTCTTCCTCGTTGCATAGCAGTGTCAGCAACCCCTCACAATCATGTCCTTCATTCAGATACTTTACCGCTTCAGCTTGCGTCAAAGCCGTATTTTCTAGTACATCTTTGTAGTGCTTAGCAAGGCAGGTCTGACTTAATTCACCACCCGACAGCCACAGTTCGCAGGTTTGTGATGGTGTTAACCTGAAGCACTGAGGCAGTAGCCAACACAACGTTTTAAATTGCTGATTTTTCAAAAGTAAGTCGACAAAGGATATTTTATTTTGGATTTTAGCCTGAGACGCAATGCTTGAGTACTGCGATAAGCAACCAAGTAACTTTAGGGTTAAATCATCTCGACTGATCCCCGCTTGCTCAATATGCTTCAATAGCTCTGCAACATAGCTATGCTGCTCGTCATCGTATTCATCAATATGTTGAAAAAAACACGATTCAAACGGGTCTAGTGGCTTTAGCCATGCAACGTAAAATATCGGTGGCAAAACTTGGGAAGTAACGCCCTGCTCATCTTTAAGCACATCGCATTCAGGCCATGCCTCAAGTGCATCAAGGATGAATGCGCCATTATCTTCCACAAGGCCTTTTAGGAGTAAAGGAAACTGAGAGGGCCAAATTAAAACTTGCTCCATGGATGCACAAACCATTTAAATAATATTATTAAAGTTACTTTTGCTGAGTACTAAGGACACTCACCCTTGCCAGCCTGCAAGATAATACCAAGTGTAAACCTAAAAAGCTGCGAATATCTCACACTATTTACATATATAATAAACTTTAAAGAGGCTAAGTTATAAACTCGTACAAAGACGATGATTTTAGTAGACTGTATTACACTGAGTAATACCAACTCGTTTCAGCCTATAGGATACACATTTATCTGAGCTGAACAAAAATGTGAGTACCATTTTGGAAAAATTAGAAACTTGGAAAGTAATATTAATCATCATCGCGGTGTTTGGCTATGTGATTGGCAATATTATGCTACTCAAATACGCAAATAAGTTTAATGTAAAAGCAAAATTAGATAAGCAGATCAAACCAGAGCAACCAGAAGACAACGATAAACAAGAAGAAAAAGAAGAACGAAAATAAGTAGTGAGTACCCTTAAGTACTCACTATGAGGAGATAAACTAACCGACCAACCAATGTGCCATCAAAGCAATGACAGGCAGAGTTACCAGTGTTCTTAAGATAAATACTGCAAATAACTCGAAGATATTGACTGGAATTTTGCTACCTAGTAATAGCGCCCCAACTTCTGACATATAAATTAGTTGTGTCACACTTAGCGCCGCAATAATAAAACGCGTGACATCACTTTCAATATTACTCGCTGCCAAAATGGATGGAATAAACATGTCAGCAAAACCGACCACAATCGTTTCAGCAGCTTTGGCCGCCTCTGGTACTTGTAATAATTCTAAATATGGAATGAAAGGCTGGCCTAGGAATTGAAAAATTGGCGTTTCTTCAGCAATAATTAATGCGAATGTCCCCACGGCCATCACAACAGGTAATACAGCAAACAGCATATCTAGCGCATTGGATACACCTTCTTTTACAGTCCCTTTGACACCCGGTGCATTGTGCGCCTTTTGCAAAGCGACATCTAATGCATGACCAAATAATGTCTTGCCTTCTGGCACCGCCTCAGAGTCTTGATTATGCGTTGTACCATCAACATACACATCTTTTTTGAAACTCAGTGGAGGAAGCCTAGGTACAATGATCGCTGCGACCACCCCTGCGGCACACACCGTCAGGTAAAAAGGGGCAAATAAATGTTCTAATTTAACCTGACCAATGACGACCAAGCAGAATGTAATTGAAACGGCAGAAAACGTCGTACCAATTATAGCCGCTTCACGTTGTGTATAATGCTTGTCTTCATATTGACGAGAAGTCATCAAAATACCAACGCTACCGTCTCCTAGCCATGATGCAACACAGTTAACAGCACTTCGCCCTGGTACACCAAATAAAGGTCTCATGACCTTGGTAAGTAATGTGCCAACCAGCTCTAACAAACCAAAGTTTAATAACAGTGGCAGCAGTAAACCGGCAAAAACAAACACAGAAAAGAGTACAGGTAGAAGATCATTTAACACTAAAGCCCCTGTACCACTTGAATGGATCAACTCGGGCCCAACTTTAAAGAATGTCATTAAAATAAACAACATACCAAAAAGACGTGTCACAACCCATATCCAGCTCACATCAAAAAGGTGTCTAACTAAATCATTTTTCAATACCGCGGCGGGTTTAAACAGCTTAATGACGATACTCAACACACCTGTAATACAGACAATCGATACGATAAGCGCATGTATGAAAGAACTAGTCAAATTCTGTAGCTCTTTTGCTAGCACAGCAATTGGAATCGTCATTGCATCACCAATTGCAACAGGTGTCATAAAAAGGAACACGCCAATCAATGATGGTACAAGGAATGCGAACCAAGTTCTCCAATTCACAGGCGATGTTTGCGTTGTGTCTGACATCATTTCTAAATCCCAAAAAAAGAAAAGAGCTTTCGCTCTTTTCTGAACTACTTAGCGGTTTGTAATTATATACTTAGCCCGCGATTACGCAGGGCAGCTACGAGGCCCTGTTGAAGCGTTTCCATGGTTGTTGCGTCAAGCACATTGCCTTCTGCATCAGACCAAGTCAGTGAGGTCTGCTCATCATCAGTGGTGCCTACTAAAATAGTATAATCACCATCTTCCAAAGCCAGTGTTGGCGCTTCTTCACCCCAAATTGAATCCCACACACTATTTTCAGGTTGCTGGTATCTAACCAGCACTTCACTGGTGTCATCATCAATGCGAATAATGGTGAAATTAACGCGCTCTAAGAAGTTAGACAAACGCTCCATTACGGTGCCCCTGTCTGCCAGTGTGATTAGCGCTGCGTTGCCTGCTTTATCGTATCCAAGTTCCAGTGAAAGTACACCTTGTTGCTTACGTAGTTCAACTTCTAGCAAACGGTATCTATAATCGAACTCAGCTACAACTTCATTCAGTGCACGCACCTCAAGTTGCTGTCGTAACATGCCGTCTAATTCGACTTCATCACTTTGATAGTCGACTAGTTTTGCCTCTAACGAAGCGGTACGTTGGTGATCTTCTTGAGAAAGAGTAAATTCAAACTTCTGCTTAGATACTTCAGTTACAGTTTCCCAAAACCACCCTTCTTCTGCTTCGATAATGGAATACCAACCAGTGGTGAGCTTGCCATTGCGTCGATCGTCATTCTCAATTGAAGACTCATGGTTATTAATAACGCCTTCAACCGCTGCCCAAATAAAGTCATCTAGAGCTTCTATGCCATCGTTTTTATCAAAGTAAATACGCGCAACATCTTCTTTGTCTTCTGCCCAACTACCCTTTGCCAGCGTTAAAACTTGCTGCGGCGGGCGAAAGCTCTGAGGTTCCGCATCATTTTCGTAAACAGCAACATTCATTTGGAATTCTTTATCTTGGTATGGTTGCTCGAGACCTGCGGGTGCTTGCACAGGCTCGTGAATACGATAGTTTTTCTTGTGATGCGTGTCATTTGTAAAAACACTACAACCTGATAAACCGAGTATAACGCTTAACGTTAGCGCTTTAGGGACCCAATACTGCACTAATAAAACTCCTTAGCAAACCCACTATTTAATTATTCTTTCACTTAAGATTAAGGAATGCTGAAATGGTTCACTGCCAATCACACTAATTTCGACTTAGTCCGAAAGGTAAATTTCAAAAAATCTGCACTATGTTACTTGGCAAACTAAGCAAACACAAGGAGCTCACGAGCGAATTGTCTAATCGATGACGCATTACAATCCCAGTTAACAAGTAGGCCTGACATTTAATCTATGATAGTATTCGCCGCTATAACATTTAAATGCAACCTCTATGACTCACATTGGCGAAAGCTAACTAGGACGTCGGTATGACTACTTTTACTTCACATCAACTTGTTTTAACCGCTATAGGGGAAGATAGATCTGGCATTGTTAGCGAGCTCACTCAACTCGTCAGCGAGTGTAACTGTAATATCATTGATAGCCGCATTGCGATTCTCGGTAACGAATTCACCTTTACCATGTTACTTTCTGGAGATATAGCTGGTATCAGTCGAGTTGAACACACCTTACCCGTAAAAAGTATGGAACTTGGCTTGCTGACAATGATGAAACGAACGTCAAGTCATACAGAAAATGAGTTTAGTGCAGGATACACACTAGAATATACTGGTCTTGATACACAAGGCACACTAAGTCGCGTAACACGTTTTTTTGCTGAACAAAATATCAGTATCTGTTCACTTAAATCTGACACTTTTGAGGAAGACGACGCGCTACATATGCGGTGCGAACTAGAATTCAATACGCCCGCAGAATTAGATTTCGAACAATTTAAAATAAAGTTTGAAGAACTATCTAGTATTTCAAACGTACATTATGTTTTCAGACGCATTCGCTAAGGATCATTAATGAATACATTACAAGCAGGTGATAACGCACCTAGTTTTACATTAGAAAACCAAAATGGTGAAACAGTTGCGTTGAGCACATTGCTCGAAGCAAACCAGGTTTTGGTTTATTTCTACCCTAAAGCACTCACACCAGGCTGTACTGTGCAAGCTGAGCAACTTCGCGACCACAAAGAGCAACTTGCTCAATTGAATACGGTTGCTGTAGGCATTAGCCCAGACCCGGTTAAAAAGCTTAAAAACTTTGAAACCAAAAAAGAGCTTAACTTTGACCTGCTGTCAGATGAAGACCATGCGATTGCAGATGCATTTGGTGTTTGGGGTCTGAAAAAGTTTATGGGTAAAGAATACGATGGTATTCACCGCATCAGCTTTCTGATCGGACAAGATGGTGTCGTTAAACACGTCTTTAACAAATTTAAGACCAAAGAACATCATCAGGTCGTCATTGACCACCTTTCAGCTCAGTAATTAAAAAAACCCAGCTCAGGCTGGGTTTTTCATATCAGGGTACTACTCAATTACGCTTGTCGTGCTTCAAGCATAATGCGCTTCATATCTCTGACAGCTTTCTCTAACCCATCTATGGCTGCGCGCGCGATAATGGCATGGCCGATATTCAATTCATAAATCTCAGGCATTTGCGCGATTGGCTTAACATTATGATAGTGCAACCCATGCCCTGCATTTACAATAATGCCAATGGAATCTGCATATTGCACGCCTTCTCGAATGCGCTCAAGCTCTGCATCTTGTTCACTATCTGATTTTGCATCAGCGTAAGCACCTGTATGAATTTCAATGTAAGGCGCGTTTGTCGCTTTCGCCGCGTCGATTTGTGCTTTATCCGCATCGATGAACAAAGACACTTTAATACCAGCTGCGCTCAGCTTTTCAACCGCTTCGGCCACTTTCTGCTGATTGCCAATGACATCCAAACCGCCTTCTGTTGTCAACTCTTCGCGCTTTTCAGGCACAAGGCAAACATATTCAGGTTTAACCTCACAGGCGATATCTAACATTTCATCTGTCACGGCAATTTCAAGGTTCATACGTGTTTGAATGGTCTTGGCCATTACGTACACATCTCTATCTTGAATATGTCGACGGTCTTCGCGTAAGTGAATTGTGATACCATCTGCACCTGCGTGCTCAGCCACAGCCGCGGCATGGGCTGGATCAGGGTAACTGGTGCCACGAGCTTGTCTTAACGTCGCGATATGGTCAACATTGACACCTAATAAAATATCTTTCATTACTCTACCTTGGTTGAAAAAGTTCTCTGCTTTTAAGTGGTTTACTACCTAGCAAAGGTTTTAATAAATAACGGCTTAATGCTTTAGCTTGCCTTCTAGAGAGCAAAGAGCTGTACTCTCCATGTGCGATAGCAAGCAAGGTTTCACCTGAAAAACTACGCTGTATGTCATCACTGGGACAAAAGCCCACCTCTCTCACAAATTGATAATAACTTGTTTCTTCTATGGGTGCACCAAAAGCGTCGTAATCAAATTCGATACCAACCCCAAGTTCATACAACAGCTGGAACTCATAATTACGCAAGATGGCCTCAATTTGTTCACTATTAGCAGGGCTTTTTGACGACGCTCCATGAGCAACGATAGTCATATTTTCCCCAATACCATAGAGCTGTTTGAGGTGTTGCTGATACAAGCAAAATACATGATCGAGCGGTTCATTGACAGGGATAATACGGTGGGATAGCTCATTAAGATAAAAAGCACAGTATAAATCTGTGCCCTTAAACATCAATGGTGGAGATTGGATCTCAAAGTCATTTAAATATTTCAGGTCATACTTACCTGCATAGCGGATCAGTAGACAAGTAAAAGGCTGTAGGGATGCATTCTGACGCAATGCACGTTTGCCTTTGATCCTAGCCAACATAGAAAGTTGACCGATGCCTTCAACGAGCATATTTAGCATCACTTGCGAGTCTCTATACGGTCGTCGGTGGAGCAAATATGCTTGTCGAAAGTCACTATCCAATCAGTCTTCTCCGTACCCTAGGCTTCGTAGCGCACGCTCGTCATCAGCCCAACCAGATTTAACTTTAACCCACAGTTCTAAGAACACCTTGTTGTCTAACATGTCCTCAAGATCTCGACGTGCTTCACGGCCAATAACTTTAAGCTTTTCGCCTTTGTTACCGATCACCATGCGCTTTTGCGATTCACGTTCAACCAATATCAGAGCGTTAATTTGCCATACACCGTTGTCTTGCCATTTAAACTGCTCAATTTCAACAGTCACGGAATAAGGAAGTTCATCACCCATAAAGCGCATTAGCTTTTCACGGACAATTTCTGCAGCAAGAAAACGCATCGAGCGGTCAGTGACATAATCTTCTGGAAAATAAAACTCGCATTCAGGAAGACGGCTTTTAACCTCTTCTTTTACCATGTCGATGTTTTTACCGATTTTCGCAGAAACTGGCACAATACCAACAAAATCATGCTGCTCACTGAGCCATTGCATATGATGCAAAATCTCTTCTTTTTCTTTAACTTGATCGCTTTTGTTCATCACGACCAAGACAGGACGGCCACTGTCTTTTACCTTGTTTAGAACCATTTCATCATCTTGGTTCCAAAGCGTCCCTTCAACGACAAAAATAATGAGTTCAACATCACCGATTGAACTGCTTGCAGCACGGTTCATTAAACGGTTAATTGCACGCTTTTCTTCTATATGAAGGCCAGGCGTATCCACATAGACAGCTTGATAGTTATCTTCAGTGTGGATCCCCATAATTCTATGGCGTGTCGTTTGCGGTTTGCGAGATGTGATGCTGACCTTTTGCTCAACAATTTTGTTGAGCAAAGTGGACTTGCCTACATTTGGGCGGCCAACAATCGCAATCATGCCGCAATGGGTGTTAGGATTCATCTTTTAAAATCTTCAATGCTTGCTCTGCGGCTTTCTGTTCAGCTTTACGGCGTGAACTACCCACAGAAATAATACTATCCATACCCTTTACAGTACACTCAACCGTGAATGTCTGATTGTGTGCTTGCCCTTTAGTATCAATCACCTGATAGGCAGGTAATGGTAGCTTTCTCGCCTGCAAGTACTCTTGCAACAACGTTTTCGGGTCTTTCTGATTATGCCCTGGCGAGATAGCTTCTAAACGGCTTTTATACCACTTAAGTACAAGCGTCTTACAGGTCTCGATGTCTGAATCTAAAAACACCGCGCCAATAATCGCTTCTACCGCATCAGCCAAAGTTGACTCTCTGCGATAGCCACCACTTTTGAGCTCACCAGGACCAAGCCTTAGGTAATCTCCCAAGCCAAACTCAACACCAAACTCTGCAAGTGTTTGTCCACGGACCAAAGTTGAACGCATACGGCTCAAATCACCTTCACGTGCTTTTGGAAACTTGTGATACAAAGCATCTGCAATAACAAAGCTTAAAATAGAATCGCCTAGAAATTCTAGGCGTTCATTATGCTGACCTTTGTGACTACGATGCGTCATTGCTTGTTCAAGCAAAGCTTGATCTGCAAAATCGTAGCCTATCTTTTTATATAATTCTGTGACGTTCTTTTTCATTGTTACTGAATATTACCTAGGCGTTCAAAACGAACCCCTGTTGGAACCCAGCCTGGCAATAAGCTATCTGGACCGTTCTCAAAATCAAAACTCATCCAGATGAATACAGCTTTTCCAACTAAGTTTTCTTTAGGAACAAAGCCCCATACGCGGCTGTCCTGACTATTGTTACGATTATCGCCAACAGCAAAATAGCTGTCTTCTGGAACGACCCACTCGTCTCGGCGAGTACCAGGTTGCTGGTAATAACGCTCTGACAGTTCCAGTGCTTTCGGGTTAATTAAAATATCATGTTCAACATTAGGTAGAGATTCTGTCAAACGTACTAGTGGCATAGTGCCTTGCTTGAATTCATCGCGATTAACTATCTCAACGTCAATCTTGTTAAACTCACCACACGCTAGTCCATTTCGGCTTTGCTCGCCTTCTTCACACTTGGGGTGAATGAAAAGCTGACGATTACGATAAACAATACGATCACCAGGCAAACCGACAATACGCTTGATAAAGTCAATACGCTCGTCCAACGGGAATTTGAATACGGCAATATCACCACGCTCTGGATCATCAACTTCAACTAGCTGAGAACGCCATACCGGGTCTTTAATACCATACGCAAACTTTTGTACCAAAATAAAGTCTCCATCCAACAACGTTGGCATCATTGAACCAGACGGAATTTGAAACGGTTCAAAAATAAATGATCGAAACACTGTAATTGCCGCAATCATTGGAAAGATAGACTTTGCACTATCAGTTATGGCAGGCACAGGCGCTATCTGGTCGATAACTTCTTGGTCCAAAGGCTGCTCTGAAGCGCCTTGAGCAAGCGCAATACGTTCCTTACGTTTTGGTGCATACACTAAGTGATCTATTAACCAGATCAGGCCCGATCCCAAAGTCAACAGCACGAGAAAGACCGAAAAATAACCTGCCATAAATAATAATTCCTGTTACTTACCTACTTTTAATATTGCAAGGAACGCATCTTGCGGTACTTCAACGTTACCTAATTGCTTCATGCGTTTCTTACCTTCTTTTTGCTTTTGTAATAGCTTTTTCTTACGACTCACGTCACCACCATAACATTTCGCAATTACGTTTTTACGTAACTGTTTCACTGTTGTACGGGCAATTACGTGGTTGCCAATTGCAGCCTGAATCGCAATATCAAACATCTGCCTTGGGATTAACTCTTTCAAAGCATCAGCCAACTGACGGCCTCGGCTTTGTGAATTTTCACGGTGTACAATGATCGCAAGTGCGTCCACTCTATCACCATTAATGAGAATATCACAGCGAACCATGTCAGATACTTGGAAGCGCTTAAAGTTATAATCTAGCGATGCGAAGCCACGACTAGTCGATTTCAATTTATCGAAGAAGTCCATTACCACTTCAGCCATAGGCAATTCATAAGTTACTGCAACCTGATTACCGTGATAGCTCATCTTAGTTTGTACACCACGTTTTTCTATACATAGCGTAATTACGTTACCTAAGTACTCTTGTGGTACCAAGATGTTCGCTTCTACAATTGGCTCTCTGATCTCTATGATGTCATTGACTGGCGGTAAATCTGACGGGTTATCAATTTGAATTACACCATCTTTTGTTTCAACCTCATACACTACCGTTGGCGCAGTGGTTATAAGGTCCATATCATATTCACGCTCTAGACGTTCTTGGATGATTTCCATGTGAAGCATACCTAAGAAGCCACAGCGGAAACCAAAGCCTAATGCAGTAGAGTTTTCAGGCTCGAAAAACAAAGAGGCATCGTTCAAGCTCAGTTTATTCAGTGCATCACGGAAGTTCTCGTAATCATCTGAAGAAATTGGGAACATACCTGCATACACTTGCGGCTTCACTTTCTGGAAGCCCGGCAGAGTCTCTTCTGCTGGCGTTTTTGCAAGCGTTATCGTATCACCAACTGGTGCACCATGGATGTCTTTAATACCCGCAATGATAAAACCAACTTCACCACTTGTTAGTGCACCTGTCTCAGTTTGCTTTGGTGTGAAAATACCAATTTTATCTACGATATGAACTTGATCCGTAGACATAATCTTAATTTTTTCACCTTTACGTAATTGACCATGTTTAATACGTACAAGTGATACAACCCCTTGGTAAGGGTCAAACCATGAGTCGATGATCAAAGCTTGTAACGGCTTATTCACATCTCCTTCTGGTGGAGGAATTTCCTTTACAATTTCTTCTAGGACGGCATCGATGCCTAAACCTGTTTTTGCACTACACTGGACAGCTTCTAATGCATCAATACCTACAATCTCTTCGATCTCTTCTGCAACACGCAGTGGATCAGCCTGAGGTAAATCAATTTTATTTAAAATTGGAACGACTTCTAAGTCCATTTCAATTGCTGTGTAACAGTTAGCAAGCGTTTGCGCTTCTACACCTTGACCTGCATCAACAACCAACAGTGCTCCCTCACAGGCAGCTAAAGAACGCGATACTTCATAAGTAAAGTCAACGTGTCCTGGTGTGTCGATAAAGTTTAACTGATAAGTTTCGCCATCTTGTGCTGTATAGTTCAAGGTAACACTTTGCGCTTTAATCGTAATACCGCGCTCACGCTCGAGTTCCATTGAATCCAGTACTTGCTGCTGCATTTCGCGGTCTGACAAGCCACCGCATACCTGGATTAAGCGGTCCGAAAGTGTCGATTTTCCATGATCTATATGGGCTATAATTGAAAAGTTACGGATATGCTTCATATACTGGATTCTAAACTTCTGTTATTCACAAATAGAGATTAAACGACGATTTTACAATTTATTTGACCTAATCACCATCTATTTGCGTAACTGGAAGGCTAATTGGATAAATTTTTATCACTTTTACCTCATGTTTTAGACTTTGGCCCTTCTTTTTTGCTACCAAAAAGCCTAAAAGCGCAAAAAAAGCCGCAAAGCCAATCTGCCCCGGTTCTGACAAAGAAAAAAGAAGTAAAGCGCTGAACATGCCAATAAATGCCATGATCAAAGGCAATAGGTAAACCCAAAGCGCGTGCTGGACAACCTTGCTGTCATCGAGCGCCAATTTAACCTTTTGGCCAACACTTAATTTCTGAGAAATAGAGAGCGGGAACGCTTTTCTGTGGGTACCAAAAAGCTTGCTAAAAACTTGAGAGCCGCATTTACCATTGCAGCCCTCACATGCTGGTTTTTGTTCTGAGATCAGCCAAGCTGTGTTTCCTTTTAACTCAGACACGGTGAGTGTTTGTTCAATCATAAAGAACGCTTTACTGATTCTGCGATAGATTTGGCCGTTTCAACGGGGACTTTGCCAACGACAGATACATCAAATGCCCCTGCATTATGTACATATACAGTTGTTGCACCTGACGTCAATGCGCCACTGGCACGCTGACCAGTCAGCGGTCGCTGAACAAAAACAGAGACCTCAACTAGCCCGTCAGAATACAAAAAGTAATCCGCCAGCTCATTGTTTAAATCAAGCTTATGCCTATCTGACTTTAACAGCTGGAACCCATTTGGCAGCCAACCAATTTGCCAATTATTTTGCTGCTTCACATGTGTTATATCAGCCGTGGCGGTAACTGGCGTGGGTAACTTCTTCTCTTTAAGATCTAACAATTGACTAGCTGGTTTTTCCGTGACTGAAATATGTGTTAACTGTAACTGTTCTAAAACCTCAGCGCGCTGATTCACATAGGCAGCTTTCAAAAGTAATGCAGATTGTAAGTCTACCCACAACCAATAATTATATTTAGTTTCATCTTTGGCTACTAATCTAATTAGCTGAGCAGGCCGCCCTGCAATTCGCTCTTTTCCACCTAATACAAAGTCATAACTGTGGTCAAGCGCACCAATATCGCGAAGCAAAGCTTCTGGAATTGGACCGTCAATCACATCGGTGCTAAGAGAGTATGGCTCAGTTTGAGGTTCAAAATACGTGACCACATCGTCAACTCGCACAACCTCAAGACCTGCACCATTTAATAGGGTTAAGATTTCTAGATCAGTTTGTTCAACTTGACCATGTAACCATCGGTATGGCTCCATGCCTTTACCTTTCACCACGACAAAGGAGGCGTCAAAATTACGCTCTTGCACAGCCAGTGACATATCTTTAAGAAGTTGCCGTGCATTTATGTTTTCATTGGCGTACATCTGGGTACTACATAATATACCCAGTAAAACCACGAGCCATTTAATCAAGGTTTACTGTTCCTCTTTGTTAACCTTATCTGCTTGCTTACTATTTTTTGACAAGGCATGGGCCATTCTAGATTGGCGTTGATGCTCCAATACCAGTGCACCAATGCGCTGTTTTTGTAACTCTCTTACACCACGCTCAGCCGACTGCATCGCGGGCTCCGATGATAAACTCACTGGTGAAACAGAGCCTGTTAAAGGCATAGATTGTAACACAGGTGCATGTGTATCAATGCCATTTTGCGGCATAAAGTTATTCACACCCACAACTGTACACAAAGCAACACTCGCTGCGATCGCGACTTGTGATAATGG
The DNA here is from genome assembly GCF_001750165.1 of Pseudoalteromonas luteoviolacea. Taxonomy (NCBI): domain Bacteria; kingdom Pseudomonadati; phylum Pseudomonadota; class Gammaproteobacteria; order Alteromonadales; family Pseudoalteromonadaceae; genus Pseudoalteromonas; species Pseudoalteromonas luteoviolacea. The sequence goes on from NZ_CP015411.1 coordinate 3,695,191, forward strand.
TTTACGCCAAAATGACATCTGTACTACATTACTTTCTTCTTTCTGTTGCGCCGGCTGCGAAACATCATCAGTCATATTGTAAACAGGTTCTTCTGCAATGGCCGCCGCTACACTTGCTGTGATATCAATGCAAGGTGTCGCCTGCTCTTTTTGTCTCATCACATCGCCTATCAGCGAGTAACGAACAAATTTGTCTGCATTTAATTGAGCTTGACTCTCTGCATTTAGTTTGCGTTCTGCATCCAATATCTCAGACGTCATTTGCTCATTGTTTACATCAAACTTTGACTGCGTCATTTAATCTTTACCTATGAGTGGGTTAATATTTTTATCAATGGCTTCACGTGCCCTAAAAATTCGTGACCTGACTGTACCTACAGGACACTCCATTACCACAGCGATTTCTTCGTAGCTCATTCCTTCGATCTCTCTTAAAGTTATCGCCGTTTTCAAGTCATCAGGCAGCTCTTCAATCGTCTTGAAGATGACCGCTTTAATTTCATCACTGAGAAGCAAGCTTTCAGGTGACGCGTTGGATCTAAGTTGATCTGCACCGTCGTACACTTCTGCCTCTTCAGCATCAATATCACTCGCAGGCGCTTTACGCCCCTGTGACACTAAGTAGTTTTTAGAACAGTTCACTGCAATTCGATACAACCAAGTATAAAAAGCACTGTCACCGCGAAAATTCGGTAACGCCCTATACGCTTTAATAAAAGCCTCTTGAGCCACATCGGCTACATCACCAGAGTTAGATACATATCGAGATATCAACGCCGCCACCTTATTTTGATATTTGGCAACCAGCAGGTTAAAAGCGTTTTTGTCTCCTTGCTGAACTTTTCTAACTAATTCTAAATCCAAATCCTGCTCGTTCATTCGAGCCGGTACTCCTCTTTGTTATTACTTATATTCGCGCAGTGTTGCCATCATTTTACAGCTAGTCTGACTCCACCATGAATAAAAAGTTCTGTTTTTTTAATATTTTTTTTAAAATACTCCGTATTACTTCGTCGTAGACGATATACAACTACGCTTTTTATTTGGTATGAACGCGTGTTATTGATATATGATAGACGCTATCTTTGTAGTTGTAATGAAACTTTAAAAGCTAAGAATCACTAACATGAAGAAAAAAATGCAGCATCAGACAGATGTTATTATTGTCGGTAGCGGCGCAGCCGGACTCAGCCTCGCCCTTTCTTTGGCTAATCACTGCCAAGTTACTGTTATTAGTAAAGGAGCGTTAAAAGAAGGCTCAACACTTTACGCGCAAGGTGGTATTGCCGCTGTGTTTGATAAAAAAAATGACAGCATAGAGTCTCATGTTGAAGATACCCTAAAAGCTGGCGGTGGCTTATGTGACAGAGAAGCTGTCCATTACACAGCATCAAATGCCAAAAAGTGCTTAAAGTGGCTAATAGAACAAGGTGTCCCATTTGACATGGAATTTGATAGTAAGGGCAAAGAGCGCTATCACTTAACCCGTGAGGGGGGCCATAGTCACCGGCGAATATTGCATGCTGCAGATGCAACCGGAAAAGCAGTCCAAACCACCTTGGTTGATCGCGTTCTTGAACATAATAACATTGAAGTATTAGAGCAATATAATGCTATCGACCTTATCACAAGTAAAACACCATCAGACAAACGGGTTAAAGGTTTATACGTTTACAACAGAAAGCATAATTGTGTAGAAGCTATCGCTGCAAAATACGTTGCTTTGGCGACAGGTGGTGCAAGTAAGGTGTATTTGTATACCTCAAATCCAGATGTATCTAGCGGTGATGGTATTGCAATGGCATGGCGTGCCGGATGTAAAGTGGCCAATATGGAATTTAATCAGTTCCACCCCACAAGTTTATACCACCCTAAATTACAAAACTTCCTGATCACAGAAGCAATGCGAGGCGAAGGCGCACATTTAAAACGCCCTGATGGCACACGATTCATGCCAGATTTTGATGACCGAGAAGAGCTTGCTCCACGAGATGTTGTTGCGCGAGCGATAGATTATGAAATGAAACGTTTAGGCGCAAACTGTGTCTATTTGGATATTTCTCATAAAAATAAAGACTTTATTATCGAACATTTCCCTACCATATACGCGAAATGCTTGAGTGTTGGCTTGGATATCACCAAAGAACCTATTCCTGTTGTACCGGCAGCCCATTATACATGCGGTGGTGTAATGACAGATTTCAATGGCAAAACTGACATCGCTAATTTATATGCCATTGGTGAGGTTGCCTATACCGGGTTACATGGAGCAAATCGTATGGCAAGCAATTCCCTGCTTGAGTGCATCGTTTTTGCACATGCTGCTGCGCAGGACATTCTGTCGAATATTAACACACAGCCAGAAACCACTGCCTTGTCTCCTTGGGACGAAAGCCAAGTAAGCGACTCTGATGAAGAAGTTGTGATCACGCACAATTGGCACGAACTCAGATTATTTATGTGGGACTACGTCGGTATCGTCCGTTCAACAAAACGACTAGAGCGTGCATTAAGGCGTGTGGAGTTATTGCAGCAAGAAATTCATGAATACTACGCCAACTTTAGAGTCAGTAATAACTTATTAGAACTGCGTAACTTAGTTCAGGTTGCTGAGCTCATTATTCGCAGCGCATTAGCAAGAACGGAAAGTCGAGGGCTTCACTATACGTTAGATTACCCTGAACAACACGACAAACCCGAGCCAACAATATTAGAACCATAACCTAGTTTGTCTGCAATGCAATGCGATTCAGATGACACCAACTTACTGAGTCCATTGCATTATCTACAAATACAAGCCTGCGCTTTTTGCCACAATTACTGTGTATCTCAAAGATCAAAAACGTTGCATGTCGTTGTGCATGTCTTATCACACCTTCAAAAATCGCATCTTGTTGCGATATCTGAATCCAAGCATCTTTCTCAAGTAACACTAGGTTACCTGATGCCGGCATAACTTTGATCGAGTGTTTGAGGGCGTGCAAATAACCAATGTAACTCAGTATTACGCTACCCCACCACAGTGATGGCGCAATTAGACACAGAAAAAATGCGAGACAAATAAAAAAGACCACAAGTATTTTGCGGTCTAATATATTGCTTTGAAAAGAGATACTATACGCGGACTCTATCAAGAATGAATTGCACCATATTATTTAGGTCTGGATGAGGGCATTTTTCATGACCCATAAACCACGCAAACAGATCTGGGTCTTCGACCTCTAACAATCGTTGGAAGACAAGCTTATCCGCATCGCTTAACTGGTCATAAGCCTCATCAACAAATGGCTCAAGCAATACATCTAACTCTAACATGCCACGTCGACAGGCCCACTTAATGCGGGGTTTTGGATACAATTGTTCCATATTGCTCAAATACCTCTTATTTAACACAAATACATCACGTTAGGCAGTATAACCGATACTCGCCAATCAGGAAAATGTGTTCGACTTTCTATTGCGCTAGCGCAACACTGTACAGCGGATAGTCATTATTAAGAATTATTGTCATTTGATCTTGGTTTTACCTATCTCAGCACCCATTTATCAGGTAACATTATTGAAACTATTTACTCAGGATCAGCTTGATGGCCACTGTATACCAACTCCCTCTTCGCTTACTCTCAGTAACCGGGCAAGAAAAACTTAGCTACCTTCATGGACAAGTAACTCAAGATATTAACCTAGTCCAAGAGAACAACTTCCTATGGACAGGCCACTGCAGCCCAAAAGGTAAGCTGTGGGCAGCACTGCGTGTTTTTCGTTTCAATGAGGCCTATTGTTTAATTGGATCAGAACCTGAAGTTGAAGTGGCATGTCGCGAATTGAGTAAATATGGTGTATTTGCACAAGTAGACATTAACATTACCGATCATAAATGTTTTGGTGTACTCAATGACGCGGCAATTGAAGTGTGTGAGACCCTTGGACTAGAATTTGATGCTGACAGCAATGCCTGTCAATTCGCAGCCGGAAAAGGCCTGAAACTAAATGATGGCAGCCTCATCTTAATCTTTGATAGTGCTGAGACTATGCCTGAAGTGCTTACTGTTGAGACCGATCCGAGCGCTTTTCAGATCCGTGATATTCTCGCGGGTGAACCACAGCTAGGTGAGCACGGAATAGATGAATTCGTACCGCAGATGGTCAACCTGCAAGCACTAAATGGGATTAGCTTCAAAAAGGGCTGCTATACTGGTCAAGAAACAGTCGCTCGAATGCGCTACCTCGGCAAAAATAAGCGTGCTATGTTTATCGTACAAGGCCAATCACAAAGCCCTTTAGATATTAAAGACCTTGAAATGCAACTAGAGGAAAACAATTGGCGCAGAGCCGGTAAGGTTATTCATCAAGCATACGACTCAATAACAAAAACCTATTATGCATTGGCAGTCTTACCAAATGATTTAGAAGATTCAGCAATATTGAGACCCAAAGATAACGACTCAGTATCGCTAGCCATTAAGGCATTACCATACTCTATAGAAGATAACTAACGGAAACACTATGAAAATTGCTCAAAATGCAGTGGTGAAAATGCATTATGCTGTTTTAGATGACGATGAAAATACCATTGACAACACATTTGATGAAGAGCCGCTTGAATTTATTATTGGTACAGGTTTTTTGATTGAGGGCTTGGAAAATGCTTTGATCGACAAGCAAGCTGGTGACAAAGTCAGCGTCACTGTTAAGCCTGAGGAAGGTTATGGTGAACGCAATGATAACTTAACGCAAGCTGTGCCAAAGAGCATGTTTGAAGGCATCGACGTCGAAGTGGGCATGCAATTTCGAGCAACCACAGATGAAGGTGAACAAGCAGTCATCGTGATCGGAGTAGAAGGTGAAGAAGTCATCGTTGATGGGAACCACCCTCTATCAGGGCTTACTCTGCACTTTGATGTTGAAATATTAGAAGTGCGTGAAGCCACCGCTGATGAACTGGCACATGGCCATGTTCACAGCCCCGACGGCTGTGGCCACGACCACTAAAAAAGGCGCCTATTAGGCGCCTTTCTCTTCATTATCATGCTTTACTTTGGCTTTCATCGCCTCAAGCAACCCTGCTTGGTCTGATGTACCTAAGCGATACTTGGTACCATCGGACATACTAACTTCTACCGCTTTAAAGCCAGATGCACTATACACCCATCCATCGTGAGAAATACGAATACCAATACCATGGCGAAACGAATTAGTCACAGCACGCACTTCATCAATATCATCAAAGTGAATTGTTTTCTTGGCTATTTTCGGCCCAAACCACCAGCTCAACTGCTGTTGCTCAGTATCAACCTTAATGGTTAAACCATAAAATGCCACAGCCACTGCTAATAAGATTGCACCAAATGCAATGACACCTACGTTTGCGCCTAGTAAAACTAGCCCTATAACGACAAAAGTACTTAACCAAGCTAAAATACCCCAAATTGCCCATGCGAGTTGCGTCTTCTGATACATATTGCCTCAATCAAAACTATATACAAACGTTACACCGAGTTCGGTATCTACTTTACGTTTATCTTCTTCTGGCGCAGAATTATACCTGTATGTGTAAGAAACTTTAAGCGATAGACCTTCAATTACTTGGCTTATCAATGCCGTTTCCGAAATGCCTCGAGATCCCAAACCTGATAAAGATTCTTCATAGCTAAAATCTTGATTAAATCGAGTTCGCTTTGAAATATTACGCTCCCATTGTAGTGAAGCGCGCAACAAATGCCCTCTTTCAACTCTTTCCTCATGAGGAAGCAACTCAGTTTCATCATCAACACGATAAACAAGCACACCCGGCCCTAAATGAAAGTCGACCGTATTTTTTCGCCCTTCAAACAAGCGATTGCCATAACCAACAACAAATGTGGTGGTATATTCTCGGCCATTAAACTGATCTGCTTCATAATCACCGTAAACAAAAAACGATTCGTTATCTGCGCCAAATTTATAACTTGTTTTTGCGGATACGAAATAACGTGACGCAGTTTCGTCTTCGATGCCTGTTTCAGTATCCGTTTCGTCTGCGTAATGCCCATCTATTTTAAATTGATTGCGCCAATATTTAAAATCTTGATAAACATTGCCTTTTATTTTAAATGACGAGTTTTTTGTATTACCACTGCTCGCAATAAACCCGAACTCCATATCTCCATACAAAAACTCACCTTGATGTAGTTCATGGATCTCTTCTTCTGACAGCTCGCCATACTTATGAAAATCTTCAAACGGATCAACTGCAAATGCCTGCAAACTACAAAAAGCAGACATCAATAAAAGTAACTTCACTTTTTTCACTAAACAACTAGCTCTTTATGATTGCTTCCAGACTACATGGCAAAATGGTGCATCTAAATCTCTGCTTATCAAAACTTTAGCAAACACTTCGTCACCATCTTCAAATTCGATTCCAATTGTGACTTGTACAAAATGGGCTTTCTCTGCCTCTTGCTCAAACGCAACTATAATTTGCCAGCTATCGTCAACATCAGCCTCTTCGATGAAACCAAACTCTTCTCTATGCTCATTAAAGAGATCAATGTCTTCTTGAGATAAGTTATCCGGCGCCAGCTCAAGAAAAATGTCATATGCCTGATGTGTTACTTCTTCAATACTGCTTAGTCTTGCACTCATATCCTCACCCCTAACTAAATAAGCCAGTTAATAATACCAAAATCATCAATTTTTTTTCTACACGGATAGGGTGTATTAAATAAATTTAACGCCAAATAGCAGTTACATATACAGCAAAATTAGCTTAAATTAGGTATAAATTTATATGCGGACCCTGCATGTACCCAATAAAACCACAAACTAGAAAAGTTAGACTTTTTACTCTAAAATTTTATTGAAGAATAAAAATAATAAAAATGGAGCTATTATGGTGCAGTTCGAGACTATCGAAAATATTGCGTGGGTCACACTAAAACGCGCAGAAAAACAAAACGCCCTGTCATTTGAAATGTTCAAGCAGCTTGACCAAATTATTCACAAGGTTCGTGCTAATCGTCAAATAAGAGCCGTGATTATACAAAGTGAAGGTGAACACTTTTGCTCTGGACTCGATGTACAAAGTGTTATCAAACGTCCAAGTCATATATTCAAGCTGTTAATCAAATTGCTCCCAGGTAACCAAAACTTGGTACAGCGTGTCGTGTTAGGTTGGCGTACTTTACCTGTTCCTGTCTATGCCATTTTACAAGGTAACTGCCTTGGTGGCGGGCTACATATCGCACTTGGCGCCGACTTTCGGATCGCTAAACCAAATACGCAAGTCGCAATCATGGAGTCAAGGTGGGGGCTTTGTCCAGATATGGGCACCAGTATCATTTTACCTTCTTATGTTAACCAAGATAACGCTCTGCTCTTGGCAATGAGTGCCGAGCGCATAAACGCACATCAAGCTAAGGAGTATGGCCTTGTAACAGTGGTTCATGACAATCCAATAGACTACATTGAGCAACAGATTAACTCTTTACGTCAGCACTCTCCCGATGCTTTGGCTGCAATCAAGCAACTCTATAATCGCGCATATCATCCCCCATCGAGAAGGTTGTTGTTTCTTGAAACCTGGTATCAAATTAAATTGCTATGCACAAAAAACACTCGTATCGCCATGAAAAATGGTGTAAAAGGAAGTGATAGTAAACCTTATTTTAAACGTGCAAAGTGGAAATAGATCGCTCTTTGTCAAACGCTTATTAATAAATCACCAGTGCAAATATTCCATTACCTATTCGGCATGTTCTACATTGTTATATGCCTCTATAGTGCCAAAATGCTCATCGCATTAACCGGGCTTAATTTCCCTGCTCCTTTGGTGGGGTTAATAGTATTGTTTCTACTACTTCAATTTAACATCGTGAGCCCAGAGAAACTTGCCCCAACAAGCCAGATATTAATCAAATATTTACCACTATTTTTTATTCCTGTTGGAGTTGGCTTTATCAGTTATATTTCTATACTCACTGAACATATATTGTTGATAGGCCTATTACTTACCTTACTTCCTTTAATCTTATTGTTTTGCGTAGGCAAACTTGCAGCAAAAGGTAAGTACCGTGATTAGCCTGCTGATATGCGCTTTAACAACTTTACTTTTTTTGACCACAAGAAAAGTTTACCTCACTTGGCCAAGTCCACTGCTTAACCCTGTGTTGATCTGTATCGCAATCATTAGTGCTTTGCTGCTCATCTTAGGGGGGAACTATGACAATTACTTTCAAGCCAGTATGCCTATTGATTGGCTCTTAGAGCCAGCAGTTGTTGCACTTGCTTACCCGCTATATCAGCAATTCACATACATAAAACCGGTTTTTGCCTTGCTCACATTTTGTGCCTTTGCTGGTATTTCACTGTCTACACTCATCGCGTTTATATTATGTGTTTTGCTTAATGCAGACGATGTCTTGACCAGTACCATGATGGCTTTATCTGTCACTACTCCCATTACATTACTCATTACAGAATCTTTAGGTGGTTTACCCAGCATCGCGGCAGCAATGGTTATTTTGATAGGCGTCTTTGGTGGTGTATTTGGTGTTTATAGCCTGTCACTATTCAATGTCACCCAACCGCAAGCAAGAGGGATCGCTCTCGGTGTCAGCTGTCATGCTATTGGTACGGCCGCAGCCATGGAGCACCACCCTCTAGCTGGTGCTTTCGCTTCTGCCGCAATGATACTCAGTGCCATCATCAGTGCTTTTTGGGTGCCTGTACTATTTACTATACTCAATCACTTAACCAGTTAACTCACTCACACTATACATCAAGGAGCCTATCTTGATAGAGCAAGAAATCGCCCAGTTTGAGAAATACTACGACATGATACGCACGTACTTGCTCACCTATAGTATGCAATTGCTTGCGGCTATATTCATCATCGTCTTTGGTTTGTGGCTGGCCAAAAAATTAGCGGGTGCAACGCATACGCTCATGGCTAGGCACAACATTGATATTACCTTAACCAACTTTGTATCTAATGTAGTCAAGGTCATCGTGGTGACCATGTTCATCATCATTGCATTAGGCAAAATTGGCATCAGCGTCACGCCGTTTGTAGCGGCAATTGGTGCCGCTTCGCTTGGTGCGGGTCTTGCTGTACAAGGTATGCTGTCAAATTATGGCGCTGGCCTTGCGCTGATAGCAACACGCCCTTTCGTCGTTGGCGACACAATTTCAATTAAAGGAGTCAGCGGCCAAGTGAAATCAATTGAGCTCGGTCATACTATTTTAATCAATGAGCAGAAAGTCGAAATAACCGTACCTAACAAACATATCATTGGTGAAGTCTTGCATAACTCTTTTAATTATTCGCACGTAGAAGGCCAAATAGGTATCGCTTATAGTGCCTCCGCCGATACAGCAATTTCAGTGATCAAAAACATCCTGAGTAATGAAGATAATGTGGCTAAAGATCCAGCGCCACAAGTCGGTATTGAGGAGTTTGCAGATAGTTCAGTAATCATAAGCTACCGATATTGGACACCCACAATTTCTTTAATTGAAAACAAGCTCAATGTTAATCAGGCTATTTATCAAGCCTTCAAAGATGCGCATATCGAAATTCCATTTCCTCAGCGTGTTATCACTATTAAATCAAATGCATCAAAGCTAGATTAAGCTCACAGTGAGTCAGTGGTTGATACCACTGACTCACTGCAATTACACAGTTCACCAAAACAAAAAAGCCATTGATTAACCCTTAACATAGTTCTATGCTGGATACGTTTTGTTTACAAAACATACAACATGTAAAAGGAGAAAAACAATGAGAAAAAGCAATATGAGCTGCTTGCTCGGTAGTAGCGTACTGCTGCTATCAAGCATGCAAATCCTAGCTGCAAACTGCACAGGCTTGGCCATTTGGCAAGCAACCGAGGTCTATCGTGCTGGAGATCAAATCAAGCATTTAAATAGTGCTTTCGAAGCTAGATGGTATAGCCAAAATGAAAGCCCTCAGCAAAACTCTGGAGACTACCGGGTTTGGAAAAACTTAGGTGTTTGCGGTGATAATCAAAGCCCTGAAGTGGCCTTGTTAACCCCCACTCAAGGGAGTGTTTTCAAATTAAATGACAGCGTTGTCTTATCCGCCAGCGCATCTGATCCAGACGGCGCGATTGGCCAAGTCGAGTTTTTTATCGATGATGTCTCCGTTGGGTTTGACAATCAAGCACCGTACCAAGTCAATTGGGTCGCTCAATTGGGCCCACATGTTGTATCAGCGGTCGCGACTGATGATAAAGGTGCAAGCCAAACAAGTTCGGTTAACATTGAAGTTAAAGATGCCAATAGCAATACGCCTCCAGCCATTGAGCTGAACTCACCGGGCAATAATGATCAGTATACACTCGGTGACGTTGTGCGGATTGCAGCAACTGCAACCGATCCAGATGGTTCGGTTGCCGGCGCATCAATATCTATCAATAATACTGAAGTTGCCACATTTGCCAACGGCAATATTGCTTATGACTGGGTAAGTGATGTCACCGGGCAAGTGCAAATAAAAATCTCGGCAAACGATGATAAAAACGCTTCCAGCGATGCCATCGTGAACATCAAAGTCGCCTCGACTTCACAGGGCGGGTGTGCAGGACTCAAGTCATACCAAGCAGGCCAAGCGTACCAAAATGGTGAGCTTGTCTCACATAACAATAGAAAATACCGCTGTGATGTTAGCGGTTGGTGTAGCTCGAATGCTCAGTGGGCGTACGAGCCGGGTGTAGGTCAACACTGGGCTGATGCTTGGAGTGATTTAGGCATTTGTGCCATCGCACCTGAAATTCGCTTTGTATCCCCGCAACCAAATAGTACTTTACTGCAAGGACAAGCCAGTGAAGTTAAAGTTACGGCGAGTGACGCGGACGGCACTGTCACACAATTGGATGTCTACGCCGACCAAACCTTGTTAGGTAGCTTTACTAACGGAACTGCGACTATTAATTGGCAGCCTACAATGCTCGGTGCTGTTACTTTATCTGCCAATGCGACAGATAACGAAGGTAATGTTGGTACTCAACAGGTACAAGTGAATATTACAGACAAGCCAGTTGTAGTTGATTTAACCTCACCTACCGCAGGTACCCAATATGTGATAGGTGATGCAGTAAACCTCACTGCCCAGGCACAAGCACTGACAGGCACAATCAGCAGCGTTGATTTTTATGCCAATGGCATGTTGCTAGGTAGTGATGCAACATCACCATATACATGGACATATACACCAGCAGTACTTGGCAATCAGACACTTACAGCCATTGCCAAAGACAGTGCAGGTAACCAAGCAACTAGCGCAGGTACAACTATCAACGTCATCGATAAGCCAATTGGTAAAACACATAAACTGATAGGTTATTGGCATAACTTTGTTAATCCAGCTGGCTGCCCTATCCCACTAGCACAAATGTCTCCTGCATGGGATATTATTGATATTGCTTTTGCAGAAAATGACCGAAACTCTGATGGAACGGTACACTTCAAACCATTTGAAAAAGATATTCGCTCTAACTGTCCACCGATTGACCCTATGCAATTCAAAGCCGATATGAAAGCGCTACAAGCGCAAGGGAAAATCTTTGTTCTAAGCTTGGGTGGCGCGGAAGGTACAATCACGCTCAACACAGATGCTGATGAAGCAAAATTTGTGTCTAGTTTAACTAACATCATTCAAGAGTGGGGATTTGACGGTCTAGATATTGATTTGGAAAGTGGCTCTAATTTGGTGCATGGCTCCCAAATACAAGCTCGCCTACCACGTGCACTTAAGCAAATTGAGCAAAATATGGGTGGAAATATGGTGCTTACAATGGCTCCTGAACACCCTTATGTACATGGCGGAATGATAGCTTACACAGGTATTTGGGGCGCTTATATCCCGCTGATTGACGCGCTCAGAGATACGTTAGATCTGCTTCATGTGCAACTTTACAATAACGGCGGGTTACCTAATCCATACGAGCCAGGCAGCGCACCAGAAGGCTCTGTAAACATGATGGTCGCACACGCTAAAATGCTCATCGAAGGGTTTGACTTAGCCGATGGTACACGCTTTGCCCCGCTAAGAGACGACCAAGTGGCTATCGGATTACCTTCAGGGCCTAAATCGGCCAACTCTGGCCAAGCGCCTACTGCCAACATCATCGCTGCGTTAGACTGTCTCACTAAAGGTCTTAGCTGCGGTACTATTAAACCAGCGTTTAACTACCCCAGCTTTGGGGGTGTGATGACCTGGTCTATCAACTGGGATAAATATGATGGGTATAACTTCTCTAAACCCATTGGTGATAAGTTAACGCAAATGAATCAAGGTAACTAATGACACACTTATAGCAATGCGATAGCGCATGAAAAAAGGCACCAACATGGTGCCTTTTCTTATTTTACTTGAGCAGGTATTGGGCCTTGGGGTACCTCAACATGTGGGTTTTGTCCCCGCTGCCTAAGTAGGTGGTCCATAATTGTAATGGCCATCATCGCTTCAGCAATCGGAATTGCACGAATACCCACACACGGATCATGACGGCCTTTAGTCACCATCTCCACCGGCTCATTCGCGGTATTTATACTCTGCCCAGGTACAGTGATACTCGAAGTTGGTTTTAAAGCGATAGAGGCAATGATATCCTGACCTGTAGAAATACCAGCAAGTACACCACCGGCATGGTTGCTGACAAAACCATCTGGTGTCAATTCATCTCTATGTTCTGAGCCTTTCTGCTCAACGACATCGAAGCCATCGCCAATTTCAACACCTTTAACGGCATTAATGCTCATTAGGGAATGTGCAAGCTCAGCATCTAATCTATCAAATACCGGTTCACCTAAACCAACAGGCACATTTTCAGCAACAACCTTCACTTTGGCACCAATCGAATCCCCTTGCTTTTTGAGGTCTCTCATGTATTCATCCAGAGCGTCTAATTTGCTTTCATCAGGGAAGAAAAAGGCATTTTGCTCTACCACATCCCATTTAAACACTTCAGCTTTAATTGGCCCAAGCTGCGATAGGCAAGCGCGAACCTCAATACCATGGACTTGCTTGAGGTATTTTTTTGCAATACCACCCGCTGCGACACGAATTGCAGTCTCACGCGCAGATGAACGTCCACCACCACGATAGTCGCGATGACCATATTTATGCCAATATGTATAGTCACCATGTCCTGGACGGAACACATCCATAATTTTGCTGTAGTCTTTGGAGCGTTGATCGGTATTTTCAATCAACAATCCAATACTGGTGCCCGTTGTCTTGCCTTCGAACACCCCTGACAAAATTTTAATTTCATCCCCTTCACGACGCTGCGTCGTATAGCGGCTTTGTCCAGGTTTTCTTCTATCAAGATCTATCTGTAAATCAGCCTCGCTAATTTCAAGTCCCGCCGGAACACCATCTACAACACCACCCAGCGCTGTACCATGGCTTTCACCGAAGGTTGTAACCCGAAACAGCTGGCCTATGCTATTGCCTGCCATTAACTTTCCTCATTCCTCGTTACGGTTTTGGCCTAAAGCCTCAATGGGAGTCAATCCCCCCAAATTCTAACAATGATTATCACTGTCACACTTTGCCGCATCAAGCTGCCAATGAATGTATTCCATGAGCAGGCAATATACAGCAAAGTTTAATCGTTAAAGTATGCTACCAGTTCTTTTTTACTGATCATAAACACGCCTAAACCACCGTGTTCAAACTCAAGCCAAGTAAATGGTGCATTTGGATATAATGCTTCCATATGTACCATAGAATTACCCACCTCGACAAATAGAATACCGTTCTCCGTTAAATGCTCAGCAGCATCTTGCAGCAGTACTCGAGTCACATCTAAACCGTCATCACCAGACGCTAGGCCTAATTCAGGTTCATGATGAAATTCATCAGGGAGATCCGCCATGTCTTCAGCATCCACGTATGGTGGATTGGCAACGATCAAATCGTATTTTTGACCCGGTACACCACTAAAGACGTCTGACTGTATCGCAAATACACGGTCGTCCATCATATGATCATGAATATTCATCTCTGCCACTGCCAATGCATCAAATGAGATATCTACTGCATCAACTTGCGCATTCTCAAAGTGCTTAGCCAGTGCAATGGCAATACATGCTGAGCCCGTGCACATATCTAAAATACGAGTCACTTCTTCTGGGGCTTGAACCCATGGCTGAAACTGTTGGGTAATCAATTCTGCAAATGGAGAACGAGGCACCAATACACGTTCATCCACATAAAACGGCATACCTGCAAACCACGCTTGGTTGGTGAGGTAAGGTACGGGCATACGCTGCTCAATACGTAATTTTATGACTGCAATTAAGCGCTTTTTCTCGGTTCCTGTCAGCCTTGCTTGCATCAAATCTTTTGGCGCATCAATTGGCAAGTTGAGTGTAGGCAAGAGTAAATTCACCGCCTCATCCCACGGGTTATCGGTACCATGGCCATAAAAAAGCCCATTCGCAACAAACTGACTCGTCGTCCAACGTAGCCAATCTTGCATAGTTACCAGATCTTCGTAAGCCTCTTGGGCGATTTCATTGGTTATTGCTAATTCACTCATGATAATTCTCACACTTTATTTATAGCGGCATTGTAGCGGTTTTTAGACTAGGTTTTTATGCTTTTTTTATTTAAAATGCACGAATGACTAGAGAATACCCTGAAGTAGCTATGGCCTCTGATGACTTTGATTTATTCCGTGATGCAATTTCCGGAACACAGCCACTAAAACAAGACACAGTGGTGCACGAACGTAAAGCGACCCGTTTCAAAGGTGAAGTAATTGCGGAGCAAAAAAAACAACATCAGGCTGAGTTCTACTTTTCAGACGAATACGTACCAGATATAGATACTCATGGCACCATCAATTTTGTCAGACCCGGTGCCGACAAGTACCTTGCCAAGCAATTACGTCGTGGGGACTACGCACCCGAGCTCATCCTGGACATGCATGGTATGAATAAAGAAACAGCAAAAGATGAACTCGCAGCACTAATTCACGCTTGTAAAAAGCAGCATGTGAGCTGCGCATGCATTGTGCACGGTATTGGCGAACGTATCTTGAAACACAAGGTCCCTCATTACTTAGTACAGCATCCCGATGTACTTGCTATGCACCAAGCACCATTGGAGTATGGCGGTAAAGGCGCAATATTAATTTTAGTCGATTTGCCACAAAATTTAGAGTTTCGTAGATAAAAGTTAACAACCATTAACGCAAGCACCAACCAAACTAGCCTGTTGTTTACAAATACGCTATATTAGCCTCAATCACGCGCAGTCAGTAAATGTGAAAACCCGATTATTAGGTAAATCAATTGTACTGGCAGGTGTACATTTAGTTTCTGTTTTTATCCTCAGGTTTAAAATGAACGACTTACTTAGTACAGATCTGACAATTTTACTCGTCGAACCGTCAGTGACCCAACGAAAGATTATTGCCAAAGAGCTCAAAGATGAAGGCGTGCAAAACATTGACTTTGCCGACTCGGTCTCCAGCGCCATAGACGCACTCAATCAGAACTTACCGGATCTCATAATCTGTACACTTTATTTAGCAGATGGAGACGCATTGGCCTTGCTTGATCATGTTCATGAACACTTCAGTGAACATCAATTGCCGTTTATGCTAGTCTCCAGTGAAACTCGCCGGCAACAACTCGAAGCCTACAAGCAATCTGGTGTAGTAGCTATTCTACCAAAGCCTTTTACCAAAGAGCACTTAGGCAAGGCAATTAATGCCACTTTGGACTTACTATCCCCTCAAGAGCTAGAGCTCGAATTATACGATATTCAAGATTTGCGTATTTTGGTCGTGGATGACTCTATGTTGGCTCGAAACCACATTCAACGTGTACTGCAAAACCTTGGGGCAACACGTATCAGTGAAGCTGAAAATGGTGCACAAGCATTAGATATATTACAAGAGAGCATGTTCGATCTCATTGTTACGGACTTCAATATGCCAGAAGTCAACGGACAGGAGCTCACAGAAGCAATCCGCCGCTCCGATGAACATGCCCATGTGCCTGTATTAATGGTAACTTCTGAGGCCAATGAAACACATTTAGCAAATGTTGCGCAATCAGGTGTTAATGCAATGTGTGATAAGCCTTTTGAACCCAATATCGTAAAACAGCTCATCTACCAAATGTTAGAACAAAATTAACCATAAATTAGTTAATTATACTACTTCTCTTGGCCAAATCGACCACGCCTCAGTTTTGGCCAACCACCCAAAGAACTTAAAAGCAAGCAATATCAACCACTTAAAAAATAAATTTAAGCTGGCACAACCTTTGTAATAGTTATTACGTCTAAACAATCAAAGGGAACAACAGCATGAACTTATTTACTAAAGTACTTACAACTAGCCTTTTTATTGGTCTGTCTGCTTCAGCTAACGCGAACTCGATTACCAGTGATATGTTAAGCGATGTACAAAGTCGAGTGAGTGAAAACATTCAGTCGAGCTTAGTAGAATTAAAAATAAACACAAAAAAGGCACTAGTAGATAGTTTAATCCGTACCAATAAGGACATCGAAATCGACCAGCCTGAAACAGTGCAGGCTAAAAAGGACAACTAATATGTTTAGTGAAGTAACATTGATTAGCTTATTAGCAATGCCAGTAGTGAGCTTATTGCTGGCGTATTTTTCGATAGAAACCATTAAGATGATCAGTCAAAAGTGGTTCGAGGAGAGTCCCTCATGATGTGGCTATTTATGAAAATAAAAAACCCGCACAAGGCGGGTTTTAAAAGATGTACGAAGTTGCTAATTATAGCTCGCCTTCGTTCTCAGATAGGAACTTAGCAACACCTTCTGGGCTTGCATCCATACCTGATTTACCTTCAGTCCAACCTGCAGGACATACTTCACCGTGCTCCTCGTGGAACGCTAGTGCGTCAACCATGCGAAGCATTTCGTCGATGTTACGACCTAGAGGTAGATCGTTAACTACTTGGTGACGTACGTTACCCTCAGAGTCAATTAGGAAAGAACCACGGAAAGCAACGCCAGCTTCTGGGTGCTCAACGTCGTATGCTTGACAGATTTCATGCTTAACGTCAGCAACTAGGTCATATTTAACTGGACCAATACCGCCTTCGTTAACAGGCGTGTTACGCCATGCGTTGTGTGAGAATTGAGAGTCGATTGAAACACCAATCACTTCAACGCCACGCTTTTGGAATTCTTCGAAACGCTTGTCGAAAGCGATAAGCTCAGAAGGACAAACAAAAGTGAAGTCTAGTGGGTAAAAGAATACAACCGCTTTTTTACCTTTGATACGCTCATGTAGATTATAGCTATCTACGATTTCACCATTACCTAGTACTGCTGCTGCTGTAAAGTCAGGAGCCTGACGGCCAACTAATACACCCATTGTTTTCTCCAAATAGTTAGGTTTAGTTCCAATATACAAATCGTTTTGTAATTTGATTCTAATTATTGAGGCGCTGTTTACGAAAAACAACCCCTTGAAAAAATTTGCCTAAGTTTATTCAGCTCTGAAGAAAAATAACAATCGAATTATCCGATAGGTACAATCTAAAAATTCGATGAGGGCAATATTTAGGCACAAAAAAGCCCCTTGCGGGGCGCTTCTAACTCATTAATCCATAATGTCATTTGGCATGTCGGCACGAATGACTTGCCATAGCTCACTTGACTGGTGGCCATATTTACGAATAAGTGCAATTGCTCTGTCGTAATCACCTTGTTCAGCCAATGCTGTTAAGTCGCAGTAAAAATCTCTGGTCAATTTACGAATCTTTGGCTCAGAGAAGTAATGACAACCGATTTTCGAATAAAGACCTCTAAAGCCATTCAAAATAAGTACATATATTTTATTACCACCAGCAATAGCCAGTTGATGATGTACCTGATAATCATAATCTGCAAACGCCTCTGCCGTGTCCGGCAGTTCAGAGTACTGTGCCAAAATCTCAATGACCTTTTCTGGACTCAGCTTAATTGCTGCACGAGTATAAATCGCGCTGATATTTGTTCTCGCAGACAATAGTTGATCAGTGAGTTCAGGCACCTTATCTTCATCAAGACGAGCAAGCGCTTCTAAAATGTTTAGCCCCGATGTTTCCCAGAAATTATTCACTCGTGTAGGCTTGCCATGTTGAATCGTCAACCAGCCGTCACGCGCCAATCGTTGCAATACTTCTCTCAAGGTTGTACGAGTTACACCGATCAGCTCCGACAGTTCACGCTCAGCCGGTAATATTGACCCAGGCGGAAACTCCCCATTCCAAATCGATTCTACTATATATTCCTCAGCGAATCCCGCTGGGCTCTTGGCTTTAAAAATTCTCATTTTGCACCACTTAAATTACAACCAAAGGCAAGATACATTCAGCGCAAGCGACACTAGGTAGCAGGCGCAGCATGATACTGCAACTCGTTAATCTACTGATTGTACCAGATGGATATAAAGTAACAAGCGCAAGTGTACATTGAAGGGATAGTTATTAGAGTTAAAGCTAAAAAACCAATCAAATAAAGACAACCCGCTTTTAGCTCATCATATAAAAATCCCCCTCACATTGTCTTCATTACCCAATCAAACTGGTGAAATGAAACGCCATATAAATAGGGAACTTAAATTGGAGAATAATGACTAATGAAGGGATTGTAATATCACTTTCAAAAAATGCTTAGGTACAAACCAACAATTAGATTGCCTCAGCATGACTGATATTAGCAAGTAAATTGCTTGAAGCATTCACACTAGATAGCCATAATAGCGGGCAAAAAAGGAGACATACATGTTTGATAGACTCGCGAGTTTTTCTCGTACCACCACAGCTTGGGGCTTATTGTTTTTAAGTGCACTTACTTTCGAAATCGTTGCACTATACTTTCAGTATGTCATGGGGTTAGAGCCCTGCGTGATGTGTATCTATCAACGTACAGCAATGTTGGGGGTTTTGATCGCAGCCTTAATTGGTCTTTGTGGTAATAAAAATTACGTTGTTCGATTGATAGCGACCGCTGGCTGGGGAATATCCGCCATATTGGGATGGCTACTTGCACGTGAACACTTAGACATGCAAACGACCACAGACCCTTTCGCGTTTACATGCGCTTTTGAGCCTAATTTTCCTGTGCCCTTACATGAATGGATCCCATCATTTTTTGCTGTAACCGGCAGCTGCTCAAGTATAGATTGGTCTTTTGCAGGGTTATCTATGCCAGGCTGGATGGAAGTGGTCTTTGCTATTTACGCAATCAGCTTTTTGCTATTTGCCCCATTCATTATTTTTAAGAAGTAACATTGAGAGAAATATGATTTTTAGACTCAGCCAAATACCTGAACTTTCTTCATTATCACTGCGTGAAAAACAGCAAGTAAAGGCAATATCACTTTCGCTGCTCTCTGCTAAAAGTAAGGTCATATTGGCGATATGTAAACTGGCTTTATTAACACCTTTGTTTATGGCGCTGGCTTACTTCGAAGGCTGGTCACTCCTACCAGTATTGCTTGTTGCAGGTCTTGCATACCCATTACTCACAGCACCTATTGAGGTACAATTTGCTCTTAAAAATTTAGATCAGGCATTATCACAATTTAAGCAGAGCCAAAAATAGGCTCTGCACCACCTTACGCTTACTCTAAAACCACATGGGCTTGAATTTTGTTAATCAACCCCTTCCCTATGCCTTTTACTCTTCCTAGCTCTTGAATATCAAAAAACAACCCTTCTGATTCTCTAGAGCGAACGATCGCCAGTGCCTTTGCTTTGCCAATCCCCGGTAACTGCATTAAATCTTCAACCTCGGCCGTATTTACATTGATCTGTAACACCGGTTGAACAAATTGATCTACCTCCTGTGCCTGTGCCTGTGCCTGTGCCTGTGCGACATTAAAAAATATTATAAAAGCCAAAAAAATACCAATATTCAATCCGTACTTTAACATTCAATTTATCCTTAAAATCTTGTTAATTTAAAAAAGCTCATAACTCTTAATAAGCTATCTAACCATAGGATTTCTCTCTTACTGTTGTAAAATGCTTACTAATATTTTCATTGTATTTTTTTCATATGGATCGTCTAATTGAACACCTATGAGTTGCAATAATATCAAATACAGTTTACTGTATAAAAAAACAGTGTTTTATGGAGGGTGATTATGGCTGTTATAGTAAAGTATGTGGTTGAAAGAAATGGAGTAGAGCGAATGACATTTACTAGCAAAAAAGAGGCAGATGCCTACGATAAAATGCTGGATGTGGCAGAGGCGCTTGAAGGGATGCTGGATAAGGTAGATGTTCCGCTTAGTGAACAACAAGTAGAGTCTTTAGCACTCGAAATGGCAAAATATAAAGACGACTTTATCTCTGTGCTTAAAGGCACTAAACCATCAGCAGAAAAAGAGCCAAAAAAATCAGCTAAAAAAGCTGAGGAAGACAGTGACGACAAAGTAACGGCTATTAAGCAAGCATAACACTTTAATCTCTTTACTTGCTTATTCGATCCAAAAACGCAAAAACGCCGAGCTACCAATATAGCTCGGCGTTTTAGTCTGCGTTAAATCAACTGAGTATTATTTTAATACCGCTGCGACTGCATCTGCAAAATAATCAATATTGCTGTGACTAATGCCCGCAACATTTACACGGCTAGAGCCCACAATATAAATTGAATACTCTTCACGAAGGCGATCGATTTGCGCTTTATTAATACCTAAGAAAGAGAACATACCATGCTGACGCTCAATGAAAGAGAAGTCATGGCCTGTATTTCTTTGCTCAAGGCTATCTTTAACAAGGCTACGAAGACCATTAATACGATCACGCATCTCAGCAAGCTCATGATGCCACTGCTGCGTTAATTCATCACTCGATAGAATCGTATTTACAATATCAGCACCATGTGCAGGTGGCATTGAATAAATGCTACGAACAACGCTTAACAATACTGAGTTTGCAACATCCGCATTCGCTGCATCTTTTGAAATGATCGAACATGCACCGATTCGCTCACGGTAAAGACCAAAGTTTTTAGAGCATGAAGAACAGATAATCATCTCTTCTACAGTCTGTGCTAATAGACGAAGTCCATTTGCGTCTTCATCTAAGCTTGTACCAAAACCTTGATATGCAATGTCTACTAGTGGAGTGAAACCCACTTCTTTAGCAAGATCTGCAAAAATTTGCCATTGCTCAGCATTTAAGTCCATACCACTTGGGTTGTGACAACATGCATGTACTAAAACAACATCGCCCTTTGGTACTTGCTTTAATGTGTCAATCATTTCGTCAAAAAGCAGGCCTTTATTTTCATAATCGTAGTACGGGTACTCTTTCACCGTTAAACCAGCTGCTTCAAACAAACTAATATGATTTGCCCATGTTGGAGTCGTTACCCAAACCGTTGCATCTTTATTACAACGCTTGATAAATTCAGCAGCAACACGCAGCGAACCAGTACCACCTGGTGTTTGAGCCGTACGAACACGATTGGCAAGTAGTGTTGTGTGGCTATCGCTTAATAGTAACTGCTCCATCTTTGCACAAAAATCTAAATTACCTGCTAACCCGATATATGATTTTGTTGTTTCATTTTCTAAACGAAATGCTTCTGCTTTTTTAACTGCTTTTAAAACTGGCGTAGCACCCTGCTCATCTTTATATACACCAACACCTAAATCAATTTTGTTAGGGTTATCGTCTTGTTTATAAGCTGCCATTAGGCCCAAAATAGGATCGGTTGGTAATGGTTTTAGTTCTGAAAACATGTTTATTTTATTCCTATTAAAATTGATACGCACTAAAGTACAAGGGGGCGAAAAGTCACTTACATTTTTTGCAAACTCGCCTCCAATTTATCTAAGTATTTAACTCGATATTACGTAGCAATTGTGGGGGTTATAGTTGCCATAATACTAACACAATTTAACAAGAACACGAGCCTTGTTACTCGGGAAGGTAATGCGTTATTTTCATGCAAGCTGCGACGAGTACAGATAAATTGTCAGCAGTAAAAAACTCTTTACTAAACGCTTCTGCATCAATGATCCCAATACAATCAAGCTTGTCATTTAATAAAGGTATGCAGACTTCAGCTTGCACTTTTGGATCGCACGTATAATATTCACCACCCTGCGCAATATATTCAGGAATATTATTGATAATACGAGATTTTTCAGAAAGTACCGTCTGGATATTATTTGATGTTGCCGCAAACTGCTCATTGATAGGAAATAATGGACGACTAGGTGCTCCATTGTACGCGAGCTTAAGTAATTGTTTTTCACCGTCAACTTGTCTTGACTGATAAATACCAAACCATTCCACGCCTGTTTTTTTAGTAACAAACTCGACGATTGTTTGAAGTTTAGACAATAAAACATCATTCTCTTGTGTGCGCTCTATGATTGTTTCCAATTCAAATGGCACTTCTTGTAAATGACCAAATAAGCTACAACTCCCCCCTTCACCGAGTTCTGGTATTTTATAAGACCATACCGTTTGAGCATAATGAGATGCTAAATATTCATCTAATGCATCAAGCTGTGATTGAACAAGTGTATGCTCAAGGGAAGTTTGTGTTTTATCTAAGTATGCAGAAACCATTTAGCCATCCAAACATCTATATATCTAAACGCAATTTAACACGCAAATGCTCCTTTGACTATAGAAACAAGCATGTTTTTTACAGTTGGGTGTTAAAAGAAAGGGGATATCGTAAAATAATTTCAATATTAAGAAGCAATTATAGGTAGGTGCTTAATCTAGTGAATAAACCAATTTAACTTCATTGCCAACTCGATTATAGCTAACACTATCAGCAATTTCTGACAACAGCTGCACACCACGCCCATGCTCATTGGATAATGTACTATCACTTGGCAACTCCGGCTGAGAAAAGCCTCTGCCTGAATCTTTGATATCAAAGGTGATTGAGCGCTTTTCAGGACTATAAAAAGCTGCAATCTCAATGGAAGCTTCATTGAGTTTAGACAATGCTTCCGCACGCTGTGTGTAGTACTCTAAAAATCCATCTTCTTGATTTTTTAACTCTGAACTGATCCCCAAAACCCCGTGATCCAAAGAGTTATTATATGCCTCTGACAGTAGCAAAAAGATGTTCGAGCGGTGTGCATCCACCCCTTCAACATTGCTAAGCACATTCACCACCTCCAAAACAGGATCCGTCACTTTCATTTGCTCAGCATCCAAGGAGACAGCAACCTCAAAAGGAAGTGATGAATAATGCGTTTCACCTGAATGCTCTAACTCCGCCGGCAAACAATTGATAATTGCAATGCTCAAATCATCTTGTTGCTCCGCATGCTGCGCATAGTTACGCACTTTATCAATGACCTCTTGTGTGGTGATTGCGGGCGTACTTTGCAACGTATCTATGAAACGCCCTTCTCCAAACATCTCTCCATCAGGCCCTTCACTCTCAATAATGCCGTCAGTTGCCATGACGAGCCGAGTGCCCTTCTCCACTTCAAAGTGCAGTATGGTCCTCTCGAATTCATCATCGTCGAGTATCCCTAACGCCATATGTTGAGATTCAACGGTTTTTAAAACACAGCCACCCTCATCAACTAAATACACATCGGGTAACCCACCTAGCCAAGCTGATATATTTTTACCTGAAGAACTTAGTTCAATAATCGCAGCAGCACAGAACATATGACCTGGCAATAAAGTATACAAAGAGCTGTTCAGCTCAGTCGCGATATCGCCTACCGCCATCCCTTTTTGCACCATAGTGTAAAATATTCTCGACGCTGGCAGTGCACCAACTGCTGCAGCAAGACCATGGCCTGTAAAATCCCCTAACAAACAATAAAAACCACCAATTGGGCTTTTTGCCATTAGAAACATATCACCGTTAAACATAGATGCAGGGGATAAGTGAAAGTCACAGAGCCTATCAAACCTTTCTTGACCAGAAAGCGCATTGCGGAAAATATGCTCCACTATCTCATGCTCTCTTTCCGTTTGATTGTAGTGATACTCTAGTTGCTTCTTCTGCTCGTGAGCTTCTTTGCTTAGCTTCCTAGTACGTGCATGTGCACGTATTTTTGCGGATAAAATAATTCTATCAAAGGGTTTATGAATGAAGTCATCGCCGCCTACTCTCAAACACTTTTCAAAGCTGGCATGATCTTCAAGAGCAGTAATAAAAATGATGGGTAAATACACATCTCCTGCGTATTCTTTTATTTTAGGTGCTGTTTCGAAGCCATTCATCACTGGCATCATCACATCTAACAGCACTATATCCACTTCGTGCTGATGCAGCAATGCCAGTGCTTCTTTACCATTATTTGCCACCAGCACATCGTAGTGCTGCTGTTCAAGCATGGCTGTCAGCAGCCTGCAATTAAGGGGTTGATCATCAACCACTAAAATAAGCATGCTAATTTAGCTCTGCTAATCAATTTCAAATTTTTTATCAAACCGTGAAATTTGCAATATCTTTTTTAATTGTGGTCGGCAATTACTAATCTGTATACTGCCCACCGAATCCCCTAGAGTCTTCTTCATATTTAATAACATGCCGAGCGCCGAGCTATCCATATAATCTGTGTCTCGCAAATCGACAACGACTTTCTCGGTTTCATCATTCACTTCAGCATAAGCTTGGCGAAATGATTGTACTAAATTGAAGTCAAACTTCCCTTTAATCTGAATTGTTAAAGTCTTTCCGTCAGCTGAAGCATTTTTGCTCAGGCTCATTGCAAGCTCCTACTCTAAATTTAGTATTGTTATCCATCTTTATGTTTTAAATATAATCGGATTACGTAATTTCGCCAAAAAAATATAACGACATAAAACACTTTTTGTTAGTATCCAAAATAATGTAACTAGTTTGGAGTAAACAATGTCAGATGGTCGTTTAGTGTATTCTACCGAGCTGGGTCGGATTAAACCAGAAGACGAACAGCCACAGCAAGAAGTGAAGCTTTTTAAAGATGGTCATATTCGTATCGAACGTCAAACCAAAGGTCGAAAAGGAAAAGGCGTTATGCTGGTCGTCGGCATTGATCCTGCTGAACACGATCTAAAGAAATTAGCTAAACAGCTAAAAAGTAAAATGGGTCAAGGCGGTGCAGTCAAAGACGGTGTTATTGAAATTCAAGGTGATGACCGTGAAAAACTCAAAGGCCTGCTTGTCTCACAAGGGTTTAAAGTGAAAATTGCAGGGGGTTAACTCTCTGCAACTTTCATAATTTCTGGGTTTTGAGCGAAAACCCCTTCTTCTGTCAGCGGTGCGCTATAATAATAGCCTTGAACAATATGACAGTTATTACGTTGTAAAAACGCAACCTGCTCTGCCGTTTCCACACCTTCGGCAACCACCTTCATACTCAGTTTTTGTGCCATTGCGATAATAGCTGCGGTTATTTCCATATCATTTGTATCCTGCGGAATATCTTTAACAAATGATCTATCGACTTTAAGCACATCAACAGGAAAGCGTTTCAAATAACTTAGAGATGAATACCCAGTACCGAAGTCATCAATTGACAAAGACACTCCTAGCTTTTTCATCTCTTTCAACTGTTCAATTGCCGCCTCTACGTCACCCATTAGCATGCTTTCAGTCAACTCAAGGTGAAGCATTGATGGTGAAAGACCGACTTCACTCAATGTCTGCGAGATGGTGTCGATTAAGTTTGCATCTTTAAATTGACGAGCAGAGAGGTTAATCGCAATATCTGCGGTATACCCTTTGGATCTTAGCACCGCAGAAAAGCGACAAGCTTCCTTTAACACCCATGTGCCAATTTCAACGATTAAACCTGTCGCTTCTGCAATGGGGATAAACTTGGTTGGCGGAATATTGCCCTCAGTTGGGTGTTTCCATCGGATCAAAGCCTCATAACCTAATATTTTTCCCGTTCGGCTATCTATTTGTGGTTGATACTGTAAAGAAAATTGCTGGCTTTTTATCGCTTGTCTAAGTTCATTTTCAATATGCAATCGCTCATTCGCGGCAGCATTTAGCTCTTGTGAATAGAAGTGAAAAGTATTTCGGCCCTTTGCTTTAGCTTCATACATCGCTAGGTCTGCGTGCTTAAGTAACTGCTCTTCCTCTTGGCTATCAAATGGGGCAAGCGTTATACCAATACTTGCACTGACAATCACTTCATTGTTTCCTAAAGAAATGGGCTGGCCAAGCGTTTTTTGAATCGTATGCGCTACATCCATTGCATTATCACGCGTGCTTATCCCACTCAGCAGTACAGCAAATTCATCTCCCCCTAAACGAGCGATAGTGTCCTCTGCTCGTAATCTTTGCTTAAGTCTATCTGCAACTTCAACCAAAAGTCTGTCACCAGCATCATGTCCAAGCGTATCATTGATGCGTTTAAACTCATCCAAATCAAAATAAAACAACGCAAACGCATAATGGCCTCGAGACGCAAGCGCCATAGACTTCCTCAACTGCATACGGAAAAAAGTTCGATTTGCCAAACCAGTTAATGTGTCAAAGTACGCCAGCTCTTCCATCTTCCTTTGGCTTTCTTTGACGAATGAGATGTCCTGTGCAGACGCCACATAACTGGAGATCCGCCCACCATTTTCTCTGATGGGGGATATGCTCAAACTCACCCAAATTTGTTCATTACTACTGCTTTGTAGTAATGTATCTCCACGCCAATAGTTACGACTTTTTAAGTCAAAATCTATATCATCGATTAAGATTGCCATCTCATTCGAAATAATTCCTAGCAACGGAGAGTCTAAAAAGTGTGATTCTGAAAACCCCGTCATCTCGACCATTTTAGGGTTTACATATTCTATTTTGAAGCGTTCATTGGTGATGACCACACCAGTACCAGAAAACGCCACGGCCTTGGAAAGACGATTAGCTGCTTTTTCTGCGATTTCCTTCTCACTAATCCGCTGATTTAAGCCGTTTACGAGCTTTTTAATATCATCACTCATATCGTTAAATGACGCATTTAAGAGACCAATTTCATCATCGCTGTCGGTCAACTTAGGATGATCCCACTGCCCTCGACCAAAACTGATCAACACTTTTACCAACTGATTAATACGCTTCAAAATCAAGTGATAAATAACTTGATGCAGCAACATTGCTACAAAACCAGCATACAAAACGAATAAGCCAAAGAATTTAACTTTCAACTCTTCAAGGGCATACAACGCGGTGTCTCTGCGTTTATACATACCTACATACCAATCGAGCTCTCCCAAATGCATTATGTTTGCAATATGGCCCGCTTTGTCATAAATAAACTCATCTTGGTAACTTGGTAAATTGACCTTCAATGCTGTGTCTACAACACGTTGAATCGCTTTTGGTAATACATCTTTGGACAATAATTCGGGGCTTTCAGTGAGTGCCAACAAATTAGGTGCAGATATTATTCTGCCCTGTTTATCAAAAATAATATAACTTTGTTCGGCAGTCGGTTTTGGCAAGTGAGACAATAAGGTTTCTAATTCTAAGTCGCTGCCGGTAAAACCTCGGTATACATCCCCCTCATATAACGGGACGAGAATGCTAACAACCCACTTATTCCATATAGGGTCATGGTGAACATCAGACCAAACAGCTTCTCTGGTCGGGTTTAATTCTTCTCGTAAAAGTGGCTGCGCATGAATATTTGCTTGCCTGTTTTGTGCACTATCTAACAGCACTGAATTGGGAGGGGCAATCCGCACAAAATTTTCAGTGGTATACATGTAAAAGTTAAAGAAGTCTTGGAGCAATATTGGTGAAAGTGTATTCCATAGCTTTTCGGACTTTTGAAATAACGCCTTGTCTGTATCTGACAAGGCGTCCTTTAGAATATACGCAGCTGACATGCCATTCGCGGCGACGCTATGTACCTTGCCATCAAGAGAAGTAAGCGGTAGTTCAATGTCAAGTGCTGATTCAGAAAGTGGTAATAGTACCTTGGAAACCACAACGTTGGTCTGCTGTGCAAGGTTTTTCTTTAACTCTAAATATTGTGAGAATTGCTGAAGCATCTGCTCACTAAGATCTTGCAATTGAACAAACTCTGCTTCAACAAGGTGCTTTTCTTCTGATTTGAGCATCAGCGCAGCAGCAAATACGCCTGCGATAACGCACACGGCGGAAATTAAAATTGATAATTTCACACTTAGAGAATTAGTACCAAAACGCGAAGGAGGACGACGATTGCCCACGATAAACTCTTTACCCTGTTATGTTTTTTTTCATATAGTGTCTTGAATATATCAGATCACACAAATCGTAGCCAATGCATTTATAGTATAATTTAAAATACCTTGTTGTAATTGTCTTATTATCTGTGTTAATAATATTGATAACACTGAAATATGAAAACGAACAGATTATGAACTTTTTTGCGCGCCGCTATTTTTTCTTTTTTAGCTTCTTTAGGTGAAGAGGCTTAACTGTTTGCGCGCAAAAACGAATAGCTAAGCCTCCCACTAACTGGGAGGCTTTTTTTTTGGCAAAATGGGAGTGAGGACCATGACGCAAGATACTTTAAATGCATTGAGAACAGAGATTAACGAAATAGACTCTGAGCTATTAGTACTACTGGCTAAACGTAGAAGAATAAGCCACGGAGTACTGGAGTATAAGATAAACAACAATAAACCGATTCGAGATGAAGAGCGAGAACTGTCACTGCTCGAAAAGCTCATCAGTTACGGAAAGTCATTGGGCCTCGATCCCTTTTACATCAACAACGTTTTCCAAGTTATCCTAGAAGATTCCGTTCTTAATCAGCAGGCTCTATTACAAAAGAGTTTAAACCCAGATGCAGTAAATGACACCCACCGCGTAGCTTACCTTGGTGGACAGGGCTCTTATAGTCAGCTTGCATGCCACAAATATTTTAGCCGTCGCCCCGGAAAAGTCGTAGAGCTTGGCTATCAGTCCTTTGAAGAGATCACCACATCTGTTGAAAACGGCAAAGCTGATTTTGGTATTCTTCCTATTGAAAATACCAGCTCTGGTAGTATCAACGAAGTCTTTGATCTAATGCAGCATGCGCAAGTCTCTATCGTTGGAGAGGTGACACACAGCGTAGAGCACTGTCTGCTCGCAAAGCCAGGAACTGAGCTCAAAGATGTGAAAAAAATCTTTGCTCATCCACAACCATTTACACAATGTAGCCGCTTCTTGCAAAGCCTAACAGATGTCATTCAAGAAACCTGTGACTCGACGTCGAGCGCCATTAAGTTTGCCGCTGAATGTGATCAAAGCGCCGCAATTGGTTCTGCGCAATCAGGACGAGCGCAAGGCTTAGAAGTCATTAAGAGTGAGTTGGCTAACCAAGCTGAGAATCACAGCCGCTTTATCGTTGTTGCTAGAAAGCCACTGCAAGTCTCTACTCAAATCCCCACTAAAACGAGCCTTATTATGGCAACCAAGCAGCACGTGGGCTCACTGGCCGATGCATTGATGGTGTTTAAAGAGAACAGTATCAACATGACGAAGCTTGAATCTCGCCCAGTCCCAGGCAACCCTTGGGAAGAAGTGTTTTATGTTGACCTTCAAGCAAACATTGCAGATCCAGTTGTACAGAGAGCACTTGAAGCCCTAAAAGAACATACGCAGACAGTGAGAATACTTGGTTGTTACCAGAGTGAATCGCTAAAAGCGGTAGACCCTATTTAAAAAAGATATTTTTAATAAACAGGTTACCAAAAGGCTCATTGAGAAATCTCGAAAAAAGCGCTATGTTGATAGCGCTTTTTTTGTGTTAAGAAGCTAACTCATCCAGTACTTTTGCATCATTGGCTTTATTTAATATCCCTCGGCTTTGTGCCAAGAAGGTATGCGCACTGTCTGAGAAGTAAGTTTGTGCTTTGTCAAAGCCATCAATCAAAGCTTGCTTATCACCTTGCTTTAAGCTCTGGAGTGTTTGTGCAAAGGTATCTTGATAGCTTGCTAGCAACCCTTCAACATCTTCAAATTGAGCCATCATGATATCAGCATACAATTCCGGGGACTGCGCAAATAGGCGGCCAACCATCATCAACTCTAACTGGTATATTGGTGAAGAACAACTTCGCAGCTCTTCAAGAGTGTGGCACTGTTTTGCTAAGAATTGCCCATAAACAAACGTTGTTAAATGACGCATTACCTGAATGATCTGCATTGCTTGATCATGCTTTTTCGCTTCCATCGGCACAATATGGCACCCCCATATTTGCAGCTGTTTTAATAATCCACTGCATGCGTTCTCATCACGTCCATGACAAGCAACTACGGTTTGTTTTACCCAATGCGAAATATCCGGACCAAACATAGGATGTAAACCAACAACAGGCCCTGCATGCTTATCCAGTAAACTTTTTAATGGGCTTTGCTTTACAGACGTTATATCAGCCAAAATACACTCAGGATCTAATGGTGGTAAATCAGCTATCACTTGCTCCAAACTGTTTATCGGCACACTGACTAAGACTAATTTTGCGCCCGCCAAAATTGAATGTGCATCAGCCTGCTGAGATTTATCAAGGATTTTAACATCGTAGCCAGAGCGCTTAAATTGTTTAGCAAACAGCTGGCCCATCGCACCTTGACCACCAACAATCACAATTGGTGACAAATGTGGTGCTGCACATGCCAATTTACTCTGCTGGTTCTCATAAGCTTCTCGCATCATTCGACGCAGAATATCTTCAACCAACTCTGGATTGACGCCTTTTTGCTCAGCTTGCTGACGCCGAGCGGCAATTAGTGCAGCTTCTCTATCTGGTGCATGCAACGCTGCACCTTTTTGTTGCTTTATCTGGCCAACCTGCTCGGTCAACCTCCTTCGCTCTGCGAGTAAACTAACCAGTTCGCTATCACAACGATCAATCTGGATACGCAACTCATCTAGGCTTAAGTTTTCTCTCATTCCCATACCGTAAACCTTAATTTACACCAGTAAATAATAAATTACACCCAGTCTAACAGGACGAATTTTATTAAGAAAGCGCCAATTTGTTTCTTCATACTATTGTAGGGTACAAACGCAGAGTTTTTATACTAGGTAGAAAAGAAGATGAGACGAAGGAGTTGGGTATTATTTTTTGTTTTGGAATATATGAAGTCTAAAACCAAACAGACCGCATAGAGCGGTCTGTTTGTTAAGCATAGGTAGTATGCGCGTATTAGTTAAGCTTTTCTTTAATACGTGCAGATTTACCAGAACGCTCGCGTAAGTAGTAAAGCTTAGCACGACGAACCGCACCACGACGCTTAACTGTAACGCTGTCAACCAGTGGGCTGTGTGTTTGGAAAACACGCTCAACACCTTCACCGTTAGAGATCTTACGAACAGTGAAAGATGAATGAAGTCCACGGTTACGCTTAGCGATTACAACACCTTCAAAGGCCTGTAGACGCTCTTTGTTACCTTCTTTTACACGTACCTGTACAACTACTGTATCACCAGCGCCAAATACTGGTACGTCTTTTTTAAGCTGCTCTTCTTCAAGCGCTTTAATAATATTTTGGTTTACTTTTGCCATTTTATTTCTCACATTCCTAGGAGTAACTGTCTTCTAGCCACAAGCTTCATGTTCTTGCTGAAATTCAGCAAGAAGCCTTGCTTGCTCCTCAGTCAGAGCTAGGTTACGCAACAAGTCCGGACGGCGTAGCCAAGTCCTGCCCAATGACTGCTTTAAGCGCCATTTAGCAATTTCTTTGTGGTTCCCACTGAGTAATACAGCAGGGACCTGCTTTCCATCCAATGTTTCAGGCCGAGTATAGTGAGGGCAATCTAACAGGCCATCCGAAAATGAGTCCTGCTCAGCAGACTGATTGTGACCAAGCACGCCAGGCACCAATCGCGCTACTGCGTCAATAAGTGTCATAGCGGGCAATTCGCCACCACTGAGAATAAAATCACCAATGGACCATTCTTCGTCTACGTGAGACTCGATGATCCGTTCATCTATACCTTCATATCGACCCGCAACTAAAATCAACTTTTCAGACGTCGCTAATTCGGCGGCGCCTTGTTGGTCTAGTTTGCGTCCTTGTGGAGACATGTAAATTACTTTTGCACCATCACCAGATGCAGCTTTTGCATCTAGAATGGCTTTTTCAAGTGGCTCTACCATCATCAACATACCTGGACCACCACCATAAGGGCGGTCATCCACGGTACGGTGCTTATCGGTCGCGTACTCTCTTGGGTTCCAACAATTGAACTCAATCAAACCGTTTTTCACAGCTCGACCAGTTACACCTTGCTGAGTAACTGCATCAAACATTTCAGGGAACAACGATACAACGCCGACCCAAAGTTTTTGCTGTTCACTCATTAAAATGCTGGATCCCAATCAACCGTAATTTCACGTTCATCGTGCTTAACTTCAATAATGACAGAGTCTGTCAAAAATGGAATTAAGCGTTCAGTCTGACCAAATGCATCTTTTTTGTTTGCTTTCACAACCAAAACATCATTTGAGCCAGTCTCCATAAGGTCATCGACATGACCTAAGTTATAACCTTTATTGGTTACAACCGTCATACCAATTAAGTCTCGCCAATAAAACTCCCCTTCAGGTAATTCAGGAAGCTGCTCACTATTAACTGCGATTTCAGCATTGGTGAAAGCCATTGCTTCGTCTCTGTCGTTAATGTTCGCAAATTTAGCGATGAAACCCTTGTTGTGGCGACGCCAGTCACTCACTTCAAGAGCTTGCCATTTACCTTGTTGCCCTATCAACCATGGGCTGAAATCGAAGATCCCTTGGGGATCATCAGTAAATGAATGCACCTTAAGCCAACCCTTAATACCGTAAGGGGCACCTAATTTGCCGACAACGAGTGTCGAGGTGTTATCTTGACTCATGGTTACACTTACGCCTATTAAGCCGCTTTACGAGCGTCTTTAACTAACTTAGCTACGCGATCTGAAAGAGATGCGCCCTGACCTACCCAGTGATCAACACGAGCAAGATCTAGACGAATTTTTTCTTCCTGACCAGAAGCGATTGGGTTAAAGAAACCTACTTTCTCGATGAAACGACCGTCACGCGAGAAACGGCTATCCGCAACCACGATTTGATAGAATGGACGCTTTTTAGCGCCGCCACGTTGCAAACGAATAGTTACCATACCGTCCTCTACATAGATTGACTGTTTTCATTAATAAGATAAAACTTCCCACTACGGGAAGCTGGGGAATTGTACGAGTTTTTCTCAACAATGCAAGTATGTTTTAGATTTAATTCTCAATCTTGACATACCTAGGTCGCTTTGGACCTAAAATGCAATCATCATTTGGCTTCGTACCCGCCAAAATAAAGAAACGGATGCTGTTGAAAACACCCGTTTAAATGCTCAAGCAAAGCGCAGAACACCTTGCTCGCAGGGAGACATTACATCCTAGAAGGTATATTTGGCATTGATCGCAAAATTACGTCCAGGCTGTGTGTATTGCTCTAAGTTCGCATCCGCCGCTTGCCCAGCAACACTTTCATAAGGGATATATTCTTTATCTAACAGATTAAACACACCAGCATTGAATCGAAGGTTACCGAAATCATACTCAGCATAGAGATCGACTGTTCCCCAACCCCCCGTTTTAATGCTGTCATCTGTTGGAACCTTAGTCATACGCTTAGCCGCTTTAAACGCAGCCGTAACTGACCAGCTACCCATTTCATAGCGCGTCTTTACAAAGCCGTTTAGAGGACTAATTGAACTTAGATATTCGTTAGTTTCTTTATCTTTACCGTGTACATATGTAAGGCCAGTATCTACAGAAACGTTATCATTTACCCAAACAGTAAAGTTCGCCTCTAGCCCTTTAATCTCTACTTCACCAATATTATGGTACTGATAATACGTCTTAGGCGGCATGTTAGGTATTTGGCTAGGTTCAACACGCACTACTTTATTTGCAATAAAGTCATCAAACTTAGTATTAAATAGTGTTACGGAAAACTGCTTTGAGTCAAACCCACCTTTTACACCAAATTCTATACTGTCACTCGTCTCTGGATCTAAATCAGGATTCGGTAAAATCTGGTAAAATGGCTCAACACCGTGGCTTTGATAAGCTAGATCATGAGGTGGAATTTTAAAACCTCGAGAATATTGCGCCACCACGTTCAAATTATCTGAAACTGCATATACTAAGCCAAGCTTTGGCGATAGCGCAGTTTCACTGATATCTCCAAACTCTGTACCTTCATAAAGCTCGCTTTGTTTTGCATCCATATCATATTTATCAAGACGCAAGCCCGCGTTCAATGTAACAGCATCAGACAAAGTAATATTATCTTGTACAAAAAGCCCCAACATGGTGGTGTCTGCACCAGGGAATGTTTTTTGCCCCTCATTATCAAGCACTTTATTACCTTGTGCATCAATTCGGGTTTTTAGACGCGGTCTTGATGTTTCATAGCCATCATAATCAAAACCATATACAAGTTGATGTGATAATGAACCAAACTCTAGTTTCTTATCTAGAACTAAACGCGTACCAAAAATAGACTGCTCGAAACGATAATCATTGTAGTCTGTGTAAGGCCCGATACGGCTGCGACTTCCATCATTTGCACGGATCTGATGACTGATTTGTTCAAAGTCAGTGTAATAAACTTGTGCACTTAAATTATCATACAAGCTTGTCGCTGTTGAAGTATCAAACTCTAGCGACAACGAGAGGCTTTCGTTATCATCTTTTGTTTCATACTCAGTTGCCGTAATTACTTGCTCACTATCTTGGTCGAAGTAATCAACCGTCGCCAAAACACGCTCGCTGTCAGTCAATTTAAACTCCGACTTCAGCAATATCGCATTTGATGTGTAATCAAAACCAGGGAGGTTTTCTTGATAATTTTGCGTTTCTTCACCCTCTCTGCGCGTAACTTGAATAGATGTAGCGTTAACATCACTAAGTTGCTTAGCAAAGGTTGCCGTGGCGCTCTTTTCCGAGTTAACACCATAATAACCTACGCCAACTTGAGCATAACTGTCTTCACCAGACAAATAGTCAGAAGGGTCTTTTGTCGATATAACAATGATACCGCCAAGTGCATCAGAGCCGTAAAGAGATGATGCAGCGCCTTTTGCTATTTCAATTTGCTTTACGTTATCAACATCAAAGTAGCCTCGACCAATGATTAGGCCGCCACCACCAGAATAAGCATCATTTAATCGGCGTCCGTCTTTTACATAAACGACACGATTTCCACCAATACCACGAATATTGAGCGCTTGGGCTTCACCAGTTGAGCCCGTAGTTGTGATCCCTGTTTGATACTTAAATGCACTATTTAAGTCCACTGCTAACTCACGTTCAATTTCTTGTTCGGTGACAACATTCACGGAGCCCGCAACATCTTCAAGCTTTTGCTCAATACGCGACCCTGATACTACGATAACCTCGCTATCTTTCTCAAATTGCTCCGCAATTGAACTTGGCGCAGCAAACAGTGAAGCTGCAATACTTAGCGAAATAGTAGTTTGTTTAAACATTATCTTTTAACCTCAAACAGGAAGAACGAATAAATTTCGCTGTGCACTATAAAGGTATTTTTAAACTATCGCAAACGATAATTATTTGCATTTCTATAATCATGTAGATTTTAGTTTCTTGAGAATGTATTATTACCGCCATTGGATACACGGACTCATAAGGGATTTATCAGTCGCTCAAACTGCCTTATGTCAACGCAGTGTTGAGTCAAACACTCGAGTAATTAACACGTGAGAGAACAATGAAACATACCCTTTATATTGGTATTTTACTGATGCTGAGTAGCTTCGCTGCGAATGCAGAGCGCTTAGTCATCGCAGGTGGCACCATTACAGATATTGTCTATGCATTAAAAGCGGGGGAATCTGTCGTCGCAGTCGATACTTCTAGCACTTGGCCGCCAAAAGCGACAACCCTGCCAAAAGTTGGCTATTATCGTGATTTAGCAGCTGAGGGAATTTTGTCGCAAAAGCCAACAATGATCCTTACTCTAGAGGGAGCTGGTCGCCCTGAAGTACTCACCCAAATAAAAAGTACAGGCGTCCCTCTAAAACTATATGAAAAGCCAACACATATTCAGGGTCTTTTTTCACTTATCAACGAAGTAGCTGCTGATCTCAATAAACAATCTCAGGCGACACAGCTAATCAACTCTTTAAAAAAGCAACTACCAAGCAAACCTAAGCACTCAGATACTAAGGCATTATTTATTCTCTCTGCTGGTGAAAGAGGCGTGATGGTCGCAGGTAAAGAGACAGTACCTGATATCTTGTTCGACTATACAGGCATTGAAAATATCGCTGTGCATAATGGGTTTAAGCCATTTAACCGTGAAGCCCTATTAGTCAGCAACCCTGACTTTATCGTCGCCCCCAGTCATGTTGTCTATGGCGCAGGCGGCCCTGAAAAGTTTTGTCAGCAAGCGTCCCTTGCTTTAATCCCAGCTGCGAAGGAATGTCGTCTACTAGTTATGGATTCTCTAATGGCACTCGGTATGACTACTCGATTACCTGAAGCCATAGCCAAACTAGACGCATTTCATCGTAAGCAGGCATTATGAGCAACACCGCACTTCCCCTTTTAAATTCAAATCAACATTTAAAGTGGTACTGGTTGAGCGGCTTATTGCTGCTTGGCCTTGCTTGGCTCTCTCTCAGTAGCGGTCCTGTTGGGTGGGATTGGAAAATGCCAATCGCTTGGTTATTGCCGGATACCATGATAATGGACATTGATGAGCTACAAATGAGTGTGGTATCACAAATTCGATTGCCTCGATTGCTGCTCGCCATTTTAGTTGGCTCCGTGCTCGCATGCAGTGGCGCGGCAACGCAGGCACTATGTCGAAACCCACTAGCTGATCCCAGTTTAATGGGCGTCACAGGTGGCGCTGCGGTCGCCGCCATTGCCGTCATCGCTTTAGCCCCCAAAGTCAGCTTTATTAATGAAGCCATGGTCGCGCCTGCCGCATTCGTAGGTGCACTCACTATCACTTCTGTTATTTATCGCCTTGCCAACCATCAAGGCCAAGTTCAAATCACGACATTACTATTGGCAGGTGTCGCCATTAATGCCATTGCCATGGCCATCATCGGCTTATTCAGCTTTTTTGCTGACGACAGCTCATTACGTCTGATGACATATTGGCAGATGGGTTCACTTGGCGGTGCAAGTTGGTCAGCAATGATTTACGGTGCCCCGCTTATTGTCATCAGCACCATCATGCTGATTATGAAGAAACGCCAAATAAATGCGCTAATGCTTGGCGAAAGAGATGCAAGACATCTAGGTGTTAATGTGAAACGCCTAAAAACCGAAGTCGTCTTTCTCGTTGCGCTTGGTGTCGGTGGTGCCGTTGCTATGGCGGGTATGATAGGATTTGTTGGATTGGTTGTTCCTCATATCGCGCGTTTATTAGTGGGTCCAGATCTACGAAAAATGCTACCCCTGAGCATGCTATTAGGATGCGTACTAATGTTACTTGCCGATTGGATAGCTCGCCTGATTGTCGCACCTTCTGAGTTACCGATTGGTATTGTCACAGCACTATTCGGCGCGCCATTTTTTATCTACCAGTTAGTGAAGCAAAAGCGAGGTGCACATGCTTGAGTGTAACAATATCGCGATTACGCGCGGTAACAAACGCATTATTCACGATGTGTCTTTTACAGCGCAGCAAGGAGAATTTATTGTCTTACTTGGCGAAAATGGCGCGGGTAAATCGACCTTATTGAGCGCAATATGTGATGATCTGACCTATTCAGGTGAGGTGTTACTTCACGGTCAAGCAATCAATCAACTTGACTCTCAGCAGCTTGCTACCAAACGCGCTATGCTGCTGCAAAATAATCGCGTCAATTTTGCTTTTAATGCCGCTGAACTGATTGCAATGGGGCGCTATCCCTATCATGAGACAACCCTCTCGCAGGCCGAAGTTGTCAATGACATTGTCGCACAATTGTCGCTTGAAGCGTTAGCTGATAGAGATGTGACAGTGCTCTCAGGCGGTGAGTTTCAACGTGTGCAATTTGCACGTTGCATTGCGCAGCTTGATGCACATAAGCCTGGAACATCAGGTAAGTTGATGCTGCTGGACGAACCAACCTCGGCATTGGACCTGCATCATCAGCATATGACCCTAAGCAAAGCGAAATCTTTTGCAGAGCAAGGTAATACCATCATTGCTGTATTACACGACTTAAACTTAGCATCATTATATGCTGACAGGATTTTACTGCTGCACCATGGCGTCATCTATCACGACGGCAAACCACAGGATGTCTTACGCCCTGAAGTGTTGCAACCTATATACCGTGCTGGTATGCAAATTAACTTGCACCCCAGCTTTGAAATCCCTATGATTTTTTCAGAACCGCTAACAGGAGCCTCCAATGCGTGAACAAGCCGCTTTTGAAGCACGCACCTTAGTAAGACAGTCATCTGTCTGTGTGATCTCAACCATTTCTAAAAACCTACAGGGCTATCCTTTTGGATCTGTGTCTCCTTTTATGACGGACAATCAAGGTAGGCTGATTTTTTATATTGCAGGGATAGCACAACATTCAAGAAATCTTACTGAAGATAGCCGCATGTGTGCGACCGTATTTGATGCTGCAGATCAAGGTGACCAAAATGCACACGCACGAGTCACTGTCGTTGGTGATGCAGCGCCGGTGCCAGCTGAAGAGTCAGAAGCATTACTTGAGCGCTATGAGCGTCAATACCCTGAGGCCATATCTTACCGCCAAGCCCATGACTTTCAGTTATGGCGTATGGAAGTAAAGCGTGTTCGTTATATTGGTGGATTTGGCCATATATTCTGGATAGAAGAAAGCGAATGGCGTGCACAAGAGCCAGAGTGGACGTTAGAAGATGAAAAGCGCATGGTAGAGCATATGAATGACGACCATGCTGATGCCAACCAACTTATGCTGAACCTAATTCACCAAGTGCAAGCTGACGACGTCATCATGACAACCATTGTTCCTGATGGGTGCTATCTCAGAGCCAACGATAGAAACTACTACGTTCAGTTCGAAAACGTGTGTATGGATAGTAAAGCTGTAAGAATGGAACTTGTTAGACTGACCAAGGCAGCACGCAAAGCGCTTAGCTCTGAGGCCGAACAAGATTAGGCCTTGATGAAATAAAAAGGGAAGTGACATCACTTCCCTTTTTTGATTCAGTTAATTAAAACTTAGGACCGCCGCCGCCAAACATACCTGGAGGCATCATGCCTTTCATGCCGCGCATCATTTTCATCATGCCGCCCTTGCCTTTCATCTTCTTCATCATCTTCTGCATTTGAGTAAACTGCTTAAGCAGCTTATTGATATCTTGAACTTGAGTACCTGACCCTGCAGCGATACGCTTCTTGCGAGACCCTTTGATGATTTCAGGACGCGCACGCTCTTTTGGTGTCATTGAGCTAATAATGGCTTCCATCTGATTAAAGGTTTTGTCATTGACTTGACCTTTCACTGCATCGGGTAGGTTATTCATGCCAGGCAGCTTTTCTAACATTGACATCATTCCGCCCATGTTTTTCATTTGCTTTAATTGCTCAGCAAAATCTTCCAGTGTGAAACCATCACCTTTAAAGACTTTTTCTGCAACCTTAGCTGCCTTATCTTTATCAACTTTTGCTTCTACTTCTTCGATAAGTGATAACACATCACCCATACCAAGAATACGCGAGGCGATACGATCTGGGTGGAATGGTTCAAGCGCATCTGTTCGCTCGCCCACACCCATAAACTTAATCGGTTTACCTGTGATGTGACGGATAGATAACGCTGCACCACCACGTGCATCACCATCTGTTTTAGTTAGTATCACACCCGTTAAAGGCAGTGCTTCATCAAACGCTTTTGCAGTATTGGCAGCATCCTGACCTGTCATTGAGTCAACAACAAAAAGCGTTTCAATTGGATTAATTGCCGCGTTTAATTCTTTGATCTCATCCATCATGTCGCTGTCAACGTGGAGGCGACCAGCGGTATCCACCAGCACTACGTCAATGAATTTCTTTTTTGCATGGCTAACAGCGTTATTGGCAATATCAACTGGCTTTTGTGAAATGTCACTTGGGAAGAATTCAACATCGACTTCCTGTGCTAACGTTTCAAGCTGCTTGATTGCCGCCGGACGATATACATCGGCACTCACAACCAAAACAGATTTTTTCTTTTTCTCTTTTAAGAATTTCGCAAGTTTACCCACACTGGTCGTTTTACCAGCACCTTGCAAACCCGCCATCATAACAACAGCTGGTGGCTGAGCGTTAAGGTTTAGCTCTTCATTCGCTTCACCCATTGCCTTTTCAAGTTCTTCACGAACAATTTTAATGAAAACCTGACCAGGACTTAGACTCTTGGTGACTTCAACACCAACAGCACGCTCTTTTACTTTTTTTACAAACTCACGCACTACAGGCAGTGCAACGTCTGCTTCAAGCAAGGCCATGCGCACTTCGCGCAGTGTTTCTTTAATATTATCTTCGGTCAGTCGGCCCCTGCCGCTGATATTTTTAAGCGTTTTTCCTAAGCGTTCTTGGAGGTTCTCAAACATGTATCGCTTCCACTATCTCGTAATTACGCAACATTATACTGATATGCGCGCAACTAATACAGTATTCAAGTTATACAAAGATTCTTTTTACAAAGTCTATGCAAGCGGCGAGGCTTAAAATACAATAGCCTATAAAAGGACCACGAAAGTAGACACAAAGTTCATGATCATCATTTTGTCATTATTGGCGAGCCTGTTTTACATACTAGCAACTGGACACGTGCTTTCACGTTTATTCCACAAAGAGGGCCCAAGTCAAAAGTTGACCGTCATTTTAAGTACGGTGGCGATATTGAGTCATATGCTGGTATTGGTGAACTCTGTGTTTACTCAGCATGGACAAGATTTGAGTACCATTAATATTGCCCTGCTGACCTGTTGGGTGATTGTCGTTTCTGTTACAACGGTCTCTTTAAAATTCCCCGCAACATTGTTGTTACCTGTGGTATATGGATTTGCGGCGATTTTACTGATTGCCAGTTTATTTATCCCGCACCACATCATTATGGATGACATCAATGTAGATATTGGTTTAGTCACACATATCTCTTTATCTCTACTGGCTTACTGTATTTTAATCATCGCTACCTTGTATGCCGTGCAGTTTTACTTTATTGATAAGCGCTTAAAAAGCAAAGACCTTGCCATCATGAATAGTCACTTACCTCCATTGATGCAAGTGGAATCTCAGCTATATCAACTACTCACCGTCGGCACCGGACTACTCACATTGGCATTGATTGCTGGGTTTGTATTCTTAGATGGTATGTTTGATAAAGCGTCCATCCACAAAACAGTATTGTCATTGATTGCATGGACTATTTTTGCTGCTGTGACACTAGGGCATCATAAGTTTGGCTGGCGTGGAAAACCGGTGGTGTTTGCAATTATCGGCGCATCAGGCATTGTTACTTTAGCCTACTTTGGCAGCCGATTTATCCAAGAAGTTATCTTAGACAAATTTTAATACAAAAAATTAGGCGTCGAGCTTGACTCTGCTTCTATGCTGACGCTTAATAACCTTTCGAAAGTAAAAAAGGGATCCTCTGTTGGACGACATATCTACCAACGCCTTGTTTGTGATACTTGGTGTGCTGATACTTATATCAGGTTATTTCTCAAGCTCTGAAACTGGCATCATGTCCATTAACCGCTACAGGCTCAGACACTTAGTTAAAGAGAATAACAAATCTGCCAAACGCGTAGATAAACTGCTTCAAAGGCCAGATCGCCTTATTGGACTCATTCTGCTAGGAAACAACCTCGTCAATATTGCAGCGTCTTCTGTGGCTACACTGATTGGTCTGAGGCTATTTGGTGATGCAGGTCTTATTATCTCAACCCTAGTTTTGACTTTGGTAATCCTTATATTTGCAGAAGTCACGCCAAAAACTCTGGCAGCACTTTACCCTGAGAAAGTGGCTTTTCCGAGCTCACTTATTCTCAAAATTTTATTAAAGTTCCTATTCCCCTTCGTGAGCACTATAAACTTCATTACCAATGGTATCCTTAAATTATTTGGTGTCTCACCAGAACAAATTGAAGAGCATAGTCTCAGTAAAGAAGAACTGAAAACAGTCGTAAACGAATCAAGTGCCATGCTACCTACTAACCATGGCAACATGCTGACTTCTATTTTAGATCTTGAGCAAGTCACCGTTGAAGATATCATGATCCCCCGAAACGAAATAAATGCCATTGATATTAACGATGACTGGAAAGATATCTCTCGTCGGCTAACAAACGCGCAGCACACACGCGTGCTTTTATACCGTGACCAAATTGATGATGCCGTTGGCTTTATTCACTCACGCGATGCACTGCGCTTATTAACCAAAGAGCAGTTTGATAAGCCTTCACTACTGCGTGCAGTAAGAGAAATATACTTTATTCCTGAAGGCACATCGCTAAATACCCAGCTGCTCAAGTTTCAGCAAAACAAAGAGCGTATAGGCCTTGTAGTTGATGAATACGGTGACATTCAGGGCTTGGTTACGCTAGAAGATATTTTAGAAGAAGTGGTCGGCGACTTTACCACGACTCAAACACCTACACCCAGTGATGAAGTTACAGTGCAAAGTGATGGTTCTGTTTTAGTTGATGGCAGCGCTAACATTCGAGACCTAAATAAAGAGATGGGATGGGCGCTACCCACTGAGGGTCCTAAAACACTTAGTGGCTTAATTGTTGAATACCTGGAAGATATTCCTGAAAGTCAACTGAGTTTGAAAATCGCTAACTATCCAATGGAAGTCATAGAAGTAAAAGAAAACATGATCAAAATAGTGAAGATTTTTCCACTTCAGCAAAAACCTCAAAAGCACGCTTAATAAAAAAGGGTTTAGCTCAAGCTAAACCCTTTTTTAATGCTGATGTTAAGGTTACCCTATGAAAACAATCTTTCAAACCAACTTTTATTTAAGTCATCTTCACATTTTTTAAGCTGTGCACCATAGCGAGATGCTCTGTGTTTCACTTTATTCGCAACTTTCATCAACCATTTTTTCTGCTTGTAAGTGCCGCGCCGATATCCACCCCAGCCTTCATGGTAATTTAAGTATTGCGCATAGGCGTCCCATTTTGACACACCATTTACTTTATGAGTTTTGTAAACAAACCACCCCATAAAATCTATCGCATCTTCGAAATCATCTCTGTCGGCACCGGAATTACCCGTTTCTCGAATATAATCACTCCAAGTCATGGTCTTAGCTTGAGAATAACCATACGCTGAGCTAACACGACCAATGGGTATAAAACCTAAAAAATACTCCATCGGAGGAGCTGCATCATGCCTAAATGAGCTTTCCTGATACATCATGCTCATTAACACATGTTTTGGTGATCCCCACTTTTCTTGAGCATCACGTGCGTCGTAATACCAATCGTCTTTTTCTTCAAAAATCTTACAAATATCATTAGGTTGCTTCGGAGGAGCTGTCGCACAACCCGTTAATGCAAGTAACAGTGGTAAAAATAATATTTTTTTTCTCATTTTTTTTTGAACTCGCCTGAACTTTTTTATTTTGCTACGGTCATACTACTTGAATGCAGCAGTTTAGCATTGTTTCATCCCTGATATATTTTTACGCAGCCCCATGGGCTGCGTTTTTTTATGCCTTTTCGAAGTAATCTTGCAAGAAATCTTTCAGTGATTTTTTATCCGCTTTACAAATCGCTTGTTCATCCAAAAATGATTGTGTTACTTGTTCATTCAAAGCGGACTCTTGATAATACTGATAGTCGCTTTGTAAATGTGATTGCT
The DNA here is from genome assembly GCF_001750165.1 of Pseudoalteromonas luteoviolacea. Classification (NCBI taxonomy): domain Bacteria; kingdom Pseudomonadati; phylum Pseudomonadota; class Gammaproteobacteria; order Alteromonadales; family Pseudoalteromonadaceae; genus Pseudoalteromonas; species Pseudoalteromonas luteoviolacea. The sequence goes on from NZ_CP015411.1 coordinate 3,738,961, forward strand.
TATATTGCTTTGCCAATACTAATGCTTGTTCAGCAGAGTCAGTATCCTGCCCCACTAAGGCCGCAACGATTTGGCCTGAAAAAGTATCACCTGGATTGTCTACCCATGTAGCTAGGCGCTCGATTGTATCTGAGTAGATTCTATTACCATATGCGCTGTCAAAAAGTGCCGCAACCTTCGCTAAATCACCAAATATATTTTTAGCCCACGTTTTTATCGAAATACTCGCATCTTGCTGCTGTAAGTGTGTGGCAGTTTCACGACCGCTACTAATAACACGTTGTAGATTTTGATCTGATACTTGCTGTTCATCCCAATCCATCTCGGGTGAGTCTTTTAACAAGCAATAAGTCAAAAAGACATCTAAAAACCGGATCTGTTCCAAGCTAATACCTGTTTCAGAAAACGGATTTACGTCCAGCGCGCGGATTTCAATATACTCGATGCCACCACGAGCAAGCGCCTGTGTTGGCGTTTCCTGTGAGGTCGCATTTCGTTTTGGCCTAATTGGTGAGTAAAACTCATTTTCTATCTGAAGAATATTCTTATTAAGCTGCTTAGGCGCTTCAGTCTGATAATCATCAATGTTTTCATACAAGTCAGATCGACAGCGAATTGCTGTTTGCAGCCCTTTCACATATTCAGGCAAGCTGTTGTACATCACTTTAAGTGACGACTGAGCACTATTGGTATAACCCAAATCACCCAAACGCAATGCGGTTCCTTTATCCAAATATAAAGTCCCTTTACCAGACTCTTTAAAGGGTAATTCACTCTGTTTTCCCTGTAAAAAAGACCGACATAACGCGGGGGATGCGCCAAATAAATAGCTGATCAACCAGAGTTCACGTTTGAAGTTACGAATAAGGCCAAGGTATTTATTCGAAATAAAGTCTTGTAACGAGCTACCATCTCGCTCACTGGATTTTAGAGCACCCCAGAATGTATCTGGAAATGACATGTTAAAATGCACACCAGCAATCGCTTGCATCATACTTCCATAGCGATTTTTTAAGCCTTCTCGATAGAGTGTTTTCATTTTGCCAATATTGGAATTGCCGAATTGCGCCAGCACAATATCATCTTGATCTTCAATAAAGCATGGCATACTCATAGGCCAAAGCATTTCATCGCCCATACTCGCCAGCGTATACTTTTGCAGATCTCTCAATTGAGACAACGTTTGCTCAGCCGATGTACTGACTGGAGTAATAAACTCAAGCAGTGACTCTGAAAAATCAGTTGTTATCGAATTATGTGTCAATGGGTGTCCAACACCTGCAGGGTGAGGTGTTTTAGCAATTTCGCCGGATGGCTGGATCCGTAAAGCTTCTCGTTCAATACCACGCTGAATATTTGTTAAAGAAGGGACAAGCGCAGTGTTGGCAAGTGTTTCTAACTTGCTATCTAAATTAGTGTGTTTCAAAAAAATACCTCGAGGCTCGGATCAAGCTTAAGTTATGCCACATTCAATGGGGGCAAATTTATAATACTCAAGCCACAATAATGACTTTGCCAAAGTGCTCGCCTTGCTCAACATATCGATGAGCCATGGCAATATCATCTAGCTTAAATTTTTTGCTCACAACAAGACTCACTTGCTGCGACGCGACAGCTTTATACAGCTCATTGAGGTGATTCAGATTAGTTTGAACTAAAATTCCTTCCCCCTGAGCACCAAGTGATTCACCATGCTTTATCACTGTATCTTTGGTGATTGAAGGCACAGTCACAAACTTTGTGTCAGTCATCAAGTTTGATAACATTTTACAGGCAAGTTCCCCACCAACCAAGTCTAATAGTTGCCCTGACCTAGATTCGCTAAAAAACTCTTCATAAGACATAACTGCGATATCAAAGTTTAGCGACTCAATCAGCGACTTTCGCGTTGTCACAGCAACGACATCAAACCCTTTTAATGCTCCAAGCTGAAGTGCCAAGTGACCAACACCTCCAGTAGGTGCATTAACAAATAGGGTACCCGCATTTGCATCCAATTTTTCCAAAGACTGTAATGCTGTTAACCCCGCCAAACTTAGACCTGCTAACTCTTCAGAAACTTTCGTATCGACGACAATAAGTTCTTCATGCTGTGCTATCACATGCGTTGCATAACACCCAGGCGTTGCAGGGAAGCCCACCATACCCAACACTGAATCCCCTACTGATAAATCACTCACACCTTCACTAATCTCTTCAACAACACCAAGTACATCATAGCCTAATGGTAAAAAAGCATCGTCCGCTTTGGCCTGTGCAACGTAACCTAGACCACTACGGGTTTTCACATCAATGGGATTGATAGAAGATGAGGTAATACGAATAAAAACTTGTCCGTGTTCAAGTACGGGCTTAGGAATGTGCTTGATTTCAAGTGTCTCAGCAGGACCAAAATGTACGACACCCGCCTGTTTGTAATTTTTATTCACGTTATGCCATCCGGAACGACTAAATAGCCATTGAATTTAACATATCAAAGCAAAACCCCCCAAACAACTTCATCGTGTTCTTTAGGGGGTTCATAACAAATATCATCAGATGTATTCGCGCATCAAAACAAACTGATTACTGACCGGTAAATTGAATTGTATCCTCGTTAACATCAACCTTAATCGCATTAAACCCACTAAAGTCGCCCTGCAGCAAGCTTTGCGCCAATGGGTTTTCGATGTACTGTTGAATAGCCCGCTTTAAGGGCCGTGCACCAAACACTGGATCAAACCCACTCTGTGCAATTTTTTCAAGTGCACTTTCGCTCACTTCAAACATATACCCGTTGTCTTTTAGGCGGCTGGATAATTTATCAAGCTGGATCCGTGCAATTTGCTTGATATGTTCAGTGACCAGCGGATGGAATACAACGGTCTCATCAATACGATTTATGAACTCCGGCCTAAATTGAGTCGTCAGCACGTCCATCAGTTTGTTTTTCAGACCTGCATAATCATTACTGCTTGCCTGCTCTTGAATAACATCTGATCCTAAGTTTGAAGTCATGATGATAACGGTATTTTTAAAATCAACCGTTCGACCTTGGCCATCGGTTAAACGACCATCATCTAGCACCTGTAGAAGAATATTAAATACATCCGGATGCGCTTTTTCTACTTCATCTAGTAACACAACAGAATAAGGTCTGCGGCGCACTGCTTCTGTTAAATACCCACCTTCTTCATAACCGACATAACCAGGAGGTGCACCGACTAAACGCGCGACTGAGTGTTTTTCCATGAACTCAGACATATCTATTCGTACCATGGCATCTTCTGTATCAAACATAAAATTAGCCAACGCTTTTGTCAGCTCAGTCTTACCCACCCCCGTTGGGCCTAAAAATAAGAAGGAACCGATTGGGCGGTTAGGATCGGCAAGACCAGCACGTGAGCGGCGGATAGCGTTAGCAATAGCATTAACCGCTTCGTCCTGTCCGATTACTTTCTGATGTAATTCATCTTCCATATGCAAGAGTTTTTCTCGCTCCCCTTGCAGCATCTTCGCCACAGGGATACCGGTCCAACGAGAGAGGATCTCCGCGATTTCATCTTCAGACACTTGGTTTTTAAGCAAGCTCATTTCTTGCATTTCAGCTTGAGATGCTAAGTCGAGCTTACGCTCAAGCGCTGGAATACGGCCATATTGTAATTCAGACATACGTTGTAAATCACTTGCTCTGCGCGCCACCTCAAGGTCCAAACGAGCTTGTTCAAGTTCAGCTTTAATTACTTGCGTGCCCTGTAAAGAAGCTTTTTCAGCGTTCCATACTTCATCCAGCTCTGTATATTCAGTCTCTAATTGTGAAATTAGTGACTGCATCTCTGTGCGGCGCTTTTGACTGGCTTCATCTTTCTCTTTCGCCAAGGCATTGTCTTCTAATTTTAATTGAATGATGCGTCTTTCAAGCTTATCTAGCTGCTCTGGCTTAGAGTCGATTTGCAAACGAATAGATGAACCTGCTTCATCAATAAGATCAATGGCTTTATCTGGTAGTTGACGATCACTAATATAACGATGCGATAAATTTGCCGCGGCAACAATTGCAGGATCGGTAATGTCTACAGAGTGATGCAATTCATAGCGCTCTTTTAAGCCACGTAAAATCGCAATTGTGTCTTCAACTGTAGGTTCTGAGACAAAGACTTTTTGAAAACGCCTTTCAAGTGCAGCGTCTTTCTCAATATATTGACGATACTCATCCAGTGTCGTTGCACCAACACAATGCAGCTCACCACGTGCAAGTGCTGGCTTCAACATATTCCCCGCATCCATTGCACCATCCGTTTTACCTGCACCAACCATGGTATGGATCTCATCAATGAATAAAATTACACTGCCTTCTTCTTTGGCTAGCTCATTCAACACAGATTTTAAGCGCTCTTCGAATTCGCCTCGATACTTAGCACCCGCGACCAATGCCCCTAAATCTAGAGACAACACACGTTTATGCTTGAGTCCTTCAGGTACTTCACCATTGATAATACGTTGCGCAAGCCCCTCTACAATGGCTGTCTTACCGACCCCAGGCTCACCGATCAGCACCGGATTATTTTTAGTTCGACGCTGCAGGACTTGAATCGTACGTCTAATTTCATCATCGCGGCCTATCACTGGATCTAATTTGCCCTGCTCAGCGCGCTCAGTTAAATCTATTGTATATTTTTCAAGTGCCTGACGTGTTTCTTCGGCGTTTGGATCATCGACTTTTTGCCCGCCTCGAATGGCTTTGATGGCTTTTTCAACCTTGTCTTGGGTAATATTGAGGGCGCGAAAGATATCACCTAATTCGCCTTTATCCTCACACGCTGAGAATACAAACACTTCACTGGAAATGTATTTGTCTTTACGCTTTTGTGCGTATTTATCACATAAATTAATAAGGGAAATCAGGTTGTTAGATAGCTGTACATCACCGCCAACACCTTCAACTTTAAAAAGTCGCTCTATAGACTGAGATAACTTAGTGTTGAGCTCGTCTGCACTCACACCAGCTTGCGCAAATAGCGCCCTGACACTCGAACCCGTTTGCTGTAACAGCGCATACATTAAATGGACTGGTTCAATAAATTGATGATCTCTACCCAATGCAAGGGATTGAGCGTCTGACAACGCACTTTGGAATTTGCTAGTAAATCTATCTAAACGCATGAGACTCCACACCTAAGTATTCTAAACTACTTCTTTAAGTGGGTCCTTTGGTGAATATGTTCAAGTAGGGAAGAGAATTTATTTGCGCCAGATCACGGTTGCCATGCGTCCGCATTGCCCATCACGGCGATATGAAAAAAACTGCTCACTATCACTGTAAGTACAAAGTTCGTCGCCATAAATATAGTTTATATTCAACGCATTTAATTGAATACGAGCCAATAAAAAAATATCCGCGAGAAACTTGTGTCCACCTTTAGGCGCAAATGCTTGAGCTTGTGCTGGTAATTTTTCTATGAAGGCATCTTTTACTTCAGCCCCCACTTCAAACGCAGTAGGTCCAATTGCAGGCCCAAACCAAGCCACTATCTCGCTTGGCTGAGCACGAAAACACTTTAACGTATTTGCGATAATGCCACCAGCCAGTGGACGCCATCCTGCATGGATAGCAGCAACCTCATCACCTTGACGACTTGCCAATAAAATGGGCAAACAATCTGCCGTCATGATTGCTAAAGGTCGCTTTCTTATCTGTGTATATAAAGCATCTGCACTGAATGTGTTCTCAATCGGTGTGCTCGAGTCAACCACCAGTACGTTCGTGCCATGTACTTGGTTGACCCAGGTGGGTGTTGCAGGAAGAAAATTCTCCAGGCACCTACGATTACGCTTAACATCATCTGGCCTGTCACCCACGTGAAATGCCAAGTTAAATTCATCAAAAGGCGCTTTTGAGTAACCACCTAAGCGGGTGCTCGACAAAGCACCGACTTGATTATGCACTGACCATTGAGGCAACAACATAAAGCTAGTATTCGATTTGTGGGTTAGCTTTTGTATCAGCTCTTAGCATCTCTGTAAGTGCTTGCATATCTTCAGGAATTGGCGCTTCCCAAGTCATTTTCTCACCCGTAATTGGATGAGCGATACTGAGCTTAACAGCATGCAATGCTTGACGCTTAAAACTACGTAGAGTGTCCAAAAACTCTGCCGAGGCATTTTTCGGAGGACATGGGCGACCATTGTATAACTGATCCCCAATCAATGGATGCTTTAAGTATGCCATATGTACACGGATTTGGTGAGTTCTACCTGTTTCCAGACGTAGCCTCAAACGAGTATGTGCTCTGAATTTCTCAGCGACACGATAATGTGTAATAGCCGGCTTACCCATTTCATGAACAGCCATATGCGTGCGTTTCGTTGCATGGCGACCAATCGGCTTTTCAATTACACCACCGGCAGTCATTGTACCATTACAAATTGCTTCGTATTCACGGGTGAAATTGGTGCGCGCTTGGAGGTTTTTAACCAAGTGAGTTTGCGCCTGAATGGTTTTTGCAACCACCATCAAACCAGTTGTGTCTTTATCCAAACGGTGCACAATACCAGCACGCGGTACATTGATAATATCAGGGTGATGATAAAGCAATGCATTAAGCACCGTACCATTAGGATTGCCTGCACCTGGATGCACAACTAAACCCATAGGTTTGTTAATTACTAGAATATCATCATCTTCATAAACAATATCCAATGCAATATCTTGCGCTTCATATTCGCGCTCTGCTTCTATTTGTGTTTCAATCTCTACGACTTCACCACCAAATAGCTTTTCTTTGGGTGTGCTCAAAGTTTGACCGTTTACAGTCACTTTTTCATCCAAAATCCACGTTTTTATTCTTGAACGTGAAAAATCTGGGAACAATTGCGCTAATATTTGGTCTAGACGTTTACCGCCTAACTCGATTGGCACTTCGGCTTGTAGAGAAATTTGCTCTGACATGTGTAACTTTACCTAAATTACCAGTGCAAGCCTCGCTCGACTGGGTTAGAATCGCATAAATGCATAGTTTACTCGGTTTTACCGACTTGGCCTAGCCGAAGACAACGAAGGTAGTAAAATAAAATGATAATGAAGTTGGGAAAACGCGCTGCAGCAGTATTTATTAGCGCATCTATACTAGGATTAGCCGCATGTTCTTCAGCACCAGAACAAGAAGAAATTGAACGTGTACCAAACAAATCTGTTCAAGCTTTGTATGAAGATGCCAAACGCACATTAGATTCAGGCCTATACGCCAGAGCAATTCAATTACTTGGCGCTATCAATGCGCGTTACCCGTTTGGGCCATATTCTAGACAAGTACAAATGGATTTGGTGTATGCACACTACCAAACGGGAAATATCGATCAAGCGCTTGCCACTGTTGACCGCTTCATTCGATTAAATCCAAATCATAAAAACTTAGATTACATGTATTACATGCGCGGTTTGATCAATATTAAAGCTGATGAAAATGCTTTCCAAGAATACTTCGGTGTAGACAGAGCAGACCGTGATGTAAGTAAAACACGGGTTGCTTTTCAAGACTTATCAACTTTGGTCAAAAGCTTCCCAGAAAGCGAATATACGCCTGAAGCAAAAAAGCGTTTAGCGTGGCTACTTAATAAAATGGCACGTTATGAGATGAAAATTGCTAATTACTACTTCGAACGTGAAGCATATTTAGCCGCTGCAAATCGTGGTAAGTATGTTGTGGAGCACTATTCACAAAGCAGTTATTTGCTTGAAGCACTAGATATGATGGAAAAAAGCTACGAAAAACTTGGTTTAACTGAATTAAGTGAAAATGTCAGGAAGACAAAAGCACTTAATCAACGTTGATTCATCAGATCAGGCATCTTTGATGCCTGATCAACCTCACTGGCTTTAAATTGCTTCTTCGTCTTCTTCGCCAGTACGGATCCTTACGACACGCTCTACTTCAGTGACAAAAATCTTACCATCACCGATTTTACCGGTTTGAGCTGTTTTTAAAATCACATCGATTGCGCGGTCAACATCTTCTTCAGCAAGCACAATATCTAATTTTACTTTAGGTAGGAAGTCAACCATATACTCCGCACCACGATATAACTCTGTATGCCCCTTCTGGCGCCCAAAGCCTTTCACTTCACACACCGTCATGCCAGTAATACCGATATCAGACAGGGCTTCCCTTACATCATCCAACTTAAATGGTTTAATTATTGCTTCAATCTTCTTCATGATTATCATGCTTCCTCTGGTAATGGGTCGATTTTAGACAATAGGGGCAAGCATGGCAAACATAGCTGTTGAATAATATATTGAAAAAGCGCAAAATAAACTATCGACACTTGTCTACTTTGGGAGCTAACCATGCGACATCAACACGGCATGAGCTTAATAGAATTGCTAATGACAGTGGCAATTTTGGGCACTTTAGCTAGCCTTACCTTTTTCTTTACCAGCTCTACGTATCAAGAAAATCGAGCACAAAGTTTTTTACTTGAGCTAAAACGTAGTGTCACTTTTGCCAGAGCAAAGGCAACTGCCAGTGATGAAATCGTCATTATCTGTCCTGCTTTAGAGACCCAGCTTCTACAAAATCAAGACTTCACTTGTACAACCGATTGGAAAAGTAACCGCATTGCGATTTTTGTAGATCGTGATAACAATGGTGCTTATACGGTCAATACTGATGATTTACTGAGAGTGATGGAAAAGGTCAAAGATATTGACGATTTAGACTACCCTGTTGCATCACTTAAATTTGACTCTAGTGGCCGATTAGGCAATGGGCAAAATGGTATATTTATATATTGCCCTCAAGGCGCAGCAACAAAAAATCAGAGCCTCAGTATCACACAGGCTGGCACAGCCTTATTTACTGGTAATACTACGCAAATTTGTACTGGGTGATAAAGGTAATGTGATAAATTAACTTTTTCATTTCACCCAACCCTATAGTCATATAAAGCGTAGATAGCACATAATAATACTTAGCTAAAATGCGGCCAAATTGATTTAACTAAACCCTCAAAATCACCCCTGTCACTATTGATAATTACTTGCCAAAGGACTGGGGATAATGAAACAAAGCAATCTTTCCATGTTAGGGTTTTCACTATTTGAGTTTATTATAACACTTTCAATCTGCGCTATTGTGGCCACACTGACCATTCCCTCAATGAGGGAAATCTACACTGCAAATAGACCCAAACATGCTCTGATGCACTTAGATAGACTCATCAGTTATGCCAGGCTTAAAGCCGTTTACTCAGGTGAACGTATTACGTTATGCCCACTTATTGCTAATTGCTGCGTCCGAGATTATTGGCACAAAGAATTGACATTATTTATTGATAGGGGGCATTTAAAATGTTTAAACACCCACGACACTATTCTGACTGTGAGTCAAAAAATAAACTCACTTGACGAGCTGACCTATCAAAGAAATGCGTTGACCTTTTTACATACCGGCACACTTTGGGGCCTGGGAAACGGAACTTTCACATACTGTGTAAAACGTAAAGATGGCCGAAAATTTGGTAAGTCACTGTCAATTAGTACCACAGGGAGAACACGGCTCAAAGATACAACAAGATGTGACTAACTACTAACGTTCCCAACAGTGATCAGCTGTCGCAGTACCTGTTACTGTTTTTATACCCAAATTGTTCACTGATAAGGTTGTGCATTCTAAGTCTCCCTTCACAGGGCCATTTGCAGCAGTCGCTGTCAGTGTATAACCGCCATTGCTTAAGGCAACAGTGATATTGAAGTATCCATTTTCACTTGTAGACGGCACGCCAATATCACTTAAGTTACTGGTATACTGACGGTTATCTACAAAATATTGTTCTTGTTTATTAGCGGCATCAAGCAAAATAGTCATTGCATCCGCTCTGGCACCACGTTTGATATAGCTCGAATAGTTTGGGTAAGCAAGGGATGCAAGCACCCCTACAATAGCAACCACAATCACTAATTCGATTAATGAAAACCCAACGACTGTACGAATTTTATTTTTCATCATTATCCTCTTTTTTGTAAATATACAGCTGTCTCGTTTCATAAGTTATTGTCAATGGTGAAACGCCTGGAACATTTGCAGAACCGTCCGGGTTTTTATACACATTGGGTGGCTCAAGCTTTTGCGGATCAATCCCATCGGCAGGATTACCGCCAAACATCTCATCTACAGCGTCTTCTTTAATCACTGTCGGACTAATAATCTTCGCTTTTACCGTCTTTTTCTTAGTAATTGGATCTTCATATACATCGTAATGTGTACGTGGTGTATCAGGTAATGTCGCGGTGGTACGATAACGACGTTTTTGGAAAACTTGCATGCCATAATGTAAGTGTACAATGTATAAGTAGCCGGTCCCTTCTCCAATCGCACACTGGTTTTCTGAGACGGTTGTCGGTGAGAAAGACGTAAAATACGCTAATCCACCAATCGCTGTCGCTGCAGATAAAGATTTTTCGCCAGATTCCAGCTTAATCTTCCACCCTTTTGCTTGCCCCAATTCAGCTTCTTTATCCGTAAAATCTTCATAGCTGTCTAAATTCGCTTTGAACGGATCGTTTGTTACATTAAATAAATTACTTGCCCGAATCACGCTTGGCGTATTTTGAGAGGTAAAGGTTTGCGTTTTAGTATTTTCATCCCGTACCATGAACAAGAAGTTTTTAACATGGGTTGAAGTTGGCTTAGCGCGATTACCGCTACCAATCAAAATACCCTCGTAGGGAACATCTCTTCTAACCTTGGTTGGCTTGCCATCGATTATCTCAACCGTCACCTTACTAAAGTAAGTCCTCGCTATCATTGGGCGATAGAAAAATCGTCTTTTCGCATTATCATTTCCACCACTCAAATTTGCTAACATAAAGTGGGACCAAGGCGCATCTTTATCATTTGGTGAGCTACTGGGTAAATCTATACGCCAAAGACCGCCTCCGGTATCTGCTGCATAAATTCTATCTACATAACCATCGTAATCAGAATCTAATACACTGACATCAGCGGCAATGCTATGTTTACCTTTAAAGCCAGTATCAGGTGTTAAAGTCCAGACAGGTTTACCACTTTCCAAATCAACAATGTAAATCCCTCTTCCCTTATTGTCATTTGAGAATAAGGCATTGTCTTTGTTGGTATCATAGCCGGCACCAAATATGAGCACAGGTTTATCAGGTTGTGCTGTGATAAAAGAAACAACTGGTTTTGACCATGTCTGACCTAACTCTGTAAAGTCACCTACTCCACCTTGAATTGGGCCACCCCATAGCATTCTAGGCTGATCTGGCGATGTAATATCAAAGGCAAAGTACTCATTTCCACCTCTACGCATCCCCGCTATTAACCAGACTTTTTCACCCGAGTCGACAACGCCACTATCATTTTTATCCCAAAAATAAACTGTGATCGGCCCATCCATACCATATAATTTGGTGTCCTGTCTGCGATCTCTCAGCGGCTTTAAAATATCAAGTAGTGAATTAGGAATAAACGCCCAACTTTCTTCGACCGTATCCCCCTTATCTTTGAACATATGTAAAAAGCCAGCATTGGTACCCACAATCACTCTCAAGTCATTGCTACCATAATCAATCGTAACCGGTCTTGAGTGAAGAGGATCGCCGAATATATCTTTGCGCCTCTCGCCAGTATTTCGGTTACCATTTTGGTCATCAACATCCTGGCCCCTTGCCCACAACATAGTTTTTTCTACTTCTGCGGTTGAAGTACCAAATTTAGCCGCCAAGTTAACCAATGAGCCTTGATGCGCAGTGAGTGCGGTTGAATAGTCAAAGTTGTATAAAGTACCTTTACCAAAGTCAGAAAATAGTCGGCGAGTCGTCTGTCGCTGCGTGAGTTGATAGTTGATCCCTCCCTCCAAAACAACATTACCATCCTTGCTGCCAGGGGCGGACCAAAAAGTCGTCACTGATTTATCAATTTGACCTTGATCATTGATTGCATTAGATGTGCTGCTTGAGCCATGTACTATACCACCTGTGACTTTTAACTTTTTAAGGTTTCCCGCCCAACGCGTATGTGTCTCTGGATAAAACATAGTAAAGTAAACGGAGTCACCACTGCGGCTTAAATCCGAGCTACTTGTTGACACCGACGGAGAAGAAAAGCTATCACTTTGCTCTCGTATTTTAGAAATAGTTAATTTAAGTGCCTCTGAGAGCTGAGAAGCGGTATTAGCATGAAGGTAAGCACCACCACCATCTACCTCACCGGTTTGTTTCAATAGTGCTTTACCCGAATTAGACATCCCAGTACCAAAGCCGATGGTATATACACGTGCAAAATCTTGTTTATCTGCGGTTGTGGGGTACAAATCCACTTGGGTGTCCGCAGTGCCCCGCATCAGTTTTGCCAATGAATTTAGGTAACTATTCGATACAGTCGTAGGGTATGAACCAAATTTACTGAGGTATTCATTGGCAATCGCAGAGTTTTTGCCGGTGTCACTTGTTGGATCACCATCTGTCATCAATATAATGTTGGTCGATGTGTCGCAGCGTTCAGGATCGCCAGCCACAGGTGCAAAAGGTGACTTGTAACGCCCACTAGACTCAATGGTTTTATCACGATTGTTGCCGCCGTTATAACCATAATCTATTGCCCTACCGGTCAAATATAAATAAGCCTCCCAAAGTGTTTCTGCAAGCGGAGTACTGCCACTTGCACGCAAGCTGTTTATTTTACTAATAACCACACTAGGATCTGAGCCAATGCCATTTAAAACATAACCACCAGAGCTGGAATACAAGCGCATTAAACCAAAGTCAAAGTCCGGATTATCGGTGACCAGAGACACCATTGCATCTTGCGCCACTTTCAAACGACTATCACCACAATTGACTGAGCGGTAGCGTCCATTGATGTACTTGTAGCACGCTTTTGAAGTTTTTGAGGTGTCAAAACAATCTACGGAACGTAGTCGCCAATTCCTGTATTCATAGCACCTTCTCCCATCATTGACATCCCAGGCCATACTGCCAGAAGTATCAAAGATCACAATCACGCGGGACTTTTCGGAGCCACTTACATCGTGTTTAACGTAGAGCTCGATGTCCTCGGCATACACTGCGCTGCTCATTAGCAGACAGAACAATAGTAGTCGTTTAAAATACATCATTGATTTGCCTTAACATCTTGAATTTCTTGACCAATACCAATAACCACTGTCACTTTATGACGACCTTGATCACCATACTCTACAGAGCTAGTCAGCTCAGTCATGTTACAGACAACCCCCTCGGTATACCCATATACCCGAGGGCATGGCACTTCTAACTGTCCTTTGTTTAAATTTCTTAACTCATAATCCACAGGACTTTCTTGGCTTTCATTATCAAACTTATGAACACCATTATCATTTGCATCAATTTTGCCATTGGTTAAGTGAAACTTGCTTGCTCCGAACAATTGCTTTTGTTCTTTTACCAGCCGCTGGACCTCACCCATAAGATAAGCTTCAGCTGTTTCTCGCTCTTGAGCTGCGTTCGTTATCTTGATATCCAAAGTACTGCTGCTCATCAAGGTAACCGCAATACTCGTCACAGCTACGATAAGTACCATTGATACAATTAATACCATTCCCTGCTGTTTTGCCTGACCTACCATGCTGACGACCCCATGTTATAAAGCTGCACTGTTGTAGAAAATACAGTTCTACGATAACTGTCAGAAAATGAATGAACGACTTTGTCGGTATCATTACCCAACGTATATGTTTGGTTATTTAATTTGATACCGGGATCAGGCTCTAATGACCTAACTAATACAATAACTTGGACAGTGAGTACGCCTTCAGACCTTTCCCAGTCTGCCGCTGTCATTTTCTTCACACTACGATAGCTATCAACCCGGCTATCACCATCGATATCGATACCAAATAAAAATCGTATATCCTCAACCCCTTCAATAACGGTCTCCGTCGTCATTTGCCCGTTGACGGTCAATCTCTTTCTCATCAAAACTGGGATCGAAAGTTGGTTGCTATCAATGGTGATTTGTTGATCAGCGATATAGTAAGCATGATGACTGTATGGCCACAATGTTGAGTTTACATTTGGCAAAGCCACAACGTTAGGGCCTGCAATAAATTCGGCTTGCTCCTGCTGAGCGATAAAATAGTACTTATTTGCGTTCACTGCACCGACGGCTATTTGCTCCCCTTCTAGGAACTTCAACTGTAAAACCTCGGTGTTCTTTTTTGCGCCAGTGATACACCCTAGAGCATTACCATTAGTAGTAAAGTCGGCATAAATTGGACGAAAGTTGGTTGGTGTGACATCTGGGAAGCTGCCATTATTCAAGCCGCCAAAGCAATCGCCAACAGGGTTTGCAGGGCCCGCTGAATTATTACTGCTAAAACTCTTATCGTAAAAAGTCCCCCAAAACCCTATTTGCTCCAAATCTCTGCGCAGCAAGGTTAATGACAAACGGCCAATTTCTTGAAGCTCACCTATGGCCATGGTGTCTTTTGTCGTCACACGCATACTGACATATGTAGCAACAACACCACCTAGCAAAATCGCGCCAATAAATAAGGAGATTAATATTTCAATTAGAGTAAACCCACGCTGGCGCATCGTTAACTCCTCACCAGTACAAAACTTGATAAAGACACGAGTCTTCTGTAATCATCTTTTGTACCACAGTTAATATTTGACGTAGCGTTATTGGCTTTTATTGCTTGCCTGCCAACCCAGGTAACGGTGACCGTAACCTCAAATCCATCACCATCTCTAACAGGGGTAATACACACTGTTGTATCATCTAATGAACCAGTATTCTCTTTGGCTCTAATCGCTTGCTTCCATTGCTCTTTATCCAAATTAGCAATCGCTTGATTATTACAAAAGCTCGAAAAACACGTCGTATCAGTATTTAATTGAGTTTGGCTTGTGAACGACCCACCATATAAATCTATCATCGCAGGCGTGTCGTTAGATCGAATACGTTGAATGATGTCTCCAGCAAGTGCAACGGCTGCAGCCCGCTGCATTGAGTCAAAGCTTGCTTGTTTTGCTTTAGCTTGCAAAGCAACCGCACCAAGAAGTCCAAAGCTCAGCACCATAAAGGCGACGACCACCTCTAATAAAGTGAACCCCATCTGGACTTTTTTTGGAAACAAATTACCCATGAAAAAAACTCAATGTATACTCTAATCTACATCTTATCGCTTTTTTTGTGTAACCAAATAGTCAAATGACTAAACGGTCAATCAATGTGGGTCAGTGGTTAAAACACAGATTTGAGACTTGCATATGCACGCCGACTAACTGAAACAGGTTCGTCTACACCGTCTAAAACAACCTTATGGGTACCTTCATAACTTTCCAAACTTACAATACTGGCTTTTTTCACGATTGTATTTCTGTGCACTTGCACAAAATGGGACGGGAAGTCAGCCAATAGCTTCTTAAGGGGAGTATCTATCAAGGCATCCCCTCCTTCGAAGTAGATATGTGTATACCTATCATCCGTTTGAGCAATTAAAATATCAGGGACATTGACCCACCTAATGTCGTGTCCAACTTGATACTGAAGTTTAGCTAATGTGTCAGGAAAAAGATGATTCATCAGTTCAGATATTTGCGTATTATCAACAGGCTTCACTAAATAACCAGATGCGTAAATTTGATATGCCTTTAGTGCATGTTCAGGGTACGCAGTCACGTAGATAAGTTTGATGTTAACATCACTATCCCGTAGCTTTTTACCAAGTTCAATGCCATCCATCCCCGGCATTGAAATATCCAAAAAAACGAGTTCTGGTCGAAGGGACTCAACCAGTTTTAATGCACTTTCACCATCTTGAGCCTCTCCAACGCACTCCAATAGCTCAAACTCTTTTAGTAACCGCTGAATACGTCGACGGGCAATCGGTTCATCATCTACTACCAGATATTTCATTCAAAGCTCCTAGCGGCAACATCAATGTTAGGAAGAATCTACCACTTTTTTGCGATGTCTTCAAAGACGCTTTATCGCCGTAGTAAATTACTAAACGACGTCGAATATTTGCCAAAGCGATACCCTGCCCAGAACGAGACTTGGATCCTTGATTATATGGGTTGTCGACTTTAAGGATTAAGTTACCCTCAACACAACTCGCCTCAATGTTAATTCTCCCCCCTTTCAAGGCAGGTTCAATGCCATGAACCACCGCATTCTCAACCAATGGTTGTAAAATTAAAGCGGGCACTCGTATATTTAAATCGATATTATCGGTCGTCCAATCCACATGTAGGCGATGTTCAAACCGATACGTTTCTATCGCTAAATAACCTTTGGTCAACGAAAGTTCCTGACCTAAGCTATGAGTTTTTCCACTTGAGAAGGCTACCTGCATCAATTTCGCCATCGTCAACGCCGCTTCTTCAGCATCATCAGGGTTCTCATGACACAGCTCCGCCAACGTATTCAAAGCATTATGTAAAAAATGAGGCCGAATTCTTGCTTGTAATGCTTCTAGCTCAGCATGAGCGGCGTGTGCAATCGTATTCAAATTATCAATGTAAATAGCCATAAAATGCATAAGTAAAATAACTACAAAACCACATATGGCGTTATTATTGAAGACGAATGCCCAATCAATAGGATCTACAGGAGAAAACAGAGAATACTGAACTAATAAACTAGAAAAGATACAGACAGACTGAAAGAAAATGAGTACAACAATCAACTCAGTTCTAAAAGCAAGCTCCTTACAGTACTTTACAACGAGCGCTATAAGTGCAAGCGTTACAAACGCGTTGGCATGGGTAAACAGGCTCACTAAACCCAAACTCAGCCAAAAATCTTTACCACTGGATAGGGTATAAATAAAGGCGACTGCTTGCGAGGCAATAATCATTGCAAGTATGCCTCGCTCGGAGAGCATCGCCTTAAATAAACCACGGTCAATCGAAGTCGAATTAACCCATGGAGTCACGTGTTATCTCAGCTCAACTGGTACTGCAAACACTACATTCTCTTCTTGGCCAGGGTTTTCTACAACCGTGTGACCACCGAGCTCTTTTAAGCGAGCAATAACCTGCTGAACAAGTACTTCAGGTGCAGAAGCTCCAGCGGTGACGCCTACACGCTCAACATTTTCAAACCACTCTGCAGAGATGCTTTTTTCATCGTCAATTAAATGAGCGGACGTGCCCATTTTATCCGCAAGCTCACGCAGTCGATTTGAGTTAGAACTATTTTTAGCACCCACAACCAACAGCAAGTCGACTTTGTCGGCCAAGTCTCGGACAGCGTCTTGACGGTTTTGCGTAGCATAACAAATGTCATCTTTACGTGGGCCATGAATCTCAGGAAACTTCTCACGAAGTGCATCAATCACATCAGCTGTATCATCAACAGACAACGTCGTTTGACTACAGTAAAACAGATTGCTTTCATCTTTCACCGCCAAAGACGCAACATCTTCAGGTGTTTCGACAAGATATATCCCACCATTGGGGTTATCATACTGCCCCATCGTGCCTTCCACTTCAGGATGCCCATTGTGGCCGATTAAAATGCATTCAGTGCCTTTTCTGCTCGCTCTGGTTACCTCCATATGTACTTTAGTAACCAACGGGCATGTTGCATCAAATACCTTTAATTCTCGTCGTTTAGCTTCCTGTCTCACTTGTTGTGACACACCATGAGCACTAAATATAACAATGCTTTCGTCTGGAACTTGATGCAATTCCTCAACAAACACGGCGCCTCGGTCCCTTAGACCATTAACGACATATTTATTGTGTACCACTTCATGACGCACATAAATTGGCTTTTCAAAGATATCTAATGCGCGTTCGACAATGCTTATCGCTCTATCAACACCAGCACAAAACCCACGTGGATTAGCTAACAAGATTTCCATTAACTATGAACCTCTAAGATATCTACTTCAAACGTCACCACCTGACCTGCAAGGGGGTGGTTAAAGTCAACCGTAACAGAGTCTCCTGCCACTTCACGAATAAGCCCTGGTAATTCAGTGCCATCAGGCTGAGTGAAGGCAATAATACTGCCTACCTCTGCAGGTGTATCAGCACCAAACTTGGTACGATCTAAGTAATAGATATTATCCGGGTTTGGCATACCAAATGCGTCTTCTGGTTGTAATTTGAAGGTTTTATTATCGCCCTCTTTTAAACCCAACAAGCAGTTTTCAAAATTTTCGGTGAGGCTTCCATCTCCCATAAACAACTTAGCAGGCTTATTATCCACCTTTGTCGAGTCAGCAGCAGATCCGTCTTCCAGCTTAATAGAAAAATGAAACAGAACTTCTGATTTTGGGCCTATGACTTGTTCACTCACGCCTCTGTCTCCCGAGAATTGGTTTTATCACCAAAAAATGCATCAAATAAAAGTAGACCAGCACCACCGACGATCGCCATGTCAGCGACATTAAAAGCAGGGTAATGCCAATCTTGATAGTAAAAGTGTAAAAAGTCGACAACGTAGCCTAAAGTTACGCGGTCATATAAATTACCGATAGCGCCGGCAAGCACTAACGAGTACGCACCGCAAAGTATCCAATTATTAGCACGTAGATTTTTAAGCCATACCACTAATAACACGCTGATCACGACAGCAATACCACTGAGAAACCACCTTTGCCAGCCACCCGCTTCACTTAAAAAACTAAATGCAGCACCGTAGTTATGCATATACGTGAAATTAAAAAATGGCAGTAGCTCGATAGATTCGTAAAGCTTCATATTCGCGACAACTAATGCTTTTGTGACGTAGTCTACTGCAAAAAGCAGTAGACTGAGCCATAACCACACTAGACCACTTCGTTCGGTCAATTTGGTCACTTGCAACTCCCTTATGCAAACTTACGCTGTTCGCCTTCACCGTCAACATTGGTAATACAACGTCCGCATAACTCTGGATGCGCTTCGCTTGTACCAACATCTTCACTGTGATGCCAACAACGATCACATTTCGCCGCATCTGTTGCAGCAACTTTAATGAACAAGCCATCGATCTCAGAAGCCACTGAGCCGTCTGGTTGGCTTGATACTACTTCAACATGTGCTTTTGAAGTCAGTAGTACAAAGCGTAGTTCATCTTCTAAGCCTTGAAGTTTTTCAGCTAACTCACCACCTGTGTACAGTGTTACCTCAGCTTGTAGTGTTGCACCAATGACTTCTTCTTTACGTGCGTTCTCTAGTACTCGGTTCACTTCATCACGAACTGTTAACAACTCTTGCCAGAAAGCATTGTCAAGTTGACCACACGTTGCACCAGTAATTCCGTCGTACCAAACATCAGTGAAGACAAACTCACCACGTTCACCTGGCAGTGCTTCCCAAAGCTCTTGCGCTGTAAAGCTCAGGATAGGCGCCATCCAACGGGTCATCGCTTCTGCGATATGATAGAGCGCTGTCTGACATGAACGACGAGCATGGCTATCACTCTTCGCTGTATACTGTCTGTCTTTAATAACATCAAGATAGAATGAGCCTAACTCACCTGTACAGAAGTTCATCAGCTTTTGTGTCACTACTAACATTTGATAGTTGTCGTACGCTTCTACAATTTCACTTTGTAGTTCTGCTGCACGAGACACAATCCAACGATCCAACTCAACCATATCTTCAATTGCAACCGAGTCCGTTGCTGGATTGAAGCCACTTAAATTCGATAGTAAGTAACGACTGGTGTTACGGATACGACGATAACGGTCTGCTGAACGCTTAAAGATCTCGTCAGATACTGTCATTTCAGCCGTGTAATCAGTTGAAGCCACCCATAAACGTAGGATGTCAGCACCTAGTTTATTCATAATGTCTTGTGGTGAAATCACGTTACCTAAAGACTTTGACATCTTGCGGCCGTTTTCATCTACTGTGAAACCGTGCGTTAACACTTGCTTATATGGCGCATGACCGTTAATAGCCACAGACGTCATCATAGATGACATAAACCAACCACGGTGCTGATCCGAGCCTTCTAGGTATAAATCTGCTGGACCAGTTAGCTCCTCTCTTGCATCTACAACACATGCGTGTGTGACACCAGAGTCGAACCACACATCTAATGTATCTTGTACCTTAACGTATTGCTGCGCATCTGCTTCATTTAACAGCGTGCTTGGCTCAAGGTCATACCATGCTTGAATACCAGCTTCATCAACTAAGTCAGCTACTTTTTCGATAAGTGCCTCAGTATCTGGGTGAAGTGCGCCTGTATCTTTATCAACAAACAACGCAATTGGCACACCCCAAGTACGTTGACGAGAAATACACCAATCAGGGCGGCCCTCTACCATGTTTGCAATACGGTTTTCACCCCAAGCTGGGATCCACTGTGTTTTCTCGATTTCTTTCATCGAGTCTTTACGCAAGTCGGCTTGATCCATGCTCACAAACCACTGCGGCGTCGCACGGAAAATAATTGGCGTTTTATGTCTCCAACAATGTGGATAGCTGTGTGTCAATGCATGGTGGTGCATCAACATACCTTTTTCAGTTAATAGCTCAATTACATTTGCGTTCGCTTTGAACACATGCTGGCCTGCAAAAATCGGCGTGTCAGGTAAATACACGCCATTCGCACCTACAGGATTTGCAACCTCTAGGTTATATGCTTGTCCTGCCACAAAGTCTTCTTGACCGTGACCAGGCGCTGTATGAACGATACCAGTACCTGAATCTGTAGTAACGTGCTCACCAAGAATAACTGGCACATTGAATTCATAGAAAGGGTGCGCAACTTCAAGGTTTTCTAATGTGTCACCTTTACAGTAGCCCAGTACGTGATATTGCTTAAAGCCAAAGCGATCAACAGCATCTTTTACTAACTCAGAACCTAGTACCAAGCGCTGCTCTTTACCTTCATCTTCAATTTGGACTAATGCATATTCAAGACCGCCGTGCACTGCGACCGCTCTGTTTGCAGGCAAAGTCCAAGGTGTTGTTGTCCAAATTACAGTGCTGATATCGCCTTTACCCTCATGACCTTCAGCCAAAGAGAACGCTTTTTCAACCGCCGCCGCTTCAGTAAATACAAAGCGCACGTCAATCGCTGGAGACTGTTTATCTTGATATTCAACTTCTGCCTCAGCAAGTGCAGAGCCACAATCAGTACACCAGTGAACAGGTTTTGCACCTTTATGTAAATGACCGTTTTTAATAATGCGGCCTAACACTCGAATGGCGTTCGCTTCAAAATCGAAGTTCATTGTTAGGTAAGGCTTGTCCCAATCACCAAACACGCCCAAGCGTTTGAAATCAGTCTTTTGACCATCTACCTGCTTGCGCGCATACTCGCGGCATTTTTCTCTAAACTCCGCCACTGATACTTTTTTGCCTGGCTTGCCGACCTTTTTCTCTACCATTAACTCAATTGGTAGACCGTGACAGTCCCAACCCGGTACATAAGGTGCATCAAAGTCAGATAGTGTTTTTGACTTAATTATGATGTCTTTTAAAATCTTATTTACTGAGTGACCAAGGTGAATATTACCATTGGCATAAGGAGGGCCATCGTGCAGTATAAATGGCTTTTTACCTTTTTTCGCATTACGAATTTGACCGTATAGGTCTTGCTCATACCATTTTTTAAGCATTTTGGGTTCGCGTTGCGCCAAATTGCCACGCATCGGAAACGATGTTTCCGGTAAATTTAAAGTATGTTTGTAATCGCTCATTTAACTTACTTTCCGTTCGGCTACCTAATTTTAGAAAATACTGCTCTTGCTGCATCGACGTCTGCCGATATTTGCTTTGTCAGATGCGTCAGTGACTCAAATTTTTGTTCATCGCGAAGCTTATGAATAAGCTCCACCTTAATAAATTGACCATAAATATCTTGGTCAAAATCAAATAGGTGTACTTCCAGTAAAGCACGCTTGCCATTTAGCGTCGGCTTGGTACCAACGTTAGCTACACCATGAAAAATCTTACTATTTATATAAACATTGACTGCAAACACACCTTGCACCGGACTCACTTGCCTTTTCAATGCGACATTTGCGGTACGAAAGCCCAGCTCGCGGCCTTTTTTCCAGCCATGAATAACACGACCAGAAATAGCATAAGTATGCCCCAGCATTTCGTGTGCTTTATGAAGGTCACCCTCAGCCAAAGCATTACGAATAAGTGTGCTACTCACTCGACTATTTTGTTGTCTAAAGCTTAGGGTATCCTTAACGTGTACACCAAGCTCTTGACCGATACTAGAAAGCATCGCAAAGTCACCCTTGCGAGCTTTACCAAAGCGAAAATCATCGCCTACAGTTAACGCTTTCACGCCTAACCGTTGATAAAGTACTTCTCTCACAAAGTACTCTGCTTCTAAGTTCGAAAATTTGTCGTTAAAGCTCACACAAATAACACGTTCTATGCCATTTTCAGCGAGTAATGCTAATTTATCTCGCAAACGAGTTAGACGCGCTGGCGCTTTATTCTTGATAAAAAACTCTTGTGGCTGCGGCTCAAACAACATCACTGTGCTTGGTAAATTGTATTTCTCAGCATCCGATTTAAGCCCTTTTAATACCTCGGTATGACCTAAGTGAACACCATCAAAGTTTCCTATAGTCAATACACACCCATAATGATGTGGCCGAATATTATGGATACCCCTGATTAATTGCATACAACGCGTGCCTTTTGCTCGAGTCTTCAAAAAGCTCGATTATACCCAAGTTAGTTAGAAATGCGAGCTATGAAGTCCCCCATTCGCGCCTATTTATTCTTCTATTGTCTTTATTTCTTTTATTGTCGATACCCTGACCCCAAAAATAAACAACACAAAGAAGTACAAAAAAATTGCACACGCCATTAGACAACCTAAAACCCAAAGCTGCGTGATGAGACTCTCACCTTGCCAAACCAAATGCTCTGATAACGAATAAACACACGTCGCCATTATCAATGTTGCCCCTACTGATTTAGCGGCAAACCATAAAGTAAAATGAGACAAGGTATACACATGTTCTTTCTTTAACGCTCGGTATAATAAAAACGCATTACACGTAGCCGACAAAGACGTTGCCAAAGCGAGTCCTAGATACCCTATAAATGGAGCGAGCGCTAGATTAAATATCATGTTCAAAACCAGTGCTATTATACCAATTTTAACTGGTGTTTTAGTATCTTGACGCGCATAAAAACCTGGAGCGAGTACCTTAATCAACATAAAACTCACTAAACCAACACTATATGCAGTGACCCCAGCGCTCACAGCAGCAATGTTATCCACGTCGCTATTTTTAAACTCACCATGACCAAATAATACAGATATGATGAGTGGACTAATCACCATTAAACCACCCATTGCTGGAATGCCGAGCAATAAAACAAACCGCACCCCCCAATCCATAGTATGCTGAAAGTTATCAGCTTTATCGTTAGCATGTAATTTAGATAGGGCAGGTAAAATCACGGTCGCAATGGCGATGCCAAACAACCCCAGTGGAAATTCAATTAATCGATCTGAATAATACAACCATGCGATAGAGCCCGTCATCAAGGCAGCTGCAATAATGGTGTCGAGTAGCAAGTTAATTTGGCTAACTGAAACACCGAAAATAGCCGGCAGCATTAACTTTCTCACTTTTGTAACATGTGGTGCATGCCAAGCAAATGTTGGCTTTGAGAGCATGCCTAATTTGCCTAAAAAAGGAATTTGAAAAGCCAGCTGAACTGCTCCGCCAACAAATACCCCTATAGCTAGCGCGTAGGCACCTTGTTCAAATTTGTCGTGCAAGAATACTGCACAGCTAATTAAGCTCACATTTAATAATACCGGTGTGAATGCAGCAACAGAGAAACGGTTATAAACATTCATAACCGCGCCACAAAGGGCAACCAAAGATACAAAAAATAAATAAGGTATTGTGAATTTGAGTAAAGCACTGGCTAGCACAAACTTTTCCGCACTTTCTCCACCTTGCCACCAATCTAGAAACCAAGTGGCACCAAAAAGCGCCGCCACCACAGGAGAACCGATCACACCTAGCAAAGTCACACACAATAAAATAGTACCAAGTGTGCCTGCAGCCTGTGCGACAAAAATTCTTACTTCATCGTCGCCATGCTTCTCTTTAATTTCAGATAACACAGGAACAAACGCTTGTGCAAAAGCACCCTCAGCAAATAGTCGTCTGAAAAAATTTGGAATTCGATTTGCGAATAAAAAAACATCAGCGGCAAGCCCAGCACCGAGAAGATTTGCAACCACAGCATCACGCACTAAACCGAGAATACGCGATAACATGGTCATGGCACTCACGATAATGCCTGATTTAAATAACCCTTTTGCCACTAAACTTACCCTAACAATTAAAAATCAGCGCCAAGTATGCCATAGACCAGCTAGAACCATAACCATAAAACACGGCTTTCAAATAGAAGCCACCATGCAACATTAAAGCTAGGCTTGAGTTCTGTGTTTTGCTACAATACTCGCATTAATCATCAGCCAGTTGGCTTTTGATTCATAGTCTGTTTACACCGTTGCTGAAGACCAAAGGTTTTGGAAATGGTTTTAACAGGCATAAAAAGGCAGCGCATCATTCGTCTAACCCAATTTGTAGTCATGTCTGATGTGGTAGAGCCGTACTGAAATACTTAGGCCGGGCAGGTTATTTTTTATTGACATTGGATCATAAAACAGGCATAGTCCTCGGCCTTTAAACTAAGCTTATTTTTAAAAGATTGTTAGGAGCATACCTTGGCTAACATCAAGTCTGCAAAAAAACGCGCTATTACTAGCGAAAAGCGTCGTCAGCACAACGCAAGCCGTCGTTCAATGATGCGTACTTACTTCAAAAAAGTTATCGCTGCTATTGAAGCTGGTGATAAAGAAGCTGCACAGCAAGCATTTGCTGTTGCAACTCCAATCCTTGACCGTTACGCAACTAAAGGTCTAATCCACAAAAACAAAGCTGCTCGTCATAAGAGCCGCCTAGCTGCTCAAATCAAAGCGCTATAATCTGTGGAAATGGATATAAAAAAACCGACGTAAGTCGGTTTTTTTATGCCTATCTTTTACTGAGTTACACAACACGTAATCGCGTTACGCTATTTCCAACTTTGGATAGAACTTCTTTAGCATCGCTGCAATTTTTTTCGGTGAGAAAGGCTTTACAACAAACCCTTTAGCCCCGCGCTCGATAGCATCTTTAACGTTATCAACTGTTGAATGCGCCGAAACCATCACAACGTTAATATCCGGATTAATCTGAGCTAATTCAGCAATTAACTCTTTTCCATCTCCATCTGGTAATTCAATATCCAAAAAGACAATATCAAAGTGGCTCTCTTCGCATGCAGCTATGCACTGCTTTGCGGTAGAGGCTTCTTTTACATTGTCAATTCCCAAGTGCATCAATGTCTGATGCAAAAAGCTTCTAACAGTTCCTACATCATCAACAATGAGAATAGAGATTTGTTGTTCCATATCCTTTCCCGTGGGCTAGTAATTAGAAATGCGCTATCATCTATAGCATAGAACTATTATAGAGTCCTGCAACCAAAAGGCTACACCTAAGCATGGCAATTAATCCAAAAAAACAAACACTACTGAATAAAAGTGACTTTCAAAAACAACAAGCAAACAAAAATAAAAAGCGTCGTCTCTCTGCTCAACAAATAAAACGGCAACAAGAGCTTGAACAACAACATGGCCAACAAGGAGCACAAACTGAACCGCCCAAGAAAAGCCTGACAACGCTGATTATAGTTGGAGTCGTAGCACTCATTGCGATACTATTTCCCAAGCCTCAGCTCATCACATATCAAAAACTCAATATGGTAACTCAGAGCGTCTACTGGCCAGGGTTGCCCGGAGTTAAACCTGTTTTATTTGACTCTATTTTGCAGCCAATTAAAGCGTCAGAACGTAATACACTTTATTTGTGTCAAGATGTGTCAAAGCCAGCAACTTGTCAAAAATATGCAATTCTAGAGACCCATGGCTTTATAGCCGCGGTTAAGCACCTCACAATGAATTAGAAAAACTAATCCGAAAGATGTAAAATTACTCGTTTGAGATGACTAAAAAAGCGGCGCATAATGGCGCCCCTTTTTAATCAATTATGGAGTTAATTTAAGATCATGGCTAATGAGTTTGACTGGTTACTGAATAGTTTATTACTGGTACTAGGTTTTGGAGCTCTTTTTATTAATCACAAAACACTACTACGAGCTGCAGCAGCTATAGCCTGTAGCCTACTTTTCGTTTTGTTTAGTCTAGATCTTATGGATACTTCAGTGATTTCAAATCTGGGTCTTATTCTAATAAACTCTTTTTATCTATTTAAGGTGTTCACACTAGAGCACTACGATACTAACTAATTATTGTATAGCTGAGGTGTACATCATCTCAGCTATTTATCATGAATAATATCTATTGAATAAAAGTTAATAACTATTCACCACTAAGCGCGTAAAGTCCCTCCGCGTACGTTTTATGCCATAAATCAGATCACAAAAATATTCGCGTGTAAGAGGCTATTCAAGATCTCATTGATAAGCTAGAATCGTGAAAATTGTCCCTGATTGGAGAATCGTCATGGCGATGACAGATGAAGAGCTATTTTTAGCCTCAATGGGCGATGTTGTACCGTTGGCACAAGACAATCGCGCACAACTCAAACAGCAAAAAAACCAACCTACCGATGCTCAACTCGCTAGGCGAGAAGCCGCGCAAAAGGAACTCGATTTCGATCCCAACTTTTTGTCTACTGAATATGTCGACTTGCTAGACCCTTACGACCAACTTGGATATAAAAAAGACGGAGTGCAAGAAGGGGTATATAAAAACCTAAGATTGGGCAAGTATCAAATTGATGCGACATTAGACCTGCATGGCAAATCATTTTCTGAAGCACGCCAAGCCATGTTTGAATTTGTTACGGAC
The DNA here is from genome assembly GCF_001750165.1 of Pseudoalteromonas luteoviolacea. NCBI lineage: Bacteria > Pseudomonadati > Pseudomonadota > Gammaproteobacteria > Alteromonadales > Pseudoalteromonadaceae > Pseudoalteromonas > Pseudoalteromonas luteoviolacea. Next base: position 3,765,819 of record NZ_CP015411.1, read on the forward strand.
TGTCAAAAACGCAATATCCGTGTTTTATTGATCCGCCATGGCATAGGACTTAAAAGTAAGCCTTTTCCCGCCATTCTAAAAAGCTATTGTAATAAGTGGTTACAAGAAATGCCCAGCGTATTAGCTTTTCATTCTGCCTTGACGTGTCATGGTGGAAGTGGATCTACGTACACACTGCTAAAGAAAAGTGAAGAAAAGAAGATAGAGAACAGAGAAATTCACGCCAAGAGATAAAATTACTTATGGGGCAGCAATGCCCCATAAAACACAGTTACGTACATTCTTCTTGAACATAAATATACGTATGTGACGTGGTATCTGCAGCTTGTGCTTGGTTAAACCAAGCTGAAACACCTAACGCGAGTACAGAAATAACGACAAAAGAGAGTTTGACACCACCTTGACCGTTTTTCATTTTAATTTCCCGTCTTATTATTGTTTTTTTCCTAACATACTGAATATAAAAAGATGTCTCAATATGTTTTTATATACAGTAATTTTGTAAAAAAGAATAACTATTACTTACATTTACTTACAAATCATATAGTTACTTTTACACTCATGAAATCATTCATCAGCGCCATCAACATGAGAGAATTTCAGTCAAAAATAATTCTTTTTCATTATCGCTCACGCTTAGTACCCTTTAGATACATCGATGCCATTTTTAATGGGCATATCTGATATACAAGCTTGAATATTATCTACAATTTGCGCAACAACTGTATCTAAACTAGTGACAGCCGCAATATGGGGTGTTACGGTCACCTTTGGGTGCTCCCAAAATGGGTGTGTTTTGGGCAATGGCTCCTGAGCAAATACATCTAAAACCGCACTGCCAAGCTCCTCCATATCAATCGCTTCAATTAGCTCTTTCTCATTCAAATGCTGACCTCGTGCAACATTGATTAATAGGCAATCGTTTGATACATGCTGGAACAATTGTCTATTTAGTATCCCATGTGTTGCCTCTGTTAACGGGAGTAAACACACCAAATAATCAAGCTCTGAAGCAAAAGATGCTAGTTGTGCTTCACCTGAGTAACACTCGATATTATTCAGTACTTTAGCGCTTCTAGACCAACCCCTTACTGCAAAACCATTGTCTGACAAACGCTGCGCCACAACTCTACCAAGCTCACCTAACCCTAAAACACCTGCTGCTATACCCTTTCTGGCACGGCGAGGTTTCCAGTTTTGCTTAGCCTGCTCTACCAAGTAGTTTTGATGCCTAAGTTTATGAGCAAGTACATGAGAAAGTATATATTCCGCCATATCATCACTTAATTTAGGGTCAACGATTCTCGCAACTTCTACTGATTCTGGAAGCAGATCCATTGGAATACCATCGACACCAGCACCAAAAGATTGGACAACCTTTAAATTGGGCAATTGCTGCCACAATTCCAATGGTGCGTTCCAGGCCAAAACAAACTCTACATCATCAAGATCACCACAATGCGGCCACAACTTTAACTCCACATCAGGCAACATCTCCCTCAGCTGCGCCATAAGCTTTTCATTATTACGCCCAGTTATACAAACTAATACCGACATACTCTATCCCTACTCCAGATAAATGATTCGCGCAGCAGAGTATACCTTTTAGCAGTGCGGTGACGATAGTGTACGATCTCCATAAAACTGACATACCAACGCAACCAGATTGTCACATTAGCTTTTTAATCTGCTATAAACACAGTCGTAGAGAAATATTATGATCAGCGTTGATAAAGTGATCGAAGCCAACCTACCACAACTAGAAAACTCACCTAAAGTAAAGGGGTTAGTAAAAAAAGGGTTAGGTTACCTATTACACGAGCAGGAATTTGTCGCATTCGCTGACACGTACCCGCATTTAGAGGGCCTTGAGTTTGTCGAGCAAGTACTGGAAGAGTTAGACTTTGACGCGCGATTCAAACCAAAACAAATTGAGCACATACCTAGCGAAGGCAGCGTTGTGATTGTCGCCAATCATCCAATAGGCTCTTTGGATGCCCTAGCACTTATTAAAGTTTTGGCCAAGGCGCGACCTGACTTAAAAGTCGTCGCAAATCGTATGTTAATGTCAATTACGCCTATGCATTCATTGTTATTACCCGTTGACAATCTATCAAACGCCAGCCGAAAACAAGAACTTGCCAATATACAAAAGCACCTTAAAGCTGAAGGAGCCTTACTTATTTTCCCTGCAGGAGAAGTGTCACGCCTGGGCCCTACTGGGATCAAAGACTGTAAGTGGAACACGGGGTTTTTACGCATGGCAAAAAAAGCCAACTGCCCAATCTTGCCTATTTATATTAAAGCCAAAAACAGCCCTTTATTTTATGGTACATCCATGATTTATAAGCCTTTGGCAAGTTTATTACTGGTCAAAGAAATGTTTAAACAGCGCCAAAAGTCTTTAGAATTTGAAATCGGAGCCAGCATCCCTCCAGAATCATACCGTTTAGACAACCTTAAAGATAAAGAGATCGTTGCACTTATTCGCAAGCAACTCTATCGACTCAACAGTAAAAAAACACTGCCATTAAAAACACAGACCCCAATAGCGGTGCCTGAATGTAAAAAAGAGCTAAAAAGTGCGATTGAACAATGTGAACGTCTAGGTGAAACAGCTGATGGAATGCAAATATATTTGTATCAATATGCTGGCAGCTCTCCTATATTTCGAGAACTCGGTCGCTTACGTGAAATTGCATTTAGAGCCGTTGGCGAAGGCAGCGGTAAACGACGTGATACCGACAAATATGACATGTATTACCAACAACTTGTATTGTGGGATGCCAAACAACTTGAGCTCGTTGGCGCTTACCGCTTAGCCAGCGCAAAACAAGTTATCAACCAGTACGGTGAGAAAGGGTTATATACAAGCAGTTTATTTTCGTACACCAGCGAAATGACACCGTATTTCAATCAAGGTCTAGAACTTGGCAGAAGCTTTGTGCAACCAAAATATTGGGGCAGAAAAAGCTTGGATTACCTTTGGTATGGGATTGGTGCCTTTATCCAGCGCTACCCTGAACACAGGTATTTATTCGGCCCAGTCAGTTTATCCAATGCGCTGCCGGATAAAGCAAAAGCCATGTTGGTATATCACTATCAGCATTATTTCTCAGAATTAGAGAGTTTGGCTCACCCTAACAATGAATTTAAGCTGTCACAATCTCAGCTCGATACTTGCAGTAACCTGTTTTCAGGTGAAGATATAAAAGAAGATTTTGCTGAGCTTAAACACATACTGGCAAATATGGGCGCACAGGTTCCAACGCTTTTTAAGCAATATACCGAATTGTGTGAACAAAGTGGCGTCAACTTTTTAAGCTTCAGCATTGACCCTGACTTCAATAATTGTATCGATGGACTGGTACTTGTAGATTTAACTAAATTAAAAGCAAATAAAGCCAAACGTTATCTTGGCGAAAATATTTACCACTCATAAGTAGGTTTAACACGTCTGAAGAATAGAAAGGTTAAGACAAAATCCTTGCAACCCAGTTGCAATTTTTTATACTGGCGCTCGGTCTTCATATATAACAACGCAGATTAAGCGCCTGTAATGATTAAATCTCTCTTTAATATCATCGTTTTTATTGTCATCTTTGCTGCGGTTTTAGCGTATCAAGAACTTGGTATGCTGGAAGATGATGGAAGACAATCCGCCCCCTACTTCTCATTACCCTTACTAGAGAATGTGGCTCAACGCTATGACATTAGTCAACTTCAAGGGGAGCGTTCCGTCATCTATTTCTTCGCACCTTGGTGTAACATTTGTCGCTACAGTATGCCAAATATCGATAAACTCCACCGCCAAGGGAAAGTGAATGCGGTTGCCATCGCTTTAGACTTTCAAAGTGCCGAAGAAGTTAAGGCCTTTAGCAAAGACTTAAACTTATCAATGCCGGTATTGTTAGGCAACCGAAAAACAGCGCAAGATTACAAAATAAAAGCCTACCCAACTTACTATGTTATGGATACGAAACTTAAAGTCATTGAGCGATCTATTGGTTACTCAAGCGAACTTGGGATCCGCCTTCGCCTGTAAGAAAGTGTATAACTGAAATACATTTTCTTACCCAAATCCGCAATAAATCAACGCTTTTAGCCCGTACACTGTCGTCAAATTTAAAGTTACTCACTGCCACAGGGACTCGACGATGCTTGCTTTTACTGCGAAAAAACGCTTTATTTTATCTCCAATCATGCTGTGTATGGCGATGTCTGTGCATGCTCAAACCAAAAAAGATGACATTGAGCATATAGAAGTCATTTATAAACGCAGCTCAATTACATCAGAAATTACAGAGGATACGGAAAAGCTTATTGAAATGCCCGGCGCATTGGGCGACCCGCTACGTGCTGTTTTTGCACTGCCCGGTGTAGTAGCTGCTGGCGGTTCAATGAGTGAACCCGCTGTCAGAGGCTCATCACCCAGTGACAACATGTTTGAAGTCGACTTTATGCCAGCTGGGTATATTTTCCACGATTTTGGCAGCTCAATTTTCAACCGCCATATTATTCAAGACTTTCAATTGTATTCCGCAGGTTACGGTGCTGGCTACAGTAATGCCACTGGTGCAGTTTTTGACGTCACCTTGAGAAATCCAAAGTATCAGCCAATTACCACCACTTTAGACTTTTCGATGTTTAATGCAGGCTTTTTTGTAGAAGGTCAGGCTACTGAAACTACAGCGTTTTATGTCTCCGGCAGAAAAAGCACACTGCCTTTGTTTTTCAGTGAAGGTGAAGAGTTAGAGGATGATGATGGCGAACCGTCAGGGGTGACCATTAACGACGCACCAGATGACCATGACTATCAGGGCAAATTTTTGTGGGACATTAATAACAATAATACCCTTACTTTTAATTTTACCGGCGCTGAGGACTCCGCCGCTGCGGGTTTTAGTGAGCGAGCTGAAATCGCACAAAAAACGCCTGAATTTCAGGGTGATGCTCGATTTATCAGGGACTTTAATAGTCAGAGCATACTTTGGGATCACTACAGCAAAAAGTTTCACTTAAGAGTCGGTATTGGCGCACTGGATCATTCTGGGCGACTAGAATTTGGCAAACAACCAAACAATTTAAGCGGATTTTTTGAACAAGAAGGTGAAAAGCAACTTACCTATAAAGCACGCCTAAACTATACCGTTAACCCACAGCACAGATTTGTATTTGACGCGGCCTACTTTGATAATGAAACGTCTTATGAATATGACACATTTCAATATTTGTGTACTGAAATTGACCCAGATTGTGACCTGAAAAAAGGTGAACGTATTTCCGGTAAGCGTACCATAGATCTGGACTCGGGCTTTGTTGGTATCACACACATTTGGCAACCGCATGAAGACTGGCAAACCGAAGTCGGCGTCCAAAGCCAGCATAACCGCTATACCGATGAAACATTTACGTCGCCTCGTGTCGCCATTAATTACTATGTGACACCAAATAGTGTGATCAGCGCTAAGGTGGGTCGCTATAACCGCATGCAAGATGTTGAATATATTCTGCCCGAGATAGGCAATCCCGCCCTCAAATCACAAGTTGCGACACACAGCACTCTTGGGTTTAGGCAAGTGCTTGAAGATGAATGGTCTTGGTCTATTGAAGGCTATTATAAAACCATGGAAGATTTACCACTGGCAATCGACGCTGGCAACGATGCTCACCTTTTATATAGCAACCAAGTTGAAGGACGCGCCTATGGTGTTGACCTTTTAGTCAATAAGAACAAAACCGACAACTGGTATGGCTGGGTTGCGCTGAGCTACGCAAAAAGCGAGCGCACGGACTTACGCCGCAATATCACACGAGATTACTACGCAGATACACCTCTTGTATTTAACGCCGTTTTGAATTACGACATCAATGAACTTTGGCAAGGTGGATTTAATTTTACCGCACGCAGTGGGCAAGCTTATACCCCGATAGTCGGTGTTAGAGAAAACCCAGATCATGCTGGACGCTTTTTACCTGTTTATGGCGACCCGTTTTCTGAGCGCTTCAAGACTTACCACAGATTAGATGTGCGATTTGAAAGAAAGACTACCGTGTTTGGCTTAGAGGGTAAATTGATACTTGAGCTTATGAATGCCTATGGTCAAGACAATGTCGCCTACATTGATTTAGATTACGACAAAATCACGTCAGTGAATGACCTACATATAAAAGAAGAAAATGACGACTTTGAAATGCGCCCTTCAATTGGTTTTAGTGTGACTTTTTAATATAACGCCGTCATCTACACTGACAAACCCATATGATGGCTTGCGCTTTCCTGATAAAGGCGTGGCGAGCAAGCAATTGCCTCTTGCGTTTTTCGCCATCGCCTTGCATGATCCGCTCCTTAAACATGTCGGAGTATTATCATGCCTAAAGCTTGCGCGTATCACATCTTAGTCAAAACAGAAAAAGAATGCTTAGCCATCAAAGCCAAACTCGCAAAAGGGGGAGATTTTAATAAGCTAGCAAAACAGCATTCAACATGCCCTTCAAAAAAACGGGGCGGCGACCTTGGAGAGTTTAATAAAGGCGATATGGTAAAAGCCTTTGACGACGTGGTATTCAAAAAGCCACTCTATGAGGTGCATGGCCCCATTAAAACCAAATTTGGCTTTCACTTAATCAAAACAGTATATCGTTCATAAAACAACATTCAGCCTCCCCTTCTTTTCAAATCGAAAAAACAGATTGGTGTAATAGCTTTTAATCAATTTTAATTACAGCGTACTCAACTATACTGAGTGTCATTAAAATCAATGAGAGAGTTATTACTATGTTTACTGTTATTTTTGGTCGAGAAGGTTGTCCTTATTGTGTACGTGCAAAAGAACTAGCAACACGTTTAAAAGACGAGCGTGACGACTTCAATTTTCGCTATATCGATATTAACAAAGAAGGGATCAGTAAGGCTGACCTAGAAAAGTCTGCTGGCAAGCCATGTAACACAGTGCCACAAATATTTGTTGACCAGGATCACATTGGTGGATTTGATGATTTTGAGGCCTATGCCAAGGCAAATTTAGGGTTATATCAGTAACCCTAAAAAAATTACAGTTTATTTTTTGACCAATTTCAACCACCTACAAATTTAGTGCCAATTTATACAAGCAATTATCTTTTCTTTACTGTACAATGCCGCCTCTTTTAAATTGTTGAGGCGCATTAATGTCAGAACCAGTAACGTTTGAATCTTTAGACCTTTCTCCTGCAATCCTAAAAGCAGTCGAAGAGCTAGGGTATCAATCACCTTCTGAGATCCAGGCTCAATGTATACCGTTATTGCTAGAAAGAAAGGACGTGCTGGGACTAGCGCAAACGGGTACGGGCAAGACGGCAGCTTTCGCACTGCCGCTATTAAACAATGTTGACGCATCCGTTAAGCAACCACAAATTTTAGTACTGACTCCGACTCGTGAACTTGCATTGCAAGTTGCTGAGGCATTCGAGCAGTATGCTAAGTACACCAGAGGCGTAGAAGTACTTGCGCTATATGGTGGACAAAGCTATGGCGTGCAGTTAAGTGCACTTCGCCGTGGCGCACAGATCATCGTGGCAACTCCGGGGCGTTTAATCGACCATATCAACCGTAAGACCATTGATCTATCAAACCTAAATGCATTGGTATTAGATGAAGCTGATGAAATGCTACGCATGGGCTTTATCGATGATGTTGAAAGCATCATGGAAAAAACACCAGAAGAAAAGCAAACATGCCTTTTCTCTGCAACTATGCCAAAGCAGATCCAATCTATTTGTTCTAAGTACTTAGATAACGCAGAGCAAGTAAAAATCACACCACGTAACTCAACTGTTGACACAATTGAGCAGGTTTACTGGCGTGCAACAACACATAAAAACAAAGCAATCGTGCGTTTCTTAGAAGCGGAAGATTATGATGCTTCTATCGTGTTTGTACGTACTCGTAACGATACTGTTCAGCTCGCTGAGCTGCTTGAGCGTGAAGGTTTCTCTGCTGCACCACTCAATGGTGACATGAACCAACAGGCACGTGAGCGTACAGTTGAAAGACTGAAAAGTGGTTTACTAGATATCGTTATCGCAACAGACGTTGCAGCACGTGGTCTAGATGTTGACCGCCTAAGCCTAGTTATCAACTACGATATCCCACAAGACAGCGAAGCATACGTACACCGTATTGGTCGTACTGGTCGTGCGGGTCGTAAAGGTAAGGCTATCTTGTTCGTAAAAGGTAACGAGCGTTACTTACTACGTAACATCATGCGTCATACTCGCTCAGACATCGAGCAAGTAGAGCTTCCAAGTGCAAAAATCGTTGAGCAAAAGCGTATTGAAGCACTTCAAAACAAGCTTAGCATGTCACTTGATCACAAAGACATTGAGTTCTTCAGTGAAGTTGCTCAGGGCCTGAGTGAAAAGCTAGAGCTAAGCCAAGAACAACTTGCAGCTGCACTACTTTGTCTAGCACAGCAACAGTCTCCGCTTAAAGTTGAAGAAATTAAAGTTCAACAACGCGAGCGTCGTGACCGTGATGGTAACCGTGACCGCCGTGATGACAGGCGCGGTGAACGTGGCGACAAGCGTGGTGAACGTGGCGACAGAAAAGGCCGTCGCAATAGCTCAGAGCCAATGGATACTTACCGCATTGAAGTGGGTCGTGAGCACGGTGTTCAGGTTAAGAACATTGTGGGCGCAATCGCTAACGAAGCAGATATCTCAAGCAAATTTATCGGTGAAATCCGTCTATTTGATGAGCACAGCACCGTTCAGCTTCCACAGGATATGCCTGCTGAAACGCTAACACACTTCCAAGGTGTTCATATTTGTCAACGTCCAATGAAGATGACTAAGAGCACACACCCTGCAGATCAGGCGCGTGGCAATGGTAATCGTCGTGAAGGTGGCAGACGCTTTGAAGAGCGTGGTGATCGCCGTGATGGTGGCAGGCGTTCTGAAGGTCGTGACGGTGGTAAGCGTAGCTTCAGAGATCCTCGCAGCGACAAACGTCGTGACGGTAACAGAGATGGTAACCGTGACAACAGACGTAAAGAGCGTGGTGAGCGCAACGAAATCAACTTCTCATAAGTTGTAACCGTTATTGATAAAAGCCGCTGACTCAGCGGCTTTTTTGTTTTGTTGATCCGTCCCATTTTGCATTATCACTTTTTCAAACCGCCCTACCCAACCAGCCTCTAGGGTCAAACCTAAAATAGCTTACTAGCAGATTAAATAGCTCAGGGTTTTCTTGCTTGATCTCAACGGTTTTTCAATGAAGGTCTCCGTTAAACTGCAAAATATTCTGCCTCATTGGTCGCATCGTATTCATGGATAAAGCAGACAATGCATTTGATACACAAGGTTCAACCTTTTTATGTTTGCCAGTTTTGTACAGTCCTACCCAACCAGTCTCTAGGGTCAAACCTAAAATAACTCACTAACAGGTTAAACAGCTCTGGGGTTTCTTGCTTGAGCTCAACGGGTTTTTCGATGAAGGTCTCCGTTAACACCGCAAAATATTCTACCTCATTAATCGCACCGTATTCATTAATAACGCAGACGACGCATTTGATGCGCAGGCTTGAACCTTTTTGTGTTTGCCAGTTTTACACAGCCCTACCCAACCAGTCTCTAGGGTCAAACCTAAAATAACTCACTAACAGGTTAAACAGCTCTGGGTTTTCTTGCTTGAGCTCAACGGGTTTTTCGATGAAGGTCTCCGTTAACACTGCAAAATATTCTGCCTCATTAGTCGCACCGTATTCATGAATAACGCAGACGACGCATTTGATGCGCAGGCTGGAACCTTTTTGTGTTTGCCAGTTTTACACAGCCCTACCCAACCAGTCTCTAGGGTCAAATCTAAAATAACTCACTAACAGGTTAAACAACTCTGGGTTTTCTTGCTTCAGCTCAACGGGTTTTTCGATAAAGGTCTCCGTTAAAACTGCAAAATATTCTGCCTCATTAGTCGCACCGTATTCATGAATAACGTGCGGCATTTGATACGCTAACTGTGTTTTTAGCTGACGATAGGCACGGCTTAAAACATCTGCCCAATGCTGGTAACTGATCTCTTTTGGTAATTCAGGCGTGCCATTGGTATTGCCTGCTTGCTGATCAAGTTGATGAGCAAACTCATGAAATACCAAGTTGTGGCCATCTCCGGGTAAACGATTACCCTCAAGGACATCATGCCAGCTCAATACCAATGTGCCGCCTGGCCAAGACTCGCCTTGTCTCACTGCCGTGTGATAACTGACTAGCCCAGCACTGTCTTTGTTGGTTTGCGGTGCATAATACTGACTCGGATACAATAATACTTCTTTAACATTGGGGTATAGTGGCCAAGCTTGGTTCAAAACCAATAAGCACGCATCCGCAGCGATAATTAGCGACATGGGTCGTGTCACCTGCAAGCCGTCACGCCCGATAACACGCTTCTCCCCTAAAAACCAAATAATATGTTGCTCCAATCGCGCACGATCAGCATCTGTCATGTTGCGATAAATAGGCATATATTTGAGTAATATTTTTCTATCTGCTCGAGACAGCGTGCGCTGTTGGTATTTTTTGTGCCAAAAGTAACGTCTGATATCATTGCTATACCAATAAGCAATCACAAACACGACTAAAAACACGATCAACATTAAATTTATCATACTTGCTCATTTACTGTGCTTTTGTATTTAAGTGTGTTCACTTTTGTCCCTTTTCAATCATTTTTTGATAAAATCGATAAAAAAGCACTGATAAACAATAGCCATGACCTTGCCCATCGAATCCATCAAATCAGATTTTGTAGCTACTCTTGCCAAGCAAGATGTTGTCGTTACCGCAGCTACAGGCTCTGGAAAATCAACGCAGCTCCCAATCTGGGCAGCCACAATGGGAAAGGTTTTGGTTATCGAGCCAAGGCGGATCGCTTGTACTTCACTTGCTGAATATGTGGCTTGCTTATGTGGCTCACAACTGGGTGACAAGGTAGGGTATGCCATTCGTTTTGAAACTGTCTTTAATGAGCAAACAGATATTGTGTTTGTCACACCTGGTGTTGCGCTAAGATGGTATTTTGAAGATAAATTGGCCACGTATTCACATATCGTGCTCGATGAATTTCATGAGCGACGTTGGGATATGGATTTACTACTGGCACTACTCAAACAACATGCAAAGCACCGACTAGTATTGACCTCTGCGACACTCAATGCGAACAGCCTGAGTCGTTATCTGGAAGCACCAATTTTGCATAGCGAAGGTAAAATGTATCCAGTAGAGCTAGACTTTATCGCAAAAGACCAGCGCGCTATGCCCAGCAAAGAGCGCCTTGTCGAGCGCGTTGTCTTTGCCTGTCAACAAGCACTTGAAGATACACATGGCGATGTTTTGGTATTCCTACCAGGAAAAGGAGAGATCCTCGCCTGTGCGACAGCTTTAAAATCTCTCGACGCGATTATCGTTCCGCTTTACAGTGGCTGCAGTAAGCAACATCAGCAGCTCGCCCTGTCCCAGCAATCAACACAGCGCATTATACTGGCCACCAATGTCGCAGAAACATCCCTAACGATTCCCAATGTTACCTGTGTCGTTGATTCAGGGTTAGAGCGCCGTACGCATCTAAGAAACGGAAAAACCGTACTTGGTTTAGATGCCATAGGCCAAGATTCAGCAAAGCAACGCCTCGGTCGCGCAGGCAGAACCCAAGCAGGTATTTGCATTCGTCTGTACGGCCAATATGCACCTTTGATTGAGCGCACACCACCAGAAATACAACGGGAAGCATTGACAGAGCTTGTACTCGCAGCAGGGTGTGCCGCACAAGGAGTAGACTCATTGCCCTTTATTGATCCCCTGCCGGAAGCGTCAAAACAACGTGCGATTACAACATTGCATAATATCGGTGCTATTGACGATGGCCAACGAGCAACTGATCTTGGTCGAATGCTATACCCACTACCAGTGGACGCTGAGCTTGGTTTTTTAATTAATAAAATGCCATCCGGCGCGCTCAAGCAAGCCATGATTGACTTAATCGCTGTTATCTCTGTACCAGCTCGCGTTTATCAGTTACCGACTCATCTAGAGCAGTTGGAGCAACTAAACCTACTATTGCCAAATCAATGTGATATAGAGCTTGCTATCGCGCTGATAAGAGGAAAACTTGATGGCATTATTCATACAGAATCTGAAGCCCTAGCCGAAGCAAAGCAATTTAGTGAGCAGTTAAGAGAGGCATTTTTGCTGCCAAGTCTTGATAAGGCGGCAAGCTACGATCGCCAAGCCCTTATCCAAGCCATCGCACAAGCACGCCCAGAGTGGGTATTTATAAAGCGACAAAACCGCAGAGGCGGTTTCGGCAACGGTAACATGGAAATATCACCTTCCAATACCTCACGGGTAGACGAACGCGCACAGGCAATGCTGGTACTAGACACCTTTGCCCTTGCAGGCAAAGGCACAAAGCAAGCAATGACCATGGCAACACTTGCCGCGCCGCTACCAATAAAAGTACTGATTGAATTAGGGATGGGTGAGCAGCACATTACTCAAGCATTTATAGAAGATGAGCAGATAAAAATAGAATATAACTTGGTCTATGCAGGCGTTTCGCTGGCAACAAAAGTGAGTCATGCACAAAGTGACATGCTGATCCCGGCCTGCTGTATGCTAATTCAGAGCGGGCAGGTATTTCCAAGCTTAATCGAAAAACTCGAAGACTCACTTGCATATCACGCTTTATATTATCAATACGAAAAAATAAACGAAGTAGTACCTACTTTAGAGCAGCACTTAGAATGTACATTACGTGAGCTGGGCGTTAGCCACTTTGAAGACTTAGAGCTAATTGAACCAGAAGATTTATATTTTCAAGCCATAGAAAGTTGGATATTAGACCCATTTATTGAAAAGCACCCTATCAAAGTCACACTGCCCGAATTAAGCATGTTTGTGACGTATAACTTTTTATCAAAACGTATTGTATTAGAATATCAATCTGGTAATAGAAAGGATGCGCCCAAAAGATGGGAACTACCAAGCTTTCAAGGTTTTAAAATACAATATAAAAAAGCCAGCAAGGTAGTTGATGTCAGATAAACTGAAAAGTACTGAGCGCATCATTACATTACGCTTGAGATCAGCCTCCGCTACCAATCGCACTTGTTAGTACATTTCTTTGGGACTCTCTCACTTGATCTTGAGCATGTTTTCTTTCTTCTCGTCTTTGCTCTTTTGTTGTGCAACGCTTTTTAGGAATACTTGTTCCTAAGCTACGTACCTGTTCACAACGATATCCATTATCTTCTGTTTTAGAAAGTTGATTCGACTGGCAAGCTGTAAGTAAAGGTAGTAGAGAGAGAGTTATAATACTTAATGTCATCTTCATATTAATTTTCCTTTTAAAAACGAAAAACAAAACACCTTCCGGAGTTAAAGCCATAGCAAAAACCATTTAAAACACAGGTAAAAATACCAAGACAAATGTATAAAACACCTTTTCATTATAAATGAAAATAGATTATAGCTAATGAAATAAACCCCGAATAATAAGCTAAATTAAATTTAGCCAGCCCCATCACCACTCAGAGTAACCTGGCTTTCACGCAATTGCTCTTGAGCGTTTACACGATCTTGTCTACGCTGCTCTTTTGTTGTGCAACGCTTTTTAGGAATGCTTGATCCTAGGCTGCGTACCTGCTCACAACGATACCCATCCTTTTTTGCAGTCTCATCGGCTGAACCCGTTGATTGACAACCAGAAACGAATCCCATCGATACAAGCAATGCTACTAACCCTATTCTTTTTATCATTTTTTTCCCTGTTTTTATTATAGAAAATCTAGTTATTAAAATTACAACGTACAAAAAAATAAATCAAGCGAATAAAAATAAAACAGAAAACATATAAAATAATTAATTCGGATAAACTACACTACAATTATAAATCCACACACTCTGTGAAAACAGACAGTTTTGTATAGTTAGTATGTATAACAAAGATTTATATGCGAAACTGATTCCATCAACCACAGCCATGTAAATCTATATGAAACAATTTTATTAGGCCAAGTAAGGAGGGTTATTAAATAAGAATTGTGTTTATGTGTATACCTGATTTCAGATAATAAGTGCGACACTCATAGACAGATATAGAAGAGGAAGCCAGCTGCCGAAAGTAGTACGCTCTTCTCGCCAAAGAAACCAGCAATACTACTATGAATTATCAGCAGTTGATCGAGGGAAGAAGATACCAGATTTCTACCCTTTTGGAACTAGGGATTTCGATCTCTGAAATAGCCAAAAAAGTGAAGTGCAACGGTGTATCGTGAACTAAAAAGAAATCAAAAGCATGGGCAATATTGCCCTCAGAATGCACATATTTCTTCTGTTAAAAGGCGTATGGTCTCTCGCAAGTATCGGATACCGGCCCAGCTCATTGAATATGTTTGCTTTTTGCTCAGTATCAATTGGAGTCCTGAGCAAATTTCCAATGTGCTGCAAGCGTAGGTGAAACAGTCAGCCATGAGTGGATTTATCGTTATGTAGCTCGTGATAAATGTCGAGGTTGTAAGCTCTATCGCCATTTAAGACAAGGACATAAGCGATATCGTAGAGGCCTAAAAGATAAAGCGTCAACGATTAAAAGTGCGGTATCAATTGATGAACGACCAGTAATTGTTGAAAGTTGAGAACGATTTGGTGATTGGGAAATTGACATAGTGTTAGGTAAGCATGGTAAAGGCGCGATAGTGACTATATTAGAGCGAAAAAGTCGGTTTTATTTAGCGAAGAAAGTACCATCAAAATCGGCTGATGCAGTTACAAAATCGACAATAGAGATGCTTATGCCATTTAAAGAGTGCGTACACACAATCACAGCAGATAATGGAGAGAATCCGCAGGACATGCGCAGATTGGCGCAGCATTGGATACTAATACCATTCCACATAAAGGTTAAATCAGATTTATCCATTCACGACTGCACATTTTCTTAACTCGAACCGGTATTGAAATAAATTGATTCCAAGCTTTCGAAACTTCGTCAACTATTTCTACATAGACCGAAAATACTCTATTGGATTTAGCTCAGGTGAATTAGGGGGAAGTTTTATTAGCGTTAAGTTGCTGAATTCTGATGCAGTATCATGTGTATGCCAGCCTGTGCCATCTATTATCATTACGGCATGCCTACCAATTAGTGTAGCTTGTGATATTTGACGCATGTGCTGCGTCATCGCTTCTTTATTTACAAATAGACTTACTCACGCTTCCGTTTGGCCCGTAGCAGGACATACTGCACCAAATAAATACCCGTATTCAAACTGTTGTTGTTTCACAATCCTTGGCCGAGTACCTGTCTCAGCCCAAATGCGCGTAGTCGGATTTTGCTGGGCAAATCGAGCTTCATCCTGAAACCATACGTCGATACGATCAAGAGGTAAGTGTCCAGGTGTGTGAAGGATCGTTTCCAGTTAGAAGTTTTTTAAAAGCTTCTGGCTTTGTAATGACTGTTTAGGGTGTTTTAAACGACTTGTGATCCAACTAAAGCCTAGCTGCTTTAGTATTCTATAGACATGATTTAAGTGGTAATGAACACCAAATTCACTACTAATGTAATGTACAATACCCTTACCGGTTAGACGGCCACCTTGAAGCTCCGTGTTTGTGCGCTTAATAGATTCAGACAGTTGCTCAAGCTGAGACGCTTGCAGCCTAGATGGACGTCCTTGAATAGACTTATTGTTTAAGCCATCGAGCCCATGCTCTAGGTAACTAGAGACCGATCTATTAACACTACTTCGTGCTACATTAAGGCGGTTTGCAATGTCGGTTCTGCTATTCCCTTCATAAAATAATGACACGGCAAGTAATCGCATGCATTTACGTGCGTTGGGCTCTTTTCGAGAAAGTGCTAAAAGCTGTTCAGATACGCTTAGGTTCAACGTTATTTAGTCTGTAATTTTATATACTCTATATTAGATCAGATAGTTAGGCGGTTTGCGCACCCATACGGTTCTTGGGAGCAAAGGGCAACCGAAAACACAAATAGTCTATCGAGGCAATATGTGAAAAAGGGTATGGATTTAAGACAAGTAACAAATGAAAACATTCAGTTCGCTCAATCAAGGATCAGCTACCATCCCAGAAAGTGTTTAGGGTTTAAGCAACCAGCTATTATTTTTAAAGAACAAGAAATGGCTGCTTGATATTAAAGAGTGTCGCACTTCGGAATTGAATTCGGGTATAACTAAAATAAAAAATGAAGTGTAAACGATTTAAAGGTGGGAAATTAAAAAGAGCCGCATCAAGCGGCTCTTTTATAACTCAGCTCAAATTAGAAGCTGTAGTCAACGCTTACGTAGAAAGTACGTAGGAACTGGTCATAGTAACGACCTTCATAACCTACTAAGTGACCTTCTGCATCGCCCAGTGAGAACGGAGGCTCTTTGTCAAAGATGTTCTTAATACCAGCTGAAAGTACTGTGTTTTCAAAACCATAGTAATCAACTTTGTAGTTGAAAGTTGTGTGTGATGGAACTTCCAACTGTACGTCACGGCTGTGTACGTCACCAGTTAATGTACCGTCGTCAGCACGAACGTAGTCTGGATTATCTATTGTACCAAACTGAACTTCAGTTTCTTGATCTTTCCAACCAGAACGGAAGTTAGCGCGTAGCGTATGAGTGAAATCACCTGTACTCAATACTGTCTGCGCAGTGATAACGTTGCGGAATACAACTTCTTCATCAGCACCATACTGGCCAAGAGAGCTTCTCCACTCGTCAGCTGTACCAGCTAGAGTGTACTCTTGCTTAACAAAATATGTACCTTGAAGTGAAGTCTTCAGCGTACCAAAGCTAAGATCGTTTGTTAGGTTAACTTTCCAGTCAATACCCTCGTTGATGCTCTCACCGATGTTAACTGGTTGAGAGATGAAGTATAGACGTTCACGAGAACCACCGTTTGGATCATCACCGATTACGAACTGTGCGTCATATAGACCTGGGTTAACTGTAAACGCGTATGTTTCTGAAGGTTGATCAACACGGTTTGTGATGTCAACTTTCCAGTAGTCCATTTCGAAAGTAAATTCGTTGCTTGGTGCGTAAACAAAACCAAGTGACCACTGATCTGAAGTCTCAGGTGCTAGGTTCGGGTTACCACTGTTGTACAAGTTATACTGTACTGGCGCAGCGCTACAACCACGTGTACGAGCATCAGTTACAGGACAAGTGTATGGTGCACGAGTTACACCACCGTAGTTTTGCGGCTGTGCAATTTGTAGCATTGTCGCTGAACGGAAACCTGTACCGATTGAACCACGAAGTACTAAGTCATCAGTCGCGTTATAACGCAAGCTCACTTTGTAAGTTACGTCGCTTTCGTCGTCATTTGCAGTGATCTGCTGAACTGTTTCAGTCTCATCGTTTTCATCAATGAAATGGTTGTTATCAACACCACCAATCATATCGTAACGAATTGCTGCAGAAAGCATTAGGTCGTCTAGTAAAGGAACCTGGAATTCAGTGAATGCACCGTACGTTGTACGCTCTAGGTCAAAGATTGGGTCGCCACCTGAACCCCAACGTTCATCTTTAGCATTTTCAGCAGAAGGAAGGTTTTCGTAAGAGTTTACGCGGTAATCTACACCATAACCGATGTATACTTCACCCGCTGGTAATTCAAATAACGCCTGTGATGCACGGAAATCCCAAGCAATTGAGCTTGTCTTCCATGTCTGGTTAAGGTGACGCCATTTACTTGCTTCAAGAGCAGCCATACCTGCTTCACTCATTTCACCAGGAAGCGCGAATACGTCGATTGTACCGTTAGCAATATCACCTACCCAGTTTGCGTAGAAGTGACCATCAGAGAAGCTCTCATCACGCTCTGCACCTGAGATTGCAATTGCTGTGCTGAAATCGATAGTATCGAAAAGTACACCTTCCAAACCAAAAGATGAATTGAAAGTAGTTGTATCGTATGTTGAAGTACGGTTTCCACCTGGTAGTGCACGCCATGATGCATAAACTTCAGTTGCACGAGCTTTCTGGTCTTCAGTTAGGTGAGGTTCAACATATTGCTTGTAAGCTTCACCAGTTGTTCCAATTGGGATTGGGCCAGTTGGGTTAGGCGCGATACGAGCAGTCATTGAGAAATCGGTATAGCTCACAGTAGCAAATGCTTTGATGTCTTCAGTAACATCAAAATTACCGTGTACCATGAATGAAGTACGTTCACTTTCAGGAACGATTTCAAGTGTGCTTGTGAAGTCGAACATACACTGATCAGAGCTTGGATCTTTAGCATTGTCTGGCGCACAAGTACCATGCTCAGATAGGTACGGGTTGAAGAAGTAAGCAGCATCACCGTCGTCAAGCTCTACTTCAACGTTTGCAGGGATAGCATTTGGAGAACCATTGATTGAAAAATAGCTTTGACCTTCATAAGCAAACTCTAAAAGACCTGTTTTTGCGAATTCACGGTCTTTAGAACGCAATGTTTCTTGAGTATCGTGAGATACTGTGAACATTAAGCTGTAGCCATCAGAGTCATAGTCACCGAAGCCAGTTGTGAAACTTACGTTAGTTGTTTCACCACCGTCACGTGGACGATCTGTTCTTACTGAAAGAGTTGATTGATCTACTTCGTCCTTAAGGATGAAGTTAATTACACCCGCGATTGCATCTGAACCATAGATAGCTGATGCGCCATCAGTAAGTACTTCAACGCGCTCTACTGCTGCTAATGGGATACTGTTGATGTCAACAGAGCTACCAGAGAATTGTGATGCAACACGGCGACCGTTTAGAAGTACTAAAGTGTACTCTGAACCTAAACCACGTAAAGACGCTGTTGCAGTACCTGCACCACCGCCACCAACAGAAGAAGTTGGAGTAGTGAAACCCTGCATTGAAGGGATTTGAGTGATTAAGTCAGGAACAGAGGTAACACCAGTTGCTTTGATGTCTTCTGCACTTAATACGTTTACAGGTAAAGCACCAGCAAGGTCTGTACCTTTAATGCTAGAACCCGTGATTTCAATTTTTTCGATTTCTTTTTGTTCTTCAGCTGCTACGTTAAACGCAGTTGCTGAAACAGCACCAAAAGCGATCGCTAAGCGAACTGCTTTTGAGATCTTACTATTTAACATTCAATTTCTCCCTGGGCTTTTAACAAAGCTTTTATTTTAATTATGCCTTCTATACAAGGTTAAACACGTTACTTTTTTGTGTACCTTATATGTAACAACGCAAGTATAGTAACCACAAAGTAAATACCCATGCAAGCTTGTAAAAACGAGTTAATACAAAAGTCAGTTGCAAAAATAGCAACAAAAAGAAGAAGGGTGTTTTTTATTCGACATCAAAAGGAGTGGATGATTTTTGTTGGCTTTTTCGCAATCAACCCAACTTTAAGTGACCAAAAAAAATAAAAAAACAAAAAATAAAACAAACAAAAACAAAAGAATAAAAAAAACACAACGATAAAGACCGATAACAACAGGCAAACCTAAAGCTAAAAATTCATGTGTAAAGTTCAAGCAAAAACACAAGCTATAAGTTCAAAAAAAATACAGGCCTTAAAACCAAAAATTAACACTAAAAACACAAAAGAAACAACAAAAGCCATAAAAGACAATAAAATAAATAAAAAAAAACCTGCCTATGCAGGTTTTTTAGACACGAATATTTCAATTGGAAACTTACGCTACATGACATCTACCTTGTTTACATAAATGCTGTCAAAATCATTTATGAATAAAGTTATAAATGCTGCAGTTTGTTATGTTTTCCTTGTAAATTCGTAACTTGGCTCTAAATTGAGCTTAGAGCCAAGATGCTGAGATTAAAAAGTGTAATCAGCTTGTAGGTAGAAAGTACGTCCATACGGGTCTGCGTAACGAGGGTCATAACCTACCTGGTGACCCGCTGCCGCATTAAGCGTAAATGGCGGTTCTTTATCAAATAAGTTTTTAATACCAAAGCCTACATTTGCATTGTCACCCCAAGCATATGCTAAACGGTAATCAACTGTCATATACACTGGGATATGCTTTTGAATTACGCTACCATCAACCGCATCATTCCAATCATCAGCTTTAGCTACATAGAAACTCACATCTGCTGCTGCATCTGTGTAACCGCTACGTGCTTTAATGTTCAAGCTATGTGTGAAATCACCATGTGTGAAGGTATTGTTGAAGTTAACAATATTACGGAATGTAACAGCTTCGTTCGTACCCACTTTACCTAAACTAGAGTCCCAGATATTGTCACTACCAACACGCAAGCTTTCACTTTCAAGCATGTAAGTACCCATTAGTTGAGACTTAAGTGTGCCGAAAGAAAACTCTGTCGTGAAATCAAAGTGCCAATCAATACCTGAATTTCTTGACTCACCCACGTTTTCAGCTGCTTGGATGATTGCAACAACTGTATCGCCTGTACCTTGGTCAATCTTAGTCGTGAACCACTGAGCGTATGTTACCGGGTCACCAAAGATTTGGTTCTGGGTTAGACGTCTAACCTGGTTTTCCATCTGTACGTTCCAGTAGTCCATGCCAAAGCTTGTGCCTTGATCGCCAGACCATACAAAACCAAATGTGTACTGCTTAGAAGTCTCAGGTTTAAGTCCTGTATTACCTTCACGGAATACATCGTACTGAAGTTTGTCAGAGTAACAGAATTGTGCAATTTCTTGTCTCAAACCAGCTGGACAGTCATAAGGTGATGCTGTTACACCAAACTCAACACGTGGCTCTGCGATTTCGCGCATTGTCGCCATCTTGAAACCAGTACCATATGAAGCACGCAATAACCACTGGTCATTAGGACGATAAGAAACACTCAACTTATATGTTGTATCGTCAGCGCTTTCGTTAACAGTTTGGTTGCCAGTACGCTTAGAATCTGTGATTTCACCAATTTCATCGTAACGTAATGAACCTGTTACTTCTAAGTTTTCAAGTACAGGTACCACAACTTCAGCAAATGCGCCGTAGCTGTCACGCTCTAAATCAAATTCTTCACCAGCTGATTCAAATAGTACGACTTCAGCATTTTGGCCTTCACCATTGGTCAGCGAGTAGTCTGACATACGGTAATCAAAACCAACAGCCATGTACACTGTACCAGCATCCAGTTCTGCGATTGGGCCTGATGTCTTACCTTCAATAGCGAACAAACCAGTCTCAGTTGTGTCCCACAGACCGTTAAACATCGTGTTTCTAACCGCTGTGTTTTGCTCGTCAGTTAATGAATCTGGGTCTGCAAATATATCTACTTCACCAGATGTCACAAGTTCAATGAATTCTTTCTCTAATGGGTAACCTGTGATACGAACTTGCTCACGCTCTGCATCAGATGCTGTAACGGCTAACTCATAGTTCCACTCACCAAAATCACCACGTAAACCGGCTACAAAATGTGTTGTTGATGCCGTATATTCGTCCGTACGATTACCGCCTGGAAGTACACGCCAGCGAGCAGCAACTTTCGTCATATCTGCTAGTACATTGTCAGGAAGATATGGAATTACATTGTCTTTCACGATCTGTGAATCGTTAGCCAGTGTAAATGTACCTGTTGGGTAAGGAGCAATACGCGTCGTCATTTGGAATTCTGAAGCAGACGCTGTCACATATGCTTCTGTGTCGTCGTTTACTGCAAATGTACCTTGTAAGAATAAGTTGTTACGCTCACTCTCTGGCTGAATTTCTAATGTACTCGTGTAGTCAAACTGACATGCATTACCAGATGGTGCACTTGTCGTGTGACAAGAACCATTTGCTTCTTTGTAAGGGTTTAATGCGTATGTCTTAGTAACATTGTTACCAGCGTCGTTTAGAACTAAGTTCCCGGCCTCGTCACGCGTGTTGTAAGTCACGTAAGCGTTACCAGGGATCGCATTTGAAGAACCAGCAATCGCTACTAACTCTTGGCCAGCGTGCTCAAATTGAACAAAACCAGTTTTTGCAAAATCGCGGTCTACAGACCTTAGATTGTCTTGCTCATCACGGCTAAAGCTCACCATAACGTTGAAGCCATCACTGCCTAAATCACCAAAACCAGTTGTGATAGAGAAGTTAGAGCTAGACGTATCTTTTGGCTTGTCATAACGTGCACTGATCGTTGTCTCTTGCACGTCATCTTTAAGAATAAAGTTTACAACACCTGCAATCGCGTCAGAGCCATATAATGCAGATGCACCATCTTTAAGAATTTCAACACGTTTAATCGCTGATAAAGGGATTGAGTTGATATCAATGCTTGAACCTGAGTCAGACGATGCCATACGGCGACCGTTGATAAGAACCAGCGTATATTCAGCGCCCAAATCGCGTAGGGAAGCAGTTTGGATACCACCACCGCCACCACCAACAGACTCACCAGCGGCAGTAAAACCCTGCATTGACGGAATGTTTGCGATTAAGTCCGGCACACTTGTTACACCAGACTTTGCAATATCAGTTGCGTCGATTACATCTACAGGTAATGCACCTTCAAGATCTGTACGCTTGATTGCAGAACCCGTGATTTCAATACGTTCCACTTCTTGCTCACCTGCTTCATTAGCAGACACAAAAGCGGATGCTGATACAGCACCTAAAGCTAATGCTAAGCGCACAGCTTTGGTTACTTGATTGTTTAACATTTGAATCTCCCTGGACCACCCTTTTGAGTGGTTATAATTATATAAATGGCATACACCAATATTTTTATTGTTGCACTAAAGGCAACACATTGCAGGAATACTAAACAATCCCCGCACTCAGCGTCAACAATTTTATTGCACTTAAACCCGCAAAAATCAACATTGAACAACATTAAATGTTACAAATAAAACAATAAAAAAACATTAAGCTCATGTATTAGAAGGGTTTATTCTAAAAATTCAAAAATAAAAAAATATAGAAAATAAAATAACACCCTGATTGTTGGATCAAAATACGCAACAAACAAACCCGAAACAACCGTACCCTTTAAAAAAACAAACAAAAAACAAAAATAAATACAATAAAATCATCAACATAAATCCAAAAAACCCCACAAAAACACAGAGTTAATTTAGTGTAAACAAAAAAACAATGATAAAAATAGGTAAACACATAGACTTAAATACCAATTTAAGAAACAAAAATTAAACATAGGTACAAAAAAAGGGCTAAAAAACACTTAAGAGGCTATTTTTCAAACAGAAATGCATTTATTGAATTAAACAGATCAATAGAATTCCGAAAACAGAGCAACTGATATATTCAAGTCAATGTGCTAAATAGGTTTGTGAGAGGCTAGATGTACAGAAATAGAGGGCTGTTAAGCACAGCATTTAGTGAAAGACATAAAAAAGCCTCGCATGGCGAGGCTTTTATTTTTATCAGTTAGATCAGCAAATTAGAAGCTGATGCTGTAACCTGCAAAGATCTCACGACCGATGTGAGCTGAGTGATAGATTGAGTAATCAATGTAATTACCGTTATCATCATAGTTCACGTCTTTATCAAACAAGTTACGTGCACCTAAAGTGAACGTACCGTAGTTTTCAGTGAAATACTTCATGTTTAGGTTATGTGTAACGAACGTTGGAATGTTATCTTCGTACGCTTTCACTGGTACTAGCTCACCATCACGTACTTCAGCTTTAACATATTCAGTTTCGTACGTATCAGCAACGATATCTGTAGTCCAGTTAATCGCCACATTATCAAGCGTGTAGTTTACTGTGAACTGTGAACGCCATTCTGGTTGAGCCGGAGCACTTTTCTCGTTGCCAGTTGGGCCAGAGAAGTATACGTCTTCACCTACTTCAGTCAGTAACGTTGTTACCTTCTTGAACTTAAACTCACCAAAACTTGTGTCTAGCTTGTAAGAAAGGTCAATATCAAAACCTTTACGAGACATGAAAGAGCCGTTTGCGTAAAGTGTTTTAACTTTACCATCTACAGCACCATTGGCATCACGCTGAATATCAACTTTAGGGAATTTAGTCGTGATTTCGTCTAGCTTGCCTGCGTTCTCGATGTAAATTAGATCTTGAACAGTGATTAAAGAAACCACGTTTTCAATTTCAAGTTCGAAGTAATCAACTTTAACAGACACATCTTCGAAGCCAGAGTAAACAACACCTAGGTTAACGTAAGTTGACTCTTCAGGACCTAAGTCTTTGTTACCTTGTCTTAACTCTTCAAAACCACGTTGTTTACACTCTGAAGCGGCAGTGCCTTGCTGTGCACAAAGTACATAATCAGTTGCTTGTGGCGCACCTTCAGAGTCAGTTGCATTCAACTCTTTAAGCGTTGGTGCACGGAAGCCTTCTGAGTAAGAACCACGGATAAGTAGATCATCCATTGGGCGATACTCAACTTTAATACTTGGGTTGCCTACGCTACCAAAATCACTGTAATCGTCGTAACGGTATGCCGCACTTACAGTTAGATTATCAAGTACAGGGATATACATCTCATAGAAGAACGCCGTTACATCACGCTCACCTAGACCTGAACTACCAGCGCTACCACCGATAAGCTTTGCTTCACTTTGCGCATCGTACTTAGACTCAAGTACTTCTTCGAAATACTCACCGCCTACGTAGTGGCTGATCATACCAGCAGGTAGCTCACCAAATTCAAAACCAAGACCTGCGAAGAAGTGATCTAGCTCACTTTGGTTCTCAGTATACGTTGTCGCACGCATGTTATCGATACCTTCTTCAGAGCCCATATCGATACCATTTTGCTGGTTATATGCAAGGCCTGAGTAGCTTAGGTAATAACGACCAGCTGTACGATAGTCTAGCTTAGCTTTGTGATAAGATACTTCCCACTCAGCTGTATCGCCGAACATACCTTTAAGACCTAATAGGTAGTCTTGCTGATAGTCTGTTACTTCACCATCACGGTTACCAAGTTGGTACCAACGGAATTGACCGTTTACCACTTCATCAGTTGGGTTATGCTCATTGTCAGCAGCCATACCTCTCCAAGATGCCGCTGGCGGTGCATAACGACCGAAAGAATCATTTCGGCTAAACATACCACGTGCATATAGCTCTAAATCATCAGTAAGCTCATATGTTAAGCTTGTCATGATTGAGTCACGTTTAGTTGATGCAGAGTTTGCTGAAACGTCAGCAAATGCGTAACCACAAACTTCACCCTTGCCAATACCACCTAGGCTTGAACCTTGATCAAGTACGCCAACAAAACCAGGAACTGTTTCTTTTAGCTCATTACATTTAGGCGAAGCTAGGTAGCCATCAGGGCCTTTTACCGTCGCACCGAAGTAGCTAATACCAGTTGTTTCATCATAGATTGAGATTTTGCCATCGCCATTTGTGTCTTCCATTGTTGCTGACGTATAAGGACGATCACGGTCGAAAATCTCACCACGCTGTTGGTGGTCATATACAAATGTAATGTTACCTTTGTCAGAGCTCACACCAAATGAAAGAGACATCTGCTTAGTGTCACCACCTTGTGCTTCTGGGCGACCTACTTGGATGTCAAACGTTGCACCTTCGAAATCTTTCTTAAGGATAACGTTGATTACACCCGCAATCGCATCAGAACCGTAAATAGCTGATGCGCCGTCTTTTAAGATTTCAATACGCTCTACCGCAGCCATTGGGATTGAGCTTAGGTTTGCACCGCCGCCATTTAACGATGGAGAACCACCTAAACGCTTACCGTCTACTAAAACTAGAGTACGACCAGCACCAGCGCCTAAAAGGCTTACTGTGTTTTGAGATTGCGCGCTGCTACCTGACGATGGCGTGATTGAGCCAAAGCTGTTAGATGTAACGCTTTGTAGTGCTTCTGCAACAGATACACGACCTTGGCTTTCAAATTCAGCAGTTGAGATTACTTCAACAGGGCTTGCACCTTCCATATCAACACGCTTGATACGTGAGCCAGTTACTTCGATACGTTCTACTTTTTCTGCGCCTTCTGCAGCCACTGCATTCGTCGCAAATGCAGCTGAAGAAGCAGCACCAAATGCTAATGCAATACGCACAGCCTTAGTTACTTTAGTGTTCAACATGAGATTCTCCCTGGGCTTACCACAATGCAGTAAGCTTGAGTTTTATAAGTCTTTATTTCTGGCTCTAGTGGCCGGTTTTAAAAATTCGGCATGGATACTAATCGGGACTCATGTTAAACGTCAAACAAGAGGGAGTTAACACTCACTAACAACTATGAAACACAAAAGCATCTATTTTTAATAAGGTTTTGAAGTTAATAAACACTTACTACAATATGAATTAAATTATTAATTAAATTCACAGACAGGATGTACAATAAAAAACCAACTTTTATTCTGAATAAAAAAAGCAAGCAACAATCGCGTTAATAAAAATATTTTTACTTTTGGTTTAAGTGGGCAAAAATTAACCCGACGGCTCGGTTCAATACAAAAAATTTGCACAATTAGGTGTTGGCATTTACATCACAGTAAACGCAATTTTATCGATTGACTATCTGGTGTACGGTAAAATCTCGAATATTACAAAGCGATAAAAAATCGCTTCCTGACGTTTACAAATCGAGGGAACGTTGACCGGCCAAGTTGATGGCATTTTCATCTATATTCGGCAACATTCTATAAATAGGTAAAATCTGCTTTTCTATATAGTGGGTATAATCTAGCTGCTTAATATCTTCCACAAAAAGCTGTGGGCCTGATTGGCTAATATAGTATGCAATTTGACTGCCCTTCCCTAGGCCATTCACAAGCCCTAAACGCGTTGCTTCTTTCGCTGCGCGCACGTGGGGAGGAATATTTTTGACATAAGCATCGAGTGACTTACCCAAACGCTTTTTGTAAATCAACTTTTCATCGGCTTGTCCCGATGTGATCAAATTAATGTAGTGCTCTGTAATATCTGTGACATTTTTTCCATCAAATAACGCTCTGATTAACGCTTGTTGATATTCTTTTGCAATGCTCGTCCAATCACTGCGTACAGTCTCCATCCCTTTAAATATCAACTCTGGTTGACCATTTCGTTCAATTTGACCTACATAACGCTTCTTCGAGCCTGTTTCTTGACCTCGGATCGTGGGCATAAAAAATGGGCTGTAATGTGTTTCAAATTCAATCTCTAAAAAACTCTGAAGGTTATAATTTTCGCTAAGTTCACAAGCCCAACGCTGATTAATTTTAGTCATCAACATTTTGCCAATACCTTGGCAAGCTTCACCATTTAAAGCATCATTGACTTTAACAAACGTTGAATCTGTATCGCCGTAAATCACCTCATATCCCATCTCTTCAATCCAGCGACGAGTCATTTGCATAATTTCATGCCCTCGCATGGTGATCGAGCTCGATAACCTCGGGTCATAAAAACGACACCCTTTGGAACCTAATACACCATACAAGCTATTCATGATAATTTTGATCGCTTGCTGTAACATATGCTCTCCTTCAAGCTTAGCTTGATGACGAGCCTCCCAAAGCTGTGCAACCAACTGGGGAAGATGATGGTATTCTCGAGAAAATAACCCCTTATTAAAGCCTGGAATTGCACTGGCCTCATCTCTGCCACCTTCAATAAGCCCCATGGGATCAATGCAGAAGGAGCGTATGATTGATGGATATAGACTTTTAAAATCGAGCACTAAGACGTTTTGATATAAACCTGGCTTAGAGTCCATCACATAGCCGCCGGGGCTATCAAAGTTTAACCCATGCTCACCCAAGTTTGGCGCAATATAGCCACTGCGATGAAGTAGAGGTAAATATAGGTTCGTAAAAGCCGCCACAGAGCCGCCCATACGCTCTAGTTCCAAGCCCGTCAATCGGGTTCTCGCAATCGCAAAATCAAGTAACGACTGCTGCTGAAATATATCCCAAACCAATTGGCAATCTTCTAGATTATATTTTGCCAAGCTCAGTTTATCTTCATGGAATTGCCTGATGATTTCTTCTAAACGATTATCTTGACTGATTAACTTGTCACGACCAAGTACTTCTTTGGCTACAAAACTCAACTTAAATGTTTCAAAGTGATAGGTCGCATTTTTCATCGTATCAATACCATCTATCACTACTCGACCAGGTATCAGCACACGAGTGAAATTGCCACTGGAGACATGCATCGCTTCACCATCACGGCCAATATCTAGAGTGACACCCAAAGCTTGCGCACGCTCGTGCAGCACGACACAATCGAAATCAATGACATTCCAACCAATTAACACATCGGGGTCTAACTGTACAATTAATGCACACAACTTACGTAATAGTGCTATTTCATCTTCAACCCAAATGATATTAATGTCACTTGGCTGTGGAGCGCCTATCATGATCACAGTTTTATCTTGATCAGACACCAGACCTACTGAAAATAAGACACCATCCCCACTACATTCAATATCCAACGACAGCATATTTAAATGAGGCACAAATATAGGGTGAGCTTTTAACTTAGCGCTATGCAACTCGAGATAGCCATCACGCTGTAAGGGTTGGCCTGTTACCCAAACACCTCCTTTGATATATCGTTCCATTAAATATCTGTCGGCATGGCGGATATCTTCTTCATACATAGACACCTGCCCATTCAATACCTCTTTAGCGGTATAAAAGTCACTTAAACTTGAAAAGTAAAGAGCACATACTGCTGCTTGGTCAAAATGCTTAAGTGGCACATCAGTCAGATGAAACTGGCAACCAGCCTGCTCTAAGCTATGTTTTACTCGTCCTTGATCGACACGCTTGATAAAAAATACGCACTTTTCATGTTCAATAAATGCTTTAATCACACCTTGATGTGTCTTCAACCAATAGCACAAGCGGATCTTGCCTTTATTTGAAGTTTGTTGCCGTGACAAAATAAAGCCCGGATATACTGCTTGTGCCAATTGTGAACCCCGCCTAAAATACACCCCTGTAATTATATCCATACTTTTTTGCTTAGGCGATCCACATGTTGTCAGACTCATTAAAAAAAACCGTACGTCATGCCCATCAAAATATCGCCCAGCAACTAGAGGACTACCGCCCTCGCAGCAGTCAAAATTATCTCGTAGCAGAAATAGCAAAAACACTTGCAGGTGAATACCACAAATCACAACGTATCTGTGTCATTGAAGCTGGCACCGGTACTGGTAAGTCATTGGCATATTGCTTAGGCGCACTGCCTTTAGCACTAGCAAAAAAGAAAAAGCTCGTTATTTCTACCGCAACCGTAGCGTTACAAGAACAGTTAATTGAAAAAGAATTACCTTTTTTCAAAGAGCATAGCGGCATCGACTTTAAGTTTGATTTAGTGAAAGGTCGTCAGCGCTATATTTGCGTACAAAAACTCATGGCCGCCGTCAATCAAGATGATATGCAAATGTCCCTTGTTCCGACCACATCCTCACCGCTGACTGATATGGAGCAAAAATGCCTTCAGACGCTGGCCAATGCATATCAAAATAAACAATGGGCGGGTGATCGTGATAGCTGGGAAGATACCATTCCCGACAAAGTATGGAACCTCATTGCCTGCGACAAACATGCCTGTCAGCGTCAGATGAAATCACATCATTTATGCCCGTTCCATATGGCTAGACAAAAAATCGCACAAATGGATGTATTGGTTATTAATCACGCCCTGCTACTCGCTGATTTAGAACTGGGTGGCGGCACGATATTGCCTGAGCCTGAAGATACGTTTTACGTAATTGATGAAGCACACCATTTACCGCATATAACACGAGACTTTTCATCCGCCGCAGCCACCATTAAAGGCACTATTGAATGGCTTGAAAAACTATTAAAATTTAGCGGAAAAATGGCTAACACGATTGTCTCTCAAAAAGCCATTGGACAAAACTTCAAACTCAATGATGCAGCAAATGACGCCAGCAAGTGTCTGAGAACTGTGCGAGACAGTTTAGATCAAGCGGATTTCGAATATAATGACAACGATACGTACCGATTTATAAACGGAGATGTACCTGAGACACTCACCACTCAAGCAAAAGACATTGCAGATGCAACACTCGATGCACTCAGAGCTCTCAATAAAATGCATGAGGCATTAACAACCGATGTCTCAGATGGTGATGTGCAGGCATTTTTAGCTGATCCACTTTTAGTAGAGAGTGGCCAATATATTAACCGACTAGAGCAGCTAAACAAGTTATGGTTTAGCTATGCCGCCAAAGGCGAAAGCACGCCACATGCACGTTGGATAAAACGCATGGAATATAAAAGCCATCATGACCACTTGCTATGTGACTGCCCTATCGAGGTCGGGTTTTATCTAAAAGACAAGCTATGGCGAGAATGTGCAGGTGCCGTACTTTGCTCTGCGACACTCACAGCCCTTGGCAGCTTTGACCACTTTTCTAGGGAAAGTGGGTTAACTGGCGAAGACGGTGTGAAATTCATCAAGGCTGACTCTCCGTTTGCGTATCAGCAACAAGCGACTTTACATTTACCTAAAACGACCGTTGAACCGACAGACAAAACATTCAGTGACTTTTTAGCCGAAGCACTGCCGCAATACCTAGATAAAAAGAAGGCAAACTTAGTATTGTTTGCTTCTTACTGGCAAATGGACCACGTTGTTACAGCCCTAAGAAAAAAGAAACTTAACATTCTAGTACAAGGCGAAATGTCACGTGAGGCTTTACTCAGTCGTCACAAAGCTGCTATCGACATAGGAGCCGGCAGTATTTTGTTTGGAACGCAAAGCCTATCGGAAGGGCTAGACCTGCCAGGAAAGTATCTAGAAAACTTAGTTATTACCAAAATCCCTTTTGCAGTGCCAACCTCACCTGTTGAAGAAGCACAAGCTGAGTTTATTCAATCAAAAGGCGGAAATCCGTTTTTATCTATTACTGTACCTGATGCTGCAAAGAAATTAGTACAAAGCTGTGGTAGACTGCTGCGCAAGGAAACTGATTCTGGTCGCATTACAATACTTGATAGGCGTCTTGTAACCAAACGTTACGGAAAAGCCATGCTTGATACGCTGCCACCCTTTGCTAGACAAATAGATTAAGAATGCTAGAACTCGCTTTTGACCCACTCACATGGGCGCTTTTATGTGCAGTTGCTTTGGCAGCTGGTTTTATTGATGCCGTCGCTGGTGGTGGAGGCATGCTAACTGTACCTGCACTTTTAACTGCGGGGTTGCCGCCTCATGTGACACTGGGTACCAATAAATTAGCTGCCAGTTTCGGGTCGCTAACTGCCAGTTTTACCTATTATAAAAAGCAGCTATTTAATCCACGCTTTTGGGCAGCTTCTACACTCGCAACGGCCATAGGAGCAATCCTGGGAACACTGCTCGTAGACAAGTTGAGTATTGAGTTTTTAAATAAACTCCTGCCGATTATCATCATCATCGTCGCATTGTACAGCCTGTTCGGTAGCCTCAGCTCCACTGAATTAAACACCTTGCCAAAGAAAACTCGTATGTTAAAGGTAAAACAGTGGCTACAAGGTTTGTCATTGGGCTTTTTTGATGGCTTAGCAGGCCCGGGCACAGGCACATTTTGGACCGCCTCAAATAGTTTGCTGTACAAAATGAGTTTACTGCTAAACTGTGGCCTAGCGCGCTCAATGAACTTTGTGTCCAATTTTATTTCCCTGATCACATTCGTTGCACTAGGGCATGTAAACTTTTTATTAGGGATCACCATGGGCGCATTTCTTATGCTCGGTGCTTGGATTGGTGCCCATTCAGCCATAAAATTTGGCAGTAAACTAATAAAGCCTATATTTAACACTGTAGTAATCATTTTGGCTGGTAAGCTAATTTTTGAGGCATATATATCATGAGCCGAGCACTCAGTAAGCTCAACAGCAAACTTGAACAATTAGCGACTCAGGCCCACCAGTTTGATAATGCCAAGTGGTTTGATAAAAACCGTTATATACAAAACCAACCTAGTTTATTCGATAGTCATTTGTTTCATACTAAAAGCCTCTTGCTTCGCGATTATGTAGACGAAATTAAGCTCACACTTAAAAACCTTCCCCCAGAGCAAAATCGCCATGCCTATCAATTTGCCGTAGAGCAAGTGGGCGAGCAAATGCAAGCCATTATTAAAGTACTCAAGTCTACACCTGTATGGGCAAAAGAAAATAAACTCAGCCAACCTAAAAAAGCCAAGGTATATAAAAAAGCAGTGCAACGCATTATGCAATCATCCCATGAATTGTATCAGGAGCTCTCTCAAAACCATGAGTTTGAACGTCGACTGCAAGAGATGATTGATATACGCCGTGCACAACTAGACGGCGCAAGCGCTGAGCAAAATACTAAACTTAACGCCGAAATTTTAGCACTGCACACCCGCTTAGGGCGCTGCCGAAAAGCCATCTCTGCCACCGAAGAGAAAATACAACAACTCGAAAAACAAGGTAATCGCTAACGTGCTGTTTTTTGACTCTATTTACAGCAAACTCGAACTCCCTCCCAAACACCGTTTTCCTATATCTAAATATGAAAAGCTCACAGCACGTATTGCAGCGACAGAACTGGGGCAATATATTAAGCCGGTGAGCAGGAAAGCTTCAATAGCGCAACTCATTCGCTGCCATAGTGAAGACTATATCCACGCATTTTGCACAGGAGCAATGAGCCAAATTGACATCAAGCGTATGGGTTTCCCGTGGTCTAAGCAATTGGTTGAGCGCACACTCATTTCTGTCGGAGCCAGTATTGAAGCTGCACAGTATGCATTGGCACATGGCTTCTCAGCTAACTTAGCTGGGGGTTATCATCACGCATTTGCAGATAGAGCTAGCGGATTTTGTATCTTCAACGACTTGGCTGTTGCGGCGTGTGAGTTAATTGACACACAATTGGCAGATAATGTATTAATCTTAGATTGTGATGTACACCAAGGGGATGGCACTGCCGCTATTTTGCAATCACGCAGTGATGTGATCACCTGCTCTATCCACTGTGAACAAAATTTCCCAAGGCTCAAAGAGGTCTCAGATTACGATTTTGCCCTGCCCTCAGGCACAAAAGACAGTCAATATTTGGCCACCTTGATACAGGCCTTAGAACTGTGCGTACGCCTTCATCAACCTGATATTATTTTATATAATGCTGGCGCTGACATATTCCACAAAGACGAATTAGGTCACTTTAATATATCACTACAAGGCGTTTTAGAACGCGAGCAGATCATTTTAGACTTTTGCTATCATCACAAAATCCCTTTGATGTGTTCTCTGGGCGGTGGTTATCAACGAGATATTGATAGTTTGGTCTCGGTACACCAACAACTTTTCAATGCCCTAGCCTCATCCCACTTTCTCACCAAATAAGTTTTTTGTATTTACGTGCGGTTTGTATTTATACAGATAAATAACTTGTTGTTAAGTCGCGCAGACAACTTTTATGATATAGACTTTACATTGTATTCGAGGAGGAATTGACACTATGAAACTGCATGATGATTTACACAATTATTATGAAAAAGTGATGATAGAGCAAATCTTAGAACGCAAATTAAATGAAAAATATGACGATAATGTCATGGCTGATTTCTGCTGTACCGTACTCAACCAATTACCCGCCCGGTATATTCGATATGATGTCGATATGGAGTTTTATTTACCCCAGTCTGAGCGACAACAAATGGAGGAGCGTGTTAAAGTGGCGATAGACGTTGCCATAAAGCAAGTATCCAAAAAGAGACAATTTAACGAATGAACAAACCCTCCTCACTAGACCAAGCCCCACTGCATGTAAAACTCGCTGTTGATTTAATAATGTTATTAGAGCAAAACCAAGTGTCCCCTCAACAAGTCTTAGATGCGCTGGAAATAGTCAAACAAGATTTCCAACACAAAGTCGATTCCGAAGTAGAGTAAAAAATCAAAAAACAACATTAATTATACATTTGGTCATAATATCGCGATAAGGTGTGTTTATCGTGTGTAAATACGCGCTTTGATAATGCTATATCGCCAATAACAAGGAATATTATGACCAACAAAATAATTCATTCAGCACTTTTGCTAAGCTGTATTACTTTTAACACAAGTATAAAAGCAAATGACTTTGCCGCACTCAACGAGGCCCTCCCACCGAGTTATGTGATTAATAACACTGAGCCTGTTTTTGACTTTGACGGCGATGGCTGTTTTCCCAGTGCTGGAATAAGTCGAACTGGACAACAAAACGCTGGCCTGAACACATCTGGCTCATTGGGAGGCAGTTGTCGTGATAGGGAGTTTCTTTCAACATCAAATACGGTGCACAGGTATGCCTGTAAAGTGACCAGTGTCGGGCAATTCTGTGCCCATTTTTATGCTTTATATTTTAAAAAAGATCAGATTATTCCATTTCTAGGAGGCGGACATCGCCATGATTGGGAGTATGCTGCTATCTGGACCTTAGATGGCATTGTCACACATGGTAGCTACAGTGCCCATGGAAGCCTGTATACAAAGCCTGCAAACCAACTGCCTTTTGAAAATGGACATTTAAAAATTGTTTACCATAAAGATGGCTTGCTTACGCACGCATTTAGATTTGCCAAGCGCAATGAAGTGGCTGAGAATAACTATGGGTACTTTGTAACACCACCTATCGTTAGCTGGTACCATATGGAGGGAGATGGAGTAAATAATCAAGCTCTACGTGACAAATTGAATACCTATGATTACGATTCTGCTACTTTGCCTGTCAAAGACAGTCGCTTTTTACTCAACCTAAATCGTTTCAAACCTGATGGTTACCCTACTTTTTCAACGCAAGATATTTAAACAGTGAAAAGGGCTTGCACCAGCCCTTTACGCGCCGCACTTTACGCACTATGAAGTAAACACTGCCCTGCCATCATCAGTTTATACTGCGCAAAAAATCGGCTATCCAACTCAGACTCATAGGGGCACACAAAATAAGCGATATCATCTCTTAATGGCGCGCCCGCAAGGTGTTTACCATCTTCCCAATATAACACCGCGTGCTTTACTAATTCTTCCAGATAAGTATGGTCCCACTGATAATGCGCATAACCATGATGGTCAGACAGGTAAGGAGAGTAATCTTGTTCACACAAGACGCTGGTAACACCATTTTTATGATCTGCAAATGCATGTGCATCTTGCTCAGCGGTTTTTGGATCGACAAAATAAGCAATGTCTCGGCGCGGAGGTATTGCCTGAGGTAGGCCAAATTTATCCCTTACCGCAGAACATTCCACAACAATCCAAGATACAAAATGAGCCCCAATTTGATGGTCCCACTTCAAAGCAACAAACATGAAGATACTCCTTCCAACAATATAAAAAACATCTAATTACGATTGCTTGTTTGTCCCTAAACCCGCCTTTTGAAAGCCCATGCCACTCCTTCGTAATACTTCATAACGACATAGCCTTTATTCCAAATGGCCGTTCCTAATCTATTTACAAGATTTTAGTCTAGCGCCTGACACAGTTACAGCTAAAGCGTCAACGACGAATATATTGTTTAACCTATATCAAACTATCAGCAGTTTGCTGAATAACACTGTCTCTGGGTGTTAGATTTTTGCACACAGCCCAAAGCCCTAAATAAACTTCGACCATGTTCTATTCGGTATTTAGGCTAAAAAACACATATTTCAAACAATGAAAAATTGTTACAGCTTATTGCAAAAGTGCAATCAATCGCCTTAAAACAGCAGTTTATCGCGCGTCGAAAGCATGGCTACTTTTTTGGTACTGGCACTTTTTCGCTCAGTCGTTACACTCCATCATGTACAGTTAAACTTGGATGTTGTGATGAATTTAACACGCAGTTCCCTCAAAAACCCCGCCAGTGTCATCGTTATACTGGCACTTGTTCTGGTATTTGGATTATTAAGTATTTTTAAGCTCCCAATACAACTGACACCTGATATTGAGCAACCTCAAATCACAATATTTTCCGGTTGGCGCCAAGCCGCACCTGAAGAAATTGAGTCGGTAATAATCGAACCTTTGGAGAATGCGGTTAAAAACACACCAGGTGCACTTGAAGTAAATACTACGATTAACCGCGGAAATGGCTCTATATCACTGACTTTTGCTATCGGCACTGATATGCAACAGGCCATGCTGGATGTACTCACTAACCTCAATCAAGCTCCACCACTCCCTCTGGATGCAATTGACCCCGTGGTATCTGCTGGCGGTGGTTTTGGTGGTGGGGGCATCGCCGCTGCAGCCACTTTGCTCGTCACACCACTTGAGGCCGGCGAGCAAGGCTTGAGTCTAGATATGGCCCAATACCAAAAGCAAATAGATGAAATCATTGAGCCTAGATTATCTCAAATTCAAGGGGTTTCTCGTGTAGATCTGGCTAGTGAGCGCTCAAAGGAGCTACGTGTCACCTTTGATCCACATAAAGCGTCAGCGCTAGGCATTAGCATCAATCAAATTAGGCAAACATTACGCGCCTCTCAAGATACCTCAGCGGGCCTCGCCAATGTGGGACGCAGACAGTATACAGTGCGCTTCACAGGCCAATATGATTTACAAGATATGTTACAAATGCGCGTCGGCTACTCAGGTGAAAGGCCTATATATCTTGGAGACATTGCCACGGTAAAAGAGACCTTTTCTGACCGTTTGGGTATGAGTGGCAGAAATGGGCAACCCGCCTATTATATTCGCGTAGGACGAATCAATGAAGCCAATACCGTAGCGCTATTGGATGAGATTAACATTGCAATAAATGAGCTTAATGCGGGCCCATTGAAGGAAGCAGGGTTAAGTATAGAGCTCAGTTACGACGCCTCAGTACACATTCGTAACGCCTTGCTGCTGGTTAAAAGTAATTTGGGTTTAGGGGTACTCTTGTCCTGTATTATTTTGTGGCTATTCTTTCGTGGTATAAAAACAACGCTGATCATCGCCGCCACCATACCCGTATCATTAATGGTGGCTTTCTTGGCTTTAAATATCTTTGATCGCAGCATTAACGTTATTTCACTGGCGGGCTTAGCATTTGCGGTCGGTTTAGTATTAGATGCCGCTATCATAGTACAAGAGAACATCGCGCGGCTAAAATCTAACGGTTTTGATAACCACAAAGCCTCGCTCAAAGGGGCCACACAAGTCGCAGGGGCACTGTTTGCATCTACAGCGACCAGTGTAGCCATATTCTTACCTATCTTGTTTATGGCAGGTATTGAAGGGCAACTATTTTCAGACTTAGCGTTAACATTATCCATTGCCGTGATCGCCTCCTTGCTAAGCGCCCTCACAATCATTCCCATAGCGAATCGCTATATTCCTGACAGCAAAGCAAAAAAAGACCCATATCAAGCATACTGGAAAAAGTTAACCAATTTTATCATGCAACTGACCAACACCAAGCTCAAACAAGTCTCTTGGATCGTTGGCTTATTGGGGAGCTCATTACTCATCACAGTCACCATGCTGCCTAAAACAGACTTTATGCCTCAAGCACCCACTGATGGTTTTTTCTTTTCCCTCATTACACCGCCAGGCGGGAATGTAAACTATATGGAAGAGGAGTTGTTAAAGCGGGTCAAAGCGCGACTTATGCCTCACTACACAGGAGAAAAGCAACCAGGTATCAAAGATTTCAATTTTTATCTATTCGGCACGAATGCAGGCGGCTTTATTTATTCTGCAGATCCACAGAGAGTAGAAGAGCTAATGAAAGTCACCCGAGAAGAAATCTTAGTAGACCTGCCTGATACTCAAGTTTTCCTCTTTAGAGGCTCTATGATCCAAGTTTCCAATGGCGGAGATGGACGAAATATAGATATCGAGATCACAGGTCCTAATATGGATGACCTCATCTCAGGCGCACAAGTGGCATTAACGGCGGTTAAGGAGGCTCTGCCCGAGGCAACAGCGCAACCCCAACCTCGATTAGATATGGCCGAGCCAGAATTAAGGTTGCATCCAAATGATCGCCGAATCACTCAAGCAGGCCTCACCCGCCAAGACGTTTCTCAAGCTGTACAAGCTTTTACAGGGGGATTATTCGTCAACGAATACTTCAATGGCAATGACCGTATGAATGTGATTTTACGCGCCACCAGCTGGGATTCACCCGAGGCATTAAAAGCTTTGCCTATCGTCACACCAGACTCAGGTATTCAAACCGTCGGGGAGCTTGCACATGTCGAACGCACAGTCGGGCCAAGTCAGTTGCGCCGAGTCAATGGTCGTAGAACGGTCAGTGTTGTGGTCACGCCACCGGCTGATATGTCACTTGAACAAGCACAACAAATTTTGCTGTCGCAAGTTATTCCTAAAGTCAAAGCCACATTACCTGAAAATGCAGGGGTTATCCTATCGGGCAATGCACAAAAAATGAATTCGGCCATTCAAGAGATGGCAATCAATTTCGTCTTAGCCTTATTCATCTTGTTTTTATTAATGAGTGCACTATTTAAATCTGCTAAAGACAGTCTATTAGTGCTTTTGGTGATGCCATTAGCTGCTGCGGGCGGCGTTATCGCTTTGTTTGTTCTTAACTTATTTACTTTTCAATCCCTCGACTTGCTCACAATGATTGGCTTTATCATATTACTCGGATTAGTGGTGAATAATGCCATTTTACTTGTCGACCAAACTCGTGTTGCCGAAGCTTCCGGCATGCTTAGACAAGCGGCGGTTCGACAGGCCGTATTAATGCGCGCAAGGCCTGTGTATTTAAGCACATTAACCAGCCTTTTTGGCATGCTACCGCTGACATTAGTGCCAGGCGTTGGTGCTGAGATATACCGCGGTTTAGCCACTGTGATCGTAGGTGGTATGGCAATAAGTGCCCTGTTCACCTTGATATTGATGCCTAGCTTGCTGCAACTTGGTCGAGGAAAGCAACCGAAAGTTAAGCAAAATGATAATTCAAAACCTTCTCTAAATTTAGTGTCAAATCAATAAGGAATTAGCAATGCGTAAAACATCTTTAACTGTGACATTATTTTCCTTGGCTTTGGCATGCAACTCGCTATTGTTTAGCGCAACCAGCCGTGCAGCGCTGCCTGTTACTGTAGAAGCGGTGACAGAGGCCCCGTTGACCAGCTCACTGGCAGTCAGTGGCACCCTCTTTGGCAAGCAAGATGTTGTGATTACAGCAGGGCTCGCTGGGCGTCTGCTCTTTGTTGCAGAGCCTGGACAGCGAGTAGAACAAGGAGAGGTGCTCATTCGAATGGACACCTTACCTTTAGAGCTTGAACAAGCTCGCCAGCAAGAAATGCTCAAACGTGCACAAATCAATTTGAGATTCCACCAGCAAGAACTGACCCGATTGAAAAAACTTGCTAAGACTAACAGTGCTGCGGCGACTCAAGTTGATAGCGTGCAAAATCAACATGATCTGGCGTTATCTGATATCGCATTAGCTCAAATTGAACTGAACGTCATCGCAGATCAATTATCTCGGGCGACAATAACAGCACCTTTCACCGGTGTTGTCAGTGAGCGATTTAAACGCGCAGGTAGAGAAGTCAGCCGAGCTAGTGAATTGCTGAACTTTGTTGATAATCATAATTTAGAAGCAAGGCTATATGTCCCAGTAAAATATTTACATTATCTCAAGCAGGGAATTGTTTTGCCTTTTCAAACTGGTGACTTGAACAACCCAGTTACAAGCTCAGCAACAATTAGCCGTGTTATCCCCGCTACGGATCCTCGCTCACAAACGGTCGAAGTCAGAGCCGATTTGCCCACAGACCACAAGCAAATTTATGCGGTTGGACAGCTTGTTGATGTCACCGTACCACTGCAATCCAATCAACCCGTTTTATTGGTTAACCGTGATGCGCTCATCATTCGGCAAAACGGGATCCATATCGTCAAAGTTGACCATGACAACACTGTTCAGCAAATACCAGTCCAAGTTGGTAAAGGCGAAGGCACATTTGTCGAGGTCAAAGCCATAGATAACACACGTCAACTTAATATTGGCGATCAAATCGCGGTAAGGGGTGCTGAACGTTTAACAGATGGGCAGGAAGTTGACGTACAGGCCCGCCATTAATTGACAGATTACTAGCCCAATGAGCTTGCTTATGGATGAGTAAGCCTCATTTTTATATACATAAAAATCATAAGTTTAATAAAATTTAATAGTAAGGAAACTTGAATTTAAGTAAGTTTAATTGGCACTTTCAACCTGTCTTTTACAAGCTACTCCAACAACGAATAACGGAGTAGAAAACATGCTAACAAACAAAATTTTGATAAAAACACAGGTAAGCTTGCTCGTAGCTGGTACACTCGGGATCTGTGCAAATGCACCAGCTGCCAATGCCAAGACACCTCAAGTCATGTTTGATGACTTTAGCTATCGAAAATTTGAAGATGCACAAGAGAATGGTTGGCAAATTCGCGAAGAAGTGGGCCATCCGGGCATTAAAAACGCGACCTGGTGGAAAGAAGGTATTACATTCCACCCAGACCCTCTCAATCAAAGCAATACCGTAATGCGTATTACTTCAAAAACCGATGGCACAGCTGAGAATACTCGCCATACACAAATCTGCCACAACCGTAAATACAAAGAAGGTACATACGCCGCAAGAGTTTACTTTAATGATGCCCCACAATATGGGCCCGATGGTGATGCGGTTATCCAAACCTTCTACGCCATTAGCCCCTTGAAAGCGCCTATGGATAAAAACTATAGCGAAATGGATTTCGAATACTTGCCTAACGGCGGTTGGGGTACTGAGCGTCTTGCC
Source organism: Pseudoalteromonas luteoviolacea (assembly GCF_001750165.1). Taxonomy (NCBI): domain Bacteria; kingdom Pseudomonadati; phylum Pseudomonadota; class Gammaproteobacteria; order Alteromonadales; family Pseudoalteromonadaceae; genus Pseudoalteromonas; species Pseudoalteromonas luteoviolacea. The sequence continues at coordinate 3,806,461 of NZ_CP015411.1, forward strand.
TTGTTTGCCACTTCTTGGGAAACTTTTCAGTTAACGCCTTGGACCAAAGTAAACGCATACGACTATCATATTGAGTCTTTGCAAGGCTGGAACACGCTGGTTCTTCAAGTCGCCGACAATACACTGAAGTACTACGTCAATGGCCACTTATTTGCTAAACATGGTGCAGATGTTTATCCCGAGGTGCCTATGTCCATTAACTTCAATCAATGGTTTGATCCAAATAAATTGGTTCAATCGACCCATATGCGTCAATACTATCAAGATGTAGACTGGGTATATTTTGCTAAAGATCAAGTAATTGAGCCTACAACTGTGGTTCAAGCAGTTGAGCAACTCAGAAAACAAAAGGTGGCCCAACGCGATACTGTGCCTGATTGGAAACCAAAGCAACCTGACTACTGTAGCCTTTAATTAATCGTATGAATGGGCACTTGAGCAAACCACGCCTGCACCCGCGCAATTAGTTGAGGACTATCCGCTTGGTGCGCAATATCAAGTGCCTGCTGTGCCATAGAATGCGCACGGCCCTTTTCCCCCAACTCTCGATACATGTCAGCCTGTGCTAACAATACCCAAATTTGATTGGGGCTGGCATTGCTTTCGTTGGCAACTTGCATCGCTTTACTAAAATAATGTTTTGCTTCATTTATCTCTTGCTGTGCAATGGCTATTTTTGCCAACTCGATCAATGCCGCTGTCTGGCCATAGCGACCACGAAAGCTTTGATGATACTCAAGCGCAGCTAATAACCACCTTGTTGCTTCACTATATTGCCCTTGCAAGCGCTTGATTTTACCAAGCTCCTCATAAGAGTATGCGATAAACAGCTTATCTTGACTAGATTGGGCTAACCCCTTTGCTTTCGCAATATACTGCTCGGCCAAATCTAACTCTTGTTGCCTATTTTCTCCTTGTGGCCAATGTATTAATAAATAGCCTATCAACAAATTGGCGCGTAAATGTTCTTTTTGACTCACAGAGTTGTCTACTAGTAACAAACTCCCCTGAAGCAGACTAATTGCCTGCTCCAACTGAAAGGTGTTTGCCAAACTTCCTGCCAAGTATCGTCTTGCGGCTAGCATATTCGGTTGCTCTACTAGCGCACTGCGAAACAGTGCGATAGCATCTTCATAATCTCGCTGTAAAAATGCATTCACCCCTTTGGCAAAGGCTTGATTGCTAAATGCACCATGGTAAGACGCAGTAGCTGTTATTTCTTGCTGCTGATACTTTTCGGCTAATACGCTTACTAGCTGGTTTAATGCATCTTCGACACTTTGGGATAATATTACCCCTTGTTGCGGGCCATACGTTGAATGGAGAGTGTAGTGTAATTGTAAGTCTTCAGGGTAACCGGTCAGTCGAGTTTGGACCACGAGCTGAACATCCAATTTTTGCTGCAATTTAAATATTTTCCCCGACAGAGGGCGTGCACCTCGAGTATCAAGCTCCTGAAGGTACTCTATCGCTAATAATACATCATCGGTGTTACTCACTGATAAGGTTGTTTGCTGAGCAAGCGTGCGTGTTAATTGATCCATGCCTTGAATCGGCACCCATTCATGCAGCTTATCTGGCATGTTGTTTTCAACTGGTAAAAACGCCACACGGGGCAATTGCTGCAAATTAGATTTGCCTGAGATAAAGTAAGCTAATCCTGCTACTAATATCAGAATTAAAAAACCAAGCGTCACCATTGGCATCGTCATAAACTGTTTAAACTGAGCTGGCTGTTTAGTTGCTTCAACCTCTGCGACCCAGCGATATCCAATTTTAGGGAAGGTTTTAATCGTATTGGCCCCAAGCATATCCCTGATCTCTTTAATCGACTGAACTAACACTTGGTCTTGCACAACGACATCACACCAAACATTGTCTAATAATTCTTGTTTGGTGACTACACGGTCTGGGTTTTCGACTAACAAGGTGAGTACTTGCAGCGTTTTGGCTCGTATATCAAGTCGTTGTTGTGTACCTTGGGTATAAATCACCCCACGGACCAGGTCGACTTCCTTGTTATCAATTTTAAAGCGCATGATTTAATACCATTGATTCAGTCTTCGTAGACACCTAATCATAACCATCTGTTTTAAATGTAGTTTGCCCTAATGTGTATGTGTACTCAAGTATCATAAGACAATCTTCTGGGGTAACTTAGGGAATAAAATTCATGCCAACGCACATAAATTTTAGCGCATGATATCTAAACGTCACAAAGTTAACCTTTGTGCTACATTTAATGCTGAATTGTCCCAATGCATCGCTCTGTTTTTCAAACTGAGTGACTTTAAACACTTGCATAAAATGTAAAATATTTATGTAAATCGCAGATTTAACTATCTGCTTTGCAGCACAGTCGCAGTAGTTGTTTTATAGGAGTAGTCGTCTGCCAAAGTAGGCTTAACCATCAAGGCTAAGGAAAAACTATGACACATTACACATTTGGCAAAGAGATCACGGATAAACCCCTCCCAACAAAAGTCAAAGTTGCCATTGTCGGCGCTGGCATGTCTGGTCTATACAGTGCTTGGCGATTACAGCAAGAAGCCCAAGTACAAGATCTTGCTATATTTGAGCGTTCTAATCGAACTGGTGGACGCTTAGATTCCGATCTACTTGAATTCAATAATTTACGTTCGGAACATCCTAAAACAATTACCGTCAAAGAAGAGCAAGGTGGTATGCGATTCCTATTTGATGGAATGGATGATCTCATGGCGCTGTTTTTAAAACTGAACTTACAAAACGACATCGTTCCATTTCCTATGAATAGCGGCGGAAACAATCGACTATTCTTTCGCGGTGAGAGCTTTAGTGTTGAAGATGCTCAACAAGATAACTACGCCATTTGGTCTCACTTATACAATCTTGATCAATCAGAGCAAGGTGTGAACCCCAAAGACATCGTCAACGTCGTCTTCAATCGTATTTTAGAAGCCAACCCTCAGTTTCAACAACGTCCTGAAGTCAGAGGCCCAGAGTTTTGGCAGGCTTTTAGGTTGGAGTGCAAATGGCAAGGACAAACGCTGAATGAGTGGACACTGTGGGATCTCTATACCGACATGGGTTATTCACAAGAGTGTATTAATATGCTCTACCGAGTACTTGGTTTCAATGGTACATTTTTATCACAAATGAACGCAGGTGTGGCATATCAGCTGTTAGAAGACTTCCCAGCCAATGTACAATTTAAAACGTTTAAAGATGGCTTTAGCACCTTACCTAATAAGTTGGTTGAAGAAGTTGGCACTGACAACATTCACTTACAGACTAGCATTGAAGAGATTGACTACGCAGAAGAGTCTGGACTGTACTCCCTTCATTATAGCCACACAGATGAACACGGCCGAACACACAAAGGCATTGTACAAGCTGAAAAAGTCATATTAGGTTTACCACGACTTGCGCTTGAAAAGCTGTTTGTTCGCTCTAATGCATTTAACCAACTCGACAAAGATAAATCTGAGCAACTTTGGAACACTCTGCAATCCGCCAGTAATCAGCCGCTGCTAAAAATTAACCTATATTATGACTCAGCGTGGTGGGGTCGCGGTACCACTGGTAGGCCCGCAGTTGAGTTTGGCCCCAACTTTGCCGATTTACCCACAGGCTCTGTTTATCCCTTCTATGCGGTAAATGATGAATTGGCTGCAGCACTGATGTACCAAGAACGTTCGACACACCCATCTAAAGATGTTCAAGCCAAGCTGGACCGTATCGGCAACGAAAAATATGAGCGACCTGCCGCATTAACCATCTATTGTGATTACTTGAATATCAACTTCTGGAGCAACTTGCAAAATATTGGCGAGACTTACCATCACCCGAATCAAAGTCACTATGTCCAAGATATCCCTGATGATATCTATCCAGCGTCGACAGCAGTTGTGGCTCAGGCAACAAAATTCTTTAAAGAGATATTTAATACTCACTATGTACCTGAGCCTATCCTAACCAGTGCTCGTATTTGGGAAGGCAGCACTAAATTTGATATTCCTGCAAGCCGACAATTCGGTTTCGGTGTTCACCAATGGGCAGTGGGTGCCAATGATAAAGAAGTAATGGAAACACTCAGTGAGCCATTGCCAAACCTATATACCTGTGGTGAAGCATTCTCTGATTATCAGGGCTGGGTTGAAGGTGCATTGCGCTCTACTGATTTAGCACTAGAAAAAAGCTTTGGTTTGAAACCATTTAGCCAAGTGTATTTTGAAAATACCAACATCCATGCAGCGGATGCAATCAAAGCGATTTACGAGGAAAACTCCAGTAAGCTCATCAACCAATATATAGAAACTAACTTCTCAGCAAATACGGCACCGATTGACCGTACTCAAGACTTTGATAGCGTCATTGGCGTTGATCTCTGCTACTTCGACACAAAGTGATAACTATCACCAAAGTGAGCGGCTATGCATTTGCACAGCCGCTTTTTGGCCAATAAAACGAAGAGTCATTATTTATGAGTACATGTTTCAAAGAATATACAGTTGCGGATTATTTCAAAGACCGCTTAGAAGAAATTGGTGTTGACCAAATGTTTGGCGTCGCGGGTAATTATACTGCTGGCTTATTGGATACCATTTTAGCCGACAGCCAATCTCCAATTACCATTAAAGGCAATGCAAACGAGATTTGTGCCGGGTTTGCTGCAGATGCTTATGCTCGGCTAAAAGGCCCTTGTGCATTGTATGTCACATATAGCGTCGGTGCATTTAGCCTACTCAATACCATTGCAGGTTCTTATGTTGAGCAAGTGCCCGTTATATTAATCAATGGTGCCCCCACCAATAAAGAAGACCAAGTCTCAAAATGCCAAGGGTTGCTTTACTCCCATACTACAGGCTATGAATTCGTCGATATTCATATGTTTCGCCCAATTACGGTGGCCGCAGAGCGCATCAATAACGCCTTACAAGCCCCCTACCAAATCGACTCAGCAATCACAGCACTGCTGAGCGAGCAACGCCCTATCTATTTTGAAGTTACCGAAGATATTTGGCGTAGTCCGTGTCAAAGACCGCAGGGACGAATAAGAGAGCGCAAAAATGACACGCTCACCGTCAGTTGTGCTAAACAAGCTGCTGACGCCACCTTGCAATTGATGCTATCCAAGCCCAAAAGTATATTTTGGGCAGGCGTTGAATTACAACGCCTCGGGTTACAGGATGAGTTTCTCAATTTAATGGAAGTGATTAATCGTCATCACTCCATGCCGGACGGACATATCCATTTTGTCACTTCCGCTTTAAGTAAATCAGTCATTGCAGAAACTCACCCTTGGTTCGAGGGCTGTGTCACACTCTCACCATCTGAAGTACAAGATCTGGTAGGTAAAGACGGCGTATTAGTAGGCATAGGTGCATGGACTACGGGTAAAGATACTGGAAATCAGGATATTCGTAGCAGCAACACTATATTGTCTGCCCACCAAGGCGTCTATGTCGGTGCTGATTTTTACCCATCTGTATTGCTCAAAGATTATTTATACTACCTCACAGAAGCATTTGAGCAATTGGCCAAACACAATCCCGCCCAATTGGCCGGTATTCGCAAACCCATGCCTGTGAACAATATGCCAATGCCTGATCAGCAATTAGGGTACGATAGCTTTTTCGCCGCGATGAGCAGCTGGATAACAGAAGATGACGTATTAATTGTCGATGCTGGGTTCCCATTGATTGGGGCTCAACGCGTCAAAATACCTGCACGAAATGGCTTTGTAGCCCAAGCTGCGTGGTTATCAATCGGTTACTCAGTCCCAGCGGGCACCGGTGTGAAGTGCGCTTACCCCGATAAAAGGTCTATTGTCGTTGTCGGTGATGGCGCATTCCATGAGACCTGCCAAGCCGTTGCCGATCAACATGCTTATGGGCAAAACACCGTTGTCTTCGTCTTAGCCAATGGCATTTATGGGATTGAGCAATACCTCGTCAACCCCAACCCATTTCGTAAGCCACCTGTTGATTATCAAGATAAATTACTCAACCAGGTGTATAGCTACAATGACTTACCGTCATGGGAAATCGCCAAACTGCCTGATGCATTCGGCGGCAAAGGGATTAAAGTAACCAGCGTTGAACAATTACTCAGTGCAATGGAAGAAATTCGTCATAATGATCACCTCAATTATGTCGTCGAAGTCTGTATTCCTAAAGAAGATACTCCATCGAGTATCACTGCCGAAGCCCCAACAGCAGTCGGTGAAGATGAAATATGCAACCCAAAATGGCCACCCGCAAATAAATTTTAACCCCAGTAACCAGCCTATATGGCTGGTTTTTTTACATATATTAAAAAATGATCTTGCTGTGATAAATTTGTGATAATTGAGCGAGGCTTTCGCGACAATTGCCCTGCATGATTAGTCTTGTCAATTACAAACAACAAGAGCCAATTATGAAAACACGTATTCTATCACTCATCGCAGGCACACTTCTTAGCGCTGGCGCAGCGCATGCAGCGTCTCTTGAAGTCAAAGTTACAAACCTAACTCAAGGGATATATTTCACTCCTCTACTCATCACCGCACATACGGGTGATGCCATGCTATTCAAAGCGGGTGAGAAAGCTTCTGATGAACTTAAAGCGATGGCTGAAGGCGGTAGTTTAGACGGCCTTAACACCATTTTGACAGGCATAAATGCGAATTCTGTTAGCAACCCAGCTGGTGGTTTACTCGCGCCAGTAACTAGCACAATGGCTGATTTAGAAACCACTGATGGTAACGACAAATTGTCAATAGTTGCCATGATGCTACCGACCAATGACGGGTTTATTGGCTTAAATAGTTGGCAAATCCCTTCTGAGGCTGGTACCTATCATGTCTATCTGAACGCGTATGATGCGGGCACTGAAGCCAATAATGAACTTGTCGTGGATGGTTCGGGCGCGCCAGGCGTACTTGGCATACCAGCTTCGCCTGGTGCGACACCAGGTACACAGGGCACTGGCGTAACAGAAAGTGAAGCAAATGAGATGATCCACATTCACCGTGGCAACCTAGGTGATGATGACGCATCAGGTGGTAAAAGTGATTTACACAACACAGTACATCGCTGGTTAAACCCTGTTGCTAAAGTGACTATCACAGTGAAATAAGGTGGCTATCATGAAACTCTCTAATTTAATTATTCCGATTGCTTGCCTGACCTTAGTTGCATGTAGCGATAATGACGATGAACCAACAACAGTTGTTGAAACACCAGCACCTGCTCCGACACCGGACCCTACGCCTGATCCAACACCGGATCCAACACCGGATCCAACACCAGACCCAACGCCTGACCCTGAACCCAGTGAGGCGATGTTAACCGTGACGGTCACCAATATGACCTATGCACAACCCCTATCACCAATCGGCATTGTGCTGCATAAAGAAGGACAGCTATGGCAAATAGGGGAAGCGGCGAGTGAAGCACTGGAGAAAATGGCAGAAAGTGGTGATAACAGCGACCTACTTGCGCTAGGTGTAGTGCAAAGCAAAGTGTCGGGAGAAGGGGTCTTACCTCCGGGTAATAAAACGGAATTAACACTGAGCCAATCATCACTTGATGGCCAAAAGTTATCATTATTTACTATGATGGTGAATACAAATGACGGCTTTACCGGTCTTAATGCCTTAGATGTGTCTTCTATGGCTGTTGGTGACGAGATGCACTACGTCACCTATGCGTATGACGCAGGTACTGAAGAGAATTCAGAAGCCAGTGGCACAATTCCTGGACCTGCCGACGGTGGTGAAGGGTTTAATGCGCAAAGAGAAGCACTGAACAAGGTTGCCATGCATCCAGGTGTTGTTGGTCAAGACGATGGTCTAACTGATTCTGTGTTAAGCAGCGACCATAAATTTGACAACCCATTGATGTCAGTGACCATTATGAGAACTAAATAGCCTCCTACTCGCCCCGGTATCCGAGTAGCCGGGGCGTGTTTGCTTATGCATAAAGCATGAGCAGGAGGTTAGTCTATGCATCAACGTGTGCTCATTGTCGAAGACGATTTAGACATCGCTCGCTTACTCCAAGTACATTTAAACGAGCTTGACCTTGAAGTTGATCACCTTGCAACTGGAGAAGGTGTTATGTCTCAGCTATCAAATCAAAAATATGCCATCGTGTTATTAGACATTATGTTACCCCAAGTCGATGGGTTAACACTTTGTAGAGAGATAAAAACACTACACCCCAAAATTAGTGTTGTTATGCTGACTTCAAAAAGTAGTGAGATGGACCGAATTATTGGTCTAGAAATGGGGGCTGATGACTACATCTGCAAACCCTGTAGTTATCGAGAGTTTCAAGCGCGTATTAAAGCACAACTCAGACACATTAAATTACTAGAAGCACAGCAAACCATTGAAATACCTAATGGGACTTCACCCCCTATTACCCTTGGTGATTTGCAAGTTGATCCACATTGCCATGAAGTCTCCTTGCACCAAAAGCAACTGGATTTAACCGCCACCGAGTTCGAGCTAATGTTGTTTTTTGCCAAGCACCCTAATCAAGTCTTCTCACGTGCTCAGTTGCTCGAGTCAGTTTGGGGCTACGATCACCTTGGTTATGAGCACACAGTAAACTCGCATATTAATCGTATTCGCACCAAACTAGAGAAACTCACAGATCAAGCGATTATCGAAACGGTCTGGGGAGTGGGATATAAACTTAATTCGAAGCCTTTACAACAGGAACGGTTATGACCTTTTCACTCTATCATCGCCTTGCATTGATCATCACCGGCGTGTTTATGCTGACAGTCTCCGCATTTGTGTTTTGGACACAAGACCTCGCTTCAGTGTCTCGTTCCCAAGCAGAACAGCAGTTGCATTTAGGGCTCGCGGAACATTTGGCGCAAGATAACCCGCTACTCAAACAAGGAGTATATGATTACAAGGCACTGGAAAACCTGTTTCATACCTTAATGGTATTGGGTCCTGCCTTCGAGTTCTACTTTGTCGACCCCAGTGGTAAACTGCTCACCTACTCAGCTAAACCCGGCGAAGTCAAAAGACAATCGATAGACCTTAGACCTCTTATCCAATTGATAAATGAGCCAAACAAACTCCCCGTCTATGGCGAAGACCCACGCTCAGTTGAACAAAATAAAATCTTTTCCGTCTCCCCTGTTTATAATGGAGACACACTTCAAGGCTACTTGTATGTCATCATCGGTTCGGCCATCGCGGACTCAATTAGTGCTCAAATTAAAAGTTCAGAACAACTGGCAAAAAGCACCGCTTGGCTAATCGCAATGGCAGTCTTTCTATTTGCCATTCTGTTGCTACTATTTCGGACTATGACCCAGCCTTTGCAACGTTTGAGCAAGTTTATTCAAAATGTCGAAAAGAATGACTTTGATACGCAAGCCATCAAAAAAATTACTTGGCCGTCAAAACACAATGAGATCCATCTTGTCGGGCAAAGTGTCAATAGTATGCTGGACACCATCCACCAGCAAATGACGCAGCTCACCGCCATAGATGAGCAACGCCGAAAATTACTTGCACACTTATCTCATGACCTTCGTACCCCATTGGCGTCATTACAAGGCTATCTAGAGTTGATTGAAAAAACGCCTCCTGCAGGTATCAATGAACAAGAATACCTCGCCATTGCACTTAAAAACTGCAACCAATTAAAAAGTCTCATTGACCAAATATTTGAATTGGCACATCTGGAGTCTGGTCAGTCTAATGTCAACTTTGAAGTCTTCAATCTAGGGGAACTCATCTATGATATTCTCGCTAAGTTTGCTCTAAAAGCGCAACAAGCAGATGTATCATTAAGTGTCTCACCAGCAGACTGTGACTTTACTGTTTACTCTGACATTGCCAAGTTGGAACGCATTTTAAGCAACCTAATTGAAAATGCACTTCGCCATACGCCTGCCAAAGGCAATATCTGCATTTCAATTTGCGCGATGGATAAATCATATAGTATCGCGGTGCAAGATACCGGAGTCGGGATCAGTCCAAAGGAACTGCCTTATATTTTCGAAGCCCGATATCAGGCAAGCAATACCCGTGGTTGCAAAAAATCTCATGCGGGGCTTGGCCTTGCTATCACAGCAAGATTGATTGACCTTATAAAATCAGAAATCAAGGTTAACAGTCGTCTTGGCCAAGGCAGCGAATTTATATTCCAAGTAAGAAGTGCTGATGCCTCATGATGCGGTGTCCGCCGAGTCTATTAAGTAGAGTGAGATGGAGGCCATAATGTGCGCGCCTCACCACCTTCAACTCGCTTTGGTAATTTTTGTGCGAACTCCCGCCTTATCAATATAAAACTGATAGCTGCTTGCGCATAGACAGAGCCTGCTGAGATAAGCCAAATTGTCTCTATATGCACAGTAGATTGTGTTGATAATGAGATCACCGGAATAGAAAATAAACACAGCCTGATTGCCGTACTAAAAAATGCTGGCCACACATTGCCCAGAGCCTTAAACATCGCTGATACCACCAGCACGTAGCCAGCCGGTATAAAGTTAAAACAAACAAAACTTAAAAACACTGTCGCTACAGCAATCACTTCTTTAGAGTCAGAAAATGATGCAGTTAACGTTTCAGCGTTAACAAAACATACTGCGCTTAAGACCAGCATTAAACTAAACGTCATCCATGCCATTTGACGATAAGTATTGTATACACGCTGAGTATGTCCTGAGGCAAAGTTCTGACCTGCGATCGCAGGCCCAGCTAAAGTCACCGCCATCGCGGGCAGAAAAAGGGCTTGCATCACCCTAACGCCCACACCAAACCCAGCCTGTGCAGAGGGGTCAAAATTACGAAGTGCCCAGTAAGTAACTGACATATAGACAAATGTTAAAAGCAGTTCGCCACCGGCGGGAATACCGACCCTAACAATCTGCCGGATCACATCCACTTTTGGACAACATTCGATAAATGAAAAATAAAAGTAATCTTGCCGACGGCTAAAGTACCAACACAATACAAGCCCACTAAACAGCATGGCTATAGAACTTGCCAAAGCCGCGCCTATCAGACCTAATGGGATACCTAAGCCTACCCCTGTGATCAAAACAGGAGAGAGCAACATATTGATCAGCACAGCCATAATACTGATCATCATTGGCTGCTTTACAACACCTGCACCGCGAAGTGTCGCAACAATAACCGTGATAGGAAACTGACACATCAACGCGGGAAGAAACCAATAAAAATAACTTAAGCTAGCAATCAAGGTTTCAGTGTTTGGTGCGATTAACGTAAAATACAATGGACCAACAGACACCGCAATTAACGCAAGCACTACGACACTCGCGAAAGCTGTAAATAATCCTTGATGAAATAAGAGGTTCGCTTGCTTAACATCTTTTCGCCCAACCGCATGAGAGACCAAGGTACCAATGCCAATATTCTGAATTTGTGTCAATGCCATTACAAAAAACACCAGAACACCCACACTACTGACGCCTGCTAATGCCGCACTACCTAATTGCCCGACAAAATATAGCTCTACCAAAAAATTGCATGTATGCACAAGCATGCCAATCATAATAGGCAAACTCATCGAGACGAGATGCTTACCAATCGCCCCTTGGGTCAGGTCATTCATTCCACTGCCTTTCTCTGCTTTGGTTGTAATTATTTAGGTACATCTCAATCTACGACAGCCTTGCGTAACAATACAGAGAAACTATTTCACTTTGCCACTAAGTGTTTATAAATATTACATAATTTCCCTAAGTTAACTATCACACCAAATTATTGAGCCTGATCAATAATGTAAAAACAAAAGGCGATACACTCAATAACAACTTCTAAGTTATTAAGGCACAAACATGAAAGCCGCTATCGCTCATCAGTTTAAAGAACCACTGTGCATCGAAGACGTTGCTCAGCCTGAAATAAAACCCGGAACAGTGTTAGTAAAAGTAGCTGCCTGTGGCGTTTGCCATACAGATTTACATGCATGCCATGGCGATTGGCCTGTAAAACCTAAAATGCCCCTTATCCCCGGACATGAAGGCGTGGGTACTGTCATCAATAAAGCGGAAGACGTGACGCATATCAATATTGGCGACAAAGTCGGGATCCCATGGCTACACTCTGCATGTGGTCACTGTGAACACTGTTTACAAGGCAATGAAAACCTTTGTCCCGAACAAAAAAATAGCGGCTATTCCGTAGACGGTAGCTATGCTGAGTACTGCTTGGCTAATGCCGACTACACCATAAAAATCCCTGATAATTTAGATTTCGTTGAGGCTGCCCCACTCTTTTGCGCAGGTGTGACAACATACAAAGCACTCAAAGCTAGCAACATAAAACCAGGCCAATGGGTATCCATTGTCGGCGTCGGGGGTCTAGGTCACCTTGCAATTCAATATGCCAAAGCGATGGGGCTAAATGTTATCGCTGTTGATACTGGTAACAATAAACTTTCGTTAGCAAAAGAGTTAGGTGCGGATCTGTGTATCGACTATCAACATACTGACCCCGCACAGCAAATCCAAACACAGTTTGGAGGTGTACAAGCTGTAATATGCACAGCGGCATCAAAAGCAGCTTTTGACAGTGCATACCAGAGCGTGAAACGGGGTGGTAAATGCGTATTAGTTGGCTTGCCTAATGATGCGCTGCCTATCCCGATCTTCGATACGGTTTTGAAAGGGATCAGCGTAATCGGCAGCATTGTCGGTACACGACAAGACCTAATCGAATGTTTAGAGTTTGCAGCCTCAGGTAAAGTACGAGCCATTGTACAAACCCAGCCTCTTGCCAATATTAATCAGGTATTCGAGCAAATGCTTAACAGTGATATTCAAGGCCGTATTGTCTTAACCATGAATTAATCCCAGTTCCCAACTTGCTAGGCTGTATGAGCAGCCTTTTTATACGCTCTTAAGGCCTACTTCTTTTGATTATCACGAGATAAATTGAGTAAACATTGCAACGCCTCATCAGCATAGTTGTTTTGCACAAAAATATGATCATGATAATAACCCGCTACTACATTAGCACTGATATTATTTTGACCAAGTGCAGTGGCAAAGGCAGCTGTTAAACCAACAGCCTCCAAGCTTGAGTGAACATTAAGCGTAATACAACGATAATCCCCCTGATATTTTATACCTTGTGCTTGAGCGTATGATTGAGTGGTAATTACCGTAACCCCTTCCTTTTCTCGAAATAGACCCAGTATATTGGCCAAACCAAGTTGTTCAAGTTGCGACTCAGATACAACTGCATACACATACAGCTCCGAAGATAAATCCGGCTCCATACTGGCAAGTAATACCGTTAGGTTCGTCTCCCCTGTCATACAATGACTCCTTATATTCTTATTTCATTGATTAATTTACTAGTCCTCTTCAGATTGCTGTTTCTTCCTCTGTTCCTGTTTTGCCTTAGCAATATTTTTAAATTGTGGCGGTGGGATCGGAAATAACGCGATCAAAGGCATGAAAGCCATAAATAAAAAAGCTCCCTTTGGCATTTTCTTTGCCCAGAGTACCGCTCGATACAACAAAATAATCACTATACACAACAGCAAAAATACTACGATTTGCCAGACCATACTTGATACTCCTTTTGACCAGTATGACAATGCAATAAGGTCAGTGCGAATACTTTTCAAGCTTAAAGCAAATTGCTCTGTTGATAACCCATGTTATCGAGTAAAGTTATGATATATAAAGCGCAGTTTAGAACGAGGATAGATAATGACGCAGGTACATGATAACAAAAGCAATGAGCAAGCTGTTGCTGAGCTAATCTTAGCTATTCGCAGCAAAGATCTATCAAAAATACTTTCAGCCTACCAACAACAAAACGATGTTGGTCGCGCTGCGCAGCTTAAGTTTTGCTTTGAAACAGGCGAATCACAAACTGCTAGCTATGCCGATTATCAAAATATAGCTGCACAATGCATTGCTGCCCACGGTCTCCCCCCAGGCATCATCGCTGGACTTAACAACAGTGATAGGGTCAGCTTTTTTATGCCTGCACTACAAGCCTCAGATGCTTTTTCACAAACTAACCACCAAGGAAATACCTTTTTACATGCACTGTTTGCTAACACGGAGCAATCACCACCACCGTTTAATTTTATTCGCTCACTCTTACTATTTGAGCGCAATGAATCATTGGCTAAGGCGCTACGAGTGCGCAACCAACATGGGTTAACACCATTAGAGTGCTATTTCGTATACAACTTAAATAACATGGATTTGCCAGAACATGAACTTACCGCGCTATTTGCGCTCATAGAAGCCGAACAAGCTGATAATATCTCTCCAACAAGTAGTAATTTAAGCCGTGTAAAAGACGCTATGAAAAACCGTAAAATAAACCTTGAGCCAAAAAATCAAATTTTACTCATTGTTGCTAGTTACTATCAGATCGATATCAATGCGTTGTGTCAAGTACACTAAATGTTACTTTTCGAATCGCTGGCGAGTAATTGCGTACAAGCAATGGGCTTGCAAAGTATGGCCTCTAGGTAGTGCTGGATGTGCAAAGTCTTGATTTAAGTTTTTCATCCCTAAACGCTTCATCAATTTTTGAGAGGGGATGTTTTCTGTGGCTGTAAACGCATACACTTGATTTAATTTTAAAGTCTCAAAAGCAAATGTGAGTGCCGCTTTTGCGGCTTCGTATGCATAACCATTGCGCCAATAATGCCGATTCAGTCGCCAACCAATTTCCATAAAAGGCAGCTCAGGCATAATCTGTGTTTGCCAATGCAGACCCACAAAACCAATAAATCGACTGTTCGTTGATTGCTTAGAGACATGAGATACATGCTCTTTAAGTGCAACGGCCCAAAAGCCATAACCACGCTCATCAATTAAAGCTTTGATTTTTTCACGCAGCACATCACTCTCATTTTTGTTCAGCAACTCGGGGAAATAACGCATCACCTCAGGATCTGCACACATTTGTGCAAAAGGTATTTTATCCGTTTCTTGCCATTGTCGCAGTACTAAACGCTCCGTTTCCAGTTCAACGACCGTAGCATGCTTAGGTATGGTCGCCATATTCAATATACTCCTTTGCAGTCATTGGAAAATACTGTACGTGACTGTGTAGAATATGAGTCGGTTCGGGGTCTACAACCTCTACTGGTATATCCTTATGGCGAGCTATATCCAAAGCCATTTGCGTGATATTGACACTGAAAGAAGTTCCCATAAATACCATTTTAGTGGCATCCCACATGCGTTGCTGTGCTCTATTTATGCCATATAAATCGGTATAAAACTCATCAAAAAGCAAAACAAACGGCTTAAGAGAAACATTAAGCTCAGGACCTTTACTGGAGATCTTGAACAACTCGAGTAACGATTCGGTTAGATTACTTTCATCTACTTGCTGCCACGGTGTCGTTTCAATATCGACTTCTTCGCCTTGGACATGATATTGGGTCATCTTATCAATTCGTCCATGGATAGAAATAAAACCCCTGTTACCCGCCTTGCCATCTAACCCATCTATATTTTGGGTTATTAATAACTTATCAGCTAGCCAATGATGCACAGTATTTGGACCATGATGACGATATGTCACAAACCGATGATAATACCACTTTAAAAACTCAGCTGGATTTTGCTCATACATCGCACGAGTTGCCATTTGCTGAGGCGTATAATTGCGGCTACCAATCGTCCAATAACCATCTTCACCACGGAAAGTAGGAATGCCACTCTCAGCACTAACACCTGCACCAGTAATATAAAGCGTCGTCATCTGTAAATCGCTCCAAAATCAAACAAATAATAATACCCATGCCAATAAGAGATAGCTAGGCTGTTAGTGTTTAAAAGTGCTTAACTTCTGGCAGTACTTCTAGGTGCTTTTTAGTACACCCCAAAGACAACCAACTTGTCGTTTGTTTTAAACAAAAAGAGTGTACCTTACCTCCTGTGGATTTATCTCTGGTGCATGCATACTGGACGGCTTCCAAGGCACTTTTGCCAAAGTCCATTGCCGCTATTGCCCAATTAGCACCAGAGCCAATAGCCCAGTTCACTTGCAAGGGCTCCAAGAATCGTTTGCCATGACGAATTTCACCGTAAAATATCTCATCAAACTTATTAATAAAGAAAAATGTACATCCTATCGCTTCAAAGCAGTTTTTTTGCCAATTCGTCAACAAATGATAAATTTCTGTGCAATTACCGGATGCAAAGATAAATCCATTGTGCACTCTTTGGCATTTTTGCGCATCATGGGTCACAATGCTTTGCGATGTGGTAGTCAAACTATCAACACAAATGGTTTGTGATGGATGGTGGTATGCTATCGTAGTCAAAAAAAACTCCTTTTGGTCAAAATAGCCTCTGAGGCAGGCTAACTTAAAAGCACCAATAGAAACAGGTCAAATATGCCCTACATTAGCTTTTATAGACTTAAATTCCGACAGCAGAACTTAGTATTAGTTCAATTATTCAATTTACAACCACACGCCGACATTCAATGCTTAAGAATGAACAAGCTACATTATTGCTACACGCTCCTCTATCCACAAAGCTATAAAGGCTGATCCCAATGCGCAGCTTAGCCACAAAAACTGAATTTACGCAAACACCAAAAAACCACCAATTGCAGCCGCAGCAACTAATGCGGGTACTATTAAGGCCCACGGTAATTGAGCTGTGTGTTTTTCGTCTGAGATTTGAGCCGATGCTTGCACTGTTGAATCGTTCTTTTGCGCTTCACCAATAGAAACATCATCGGATGCAACCACTGATGCACCTTGTAACGCACCATCAACAGGATCACATGGCAATTGCCACTGGTACCCTTTTTTTGAAAAGGTTTTTATTGCTTCATCACCAAAAAGAGCTCTTAGATGGCCAATATTTTGAAATACAACTTGCTCAGTAACGGTCCTGCCAGGCCAAACTTCTTCTAAGATCTCCACTTTACTGTGGATCTTATCTGGTTGGGTTATCAGCAAGGCAAGGATTTGTGCTGGTTTTTCTTTTAACGATATTTTTCTGCCATCTTTAGACAGAGTCAGCGCTTGAATATCAAATTGAAAGTCTTCGAATGCTAGTTTCATTGTCCCTAAACTTATAATTATAATTTTATTTTTCAACGATGTTACTATTTTTACCACAGATTGTAATATGAATTAAACCTGTTATTTATACATAGTAATAAATTCACTCTACTTATTTTAAAATGAATGGGGCCAATTAAGTTATTTATTAACTTCATACTTTATTGACCCTCTTATTTTTCTTTGCCTAACGGGCTTTTCTCTTGATCAAATGTATCGACTTCCAAGAACCGCCAAATTGGTATAATGCTAGACTTAAAATTATGGTGATCGTGCCCACTAATAACAGAGGCGTGATAATTTCATTATTAATCAAAGCACCTAATGTCATTGCAAGTCCCGGTGTTATCAATGTTGTCAATGCAACAGTGCTGGCTTTTAATTTCTGTAATATATGAAAATAAGCCAAAAAACCGAAAAATGAACCAAATATACCGAGATAAAAAGTGGACAACATAGATTTTTCACTCCAGCTATCTATCTCAAATGGCGCACCCGATAACAACCACATTATGAAAAAGCACGGAGTCGCAACAAGCAGTGAACCAAAGGTTGTCGCCATAGGGTGAATGGAGATATTTACTCGCTTAACCAAAATACCACTGATGCTAAAGTTGATGGTGGCCAACACAACAAATATCAAACCTAAAGGCTCTAAATTCAGCTCTTGTAATTGCGTAAAGCAAACTAAAAACATACCAACCAATGCTAACCCTAACGCACTCTTTTTAATGAATGTAAGCTTTTCTTCTCCCAATAACTTCTGTGCTAATACGCCAGATATGATTGGTGCTAAGCCGAACACTAAGGAGATGACCCCAGAAGGCACTGTGCGGGAGGCCAAGTAGGAAAGCATCATTCCTATAAAAATCCCGCCACCTGAATAGGCATATAACAGCCATGCTGTTTTTGTCCAGCGCATTTTTATTCTGCTAAATGTTACTACGATTGCCGCCAATACTAGCGCCAAGAGCATTCTCAGCAAAACACTCGTGGTAGGTGCCATCGTCGAACTGCTCCAGACAATAGTCAATGGAGTCGTAGACCAAATTAAAACCACAAATGCATAAGACAGTTGCACGGGCATTTTTATTTATCCTTATTATAAAAGGACGATAAATGAGGGAATTTTCAAGAATAAGCTAACCGCATTTATCGTCGCGGTTAGTAAAAAAGCTAAACCGCTACACACCCAACCACGTGACAGAGCGCCACAGGCAATTATGTTGTGTATTGGAAAGCAAATTCATGGTTAGTTCTTATTATCCTGTGAAGTAGAATGGTTACTATGTACCCTACAAAGCACTGAGTCAACAAGATTAGTAAATAAAACCTGATAACGCCTCAGAGCAATTCAGATAGACAATCAAAACCATACTGACATAGCATTCTGTCGTTGTTCAATCAAGGTGATATATAGATGTTACTAGGATATATTTTTGTAATTGCACTTATAAAGGCCTCGCTGCTAGGTTTAGGTGTTATCAGTATAGCAATAGCATTGTCAGCACTCTTAGTAATCAAATTTGCGCCTTTAACTATCACTCCTGCTTCACAAAAGCAGTTCAATCTTATCTACAAGGTGGCTCTATTTGGTCACTTAAGTGCTTATGCTGGGCTACTATTGAAAGCGTTTTTCATCGACGGAATGGAAGACATTCCAGCATTTATAGTTAGCCATTTAGTGTTGCATCATCTCCTATGCGCAGCGGTTGCTGGCGTCGCAACATTCATGGCTTTACGCATATTCATCGCACACCGGAGCAAAGATAGCTCGCAACTACGCAGTAATTTATAGCAGTGTGATCTTTACGCGCTGCGTTCAAATATTAACCACCTCGTCCCTAAAGAAATAACACTGTTGGCCGACAAATAGCTCAATAAATCAGATTCTAAGGATAAGGTGATGATTAATAGATTGACCAACCCAAGTACTGGCAACGTGCCAAGCTATTCACACAGCAGTAAAAACACACCTCTCAATTCAGCATTGAACGATGCAGGCTCAAGATATGAATCGACTGCACTCCCCAGCGGCGATGATTATCACGTATCATTTTCCGCTTCTCAAACCGACGAATTTTTCAAAGGTTTTAAAGATAATATCTTCTTTAAAGCAATACCGGACTTGGTTTCTTTTGGCTATTTCAGTGTATACAGCATTCAAGCTGATCATCATGAGGAAAATAAGTTTCGATATGGAGCGCTTACAGAACAAAGTGATATTGACGCATTCTTAGCACAAAAAGACAGACTATCTTCGGACGGAAAAATTCGATTTACCTTTGTCAAGCCAACCAAAGACCTACTTGAGCTGAGCCAGCGTTTAAATGACGATGAACTGGAACAACTGGCGGAAATACTGACATCGGTTCCTCACTATAATGAAAAGACGAATTTAATCAGTGACAACAGTGAAGACATCATTTCAGCATTAAGCGCATTATCGGATGATGTACTCAGTAGCTCATTACACGTTTTATCTCACCTTGCTCAACAAAACAAGGCACATGATAGCACTGCCCCCTTTACACCTGTGGGATTATTAAATGATGATGGCATTGCAGACCCATTACTGCGCGTTGAATATGCTTCCATTGAAGATGTGAGTCTAATGGAGTTGAATGAGTATTCCGCACACCTGATGCAATACATTAAATTGCTTGATAACAATAAAATGAATGATGGCCAATTATTAGAGCTTAATCAACATATTGACCAAAGTGACTTTGCTACAAATGTAGGCATAATTGATATGGCGAATACCATTAAGCAATTTGAGCATCAAGACTTCTTCGCCATGTTACAAGAAGTTGACAAGTCTAATAGTCGAAATATTTTCGCCATGCTTGGGCAGCAAACTGACAAATGGGCACATACTCAATACTTTCTAACAGACGACCGAGAATTTGTAGTACATCACGATGAAGATACCGATGAAAGCGAGCGCAGAGATTTGCATAAAAGCGTCTTGGAAGCGTATGAAAATAATGGCCTGAGCTGGATGAATGAAGTCATTGAGTTTACTTTCGATACGCCCGCAGCGACACACAAGGATACGTGGCAACAGCTGTTGCACGATGTAGAAAACCATCCGGATGAATTTCTACATTCAGACTCCATTGAGGTATGGGCAGAAAAGAATTTAGACACCATAAAGCAAAACTTTGTGCAACAGCAGATACAAAAAATCTACGAATTCAACCTCGATTTACGTGTCCCTTACCAATTAGGCGAGTTGAAATACATCGAATCTGAAAATGAAAAAGTGTCCGTCAAAAGTGATGTCAAAAATAATGGAGAGTAAAATAGAGGTCATTCTTGCCAAAAATAGAAAGTTATCATTCACACTTCCACATTATTTGCGCAATTAGTAGTCAAACTAAAATGACGAACCTGTTGGAGCTAATTGCCCATGATCACACAAGCTACGCAATCATATTCAAACGCTACACAAGCAAGTCGCCCTCAAATCACATTATCGGAGCAGCAAACAAGTACTATCAAAGAGACGTTAGAACAATTTGACCCTGATAATTTGTCAGAAGCCGATGCCCAAAGCATTGTAAACAGCTTTAGTGAAGCTGGTATTAAACCGTCAAAAGCACTGGCTGAACAAATGTCTGAGCTCGGCTTTGATGCCAAAGCAATCGGCGAACTCGCCGGTGCGCCAGCAAAGCCACCAAAAGACAAGCCTTCTGCACAAGTGGATTTAAAGCAAGTCGTCGAATATCTAAGTGACGCATTGGTGGAGCAAGATAGCAACCAATTAAACGATGAGCAAAAGCAAGCGCTGTTATCTGACTTAAAATCTCAACTTGGTTTGCCCGAAGATGGGAACTTAATCAATGTTCATGTTTGAAATTTAAGCGCGGATATGTCATTGTAGCATTATCGAATGGGAACCATTCGATAATCACAACGTAAGCGGGATAGACCTGCGTCGCGTTTTACAACAACAGCAAGGGGTTTGCTGCAATGACACTACAACACGATCAAAAGTACGACTTTCTCGTATTTATTGGCCGTTTTCAGCCTTTTCATCAAGGTCACTTAGCTGTGATTCAAGAAGGGTTAAGACGTGCTGAGCATATCATCACTTTGTGTGGCTCTGCCCACCAACCAAGAACAGTTAGAAACCCATGGACTAACTCAGAGAGAGAGTTAATGATCCGCGGTTCACTCACCACTGAACAAAACAATCGAGTACACATTGCGCCTCTAATGGACACAGTCTATAACGACGATGCTTGGGTTCGTAATGTGCAAACAACCGTAAAAGGCATCATTACAGCACAGTATAAAATGCCGCATAAAACGCCTCGTGTAGGTTTAATTGGTCACAGTAAAGACCAGTCATCTTACTACTTAAACTTATTCCCCCAATGGGGATCGGTTCCTGTAGAAAACTACCAATCTATCTCTGCTACGCCAATTCGGAAGCAACTCTTTTCATCTCAAGGTGAAAATTTTTTAACTTCGCAAAATGCCCAAGTGTTACCTCACTTTGTGCGTGATACGCTAGACAAATTTATGCGAACCGATGACTACTCTGCCATTCAAAGCGAGCATGACTTCATCGAAAAATATCGCCAAGCATGGCAAAACGCCCCTTACCCGCCGACATTTGTCACCGTCGATGCGGTGGTCGTACAAAGTGGCCATGTATTGCTAATTGAACGAAAAGCACGCCCTGGAAAAGGGCTGTGGGCGCTACCCGGTGGTTTTGTCGATGGCAGTGAAAAACTTGTTGACGCTTGCCTGAGAGAGCTCAGAGAAGAAACCAAGTTAAAGGTGCCTGCCCCGGTGTTAATGGGGTCAATGAAGCAACAACAAGTATTTGATGACCCAAATAGATCGGCACGAGGGCGCACTATCACTCATGCATTTTATTTTGATTTGGCGCCGAATAAATTACTGCCCAAAGTCAAAGGCGGGGATGACGCCAAGCATGCCATGTGGGTGCCGCTCGCAGAGTTAGAGCCAAGTAAATTATTTGAAGATCATTACTTTATCATTCAAGAATTAACCGGTATGTAAATGCCAATGCCGATTGGGATAGACCCAGTTAGCAAATAGATAGGAGGAACTCCATCATGACCAATATCATACTTAACGCAGATAGCTACAAAGCCTCACACTTTAAGCAGTATCCAGAAGGCACTAGCCAAGTATCAAGCTATATTGAGCCTCGCGGTGGGCAATATGACAAAGCGCTGTTTTTTGGTTTACAGATGTTCATAAAACAGTACCTAACTACCCCGCTCACACATCAAGATGTGGATGACGCTAAAACCATTCTAGAAGCCCATGGCGTGCCTTTTCATGAGGCAGGTTGGCGACACATTGTCGACAAACACCAAGGTTTGCTGCCCATCAAAATCCAAGCATTACCAGAAGGGAGCGTTGTGCCTATCAGTAATGCATTAGTTCAAGTTATCAATACCGATCCCAAATGCGCATGGCTAACCAGCTATGTTGAAACCGCCCTGCTGCGCGCAATTTGGTATCCAACTACAGTTGCCACTGTGTCTTATCACTGTAAACAAATTATTCTGCAATATTTGGCCGAAACGGCTGACTCACTAGATGGGCTTGAATTTAAGCTACATGACTTTGGTGCCCGCGGCGCAACCACTGAAGAGGCAGCTGCTGTCGGTGGCGCTGCGCACTTACTCAATTTTATGGGTACCGACACCCTCAGTGCCATCGTCGCTGCAAGACGATTTTATGGCGCAGCTATGCCAGGGTTTTCAATTCCTGCGGCAGAGCACAGTACCATTACAGCATGGGGGAAAAACGGCGAAAAAGCCGCGTATGAGAATATGCTCAAACAATTTTCAGGCCCAGGAAAGCTCGTCGCAGTAGTCAGTGATTCATACGACCTTTGGCATGCCATCGATAACATCTGGGGCGATGAGCTGAAAGAGCAAGTAGAGCAAACAGGTGGCACTTTAGTGATCCGCCCAGACAGTGGCGAACCTGTGGAAGTCGTTACCAAAACCATCGAAAAGTTGATGGCAAATTTTGGCTATCGCATCAATAGCAAAGGCTATCGCGTGTTACCTGATTGCGTTCGTGTGATCCAAGGGGATGGCATCGCAGAAAATAGCATTCGTGAAATTTTGCACACCATGAAAACCAAGCAACAAAGCGCTGAGAATATCGCGTTTGGCATGGGCGGTGCGCTGCTGCAAAAACTCGATAGAGACACGATGCAATTTGCCATGAAAGCAAGTGCCGTCAAAGTGAAAGGCCTGTGGCATGATGTATTTAAAGATCCCATCACAGATCACGGAAAACGCAGTAAAAAAGGTCGCCTCGCAGTGGTTCACGATAAGGTTAAAGGAGTGAAAACCATTCGCGAGAGTGATTTGGGCAACCGCGAGAACTTACTTAAAACTGTATTCAAAAATGGGACGTTATTAATTGAACACAGCTTTGATGAAATCAGAGCGAACATTCGCTAATACAGGGTCTAGTCACATAATGGCGTATGTCATTGTGTGACTTTTTTCTATTCAACATCAACAGTGAGTTCCGAAACTGGCCAGTAGTACAGAGTAATTCGCATATACTTATCCCATTAACGCGGAAGGACTGATTTGATGTTAGATGTAGAAATCTGTAAAAAAGCGCGCCATTCACGAGACCCACGCTTTGACGGTAAGTTTTTTATTGCAGTAAAAACCACGGGGATCTATTGCCGTACAACTTGCCCTGTGCATCCTCCAAAAGAAGAAAATGTGACTTATTTTAGTACTGCGATGTCTGCTGCACAGGCGGGGTTTAGACCATGTTTGCGGTGCAGGCCAGACAGTGCACCTGGCTCTGCACCATGGAAAGGGGTTGGCACAACATTAGACAGAGCACTTCACTTAATTGATCAAGGTGCGCTACAACAGGGCTCCTTACCTCAACTTGCCAGCCGGCTTGGCGTCAGTGACCGATATGTTCGCAAGCTATTTAATCAGCACCTTGGGGTGTCGCCAAAAGCTTATGCGTTGTATCAGCAATGCCTGTTCGCCAAAAAATTACTGCATCAAACTCAGCTCCCTATCACAGAAATTGCCTTGGCAAGCGGCTTCGATAGTATACGTCGCTTCAATGACTGCTTTAAAAACCAGTTACAGCTAACCCCTACGCAAATGCGCAAACAGCAAGACCAAAGCAATTCAAACATTACATTGACGCTTTATTATCGTCCCCCCTTCAACTGGCAAAAAATGCAGCAATTTTTGTCCAAGCGCCAAATCGACGGACTTGAATGGGTAACGGACGATAGCTATGGCCGCACCTTTTTTTGGCAAGGTTGCAGAGGGCAATTCACTGCCAAGCACTGTGATCAAACGCATTGTTTTGAAGTAGACATTGAAATAGACGAAATCAAATACCTTAAACCTGTAGTAAACAATATCCGCCGTATTTTAGATTTGGACGCCGACTTGGGCCAAATTGAAGGGGATTTGAAAAATGCACTACCGAATGAGTTTACATTGGTCACTGGGCTACGGTTACCCGGGATCTGGAGCTTATTTGAAGCAGGCGTACGCGCCATACTTGGACAACAAGTCTCAGTGCAAGCAGCGAAAAATTTGGTCACTCAGCTGGTATACGAGCTTGGAGAAAAACACGACGAACAGGCTTTTTTCCCAACCCCACAAGCAATGGCAACCAGTGATTTAGCTTTCTTAAAAATGCCCAACGCGCGCCGGCAAACACTCATTCGTTTTGCTGAACATTTTACACAAAACGACGTGACCGACAATGCGGATGACTGGTTACCGATTAAGGGGATTGGCCCTTGGACAGTCGCTTATGCCAAAATGCGTGGACAAAGCGACCCCGATATTTTTCTGGCTTCCGACCTTGGTGTAATCAAAGCCCTAAAATCACAACAAGCTTTTGATGATAAAAAACTTTCACCTTGGCGCAGCTACCTCACTTTTCAACTATGGAGTCAACTATGAGCTTGTATACAGATTACTTTAAAAGCCCACTGGGACTGATTGAAATAAAAGCATCTGATAGCGGCGTGCGCCAACTGATATTTTGCGGGGAGCAAACGTCTGATGTGCATCCCAGTGCATTATTGCAAGAGTGTAAACAGCAATTATCAGCTTATTTTGACCAGAAGCTGACGCAATTTAATCTCGACCTTGACTGGCAAGGCACACCTTTTCAAAAACAAGTCTGGCAGGCTTTAACAACCATCCCATTTGGCCAGAGTTTATCTTACTTAGAATTAGCACAGCAGCTTAATAACCCCAAAGCGGTGCGCGCAGTTGGCGGTGCCAATGGACGAAACCCGATCACCTTAATAGTGCCTTGCCATAGAGTAATAGGCGCCAATGGTAAAATGACAGGCTATGCTGGTGGCGTGCTACGTAAGCAATGGCTGTTAGCCCATGAAGGCTTAATCGATCAAAAGCCAAGTGATCAAGCTATCGCACAGCTAGCCTCTCAGCGCCAAGCCAAAACTGAGTTTTTACAATAGATATTCTGACAGCAAGTCATCGACTCTTCGAACTTATATACTGATTAATCCGCTGTATATTGGTAACAACCAAACCACAGCGGATAAACCAAAAGTACATCAACAGCCCAAATCATTTAGACACAAGGTTGACCCTGATAATCCCCCTGTATTAATGACACAAAGAGTTATCAAATAATTAACACAAAAAACCTTTAAAGTAAGAATAAATTATATATATTTATAAGGGTGACAGTGCATAATTTATGGTAGAGAGTATGTCGCGTGCCAGTAAAAAATAACAGTCAGTATTCGCTGCGTTTAAACACCTATTTTGATGGTAAAGGCAGAGTGTTTCCGCTTTTATCTTTGATCATTTTGGCGGTGTTTACCCCCTTAGCAATCAAAAACCTGATTATCGGTGAGTATGCGCTCGGTGCACTCATTTTAATTTTTGTGTGCGCTTTCATTGCTGATGCACACGCATTAATTAAAGGCCGTGCCTTGCCCATTCATGAGCATATTATTGCAACTTTAGCTATATCATGTGTCGCATTATCGCTTTTTACATTAGGCGCTGGTACCATCTTTTGGGTATTTCCTGTGAGTATTATCTTCAGCTTCGCATTTCCATTATTCACCTCGATCCTCTTTAATTGTGCGTTACTACTCACCGCGACCACCTATGTGTTTTTAAATTATGATTTGGCAGATGCACTCAGGTTTTTCTTTGCCTATTTACTCACGGCTTGCTCAGTCCACTTGTTACTCAAACATATTGATGCGCTACACACGTTATTAAAAGAGGAATCAAGCAAAGACGCCCTCACAGGGGCACTGAACCGAAGACAGCTCAACCTTTTTTTGAAAGATGCGTTAGCGAATAAGGTGCACTACCACTACGACTCGACACTGATCATGATTGATGTGGACCATTTTAAGCAAATAAACGACGTATATGGTCATGCAAAAGGAGATGAAGTGCTTGTTAACTTAGTGTCTGATATTCGCGAACAGATCAGAGAGACCGATTTACTGTTTCGCGTCGGTGGAGAGGAGTTCGTCGTGCTGCTCCCGAATACAGACCTCAAAACAGCGCAAAAAGTCGCACAAAAACTCAGGGCAAATATCAAATCACTCGCTCTACTCGAGAATCAAACGATTACCGTTAGTTTGGGCTTATGTGCAAGTGCTGATGACCTGACACAAACAAAATGGATGAACTGCGCTGACAAAGCTTTGTATGCAGCGAAACAGCGTGGACGCGACAGGGTTTGTCAGTACAACTTGCATTACAACCGTATAGAAGACGTGGCAGCCTAATCTTATATTTATCTCACCCATGATGGCCAAAGCGACTGATGTAGCGCTTCATCTAACACTTGCTATACTCAGCCCAAGTCCGTAGCACAAAGGAAATACCATGAAAAAAATTTTGCTGTTCACTCTCATCTCTGCTTTTAGCTTCATTGCGCTCGCTGAAGAAGAAAAAAAAGAGCTCCCGCCATTAAACCCTGCCTATAAAGGTGAGCATGGCATGGTACTGATGAATCGCGGCTCCAAAATCTACGCCACAAACTTTGCTTCGTATAAATTACCTAGTGATATTCAAATTGTATATCAGATTGATAACCCAGACGTCGCCTTTTTAAACCTCGTCAGGGATTCAGATCTCATCACCATTAAACCAAAGCCTTTCAACCTACAACGTTTAGAGCGGGGAGAAGAAGTCAATATTGTCGCCGATATCTATGAAGGCCACTACCAACGCGATGGGTTTAAAGTTTACAGTGATCGCACCATTGTTTTTAGCAAAAAGCTGTATGCACGCAAAATAAAAGACTTACCTGCGGCCTCTCAATGGCAAGAGTATGACAGTATTGAGCTCAATAAATCTGAACGGATCTACATCCATAAGTTAACTCAGCCACCGAGCTTCAATCACTTGATTTTTGTTGATTTAACTAATGCCTGTATGCAAAAGTTTAAAACCTCAAAACGGGTACCTAAAAGCTCCGAGTTGATGTATAAATTTGTCAATTGCGGTACATTGAAACACTTATATTTTGACGCAGAAGACTATCGTTAAGCCACCGGCTTAACTAGTTAAAAACGTAGCCGGTATGTGAGTTTAATCTATGCTTTAATTATCAATAGGCAGTTTAATGACAAACCGGCACCCCTGGTTATGCGCACTATGGCAAGCAATCTCACCATGAAGCTTTTGGGTCACAATATTGTACACAATATGCATGCCCAATCCGGTCCCGCCAGCACTGCGTCTTGTAGTATAAAATGGGTCAAATACCTTCGCTAAAGTTTCCTTGCTCATACCCACACCATTATCCATAAAGGTCCATTCAATGTGAGATGGTGTGCGCTTCAAACGAATGGCAATTTCACCAGCCTTTTTCCCCTCATCAAAACCATGCCGTACTGCATTTTCAATGAGATTTGTTAGCACTTGAGCAAATGCACCTGGGTAAGTGCATAGCACAATACTGGCATCAAAGTCTGTCTCAACAACTATCTGCGTATGCTTCCATTTTGGCTTTAAACTCATCAAGGTATCTTCAAGATATTGCCCTAAATTCACCTCACCACGTTCTTCAATAGACTGATCTACAGCAACTTGTTTAAAGTTTTTAACCAATTGCGCAGCACGGGATAAATTAGACTCAAGTAAATACAGACTCTCATTCATCACACTTAAAAATGCATTCAGCTTATTCTTTGTTAACTTGCTACTATCAAATAGCCCTTGGCACTCGTCGAGCTCTTTCATAGCATGAGAACTTGCAGTAATACTTATGCCTAACGGCGTATTGATTTCGTGGGCCACACCTGAGACTAAACGTCCAAGACCCGCCATTTTCTCTTGTTGAACCAATTGATCTTGTGTTTGCTGAAGATGGTCATGAGCCTCTTTTAACTGCGCAAATGTGGACTCTAGCTTTTCTACAGACTCTGCATTTGCCAGTGCAATCGCGGTATAATTAGCGATAGTACGTAACATTTGTACATCATTGTCACTGAATGCTGATTTTTTGAAACTCTGCACAGTGATACAACCCAATACCTGTTTATCAATCAGTAAAGGTAAATATATTAAAGATTCCGTGTTCGCGCCGCTCACTGGCGCGGCGACATATTCAACATACTGTTTCAACTCCTCTACGCGATTAATAACAAGTTCACTTTGGTTATTGATACACCAAACAGCAGGGCGACGTAAGTCAGTCAATGAATATTCAAAAGGAGGCAGCTTTTCACCTTGTTCAATCGCCAATTGACATAAGATCCGCTGGCCTGGCGCATCCAAAATTCCAACGACAAATACATCTGCATTCATCAATTCATTGACATGCTTATATACCCGCTCTAAAACTGAACCCAAATGCAGAGTTGACGTGATCTCTTGACCAATTTTACCCAGCATTGAAATATTCTCGGTGCGAGACTGGACCAAAGAATCAAGCGCCATCTGTTGCTGTTTCAGTTCCTTCACACGCCAACGATAAAAACCATAAAATGCCAGTGCAATCAACGCAAACAATGATAGCTTTATCCAAATCGTTTCGAACCATTTAGGCTCTTGTACGATGAGCAAATTAATTTGGCGGTCACTCCATTTACCTTTGCGATTACTCCCTTTAATGTGTAAATGATAATCACCTGGAGGTAATCTCGTGTAAGTTATTCTGCGTTTAGATGCATCTGTGTAAATCCATTTTTCATCGAATCCTTCTAGTTTGTAGGCATATAGATTGTGCTCAGGAGAAGTAAAGTCTAACGCAGCAAACTCAACTGAAAAGCTCTTCGTATCTGCAGGCAAAATGAGTTTTTCAGGAATTGGAGTAGCTTGATTATCAATTTCTAATTCACTGATCACTAGATTCGGCTGATATTGCCAGCTTTGCCAAAGGTCGGGGCGCATTAGTAATATCCCTTTCGTGCCGCCAAAAAGCATGGTGCCATCACGAAGCTTGATGTAAGAACCAGTCCACATGGTGCCTACATCCCAATCGTCTGCACGCGCTAAGTTTTGCCATGTGCCGTGATTTGGGTCTAACCAGCCATATCCGTTCCAAATGCGCCCCTGTGCGTCTTCGAGTAGATTGCCGGCCGTACCTACAGGCCTGCCAACTAGGGTATTTAATGATTCAAACTCAGCATGATGACCGTTTAAATTAACCAAGCGGTCTAAACCATGCGGCGTCGCTACAATAAGCCTTTGCTGAGTATCTAACAGTAAACTATTGATATAGTTATCGGATAAAGTGTTGGTTGTGCCTGCCTCATGACTTATTTCGAGTACTTTTTTGGCTGTGATGAATATCACCAATAGGCCATTACGTGTACCAACCCAAAGCCTGTCTTGGTGATCATAGGCAAAGCTTAAAATCGACTTACCCATAAAGAGATCGCTGCCTGAAAAGTCAGAAATATCTTCAATTTGATTTGTCTGAGTATTTATCAACGCCACCCCTTCACCAGTCCCAACCCAGAGCTTGCCCCCTGGAGTTTCCTGCAAAGTAACTATTTGTATGCTTGGCAGCCCCTCGGATGTGGTATAGCGATAAAAACGCTGCTGTGCAAAGTCATAACGATGTAGACCTTTGTTCGTCGTGCCAGCCCACACACTGCCATCGCGTGTTTGCCGCATGACACGTACATAGCCTTCTGCTAGCGCCTTTGGGTTTTCTGGCTCTGGCCTAAAACCGCCAATAACCCCTAATTTAGGTGAAATGATATCAATACCTGACTGCGCTGTTCCCACCCAAATTTGACCATTATGAAGCTCGACAAACCCTCTTACATCCTCATGTGTCAGTGTATTTTTGCGATCAAGACCACGTACAAATTTTCTAAATGCATTATTTTGAGGGTTATACCGGCTTAAACCACCGCCCCAAGTACCTGCCCACACAACGCCTGAATCATCCACTAGCATGGCCCCCATAGTATCAAGAGGAATGCTATATTCATTTAAGGGTTCATGGCGTATATGCCGCTTTACTCGTGTTGAGGCTGCATCAACAACAGTGATCCCGCCTCCAGATGTGCTTAACCAAATTTCGTCTGGGGTTGGTTGCACAATGCCATTCACCCAATGATGGCTTAATGATTTAAGATCATTCGGATTATGTGATACCCATGCAACCGCATTATGATTGGCGCTGACCTTCGCTGCACCATCATCCGTTGTACCAACCCACATAGCGCCATCGGCAGCTAGAAAGAGTCGAAATACATTCTTACCATTAAAAGCACCATAGGTCTGACCAATAAGTGCTAGTGAGCCTGATTTGATATTTTGAGATATCGGATACGACAGCATGATTTTACACAACCCTTTTTGCGTTCCTAGCCAAAGAGTGTGGTTCGCACCTAGTTGCACAGAGCGCATCCGGGTGGTTTTTAGCGGTTCATCACAACCCGATATGTTCTCTAACCTTGTTACCTTCCCTGTTACGCTGTCTATGTGATTTAACCCGTCATTACTGGCAATAAAAATATTGCCGAGGTTGTCTCCGACCAATGCTCGAATATTGTTATTTGATAAGCTATTTGTATTAGCGGCATCATATTTATAGTGATGAAACTGATTGCTATGCGGATCAAACATAGCGACGCCATCAGAAAAAGTGCCAATCCAAAGCTTGCCATGTTGGTCAGCCCACAAAGTACGAACAAAATTACCTGGTAAGGAACTAGGATCTTGAGGGTTGTGCCCAAAACGTTTAAAACGATAACCATCGTAGCGGATAAGCCCAAACTGCGTGCCTATCCAGATAAACCCTCTACTATCTTGAGCTATTGCCGTGATCACTCCTTTAGGGATTTTCTCGCTATCACCGACCTGTTGAAAAATAAGCTCGCCTAAATCAAAAAACGACCTCTGCTCTGTATCAAAACTGTTTTGTGTATTTGCAAAGACAAAAGTAGAAAAGTACACACTCAGTGTAATAAATTGACAAATGAAAAATCGAAAGGCAACACAGGCGTTCACTACAATATCCGCTTGAAAAGTTCAACGAAGGTAAAGCTTGCACAGTCGTTGAGTATAGATAAGGGATAGAAAGTTGAAAAGAAATCAGCGAATGTAGATGTTAGGCAAGACAAAACGAACTAGTCAAAACCCCCTCCCTCTTTACCGCCTGCAATAAAGCCTAGAAAACGATACAGCAAGCGTGAAATCCAAATGATACACTCGACAGGAAACAAAATAACCGCTTCAATCATATCCAACGCGGTCATGCCTTTTTCTCGATTTTTTTGCTTTGGCCAAATAAAATAGGCACTCAAAAAACAAATCGGAACCAAAGCACAGAAGAGTAGATTAAAGTCATCAGTAAAAATAATATATAAAGCAATACAGGCAATAATAAAAAGCACTGTCGCAACCACTTCACGTATCAACTCAGACATAAATCAATCCTTAAATATTTACTGATAAAACTTATATTACTGATCTTGTTAAGTAAAACGAGTCCCTTCGTTTACTTGAAGCAACGGATCCTTCGTATAATTTAAAAGCGGGTCCTGTCGCTTTTTGCCAAAATACGCATCCTGTCGCTTTTTGCCAAAATACACGTCCTGTCGCTTTTTGCCAAAATACGCATCCTGTCGCTTTTTACCAAAATACGCATCCTGTCGCTTTTTACCAAAATACGCATCCTGTCGCTTTTTACCAAAATACGCATCCTGTCGCTTTTTGCCAAAATACGCGTCCTGTCGATTTTTGCCAAAATACGCGTCCTGTCGATTTTTGCCAAAATACGCGTCCTGTCGATTTTTGCCAAAATACGCGTCCTGTCGATTTTTGCCAAAATACGCGTCCTGTCACTTTTTGCCAAAATGCGCGTCCTATCGCTTTTATTCAGCCAATACTCCTTCACACTTAATTCAATAAACGCAATAAAAAACCAAAAATAACACGCTGAGCTAATTAATTTAAAAAAACTTAATGAAAGTTCCTTGATTGAGCATCAAAGCCAAGTAAAAGCTGGCTTCTATCAATTAACCGCCCTGCGATAACATGAATAACATCGCCTTCTTTTTCAACAATTCCTTTCACTTCCAATAACTTTGCACCTAGATAAGCTTGCTTTTGTGCTCTGGCAGTCCCAGCCCAGACCACCACATTGATATTTCCTGTATCATCTTCAAGGGTAAAAAAGGTTACACCTGCCGCTGTACCCGGGGATTGCTTACCTGTTACTACGCCAATGACTGTAACCACACTTTTATGCGATTTTTCGCAAAGCTCATTCATTCTAGTAAATGCCTTAAGCGCTCCTTTTTCATCTAGTAAGGTGATTGGGTGTTTATTCAAACTGATCCCTGTCGCTGTATAATCTTCCAATAAATTCTCAAAGTCGTTCGGTGATTGAATATCTACCGTTTGTGCAAAAGGTAACTCAATAAATAGTGGCAATGTCACCTCTTGATTCATTAACTGCCAGCGAGCACGATATCTATTATGACTAAAACCCTTCAATGCATTGGCCGATGCAAGACGTTCAAGCGACCCTTTATCTACGCCTAATTCAGATAAACCTTGAATATTGATATAGCCATTGGCTGGGCGCTCATCAACAATTAAAGTTGCTATTGATTGATTCAGCCCTTTAATGATCCTAAGCCCTAATTGAATCGCCCATTGACCTTCAACTTGGCAAACAGAGTGATCATAACTAGATTGGTTCACGCATACAGGAAGAATTGTGACATGATGTCGTTTTGCATCCTGAAGCAACTGAGACGCGCTATAAAACCCCATCGGTAAACTATTTAGTAAAGAAGCATAAAACATGGCTGGATAATAATACTTTAGCCAAGAAGACGCATACGCTAACACAGCAAAAGAGGCAGAATGACTCTCTGGAAAGCCATATTCACCAAACCCACAGATCTGCTCAAAAAGCCGCTCAGCAAATTGATGTTCATACCCCCGTTCAGTCATGCCTTTCAGTAATTTATCCTTGAACTGCATCAACTCACCTGTCTTTTTCCAAGATGCCATAGCACGCCTTAGTTGATCCGCCTCCCCTCCAGTAAACCCAGCAGCTACCATCGCAAGCTTTATGACTTGTTCTTGAAATATAGGCACGCCAAGGGTGCGCTCGAGCACGGCTTTAACGGCTTCAGAGGGGTAAGATACTTCTTCCTCTCCATGACGACGCTTCAAAAAGGGGTGCACCATATCACCTTGAATAGGGCCTGGACGAACAATAGCGATTTGCACGACTAAATCGTAGTAACAGCGTGGTTTTAACCTAGGAAGCATGCTCATTTGAGCACGAGATTCAATTTGAAATACCCCAACTGTGTCTGCTTTTTGTATCATTTCATACACTTTAGGATCATCTTGGCGCTGTGTTAACTGAGCAATGCTTAGTCTACAGCCAGTATGCTTATACACCATTTCAAATGTTTTTCTGATAGCACTGAGCATGCCCAATGCCAATACATCTACTTTTAACAATGCAAGACTTTCTAAATCATCTTTATCCCATTGGATCACTGTGCGCTCAGGCATGGATGCATTTTCAATCGGTACCAGATCATGCAAAGGGCCCGCAGAAATCACAAAGCCACCAACATGCTGCGATAAATGTCTGGGAAAGCCAGTAATTTCATTCACTAACTCAATAAACTGTGCACCTTTTAACGAATCAGGCGCAAGTCCCAACTCGACAATTTGTGCCTGCCAATTTAACCCTCGATCACGTCGATTAACATTTTTAATAAAATATGTCAGTTGCGATTCACTGATACCGAGCGCTTTGCCTACATCCCGAACAGCACTTTTAAACCGGTAAGTGATCACTGTGGCAGCCAGCGCCGCACGTTTTCGACCATATTTTTGATAAATATATTGAATCACTTCTTCACGCCTTTGATGTTCAAAATCAACATCAATATCTGGCGGTTCATTGCGTTCACGACTAATAAAACGTTCAAATAATACAGCCACTTGACGGGGATCCACTGCGGTGATCTCCAGACAGTAGCACACCACAGAGTTAGCTGCAGACCCCCGCCCTTGATATAAAATCCCCTGCGCTTTCGCGAACATGACAATGTCATAAATTGTTAAGAAAAAGTACGGATAATCCAACTCCTCGATGAGTTTCAACTCTTTTTCTATAATTTTTGCAATATCTGTTGGTAGTCCATCAACAAACCTGCGCTTTGAGCCTTGTGCTACGAGTTTACGTAAGTATTGCATCGCGGTTTGACCTTTTGGCACTAATTCGCTCGGATACTGATAACGCAACTCATCTAAATTAAAATGGCACTGTTTGGCTATTTTGTTTGTTTCATCCAACCAAGATGGCTTAAATAACTTCGCGATTTTATCTTTGGCACGCATCGAACGTTCACAATTCACTAATAGCTGTGCTTTGCATTCTTCAACACTTTTGTTGGATTTAACTGCTGTTAATACATGTTGAAGTCGAGTTCTATTCGCGCTGTGCATTAATACCGCGCCAACAGCACACAGGGGTAATTCAAATTGCTCGGATAATATTTCACAGCGTTGGATGTATCGCTTCTCAAGGTTGCTTAAGTCTCTTTGAACTCCAATCCAAGTACGTTTTGGGTGATGACGTGTGAGCAGCTTTCCCCATTCTTCATCTTTTGGCATACCTTGTGGTAACCAAAGGATAAAGCAATGCTTTAATGATAATAAGTCCCAATTTTCAAGTTGATACGCTCCTTTAGTTGCACGGCGTCTGGCATTGCTGATCACTCGGCATAGTTCGCTATAAGCTGCTTTATTTGGACAGAGTAGTACCACTTTTAATGACTCAAAACGCAAGACACTGCCAATAATAAGCTGTATATCCAGTTTGGTGTTTTTAATCAAAGTGTGCGCGCGAACAACGCCTGCCAGTGAACATTCATCTGTGATCGCCAATGCAGAGTAGCCTAAAAAGTGCGCCTGTTTCACCAACTCTTCTGGATGAGATGCCCCTTCTAAAAAAGAGAAGTTACTTTGACAAAAAAGCTCTGCATATTGCATCAGCTAAATATTCCATGAATAAACCAGCGCTGTTGCCTATCTTTAAATATCCATAAGCGCCTAAACTGCTCATCTTGTGCGATAAAGTAGTCTCGCTCAATTTCATGCCCATCCCACCAGCCCGTTGAGATCCGTTCGGGACCTTGTAATAGCATAACCTTGTTATGAAGCGGCTGAATTTGAGCCAGCAAAAAATTAGGCCTAAGTAATGGCGCTGACTTCTCAGTGACTGAAGGTTTCGAACATTGTAATCTCGGCTCACAGTGGTTTGTAGCATACTCGGGACGCGCATCTGGCATGGTTTGTATTCCATGTATCGCGCCTTCTCCTAACTTTGCGCGCAGTACGCTGAGCAGGTCTGCTCTCGACATGGTACCAATTGGCTCAGAAAATAAATCATCATTGTGATTAGATGGTTCACAAAACTTATCCACTCTTAAAGTGATGGCTTGCAAAGGTGCAGATAGCTGCGTTCGTTCAAGCACTAGGTGACATAAATCTTGCCATTTTTGAGCCCGGTACTCACCTTGCGAACTCCCGACTTTTAAAACGATTGCTTCGGTGTCCCTTTGTACCAAGGTCAGTGCTATTTCATGCGTTAATTTATCACGTGACTTTAAGAACTCTTCAAGTTGTTGTAATAACTTATAAAGTGGCTTTGTCAAATAGGAAAGGTTTTCTAATTCAAACAGTAAGGTGATGTCACGCTGAAATATCTGCGGTGGCTGATAAAATTCGACAGGATGATGGAGTTTTCCTTGTAGCCTACCAACGTAATGAACTAGTTCAGTATCAAAGCGCTTTCCCAGTTCAACCAAAGGAATATCTAACAGCGACTGTACAGTTTTAACACCAACTCGTTGTAGCTGTTGTTTTCGCCGCTCGCTAAACGCCAATGATCCTATCGGTAATTTACCTACCTCTGCAGACAAAGTTGCTTTATCTTCATCTATCTTATCAAACGCTGCTTGAGCAAGCAGCTGCGCCGCCAAAGGCGAGTATCCAAGGCCAAAATGATAGTACACTTGCTGTGACATAAGCCGCGTTTGAATAACTTTCCAATAATGTGCCAAGTTAGGATGCAAAGGCAGCATATTAGATACTTTAAGCAATAAGCCATTAGGCGCTGAAATGTGAATTTCAGCCGTGTCTAAATACAAACATTGAGCCAGCTCTTGTATCCGCTGTTGTTCATTACGCTCTTTAAATTCATATACAGATAATGAGGTATTCATTGCTGCCGCCGTACCTAAACCCATACCGATATTTATACCGAGTTGCCGAGCAGCATCGTTTAACTGAACCACAACATGTTTTTTACTGGAGACTATAATCGTCGGTGGCATCAACGCATCTTGCGCTAACAAACCATCTAACTGTAGCTGAGGAAAATGTAAGTAAAGCCAAAGCACTTTTCTTTTACCTACTGATACTGCGTACAAAAGGCAAAACTTGCCCTGACTGCTCAGACTCATCTCGAAGGATAAGCTGTGGCCAAAGCTGGGGCCATGTCAGTGTGATTTTGGGTTTGGCCCAACCACCTTTCAATTTAGTCACTTTAATATCCAGCCCTTCTCCCCTTGGGGACAACTGCATAGATAAACTCACGGGTAATGAACCGCCTTGAGCAGGATTACAACGTAATAAGCAACACAAGCTTTGCCCAGTTTGTGCACTCAAAATTAGCCGTTTTACCTGATGTATTTGTAGCTCTTGATGCCACAACAATACACTGCTGCAAACACCGCTTTTTAGACATTGCTCAGCAGCCCAAAGTGCTTCCGTCGGATCCGATATTGAAAGCACCCAAACTAACTCTGTCACTATATTTTGATGTAATAATGCGTGAGCATTCACATTAGCGGGCGGGTTTATCATCACACAAAGGCGTGATTGCTCGCGGATGAAAGGCAACAATAAGGCCACTTCTCCAATACCGACTTGGCATTGGATATCGACGATACCGGGTATAGGAAAACCACCTTCAAGGCAGGTATCCAATGTTTCATAACCGGTACTTTGCTTCTCAACTGATCGCTGAGACAAAGGCGCATTATCAGTCCCATGCCATACGAGATTCTGATGCTGTAAAAAATCAATTAAATTGGCCATATCACACACTTTACTGTATACATATACAGTATTATAGATCATAGTTAAAAGTGCAAGTATGATCACTTCTTATCATTCAACGCTAAACTAAAGTGAGCATCACTGATGTATGAAGTGAAGATTAGGAGTGAGTATGTGCGGCCGACTCAATATCACTGATGACCCATTTGTGATCCAAATTTTATTGGATTTAGGTATCGAAAACCCGATAGAAAAAGTTCAATTTTCTCGCTTCAAACGCGCGACAGATAAGATAAGTATCATATATCAAGAAAATAACCAGCGTCTGCTCACCGATGCTATTTGGTGGTTGTTACTATCAGAAACGACAACAGGATTTAAGCCTTCAAAATATACGTCGTTTAACAGCCGATACGATAAACTCAATGTAAAAAGTAGTGCAGCATACCACCCATATAGGTACCAGCGCTGCATTGTGGTGGCAAAAGGGTTTGGCGAAACTCAAAATAATAAAGGAAAACCCCAGCATTATCATGATTTTAAAGCACACAATGCAGCATTGTGCTTCGCAGGGTTATATAAAAAGTGGCTACATCCAATAACAGGAAAATATACTTTTTCTTGCTCAATTATAACCCTTCCCCCTCACCCTAAACTGAAGCCTTTTCACGATAAAGCCAGTCCATTGGTATTGCCACAACAGCCTGAGCTATTAAATAAATGGTTAGATGATAGCTACCATGAAGTCAGTGCATTTTCCCCTCTACTCACTCCATCTTTGCCACAAACACTTATTGCTCAGCAAATTGATAAGCCTAGTTTGTATAATCCAGTTAGCGAAGAAATTGTTATCGAACACGATCTCTAACTTCTTTAACTGCATAAAAAACAAGCTTGCCTCGCAAAAAAAGCAATACTAAATCAGTATTTTTATTTGCAATTTAGAATAAATACTAAATATTTTATTTAGCCTACCGACAAGTGCTTTGAAATTACAACTAAATAAGGAAAGGAAAATGAAAATTAAGCCTTTAGTGCTTGCTTTGGTCAGTTTATGTAGTAGTCAATCTTATGCTCAATCAATCGCACAACTCAACTTTGAACAATCCCTGGAAAACATAACAGTGAACTATGGCGATGTGACTTCTATCGCGAGGACGAATATCAACCCAATCTCTGACCAGTATAGCCTTCAAATAAACGCATTGAGTCACTTTGAAATTGAGCGCTCTTTCGAGCTTAATCAAGCCTTTACAAAGTCTACCCCCTTCGAAGTCAGCTTTGACGTAAAGTTACCAGCGCTTGCAGATGCTCAATTTGCTCAAGATATTTTATTTTACACCTCTTTTACTATTGAATTTAATGATGGTAGCCAAATGCAAATATATGGCTCAGACGCACATGTTGTGCCACCACAAGCACAAAGCATCCATTCTTTTGATACTAAAACCACACTGCCAAAAAACAAAAAAATCAAACACGTATCCGTACAATGGAGCATGCATCTACTCGAAGAGATGCCTGTCATCTTTGATAATATCTCGGCCACAATTGGTGAAAACCATGGTGAAACGAGTACCATGATCGCCCACTTCCCGATTCAGGGTAATTTTGAGTCTGCAACACAAGCACAGTTAAATACATACTTTAGGGATAATCCAACGCTCATTCACTTCCCAACAGAGTCAGGGCAAAGTGGTGTGCAAATTAACGCAGATGACAACGGGCGCTTTAAATTAAAATTTGAAAAAAATAATCTATTTATTGTCCACTCAACGCCTGAATATTTAGCCACATATGTCACTTTACATAATCCAGGCAATAAGTCGCTTGCTGTCAATTTTTCAGGCCGTGCAGACTACACCAAAGAGCTCTCAGGGACTGCAAATACAATTGCAAACTATAACACACTCGTATTGGCTGCAAACGAAACCAAACGCGTACCTTTAGTGCTTGATTTCAGCGATGACTATTACACCTCAGCCATTTCATCCGTGTATTTTGAAATTGAATCAAACGACCTCCTTGTGATCGATGACCTCGATATGTACAGTGCGTCGAACAAAATCGACGGTGCGATATATCAAGTATTGAATGATTATGAAGCTGGTCGCATTGATTTCACAACCCGCTACCCCGATGATGTCTCAATCGCTATTGACCAAAACTCACCGCTGTATGGCGACAAGAGCCTCACGCTCTCTCTATCACCATGGCGACAAGCAAGCTACTCACATTTTTTCCCATGGGGCGAGGAAGTGTTTGCAAATCAAATTCACACGCAATTAGACCTTAAAGCAACCCAAGCTGACTATGGCAAACCAATTCAAGTATGTACGGATGTTTATTACCATGGTGGTGAGCGCGCTTCATTTTGCGAAGAACGCGTATTAGGGAAAGGCAGTTTCCAAATAAACGAGATATATACGCTAGACCAAAGCAAAGCATTATATCGTTTACTAATTAGAGTACGATCATTTAGCAGCTCAACTGCCACTGTGAGTATTGATAATTTCTCATTAAAATACTGGCGTCACTCTCAATAGGCTATAAACTTTGAGGCTATCTGACACTAGCTTCCAAGTTTGCATATAGACAAAAAGCGGAGCCATATGGCTCCGCTTTTTCTTAGCAAATTTCATTTTTTGATGTGGTAAACACACAATAACTTGAATTTATCACATCACAACCACCGACACACATTGTGCAAAAATGCCTCCTGCCTACTTAAACTAAGACGTCAATTGGCAAGTCAACTTTCTTGTTATTCAATTAAGCGAGTTTGTGATTTTTAGTTCTAACATTATTTGCAAAACCTTTTATTTTGCAACGGCGTAAAAGTATGCGGAAAATACAGTTACCAAATAAAAATAACTAAAATCAGGTACAAGTGCAAGTAATCAACGACCAAATAAGAAAATAGAAAGAAAATATAAATATAATAATAAAACCATTTATTTCATAACCTTACAAAACCACACCATGTCTATCAAGGCATTAAAATGACCTAAGAAATAATTCTGACACGATTTTGACAACGCAGTTTCACTTTTGGGAAATACACTACTTTCGTTCAGCAGGAAGCACCCCCGTCAATGTAAATTTTAGGGCTAAGTCAACAAGGAGGAAAAGTCGTTACATGCAGGAATCATTATGAAAAAATATAATCTCGTATTTTTAACCAGCCTTTTAGGTACCGTCCACTTATATACTTTTGCCGCGCCAGAAGTACCCTATGAACAATGCCAATCCAATTTCAGCTATCAATTGGCTCGTTATCAAGGTACCACAGACAAAAATAACGGTACCAGCCAGTGGTGCTATCTAAAACAAGCCATTGATGGGCAAACTTGGGGAAACGTTCGCACTGAGACCATCCCTGAATTCAAAACAGTATCAGGAAAGTCATGCCAAACTCCCTCCAACTATCAGGGCGAAAACTTTTATGGTTGTGCGACCATTAATCATGATGAGCCATGGTGTTATACCGATGATCAAGGCAACTGGGAAGCATGTGCACCAGTTGAAAATGAACCGCTACTATCTCATACCCACCCTCAAGCAAATAAACGCTTGGATAGAGTGGCACTCGGCTCGTGTTTTAAAACCAAAGGAGATATGCCGCAAGCTCTGGCCAAGTTAATTTCACATCAGCCTGATTTATTTCTTTGGTTAGGTGACAACATTTATGCCGACACCACAGATATGGACACGATGCGACAAAAATATGATGATAAAAAGCGTAACATTGATTATCAAAAATTCTTGGCTGCAAACATACCTACCATGGCAACGTGGGATGACCATGATTATGGTGCAAATAACGACGGCAAGCACTACCCTCAACGTGCCGCTAGCCAAAAGGAATACCTTCGTCATTTTGATGCGCCTGCGGATGATCCAAGGTTAAATGGTCAAGCTGGTGTCTATGAAGCCCAAATGCTTGGACCTGCCAATGAAAGTACGCATGTGATCACTTTGGATGCGCGCTATTTCCGCTCACCTACATTTACTAACTATGGCGCCTGTGAAGGAGATAAAACAACGATTTTAGGTGAACAACAATGGCAATGGCTCGAACAGCAACTCAATACACCTTCTGAGATCAAGTTAATTGCCAGTGGTATTCAGTTTTTACCACCACTGTATCAAGGTAGAAGCAGAGATAAATATTGCGCATACGGCGATGGGAAAAAGTTTGAACAAGCTATCGCAGCACTCAATGAGACAGGCCTGTCTGGGACCAGCTATGAATCGTGGGCTGAGGTGCCAACAGAACGAGAGAAACTGCTACGTTTAGTACAAAAATCGATAAACTCGGGCAAAACCAAAGCGGTTATTTTCCTCTCTGGCGATCAACATTGGGGGGAATTGTTACAGAAAACCATACCAAAAAGCACTGAACACGGCGACGCAGTAACCGTTTACGAAGTCACGGCATCAGGTTTCGGTCAAAATTGGCCATATCATATTGAAAACCCATTAAGATTGCCTGTTTATGCGGATACTAAGGGCAATGGACAATATGAGCAAGCTTGTCAGTTTCCATTCTCTTATGGTGGAACCACCTACCGAGGGTGTACCACAAAAGATCATGCTCAGCCTTGGTGTTATACGCAGGTAGATAGCAGTGGTAAAGGTATCGCAGGAGAGTGGGGTAATTGCGCGCCTTCAGGTGCCACCATTCCTACAGGTCAAGTGGGCATTGTCAGTAATAATGTCAGCAATTTAACCACCAGCGATAGGCACCTGATCAATAAGTCAGGTAGCAACTATGGCATGGTCGATATCGACTGGCAGAACAAACAAATTAAGTTATCTATTCAAACTGCAGAAGAAGAAGCCGTTTCTACCATCATCAAGTTCTAATTTATAAGAAAAGCTCCCATTATGGGAGCTTTTATCTATAAACTTTAGTGAGTCGCCTATAACTTTGTACTTTCGGCTAATTTATATAAGTAGAGTGCTTTTACACTGGCAATCGCCATCGCTATAAACAATAAGAGACCACTGCCCCAATCCAACAGTACCCCGCCCACTAATGGCGCCAATGCAAATCCCAATGAGCATAATCCCGCGGCACCAAAATAACTCGCTTTTAAATGTGATGGTGCCATACGGTCGATATGAATATTAATATTTGAAAACATAATGGCTTCACTGAAGCTCAGCACTGCAATAGCACCCACCCAACCCCAAAACCCATCAACCGGATTAAAGGCCATCATCATCTGGGATAAAACAAGGATGCCACCACCACAATAAAGGCGAGATTGAATAGACCAATTGCGCATGATATGTAATAAAGGGAATTGAAAAATAACAATGACCATTGAGTTCGTAATAATCAAACTTGAAATAAGCACTGCTAGTTCAGGAACCTCAGCTCGAGTCAGATACTGAACTAAACTTGAATCTCCCTGCCCATAAACTAAATACACTAAGAACGTCGCTAATAAAACCCATAAAAAACGCGTATCTTGACGCAAAATAGCAAGCCATGACTTAAAGCTCGGTACTTGAGCTCGCTGCACATTGTTATCGTTTTTTACAGCGCTTGATTGCTTTAAAATCAATGCCAATAACAATCCTAAGTACGCAAATGCGGTGTAAATAAAGCTAAACTGCTCCCCATTAAGTCCCGCCCACAGTCCAAATAAAGGCCCTATTGCTGCGCCCACATTCACTAAAAAATATAATATATGCAGCGCTAACTCTCTATCTTCGCGATTGCTCAACTCATCACTTAACAGTGCCTTACTGGGTGCATCCCACAACGTCCTTGGCATACATGCAAAAAAAACTGCGAAGCAAAATGTCCATAACTGCTCTGCTAATGCTAAGGCTGTGAAAGCGAGCACACCAACGATAGATGCACTGTATAATAATGCAAATCGACCAAATCGATCCGCTAAATTACCAGTATAGAAACCTAGCAATACGGCAAACACCGCAGATCCTGTGAGCAGTACACCCACCTCTGTCGCGCTTAAGCCATACTTGCTGTAAAGAATAACCGCTAGGAAAGGCCAAACCATATAATAACTGGCTCTGACAAAAAAATTACCGAGTAACATGGTCCAAACAAGCGGTGTGAATCGACCTAATTGCAAAGAGAATTGAGTAAGTTCCATCTGAATATCCTGCTGTTTTTTATTTATCTTTCGCGCCCAGACTAAAACCTCAAGTTAAGTTTAGGTAAAGAAATTTTTTTATTGATTCTAAAAAAATCCCCGCAGATTAACTGGCGGGGATATTTTTACATACGACTTTTTACTTTATTGGTGGCAATAGCTGTCGCAGGGTCGTCAGGCCAATAGTGCTTGGGGTACCTGCCTTTCATTTCTTTTTGTACGTCTTTATAACTTGATTGCCAGAAATGAGCGAGATCTTGAGTCAACTGCAGCGGCCTTTGTGCAGGTGATAACAACTCCATTAATATATCAACTCTACCCTCGCAAAGGGTTGGGCTTTGCAACATACCGTAGACTTCTTGCATTTTTACGGCCAAACGCGCAGGGCCCTCTAATTGGTATTGGATACGGATCTGAGAACCACTGGGTACCTGAATTCGCTCTGGCAATAAACTATTTAATTGCTGTTGCTTCTGCCAGTCTATACGCGCCAGTAAAGCGCTTTTCAAATCTAACTTTTTAAGCTGGTTATATTGTTTTATCTCACCTAAAAATGGTTCT
Source organism: Pseudoalteromonas luteoviolacea (assembly GCF_001750165.1). NCBI lineage: Bacteria > Pseudomonadati > Pseudomonadota > Gammaproteobacteria > Alteromonadales > Pseudoalteromonadaceae > Pseudoalteromonas > Pseudoalteromonas luteoviolacea. The sequence goes on from NZ_CP015411.1 coordinate 3,850,777, forward strand.
AACCATGGTGATAAATCCGACACTAAATCAATTTCAGTACTAGCTGGAAAGACATCCGGAAAATACTGTGCAGCCAATTGCATACGCACAAGCAGCTGATGAACATCGTCATAAGCAGAAAAAACGCTTAGGCCCTTTTCTTTAACAATGGACATCCAGGCCTGCGTTCTTGATGCCTCATTTAATGGTGCCGAGCTCGGCTTTGCACTGAATACCCAATGCCCCAAATACACTCTGTCTTGATGTAAGAATTGTGCCTGTTTTTGGTCAAATTCACAGACCGTTTTTTGCTCAAATAAGTAAGGTAAAACCGCTTCAAGCAAAGTCGGATGAAATTCAGTCGCACTAAAAATGGTTTGACCTTGTTGACCGCCCAACTCTGCAATGGCCAAATAGTCGCAGTCTTGCCAAAACTCACTGTGAGCGTTGACGCCCGCACCATTTGCTAAAACAAACCCATTGCCACGTCGCTTTGCCAACCTATCAGGATAAGCGAGCGCCACCACAATGGCCAAATGCTCAAGTGCGATCTCATTAGTCTTATGTGTTATATCGGCACGCTTACACCAATATTTCAACTGCTTAGTAAATGTTTGGGGCGCATTGTGGTGCAATTGATTGAGCGCGAGACTGAGTTCTGGCGCGCATTTCACACGGCTATCTTGTAGCGCCATAAAGTAACAGGCCAATAAAGTGATGCCTGATAGTTGTGTTTCGAGCGCTTGTACTTTAAGCAACATATGCGCAAACCTTGGCTCACTGCCCATTTGCTGCATGCGCTTACCAAGGGTCATTAGCTTGCCTTGATTGTCAATAGCCTCTAAGTTTAACAGCAATTGCTCAGCTTGCTTGCACTGTGCAAGCGAAGGCATATCCAATAATGGTAAATCAGATATCTGAGTCCCCCATACTTTGGACTCTAAAATCAGCCCACTAATATCTGAACTCAAAATATCCGGCTTATCATGTGCATCACGTCGCTCAAACAATGCTTGGCTACCTAAACGATACACTACACCTGGCTCGATTCGTCCAGCACGACCCGCTCGCTGTACTGCGGATGCTCTTGAAATAGAGACGGTTTTAAGCTCAGTGACGCCAGTTTTTAAATTGAACACGGCTGCGCGACGCTTTCCAGAGTCGATAACTACTCGGATCCCTTCAATAGTTAAAGATGTCTCTGCCACATTTGTCGTAAGCACAATTTTACGCTCACCGTTTGGTGCTGGCGCAATGGCTGCTTGCTGCGCGCTTTTATCTTGTTCACCAAATAACATCGCTAAATGTACTTTTGGCTCGCTATCTAGTGCATCTTGCAATGCATTAGCAACATAGCGAATCTCTTTTTGACCGGGCAAAAAAACCAAGATACTACCACTTTCCTCTTTTAAAGCTTGGCGTATCACAGGGGCGATTTGCATCAACCACTGGCTTTCATCTTTAACTGGAATATATTTATGTGCAATTGGATAGCCTCGTCCTTCAGAACGTATCAATGGGCATTGTAAAAATGATTGGTAACGTTCGCTATCGAGCGTGGCTGACATCACCAAAATTTTCAAATCATCTCTCAGAGCTGCTTGCGTCTCTAACGCAAATGCCAAAGCGGTATCGGCCGCCAATGAGCGTTCGTGAAACTCATCAAAAATCAGCAAATCAATACCGCTCAGCTCTGGGTCCTGTTGTATCATTCGCGTCAACATTCCCTCGGTAACAATTTCTAACCGAGTTTGCTCAGATACCTTAACTTCTTGGCGTATTCTCAGACCAACTTGCTGACCTAGTGACTCATTGAGTTGACCAGCTAAATATTGGGCAATATTACGCGCAGCTAAACGACGGGGTTCCAACATCACAATACGTTGATATTGACCTGACTTCATAAGGTTGAGGGGCAGCCAAGTCGACTTACCAGCACCTGGCGGGGCTTGCAATAACACAGTTTCATGTGTGTCGAGGTGGTCGACTAACTCTGAAAAAACAGCTTCAATTGGGAGCACAGCAGTCTCAAGTGTTAACAATATGGATGCTCGTAGTTTACCATGCCATAAGAGCTTGTATGCCAACTTTTCAGCTTAGTAGCTAGTTGACGCGATCACTTGGCCACTGTTGATTAAACTTCGGTAATCTTCATTTAATTGTTTGATGGATGAGTTCAATGGTTGATTTAGGCTGTGTAGTCCAACCCAAGCATTGCGGTGCTCTTTTTTAGCCATATATAGTCCATTGTCAGCAAGCTCAACTACTTGCTCCCAACTCAAGGTATTGTTTGTACCATTGGTCAGTGGATATGGTGCAAACCCGATTGAGCACGTCACTTGAATTGGCTGTTCATTGACCACGAATGGGAAACACTCAACTTGTCTGCGAACACGCTCTACGGCTTCAATGGCCTCATTATGCGTCATATTCGGCATCACAATCAGAAACTCTTCTCCGCCCCAGCGGATCACCAAGTCGCTATCACGTGTGCACTGTTTTAGGATATCAGCCACAGTCTGCAGCACTATATCCCCAGCTGCATGACCGTAGCTATCATTCACCTTTTTAAAATGATCAATGTCTAATAAACAAAATATCATTTCTTGTTTTTCTTCACTTTTCGACGGATCAGATTTGATCTGCGCGTCTATCACACTGAAGAAATAGTGACGATTATTTAACCCTGTTAAGCTGTCAGTAAAGCTCAGTGCCTGTAATCGTTTATTACGTTCGGCGAGTTCTGCGGTGCGCTCTGTCACTTGTTGTTTTAGAGTGATCAGGTAGCGTTTGTTTTGCCACCTCCAATAACCAAAACCAACCACCAGCGCGATAAGCAATAACCCTAACACGCCACGCTGTTGTGCAAGATGCGCATTATCAATTTGCTGCTGGTGCTGAATAAGTTGTTGAGCTTGAATCGCATTATCCTTTTCCAACACACTCAATTGCTGTTTTTGTGCTGCCAATGAATACTGTGCCTCTAATTGAAGGAGCTTGTTGTTACGTTTTTGTAGATTAAGCGCTTGCTGAGACAATGCAAAGCGCTTTAAATACAGATGTGCTTGTTCAAAATCTCCCAACTGTGCATACGCCCCAGCCAAAATATTTTGCAACATAGATTGCTCTGTCAGAAAACGCGTACCAAAAGTCTCATTTAGTGCATGCTTAGCTGTATTTATTGCCACAGTAAAGTCTCCGGCTTGTATCGCCGCCGTTGCACTCATTAGTTGATAGCGAACTCGTAAATGCAGGTTACGTTGAAGCTCTTTCGCTTTAACAGAGTCAGATTCTATTAATGTCTCTGCTCGCTGATACTCTCCGATACTTAAATATGCCCACGCCCGAGCTAATGCAAGTTTACTTGAAAGCGCCTCGTATTCTATTAAATGCGCATCACTTAAAGTGGCCAGTGCTTGACGGTAACTTCCTTTGAGTAAGTACAGCGACCCCTGCCATAAAATAAATTCCCCCATCAATGTATGGGCTTGTTCAGCGGCCACCTTAGTAGTAATTAATTGATAAGCTTGGTCCAGCAGCTGTTGGGCATAGCGGAATCGTTCCAAATCCATTTCTAGCTGTGCTATGGCGAGATAAATTTGTACTTCTAGTGCCGGCATATCTAACGTTCTAGCAATGTTTAATGCATCATTATGTAATACTAAGCTGTGCTTATAGTCCCCAAAATGTTGGCGAATAAGTCCCTCTAACAATAAAGAACGCGCCTGTAAATTTTTAGCACCTAATTGTTTTGATTGCTCTCTAAGTACACGCACCTGAGGCAATAGATTGAGATCGTAATCCTCTTTAAGACTATCAGTGAGGTGCGTCAGCATTTTCGATAAATCTTCACGCTGTGATGACGTAGATCCCGCCTCCACATCGGCCCAAGTTACAAAACTCAGTAACCAATAAGCCAGTAAACAATATAACCCCTTAATCATGGCGCACCCTGTATTGGGTGAAGCATTTGCTGATTCACATAACGCCAATCCTCTACCAAATGACTGATAAAACCGGACTGCTGCAGTGCTTTATCGAGTACACCTTGCGCTCTGAGTATTTTTAATCCCCTATTCAAAGCAGCAAAAATCATTTCCCCTTGAGGGTGGTTCTTACTGACGATAAAGTGGCGGGAATCAGGCAACATCATTTTGATATTTTGAATAGGAACATATTCACGACCTTCGAAGTTTAGTAGTAGGTCTTGGCTGACACTAAAATTAATTAACATGGCGTCGACCACTTCCGTTTCGACCATATTGAGCATGGTCTCCCAAGGCCCAATGAAGCTCACAATATTAATATCAGTATTATTCAAAGCTCGCCAATCTACACGCCATCTAGGGTTTGCAACAACGGTTAATTGTTCTAACTGCTCTTGCGGTAAATTTTGCAGTGCCACATTGCGTTTCGTGACATAAAGTCCAGCTTCATATTGACCGAATTCAACTACGGCATCACTGACATACAATGAACCTCTGTAGTTAATAATGTCCTCATGCCACACGCTGCGTGCCAGCACTAAGCTCTCCCCCGAAATCATATCTGAGAACTCAATAATATTGACCGATGGCTTAGGGTTAAACACGACTTCCCGAGTTTCACCGCCAAGGAAAAGTGCTTGCTGCAATAAGACCATCTCAATGATCTCAATATGAGACCCTTTGGTCGTGGGATAAAATGATTTGACGTCTAACGGTGAGCGACCGTTGAGAAATTCGGTATAACGTTGACTGAAGTTTTCACTACTCATAATGTCAACCACCAACTGGTTGTGAGCAGACAGGCTACCAGAACATAAACTGAGCCATACCCATATCAGCCACTTCATGCTTACCCCGCAATTTCTTACTTACTCAACTATGAGTATACTAAAATAGATTGCCAAATGTTAACTTAAAGCCAACACAAAAATAAGCTTTTTTTACTAAATTTAAAAATCAGACTCAATAACAAGCACATAAAGATAAAACTAATGTATTCGAATATATTGGACAAAGATGATATAGATTATTGTGTATCACACTCTATTAAACCTATACGCTTTAATAGAGTGTGTAATAAATCGCTACACAGAACGTGTTGCGATTGCAGGTGACGTATTGGCTGCGTTATATACTGTTGGTATAACAGCTATCAAACTGGCAACACAGACACCGATTCCACCATACAAAAAGTATTCATACGGAACAGTGTCTTGGCGAAACAACTCGATTAATTTGACATTCACTATCATGGCACAAAGACTACCTAGTAGGATCCCGATACCAACCACAATTAGACTTTCTAGAATGTGAAATCGCATTATGTGGAATTTACTTGCACCTAATGCCCGTCTTGTACCAATTTGGCGACGACGCTTCATCAATGTAAAACGCGCTTGTCCAAATACACCCAACATAGTTAACATTATCAGTGCAATAGTAACACCCGACAAGATTAAGAATGATGACTCCATCGCTTTAAATCCAGTCTCTCGCGTGTATTGAAAAGTATGTAAGTCTGTAACAAACTTGCTCGGTTGTTGCATTAAAAGCGCTTTTACATCATCCATCGCTTGCTCAAGTTGTCCAGACTTTGCCCTCACCATAAATATATTCTCACCCGCCATGATATAGGAAGGGAACACTACACTGCGCTCATTGCCTTGCCATTCGGCCCAAGGAGCAATTAACCTATCGATAACCCCAACGATTTGATAGGCTCGACCATTTATATATACAGCCTTCCCAACAGCAGTAGACCAATCATTTGGAGCAACTCGCTCAGCCATCGCCTTAGTTACTAGGATTGAATTTGAGCGTTCACTGTTGCCGTTAACGGTAAACTCCATCTCACTTTCTTCGAACCATCGACCCATGATTATCTCTAGGCCTAGCGTGCTAATATAATCCCGTGACCCAGCATAAGCGCCGGCTTGAGCAATATAACTATCAGGATCCTCACTTGCATTTAACGAGTAAAATACCCCCCAGCTAGATAAAGGCACCGAGTTTGTGACAGTAATACTTTCAACACTATTTAAATTTTTAATGTCAGCTAAATCTTGCTGTAATAGCGCAACATAATCTTCAGGTTCAACCGGTAAGTTGCTTCTAAATGAAAACAATACGTCTTCATCTAGACCACTTAACTCAGTCAACTCATGCAGCTTTGAAGAGGCCATAAATGAAACATTTATGAGAATAGTAAAGGCCACCGCAATTTGCACAATAAGCAAAAATGGACCCGTTTTATTTTTCCACAATGTTTTCAGTATAGGTTTGAAATCCTTCATCAAATACTCCTATAAACTCTTAAGTTGGCTTGATAACTGGACACGAATAGCTCGATAAATTGGCCATAACCCAAATAGCAATGACGTACCGACAGCCAATGCAACCGTACTGACCATCAAAGTAAAATTCATTGTCATCACATTCGCATGGTAACCTGGGTACATATCAGTTAAAGCGGCTAAGCCTAACTGAGCGAGCACTAAACCGATAACGCCCCCTAAAAACCCAACTAATATAGACTCGCAACCAAATTGCACCGCAATATTTTTCTTTGTAGCCCCAACAGCTCGGCGCAGCCCCACTTCACCGCCCTTGCCATAAAATTTGGTCATCATCAAACTCATGACATTGCATAAACAGGCCAGTAAAAATGCTAGCGCAAAGACAATGCCGAGTTTGCTTTCTTCAGTCACTGCCCCCTCTTCCTCTAAAAACTCTGTGACAGACATCAAACGATTCGGCTCAGGTCTCTGGAATCTACCTACCTTTCTCTGCTCTTCTGTATAGTCGGACATAAACTGGAAATACTCATGCTTTTTTGCTTCAGATTCGAATTCCACCCAAAACCGGATCCATACACACTCAGATAACATGACATCCTTTAGGGTTGACGTCGGATCATCACCCCAGCAATACCATGCCATCGTCGCTGGAGAAAAAAAGTCGTTTCTTATTTGAGACTCGAGCGGCACAAAATAAGGCAGTGTAGGGGTATACATGTGGTAGAAGTTGACATAAAACTTAGGGGTTGGCTGCCAATCATCTATCACCCCAACTATGCGGTACAACTTGGAGTCCAAGAGGATATTTTTTCCAACGGAATTTGCACCATTAAACAAACGGTCATTCTCTCTTTTAGACAAAACAATCACGGACTGCCCTAGCTCATCAGCGTCTTCACTCCAAGTAGAACCGTAAATAAAAGGCGCACCAAAAACGCTAAAAAAATGCCGGCTTGTGGAGCGTATATCATGCATTTCCGCGCTTTTTACATCCTGAGTTTCAGTGCGCACAAATGTGCTGAATGAAACAAATGGAACATGCTTATCCGCTTTATCAGCTGCCAGTAATGCCATGGCATCTTGATATGTCAGCATACTTGGGATGTCGGGTTCGCCATTTCTTCTGTGACCGATCGGCTCTGCCGGATCCCAGGAGTTTAGGTGTACCATGGCTACACGCTCACTTTTGTGCGGTAATGGGTTATTACCCATCATATATCCAACAGTAATCGTGATCATGGCAGCAGCGATACCAATGGCTATGGTGCCGACTATTAATAAACTCAGTAGAGGTGTTTTTTTAAAGCTGAGCCAAGCCAACTTAAAATAGTAATTGCCCATTTGACTCACCTCTATGCAGTCATTGCAATATTTTGTTCACTTAAATGACCATCTCGGATCTCCACAATACGACCAGCTTGCTTAGCTTGCTCCATATCATGAGTTACCATTAAAATGCTGGTCCCTTGCTTATTGATATCTTTTAACAAAGACATAATACCTTCAGCCATCTTTGAATCTAAGTTCCCAGTGGGTTCATCGGCAAGTAGAAAAGAAGGACTACCGGCGAGCGCCCTTGCAATCGCAACACGCTGCTGCTGACCACCTGATAATTGCTGCGGGTAATGGGACTTACGCCCTGCAAGGCCTACCTTTTCAAGTGCATTCAATACTCTCTCGGTGCGTTCTTTGGCACTAAAATCGCGATACCTCAAAGGCATTTCTACATTATCAAATAAATTAAGTTCAGGAATTAAATTAAAACTCTGAAATATGAAGCCTATTTTTTGATTTCTTAATGACGATTTATGCTTGTCAGATAAACCCATTGTATCTTTAGCATCTAGCAAGTATTGTCCTTCAGAGTACTCTTCTAACAGGCCTGCAATATTGAGAAACGTGGTTTTACCCGAACCAGAAGGTCCAACGACTGCAACGAATTCACCTTGCTGAATATCAAGATCAAATGGATGCAATGCTTGCGTTTTGACCGTATCAGTGATGAAAGACTTTGCAACTCCTCGCATTTTTAACATGACATTTCCTTTAACTTTTTTGACTAATTATTCTACAGCATTTCACTATTCTTACTAACGACATAGCGCAGTGAAAAGAACATAGTTTGCTGTTCCTTAAGCTTTTTATTTATTACCCTTGCCAAAACAGGTATTTAAGTACCCAAAAAGATAACTTGCGACATTGTAGATCATATAAAAAAAAATAAACACAAAATTAATATAAAATTCACTGAAAAGCATCCATTGCTTATCCCCCGCCGAGGCACATAAATGAACAGGTCATGTAAAAAGAAACATAGAAAAAGGAGCTTACAGGAAGTAAGCTCTGATACTAACTCACACTGAACGAGTTGCTTCTGCTGGAGAAATATTTGCAGCTTTTATTGCAGGCTGAATTGCCGCAACCAAACCGGCTACAAATATAATGACTGCACCGTATATTAAATAAACCATAGGTACTGGAGATAACTCAAAATGTTCGACAATTAAATTGTTAGCCATAATTGTCAGCACGACACCAATGAGAATACCACATATGTTAATCAGGCTATTTTCAAGTGTAAAATAACGAATTATCTCACTTCTGCTGGCTCCTAAAGCACGCCTTGTGCCAATTTGTTTACGGCGCTTCAAAACGGTAAATCGGGTTTGACCAAAAACCCCAAGCATGGTGATGAGAGATAACCCAATTATCACCGCTTGTAGCGTTGTATAAGCCGCATTTTGCGCTTGGTAAGCTGTTTTTTTCAACTCATTCATAGACTTCAATTCATCTATGTACCTTGACGGATCCTTCATCAACAATTCGACCACATCTCTCATACTTTGTGCGCGTTTTCCCTCATGCGCTCTAACAATCACATTCACATCACTCATCATAAATACGATTGGATAAATCACGCTATTATTATTATCTGGCCAATAGCTCCAAGGACCGACTAAATGCTCTACAATACCTCGTACGTTCTGAGGCGCCTCATTCAAATATATCGTTTTACCAAGCGCTTGATTCCAATATTCAGGATATAATGTGTGAGCAAGCGCTTTTGTAATCACAATACCTGACGCGCTATCTAGATTAAAATTAACCAAAGTACCTTCATCGGCCGGCGTGAACCCCTCTCCAGCAATCAATTTTAATCCCATTGTTTCAATCATTTGATGACCGCCAGTAAAAAACGCAGATTTAGTTATATATCCTGACTCATTAGGATCTAGTCTAACTTCAAACCCACTCCCTCGATGAGACAATGGAACTGAGTTGACTACTGTCGCTTGTGCAACACTGTCAAGCGCTCTAATTGCCTCTATATCTCTGTACATATTCGCAACCTTTTCCTCGGCTCCCTCACCACTGAGTGACATTTGAAATGAAAAGATAGCATCCTCATTTAACCCAGTCGGATTATCAATTTCTAAGCGCTTCTCAACCATTAAATAAACTGAGTTGACTAAAACAGTGAAGGTGACGGCAATTTGCAAAATTAGCAGTAGTGGAGACATTCTTGCACGTAAAAGTGACTTGATGATTGGTATAAAGTCTTTCATTTATGTCTCTTCTATAAACTTTTCAATTGACTAGACGGCTGGATCTGACACGCTTTATATATTGGATAGCCCCCAAATATTACACTTGTGAAAACAGACATTGATATCGTTGTTATGACAAGCTCAATGTTCATTTTCATCAATTGCGGATTCAAGTGGCTATAAACTTGCGCGGTTATCGACAAACCGATATGCGCAAGGATTAATCCGAGGATCCCTCCCACCAAACCGACAATCACAGCTTCACAACTAAACTGCCACGCAATATCTTGCTTACTCGCACCGATTGCACGCCTTAACCCTATTTCCGAACCCTTACCATGGAATTTAGTCATCATTAGACTCATACAGTTAAGTAAACAAGCAATTAAAAATGCCACAGCTAGCCAAATTGCAACTTTACCATCACTACTTACAACTTTATTGTATTCAATAAACTCATTCACATTTAGAATTCGGTTCATTTGCTCTCTTTGAAAGCGCCCTAATTCACGCTGTTCCATCGCATAACTATTAATAAAGTTTAGATACGCGTTGGCGTCATCAGCCGATTCCAATTCAACCCAAAAGTACAACCAAACACATTCTGAGTTCAGTAATGAGCTAAACTCATTCAAGTCAAATTTACCCCAACAGTAAATATTGGCATCTTTAGTTGAGAACCACTCATTATTTACCTGAGTGCGAAAAGGAATGAACATATCACGAGCGTCGTCGAACATATCTAGGCCTTGTAAATAAAAGCGTGGAATTAATCGCCAATCATCCAAAACCCCCACCACCCGATATAAGCGGCCACCAATCATCACATCTTTACCTATGGAATTTTGGCCGCCAAATAATCTTTCGTTTCGTTGTTTTGATAAAATAACAACCTGCGCCCCTTGCTTACCCTCAAGAGCAGACCAAGAAGCACCGTATAAAAAGGGTACGTCAAACATGTCGAAAAACTCATACGTTGTTGGTCTGATAAGAGTAGAAACTGCTTCACTAATTGGCTGCGCCGCGCTTCGCGTCATAGCCTTGTGGCTGCTAATAACAGTCTGATTTAATCCTCTTTTTGCACCGTACAAGTTCATCGCATCTTGGTAGCTGACAAACATAGGAATATCTTCTTTCCCATCTTGCATCCGAAACATATGCTCTTGGCTCCATGAACTTAAATGAACGGTGAACAATCGCTCGCTTTTACTTGGGATAGGATCTTTACTCATCATGTAACTAACTGTGTATGTAATCATCGTTGCAGCGATGCCAATCGAAATAGTTGCAATCATTAAAAAGCTTAATAGCGGCGTTCTTTTTAAGCTTAAGGCTGCCAGCCTAGTATAATAAAACAGCATACTCACTCCTAGGAGGCCGTGACGTTAAATTGCAGATATCTTGGTGAAATCACGCTGCACTTTTCTGGTGCCTCGTCATCTTGTATAGGATTGACTATCAATTGGAAGTTTACTTTGCGAACAACATACATATTACATATAGTTGCAATAAGCTCACTGAAAAAACTGGCATTGCCACACAGCTGAGATACATATTTATTGACATTATTCTTACTGTTTGAATTGGCAAAATTCAACTTATTTATCATTATTATTCCTCACAATTCCTTGATTAATATATGAACTTCCCTTTGTTCACTTATAGAGTTACTCACTCTATTGCCTTTCCCATCTTATTGCATCGCCATACATTGAACTTTTATAACCCGCCACTAAAGAAACAAAAAATATACACAATAAAAACCAAAAATATACATAACAAACATCAAAAAGTCATCAGTAAAACCATATAAATACTGACTAAATCACAATTTAATGCACACTTGAAAAGGTTGCTTTTTAGTTATACAAAAACTCATTGGTGGTTTATCTTTATTTAAATTAACTCTAGATCAAAACATCCCCTTAACTTCATCTACTGACAGGAGCACTTCACGGCACTACCTCTGTGGTTACTGAGTCCTTATACATTTAATTAAACTCATCATTAATCCACATGATTAGCACAGGTAGATTAAGAAGCATGCTTTAGAAACAGTTGATATTTAATCAGTGAATTTGGCCAAACCTCAGTGCTAGACAAAGTAACATTAGGGCAACGCGGATCCAAATAACGTGTACTTTCACCAATTAAGTTAAATATAAATTTCAATACTTAATATCACTATGAATAATTTCATATTCCGGTGCGTATTAAAATTTCGTATTTGTACATTGATGCAAGGTTAAGCTGAAACTTATATTACTTGTCACTAAATTGTTTTGTATTTAAGCAATTTTATATATCTGCCCAAACATCTCTATTTAAAAACAATTCCCCCCCAAAGTACACACAAAAATATAACATGTCATTGATTATATGCAACCGACTAATTATATTGGAAACAATTATATGCAAAGTAGATTTGTGCATCAGAACAGAACTGCCTGATGCACTGGGTTCAGGGCTATTAATTTTCATAACCAAGATTAGGAGATAGCCACCGCTCGGCTTCTTCTAAAGACATATCACTTCTGCGAGCATAGTCTTCCACCTGATCTTTTTGGATTGCTGCAACAGCAAAGTACTTTGAATCTGGATGAGAGAAATACCAACCAGAAACCGCAGCCCCCGGCCACATGGCATAAGAGCTGGTTAATTTCATATTGATACGGTTTTCTACATCTAGTAGCGCCCAGATTTTTTTCTTCTCGGTGTGCTCAGGACAAGCTGGGTAACCTGGTGCAGGACGAATACCTTGGTAATTTTCACGGATAAGCTCTTCGTTGGTCAGTGACTCATCCGCCGCAAACCCCCAGTATTCTTTTCGCACCTGTTCGTGCAAATACTCAGCAAAGGCTTCGGCTAATCTGTCAGCAACCGCTTTAACCATGATCTTGTTATAGTCATCTTGTTGCGCATCAAACGCATCCGCTAAGTCATCCTCTTCAAGACCACCTGTCACCGCAAATGCCCCAAAATAGTCATCTATACCTTTTGGCGCAACATAATCAGCTAAACAGTAATTTGGAAAATCCGTTTTTTCTGTTTGTTGACGCAGCTGACAAGATTTTAAAATGACTTCTGAGCGAGATTCATCTGTGTAAATCTCAATATCATCATCCACACGGTTTGCAGGGAATAAACCAATGACGCCAAGCGGTTGTAATTTGCCTGTTTGCTCCAAGTCATCGAGCATGGCGTTGGCATCAGCAAATAACTTCTTCGCCTCTTCACCGACAATTTCATCTTCTAAAATACGCGGATATTTACCCGCTAAAGACCATGTCATGAAGTAAGGTGTCCAATCTATGTATTTACGCAATGTGGCAATGCTGACATCTTTAAACTCAGTAATACCGAGCTTTTTAGGTTTTGGTGGGATATAGTTATCCCAATCCAATTTTGTCGCATTGTCACGCGCGCGGGCTAACGTCACCGGCTTTGAACGCGGCTTTTTACGCGCTTGTTGCTCACGTACTTTGACATATTCATTGGCTGTTTTTTCTAGGAACACAGGCTTTTGAGTATCACTTAATAGGCTAGACACCACCCCAACAGCTCGGCTGGCATTGTTCACATAAATAACGCCTTTGTCATACTGAGGCTCGATCTTCACCGCAGTATGGGCTTTAGATGTAGTTGCCCCACCTATAAGTAGCGGAATATCAAAGCCACGACGCGTCATTTCTTTCGCCACATGTACCATTTCATCCAGTGATGGCGTAATAAGGCCAGACAAACCAATGGCATCTGCTTTTTCATCAATGGCCGTTTGCAAGATCTTTTCAGCAGGAACCATGACGCCTAAGTCAACCACTTCATAGTTATTACACTGTAGTACAACCCCCACAATATTTTTACCAATATCATGAACATCGCCTTTTACGGTGGCCATAACGATTTTACCGTTACTTGCGCCCTCTTCTTTTTCCGCCTCAATAAACGGATCAAGATAGGCCACTGCTCGCTTCATTACACGGGCCGATTTAACCACCTGAGGCAGGAACATTTTACCGGCACCAAATAAATCACCGACCACATTCATACCATCCATCAGTGGTCCTTCGATCACTTGGATAGGCTTATCAAAGCTTAAACGGCATTCTTCTGTATCTTCATCGATATATTCAGTGATCCCTTTGACAAGGGCATGCTCTAACCTTTTCGCAACCGGCCATGTGCGCCACTCTAAATCCTCTTTTTTCTCAGCTTGCGCCATACCTGAGTATTTAGGGGCAATATCCACTAAGCGCTCACCAGCACCTGGGTCGGTATTGAGGATCACATCCTCAACAGCATTTCTCAACTCAAGTGGAATATCGTCATACACCGCCAATTGACTGGCGTTGACTATCCCCATATCCATACCCGCTTTGATAGCATGGTATAAAAACACTGAGTGGATAGCTTCTCGAACTGGATTGTTGCCTCGGAACGAGAACGACACGTTAGACACACCACCTGATACCTTACAGTGTGGCAGGTTTTGCTTTATGCGGCGCGTACCTTCAATAAATTCAACGGCATAGTTATCATGCTCTTCAATACCAGTGGCAACGGCAAAGATATTCGGATCAAAGATAATGTCTTCTGGCGGGAAGCCAAGCTCGTCCACAAGGATTTTGTAAGAGCGCTGACAAATTTCAAACTTACGATCTGCCGTTTCGGCCTGACCGACTTCGTCAAACGCCATGACAACAACAGCTGCACCAAAGCGCTTTAATACTTTGGCCTGTCGTACAAAAGGCTCTCTGCCCTCTTTCAACGAGATAGAGTTTACAATGGCCTTACCTTGAATACATTTCAGGCCAGCGACGATGACATCCCACTTAGAGGAGTCAACCATAATAGGTACTTTTGAGATCTCTGGCTCTGAGGCAATCAAGTTTAAAAACTTCACCATCGCCATTTTTGAGTCCAACATGGCTTCATCCATGTTGATATCAATCACCTGTGCACCGCCTTCAACCTGCTCTCTGGCAACTTCCAACGCTGTTTCGTAATCTTCTTCTAAAATGAGGCGTTTGAATCGCGCAGAGCCGGTGACATTGGTTCTTTCCCCAACGTTGGTAAATACAGCTGTAGATTGCGTCATAATGATACTTCCTAATTCAGGTTACAGGCTTCAAGGCCTGATAAACGCATGCGTACTTCAAGCTCAGGGAGCTCACGCGGTGACACCGTAGTCAAACCATCAGCGAAAGCTTTAATATGCTCAGGCGTCGTACCACAGCACCCGCCAACTATATTAATAAAACCTTCTTTACCCCAATCAACAATCTCTTTGCTCATATCATCGGCTTCTAAATCATATTCACCAAATTCATTCGGTAAGCCCGCATTAGGGTGCACGGATGTAAAGGTTTCACAGACGCGTGATAGCTCTTCAACATAAGGACGCAGTAAATCAGGTCCCAAGGCGCAATTTAAACCAATAGAAATCGGTTTGATATGACGAATAGAGTTATAAAATGCTTCTGTGGTTTGACCTGACAAAGTACGACCAGACGCATCAGTAATAGTGCCTGAAATCATTACAGGCAAGCGGATCCCCGCTTGCTCAAATGCCTCTTCTACGCCATAGGCAGCCGCTTTAGCATTGAGCGTATCAAAAATCGTTTCAATCAAGATAAGGTGCGCGCCGCCTTCGATTAAGGCAAGGGTTGATTCAATATATGCTTCCACCAGCGCATCAAAGGTCACATTACGATAACCCGGATCATTTACATCAGGAGAAATAGAACATGTTTTTGATGTCGGACCAAGTACCCCGCCCACATAGCGTGGTTTACTTGGATCTTTGGCGGTAAATTCATCGCATACCTGACGCGCTAATTTTGCTGACTCGAAATTAATTTCACGGCTTAAACTCGCCATGTCATAATCTTCCATAGAAATCGTCGTCGAGTTAAACGTATTAGTCTCAATGATATCAGCACCGGCTTCTAAATATTCACGGTGAATTTGTTTGATCACATCTGGCTGCGTGAGGCTTAATAAATCGTTGTTGCCTTTAATCAACACATGCCAATCTTTAAAGCGCTCACCACGGTAATCCTCTTCCTCAAACTTGTGTTTTTGGATCATGGTACCCATAGCACCATCTAAAATGACAATACGCTCTTGCATGGTTTTTTTCAGCGCTTCAGATACGGCTTGGCCATCGACAGGCTCAAATGGCACACTGTTATTCGGCATAATTGTTAGTCCTTACGTCTTGGCTAACGAGATTAATATCGTACGGAGTTGTCTGGTAAACATAATAGTTTAACCAATTTGAAAATAATAAAAAGGCGTGACTTTGCCACGTTTTTGATGGCTTGGCATCAGCATCATTATTTGGAAAATAGTTTTCAGGCATAGGGGCATCCGGACCATTTTGTAAGTCACGCAAATATTCTTTTTGCAGTGTATCAGCATCATATTCAGGGTGCCCAGTAATATACACCTGACTGCCCGTTTTATTTTTAAGAAGGTAAGCGCCCACCTTCTCTGAACCAGCCAATATAACAAGGTCATCATTATTATTAATCTTATCAATGTCGATATGGCCATAGCGAGAATGCGGTACTAAAAATTCATCATCAAACCCGCGAGTCAAAGCGCCGTGATCAAAAAATACTTGATGTTTAAACACACCACACAGCTTTTGTTCTTTAAGATCTCGTTTTAATCCATGGTGATGAAATAAGCCTGCATGAGCCGCCCAACAAGAAAATAACGTTGAGGTTACATGGTTTTCAGCCCAGTCAAAAAACGCTTGTAGTTCTTGCCAGTAAATTACATCGGTGTATTCCAAATGTGCCAATGGTGCACCAGTCACAATCAAAGCATCGTAGTTTTCATCTTTTACTTCAGAAAAATAACGATAAAACATATTTAGGTGCTGCTCGGAGTTTTCCGAGCTACGGTGTGTATCGAGGCGCAATAAATCCACATGGACTTGTAGCGGGGTATTGGCCAACAAGCGAATAAATTGAACCTCAGTTTCTACCTTATTTGGCATTAGGTTCAATATAGCTAAACGCATCGGGCGGATCTCTTGAGACATGGCGCGGCTTTTTGGCATCACAAAAACATTTTCATGACGCAGCCTCGCAATCGCAGGTAACTCGTCTTTAACAGTGATCGGCATGAGATCCTCCCAAATTGGATAAACTGACAATACTATAGTGGCTGACATTATGAACGAACGCCATAAAATATCAACTTCTAGATGTTCAGACGTCCAAATGAAATTCACTCTTAAAAAGTAAAGAGACACACACGACAGGCCCAAGCAAAAACTAAAAAATAATCAGCAGGATCATGAAAAGCTAAGTAAGGAAGGAAGGACAAGCTACATTGAGCTTAGTTGGAAGGAATCAAAAAAGGAATAAAGGGTGCTCAAGCAATAAGCACCCAGTCATGCAAGTAGATGATTAACTGAAATAGCCATACCCTAAAACGACACTCGCTATCAGTCCTGTTGCAGCGAAAATACCATACTCGATGCCCACTTTTAAACGCTGCTCTCCAGCAAATTGCTTTGACTCCGTCATCGCCATAATTAAGCATGAGATAAACATGCAAAAGCCCAAAATAATTAAATTAATTTGAATTGCATCTAGGAACATATCACTCTCCAGAACAAGGCCATAGGCCGATTTAAGCACACGACTACTTCAACGAAAATGAGTGTAGCAAATAAAGTTCTAAAGTTTCAATAAAAACTGAAAGTTTATTTTTAGGTGGGAAATATAAAGAAGGGAACAAGATACTCGCAGACGGTTAAACTCAATTATGTTGCATATATATACAAAATAATTACAGTAGCGCCACATCAGCAAACAAGTAACTAAGTAAATTTGTGGGTATTGGAGAGATCGCTGCGTTTTGTGCAGCTGCAGTATGGGCATTTTCGACCCTGCTCTATAAACGATTTAGTCATCATCTAAATCCATTAGAATTAAATGTCGCAAAGGGTGTTATCGCTACTGCATTAATGGCAGCCGTACTCCTTTTCACGTGGGATACGCAATTGCCATCTAGCCATACGAGTTGGGGGTGGTTGATTGCCAGTGGTATTGTTGGCATTGCCATTGGTGACAGCGCTTATTTTGCAGCACTGCGCAATATTGGCCCTGCCCGCACACTGGTGATTGAATCACTCGCACCAGCCATTGCAGGACTACTCAACATCGTTTTGCTAAGTGTTTATATCTCTGCAACGGCCTGGTTAGGTATTATTATTACCACTATCGGCGTCATTATCGCGGTAAAACCAAGCCAAAAACTGCCAAAACTAGATAAAGATATCTATCGAAAAGGGGTGTTATTTGCACTTGTAGCTGCCACTTGCCAAGCGGCCGGCATGGTACTTTCAAAAGGAGCACTCAATGATGACAGTATCAGTAGCCTTTGGGCTGCAATGATACGGCTTGCTTCAGGTACCTTAGTCGTCGCCATGATAGTTGCCCTACTCAAACAAGCATCACTGACTCGATCCATTACACTTAAAGGGATTGATGGCAAAACCTGGTTATTTGCTGCTGTGTTTTTTGGCACCTTTATCGGACTATGGCTGCAACTTATCTCAGTCAACAATACAGATCCGGCGATTGCACAAACCATTTTTTCAGCAGCGCCTTTAATGGTAATGACCATGAGTTTGATCCGAAAAGAGCATGTAACACGGGGGATGATATTTGGTGGGATAACCGCATTGAGCGGTATTATTTTACTTTTGAGGGGATAAAGATTTAGGAAAGAGGCCATCTCAGCCAGTTTATGCATAGAGCAATGCACGTGATCAAACCGGTAAGATGGCCTTGGAGGTAGGAGGTTTGGGAGGAAAAGCACCGCATGATCAGCAGTACGATATGAAATATTTAATTTAAAAGAGGTTAAAAAAGGTTATTCAGATAAGGTTTCGCATTGCAAATAGGACAAAAAGCCATGCCCATTGATGACATGCCTAACCTCTTTCACAAACCAAGATTTATCAAGTGCGCTTTGTGTGCCTTGTACTTCAACCACTGCGCCTGCCACAATATCTGGATTGCCATACACCACCATATCCGCACTGACATGCGCTCGATTAAGCTGTGCCAGCTTACTCTCAGCGGCATGTTGCGCACTCGCTTCATCTGCGTAGGTATATGGTAAAGTCAAGCTGGGTGTGCCACCACCTGCTGAAACCGTTTGTAACTGTGCGATATCCAAATCATGATATTTAGCAACCACTTCTTTGGTTAAGCGGTAATGCAATGTATTGAACTTCCAGTCAACAATCCATTTGGGCTCAAGGGTTACTTGCGGCAAGGGTTGTCCCGACAATGATCGCCCAGTGCCCTTTTTCATGAACACGAGGTTGTCATTGATGATTTTCATCACCGCGTCATGCTGAACAGCGAGCTTGCTCATCAGCTGCATGTCGCTTTCACTTTGCTCAATTTGCGGTAAAGTAATGCTATCAAGTGCTGGGGCAATACGGGGAGTGAGTCCATACTCTTGTGCAATCTCAGAGATCAGGCTACCAAGCGTTAATGGATTCTCAGGATCGCTGGGCCAAGATTTTAGCTTAGCCGCTTTTAAATTCTGATCCCAAAACACTTTATTCCCCACCAGCTCCAGCGCACGCACAGGGCCCACAATTTGATATTCACCGACTTCAAACTCACCAAGGACAACACTGGGCGCTTTCCCGTCTTCGGTGCCTTGCTTATAACCCATCGCGATTTCAAGTTTATCAGTCGGTTCAGGCAAGGTGATAGGCGCTTTTTCAAGGTTGTCGAATTTAACCACGCACATGTCACTTAGCAAACCTGTGCGAAGCGTCACACTGACTTCTGCGATTCTATCGCGCAGCTTTTCTGCCACCTCATTACCGTTGGCTTTTACTGAATATTGCGGCTGTAACTCCATTGCCAATTACTCCCAAATATTGATCTCGCGTTGCACTTTTGGTTTAGGTACATCCGGCAAGACAATTTTAATGTTTTCAGGGTAAATCGGTCCCAAGTCGGCAAGACCATAGTTGGCTTCAAGTACACGTTCAACCATCCCTGAACTGCGACCATAATGGCGAAAGCAAATCAAATCGAGACAGTCACCATCTCGTGTAATGTAACTTACTGCACTCATTATTTATTTCCCTCATTACCATCGTAACGTGACAGACGCATACTAAATTGGATTTCTCTTGGAATACCGTCATTCAAAAACAGCGTGCGCGTCTCATTGATTGATTTAATTACCCACTTGCCAAGCACTCGCCCCACACTCGGGCTAGACTTACCGCTTTCTTCTACATAGGTCAGCGTCAGCGGCACACCTTGGGTTGCTTCATCACGCATAAAATCTAGCTGCTTTAAGCCGTTTTCAACCAGTTGCGGGAAGATAGTCCCTTCAAGGTCTAAAGTTTGCTCACCGACCCCAATAAATTGCTTTACTGGGCTGTTTTTATCGGTTTGTGACTCAAGGTCTTTCCAGCGATATTCGGTATTAAACTGTAATTTTTGAAACGCCGCTGTACTGACAGAAAACTTATATTCGCCCAGCTGCATCATGTAATTGGCATGATTGATCTTTGCCATCGAAAGTCCTCGTATGAAAGCTTAAGGGGGACTCCCCTTAAGCTACTTCGTTATAATATCGAGCACGATAATCGCGCATCGCTTGTTGCTGCTGTTGATCTAGCACTTGCTTCACTTGCTGTGCTATCTCATGTGCTTGCTGCTCAGACTGTGCATTCACCGTGATATTTGCATTCACTGTGATGTTGCCCGCGACTTGCTGTGCTTGCACATCGCTACTGATTTGCGAGTTCGATGTACTAGACTCAGCAAGGGCTTGAGGTGTAGGCGTTGATAAAGGTGCTTTGGTCTTGGGTGCATCCGCATTTTGCGGCTTATCATCACTAAATAAACTAGCGAAGAAGTCACCACCGACTTGAGACATCACAGCATTCGTTAGATACCCAGCAACTGGCGCTAGGAATTTGCCATACTTGGGAATTTTGCCAACTAAATTAGACACTACCTCAGAGCTCAACGCACCAGTCGCCGTACCACCAATAGTGTGAGCTTTTTCCTCTGCTGATAACTCATCATTTGCAGCAGCCTGATAAATGGTGTGACCATTTAGCGCATGCCCAAGTAATTGCCCTCGCTGGGACGCTTTGTTCCACTTCCCATTTGGCTTACCCGAAGCTTGCTCAACCGCAGCCATAGTACCTGTGAACATATTGGCTTCATTGATGACATTGTCTTTGACAAATTGCAGAGGCGAATTTGCTGCTTGCGACGCTTGCTGTGTTGAGGCATTAAAATCAGTATCAGCTTGATCTTTTGCCAAAGTATTTGATACCGCAACAGACTCATCAGCTTTGACAGCTTCCTCTTTAGGTTCATCCTCAAAGAGCCAACCGCCCAATGTATCACCTAAAAATGAGCCGATAGATTCACCGCCAAATGCGCCAATAGCACCACCAACAATACCGCCAATTGCCGTGCCAACAACGGGGATCACGGAGCCAATTGCAGCACCAGCAGCAGCGCCTGCCATAGCACCACCAGCAGAACCAATAGCCCCGCCCACAGCACTGGTTTTCTCACGCTTACTTAAAGAGTCATCGGTTAAAGCGGAATAAGCATCAAAACCACTCGTAGCAATGGTTAAAGCGGCATTCAACCGACCAACACCCTTTAAATTATTTTTTGCAAAGTTCGCTATACCACCGCCTTTTTGGCTGAAAAACTTACCCAGCTTTGAGAAAATTGCATCATTAGCGGCCTTAGGCGCTTTAGTTGGCTTCCCTGATTTAGACTGGTTTCTGGACTGGCGCTTAGATTGCTTGCTTGTATCTTGCTTAGCAGACCCTGCTTTACTATCTTGAAGTTGCTGCTCAACCGGTTTGGCTTTGCCACCGTCCAAGATTTTCAATACAGGTTTAGAGCGCTTTTTACGCTTATCCTGCTTTTTCTCAGGCGTCTGATTTAGCTTAGTTTCTTTGCGGTTATCAGCTGCATCGTTCTCAACGTCCGGGGTCTTACTTTGCTTACTCTTTTTATCTCGCTTAGATTGCTTTTTACGCTGTTTTTTGGTGTTTTTCTTCGATTTCTTCTTCGACTTTTTAGACTGCTCCTCTTCCTCTCCATCACCTTCAAATAGTGACTCAAGACCTAGCTCGCCGAGCCCAAACTCAGCTAATAAGTCGGGAACAGCGCCAGTCAATGAAGATAGGTCGCCATTTAAAATACCTTTGAAATCGAGCTTCTCAATCAGCGCAGAGTGCTTGGTGAATAAACTTGCTGCGTCTTGCAGCCCAAATGCATTAAGCAGCTGCGGTGCTTGCTGCATCAATGAGCTTAAATCACCTTCCAAAATGGCCTTGGTGTCTAGCTTTTGTAAAGCTGGCAGAGCCGCATCTAACGTTGCACCTATTTCATCTAAACCAGCGGCTTTTAATAAACCAGGTGCTGCTGACATCAAGCTTGAAACATCACCACTGGCAATGCCTTTTAAGTCAAGCTGCTGTAGCGCTGGCAGTGCTGCACTTAAAGTTTCTGACGCTTCATCTAGCCCCGCAGCTTTCAGTAAACCAGGGGCCGCAGACATTAAGCTTGAGACATCACCGCTGGCAATGCCTTTTAAGTCAAGCTGCTGTAGCGCAGGTAAAGCTGCTCCCAAGGTCTCGGATGCTTCATTCAAACCAACCGAGGCCAATAAATCGGGCGCTGCCGACATCAAACTGGAAACATCACCACTGGCAATGCCTTTTAAATCAAGCTGCTGTAGCGCAGGTAGAGCTGCTCCGAGTGTTTCGGATGCTTCATTCAAACCAACCGAGGCCAATAAATCAGGCGCTGCTGACATCAAGCTTGAAACATCACCACTGGCAATGCCTTTTAAATCGAGCTGCTGTAGCGCAGGTAAAGCCGCTCCTAGTGTTTCGGATGCTTCATTCAAACCAACCGAGGCCAACAAATCAGGCGCCGCTGACATCAAGCTTGAAACATCACCACTGGCAATGCCTTTTAAATCGAGCTGCTGTAATGCTGGCATGGCCGCACTGAGCGTGTTTGAGACCTGCTCAAAGCCAGCTGATTTTAATAGCTCTGGCGCGATACTCACAACTTGACTTAGGTCACCATCGATGACGCCTGCCAAGTCCAACTGAGATAAGGCTGGGATATGCTGTGCTAGAGACTGCGTAGCAGCTGATAAATCAACGGCTTTGAGTAATTCAGGTGCCGCACTTTGCAGCGTACTTAAATCACCTTGCATGACCGCCGCGATATCGACTTGCTCAAGCGCTGGCAATGCCTGCTCTAACGTTTGCGCGGCACCGGACATATCTAGTGCATTAAGCACTTCTGGCGCCGCATCAACCAAACTCGATAAATCACCATTGAGTAGCTCTTTAACATTGAGCGCTTCAACAACAGGCAGTGCACCCTCGAGGGTTTTTGCAGCTCCTGATAAATCAAACGCATTCAACAACTCTGGCGCTGCACTTGCTAAGCTTGTTATATCACCCTCAAAAACCTCTTTAAAATTAACCGAGGAAATAGCAGGCAATGTTTGCTGAACCACATCACTGGCTTTATCAAAGCCAAACGTTTCAAGTACCTGAGGAGCACTTTGGATCAGCGTATTTAAATCTTCATTGAAGGTCGCACTACTGGTACCTTGCGCAATGCCCTGCGTGGCACTGGTGATGTCGCTACCCAATTGCGCAAAACCCAGTGCGTCAACCATGACAGGAGCAGCTTGGCGCAAAGCATCAAGCTGCAAATCTAAGGTATTTTGCGCATCCGCATTTTGTACTTGCGCGGTTGCCGTGGCTAACGACTCACTCAAGGCGTTAATAGGTAAGCCATCATAAAGCTGTGGTAGTGCAGCCTGCAGCTGTGCAAGCTCATTACTTGCTGCTGTTTGTAACTGCTGAAAATCTAGCGCCGATACCTGCTCTGCCAGTGATTTAATGGCACCGCTTAACCCTGTACCATCACCAATTTTGGCATCCACTTGTGCTTTAAGTGCTTCAGCTTGTTGCTCTTCTTGAGCCCCTTGCAAAACCTGTGCACTGTGCGTAACTGCGTTATTGGACTTCGCTTGCGCGCTGGAAAATTGTGTTAAATGCGAAGAAATTATCTGGCTCGTATTACCCAGTAGCTCATTGACATTAACATTGGCCAACTGCCCTATCACAGCCTCTAATGAGCTGGTATCTAATGGCTTTTTAGCTTTAACTAAATTAGCAAGCAAACTGCCTAATTGAACATTTGGATCAACCTGATCCTGCTTAGGTAGGCGGTACTTTACTTTGTTCTTTGAACGGTCTTTTGCAGACAATCCTTGATGTTTCATAATCATACCTAGGAAGAGAAATAAGCGGGAATGTGTGGAATTGCACAGCGCAACGAACGGCACTGTGCCAAGGTTGATAGCTCAAGACCCTAAAACTGCGCTTAAGTCCTTGAGCTATCAAACTTGCGCTGGTGAAAAAAAGGCGGGTTACCCCGCCTCTGTTGCTTCTTTATAATCAACGGCTGCTTCAAACCACTCGATGAGCTCGTCTTCAGTCAGTCCGTTGAGTTCTTGCAAGCCCCACCCTGTGTACTTAGCCAGGGCAATCACCATTGCTTTTAGACGCTTGGGCGGGATACGAGAAAAGCCTGGAGCGCCTCGCGTAACTTAACAAAGTCGCTCCAATCTAGCTCTTCGATGATATCTGGAGACACTTCACACAAATGTGAGAAGTAGCGGATTTCACTTTCAGATTCGCTAATATCCGCTTTATCAACCATTAACCGATCGCGCACTTTAGGTCGTCTCATTTTTAGTTCTGCATACTCATGCCCATCGACCGTAACAGGGAAAGTCAGTTTAATGATTTCAGTCATAGATTAAGCTCCGATAGTCTTGCGTAGGTTAGCCATGTGATCAACACCCGCGATTTCGCGGATATCGTTGTACAAGTCAATGTTGTAGATAACTTCGTTGTTGATTTCTAACTTGTACTTCTGAACAGCGTATTGCAGCGTCATTTTCGCTTCTTCGCCGTCTTTCCAGCTGCCCATGTCTACTTCTTTGAAGAAGCCATGTAGTGTGACAACAACAGGCTCAGGTGCAGCACCTTGCTTTTGAATCGCACCACGTGCAGTCAGGTTAATTGTTCTGCCAGTACCGCCCCAATCACCAAGTAACTTAAGTACATCTGCGTTGTACTCTAGTAACGTGATTGAACCTTCAAGCTTTTCAAGTTGACCTACATCTAGCTCAATTGGCGCTTGGAAACCTGAAGTCACTTCACGTGTTTTGACTGTGACTTTAGGAAGCGAGATTTCGTCTGCAATGCCAAGGTAACCCTTACCATCTACAAACAGCTTTGATTTCTTTAGGATTTTAGGAGACATTGCCATTATACGATTTCCTCTAGGTAGTTGTTAGTTAAGATGCTCTTGAACGTGATGTGCTCAGCAGGTGTTGGCGGCGTGAAATCAAAGCTAAAGTACACTTTACCCGCTTGAATGTTTTCAGGCGTATTAAGGTCTTCATCAGCCCAGATTTGACCACCTAGGATAGCGCCTTGCGCCTTTAGGCTATCAAGGTAAGCTTGAACGCTTTCTGTCACATCTTTGATGTAAGTTGATGTGATGTTACGGTCAACAGCCCACATGTGTGCGCGAAGTAGAGAGTCGTTAATCATATCCGCTGTACGAACAACTGACAGGAAAGCCCACTTAGGGTCTGTCGCACAAGTACGGTTACCCCAAAGCTTGAAGCCATTTTGACGAATGATTGTAGACACTTCTTTTTCATTCAATAAGTTTGCACGTGCATTCTTATCGCCAAGCTGGAAATCAACTGGTCTTGAAGTACCCACAATGCCATTCATAGCCGTGTTACTCGGGCTCCACCAGAAACCACGGTCATTGTCAGATTTAGCGATCATACCCGCAACACGCGCACTTGCAGGTTCATCTACAACTGCGCCTTCTTTGAATACTTTCACCTGAGGGTCAACTACAAACACACGACGAGATGAACAGTCACCACGATATGCAATCGCATCTGCATCATTTGTATTTGGACCGTCTGCAATGATCACAGCGCGAAGGCGCTCTGCAATACCTACAAGCTCTGCGACAACTGGGTTAGCTGCACCAGATGGACGCTGATGAGTAAAACCAGGCGCAACTAGAATACGAGGTGTCACACCTAATACAGACTCAGCACCAAGGAAAGCGTAGGCACCTTCATAACTACCATCAGCAGCAACACCGCCTTGAATGTTAGTCATAATTGCATTGTCGTCTGCGCCGTCAACACGCACAACAACCACAACCGCACCAGCTTGATCAAATACACCATCAATAGCTGCAGGCAATGTGCCTTGTTCACCTAACAACGCAGCTTCCGCACGTTTACCAGCAATTAAAACCGGTGTGTTAAGAGGGAACTTTTCAGTATCTGCTTGTGGAGCAGTACCAATCAGACCGATTACTGAGCTTTTTACTGTTTTAATTGGGCGCGTACCAGACTGCGCCTCGATGACTTCTACACCGTGTAGAAATTGCGACATAGATATCTCCTTTAAAGGTATGTCAATTAGCTAATAAAAAAGCCATGTGACCGAACTTGAAAATTCAAGTCAGTCGCATGGCTTAAGTTGATTAATTTTTTATCTGTACCAATCAGTACAGAATGAAGTTAAGTGTGAAAAGTTGACTGATATGCCAACCACTATAAATTAGAGCAGGATCCCTTCTATTGTGACCGGCTCATTGTTAATGAGGTAAAGGCCTTCGATGGTGATATCGACTTTTCCCGCACCAGCGGGATGCACCGACACACCTTCCAAACGAAAGCGCGGCTCCCACCTATCTAACGCATTGGCAATCGACATGGTGATATCACCAACTAGGTTGTGAGAAAATGGCCTATCGACGAGTTCAAATAACCCACAGCCATAATCACGACGCATAACTCGACTACCGAGCGGCGTTGTCACAATGTCGCGAATACTCTGCTTTAAATGCTCAACGCCACCTAACGGCTTACCCGTTTGCGCGTTCATTCCAATCATCATTTATCTCCTACCGTGAAGCTGCCCACACCAATCGCAATTTTACCGCCACAATCTGTGGGGTCTCCCAGTCGCGCAACCGCTTTGCCACCTATGGTAAAATTGGGGGCGCCCGCTTGCACAACCTTTCCTGAGTGGTTCACTTTTGGGTCTGGCATATAAACGTGCACACTGACACTATCACCTTCACGAAGCACATCGATACCACCCACTGTAAACTTGGGACCTGAAGCAGAAATAACCCCAGGGGCATATCCTGCGTGAACATCTGTAATCGCACCGTTTACTGAAATAGCTGGCATCGTTTACTCCTGTGCACTGATCTTTGTACCATTGAGTTTTAGCGTTGCTGAAGCAAGCACTTCAACATTGCTGCCCGTTGACGTTACGGCAACCGATTCTCCGGTCAGATTTAACGCTCCTGAGGCAACGATATCGATATTTGCACCGCCATTCACAGACACGTTATCGCCCACAGTGACATCCGCAGTGCCTGTCACATCAACTTGAGCGGCCCCACCAATCTCGACGGTGGCATTGTTACCTATTGATACATTTGCATCATTCCCAATCGTAATATTGGTATCGTTATGACACTCAACATTTATATCCCCACCAGAATAGATATTGATCTTCGCCTGTGGGTCGGCTTGCGGCACAAAAATATCGTAGGCATGATTTTCGCGGTCGTACTGTACAATAGCGCCATCTTGATAATGTGTACGCTGCACATGCTCCCGAGATTCAGGTGCGATGGCAGATAATGCCTGCACTAGCGCACCTCCTTCGCTGGTCGCATCCACCACATGGTTCATTTTAAAATGCGGCTGTTCATGTCCATTGGCATATAAACTCCCCAATACAATCCCTTGTGCCATATCCCCGCTGGGGGCTAGTACTAACACTTGCTCACCGACTTCAGGCGCTTGCCATGTCATGTCTTGGGCAGCTTGATTGGTCAACCAAGGCAATTTTGCGGTTAACCACTCACCGATACGCACTTTCACCCTCGCCAAATCATAGTCAACTTCTTCAACCGTCCCGATTGAAATCAATTTGGCAAAGCGATGCTGCATGTCAGAGGCTGCCAGTTCGGACTGCTGTTGATTTGCTATCATAGTCGCTCCTAAGTTGTGGTAGGTGCTTTATTGATCAGCTTGTATTCTCCCCCTTTGGGCCCCAAATACACTTCGGTAATGGCAGGTCCTGGAGGGTCGTCTGGGTATTCCACTTGATAATAAAAATCCCAGTAAAGCTGTGCTTTTGCAAGTGTTGAGCTGACTTGATGACTAAACGATATATCACTTTTTTGGGCGATAAAATGCTGCCAATGGATGGGCATTTCGTCCACCATCACAAGCGCCTCACACTGGGTTATCAACTGGTCAAGTCGTTGCAGCAACTGTGCGTTGTCGGCATCTTCCAACTCAATGTCTAGCTGTAACTGCAACACTCGTCTATCGAGTGAGTTTGGACTGAGGTTTTTGTTATACGACGGTCCATATGTGACGCCTTTGTCGGCGCCTTTCGCCTGCAGTTCACTGGCTTGACGTTCGCCGAGCAGCTTGACTGTCAGTTGGGCTTGCTGCGTC
The DNA here is from genome assembly GCF_001750165.1 of Pseudoalteromonas luteoviolacea. Lineage (NCBI taxonomy): Bacteria > Pseudomonadati > Pseudomonadota > Gammaproteobacteria > Alteromonadales > Pseudoalteromonadaceae > Pseudoalteromonas > Pseudoalteromonas luteoviolacea. Next base: position 3,879,259 of record NZ_CP015411.1, read on the forward strand.
AGATCTGGGTAAGGTTGTGCGGCTTTTAAGAGCCCCACATGTGCCACCCCTTGAAGTCCAGATGATAAGCATTCAAGCACCTTATTAATTAAGGTACATCTTTGCATGAGGTTTATTACTCTTTGAAGTTAAAACTTATGATGGTTGTGACTCGAAGGAAAAGGCGAGTCGAGATGGACGAAATGCCCAAAAACGTCAAGCTGGAAATGGATAACGCGCTTTAATCTCTGCCACCTTATCCAACCAAGCTTGCTTGCTTGTATCTGTTTGATCGTACTGCCATTCCATGAATAACGGATCTGACTCTACAATATAAGCTGTCCTGCGCGCTTCTAGCGCTTCTCCTTGGGAGTACTCAAAAGTTATCTCATCCAATGGTAGATTGATTTCATTCGCAGTCAGAAAATGAGCCACCTGCGCTGAACTTAAAACTTCACCAATCGAGGCAATCAAGGTGTCATTGTGTTTTATTTGCATAGTATTTCTTCCTTATCACATCACCTGACTATGGCGTCAATCCAGCTCGCAATTGCGAAATAGCAGAGGATACATCAGCTGGCCTTGAAAACTCAGGGTATACACCCCATCCCGCAGTCTCAAAATCCACATAACCGCTGACCGTCCCGAATAAACAAATCAATGCTTCACCTTCTTCTAAAAGTGAGGTAGATAACGCAAGCTTAGTGTGCGGCGCATAAAAAGACTTCGCTGTATTATCCGCTTTTTGTCGATACCCCAATAACTGCCATCCATTATTAAAACTTTTCACAGGCTGCATAGACCCATCAACCGTCCCTGATAGCAACTTAAAATAGCACCCAGAAGTCATTGCTCCCTGCTGATAACGAGTGTTCCAGTTGTTATCGAGTCTAGCAGGGTGATTAGCGTTGTTTCTCTTCCATTTAATCCTCAAAATATGAAAAGCGCCATTTACATAACCATTGTAAACATTCGTGCGAAAGTCTCGTGCAACACCATTACCTGTGTGATCTGTATCATTCGCAGCCGCTGCATAAATAGTGGCTTCTTTGATCACTTCAAATCGTTCTAAACCAATAGTGGTGAATTCTTTGATTGCACTCCCATTATCATTAGGTTCCATGCACTGATTTTTACTCATCAAAATGTGAGATAATTCAGCGCGAGCGCCGCTCATGTAGTTATCGAACTTAGTTTCTGCAGACTGGATAGCTGAGTTAAGCACACCTAAATGTGCATTAACCGTTTCACTCATCGCGTTTGCTCGGGCAGCAACATGGGTGAGCCTTTCCGTTATACTCATTGTGTCATTAGACATAATAAATCCTACTATTTAATGACTTTAACGTGTTCAAAGCCATATCATGTTTATCGTTACTCAGCTAACTGGGGCCAAGTCACCTCTTCAGGACTTGCAAAGCTATCAGGTAAATCACGTAAGGCTTGACGATATTCAGCAAGTGCAGCAGGCACCATCTGCGACGCTTCAAGCGCTCTCAGTACCATCAAGTCTGATTCAGCTAGTAGATTATCCCGCTGCGAACGCACCGTTACCCAAGAAATATCTTCACCATGAGGTTCTGTTACAAAATTATTTTCCATAAATTATTGCTCCCACGTCGGCGCTGTTTGAGAAATTCTGTCTGCACAAGGGCGACCATTCACTGAACTGTATTCACATTTTGCAAGGAAAGCTCGTGTCGAGCCACAGTGAGGACGAGTGTCTACTTTCAAAGTCACTCTAGCTCGGCCATTGCTATAGCCTTTGTTTATTTGTCTAAAGAATACCGTTAAGGTTTTTCCTACATCCGCGGCTGTAATCGGTATTTCACGAGGCTCTTCGCCAGGCTCAGAGATATACAGACTAATTGCGCCGCTGTTCATCACCTTCTTCACTTCAACATGTGCTGACACACAGTCCTGCTGCGATGTGCCGCTAATAACAATATGGTCAACATAAGAGGCCATACCTCGGTGTGCCATGACAAAATCACAATTAAAAGTATCGCCATCATAACCAAAGCCACTGCCGACATTTTGCGCATCGAATTCAATTAAATTGATATAATATGGTGGCTGTGGATTAAAGCAGGTAGGGTAGCTAGAATCAGGACCATCAGAAGCTCCCGTATATCCACCTGCATTTAGAGTCGATTTAAAAGCAAACCGCTTAATCAAGCCTTCTTGGAAAACGTCTAACCCATTAATTGTTTCAACAAAACCATTTTTTAAGTGAGTAAATTTCGTCTCTAACTCATTTTTGGACTGAGTTACAAAGTTGTCTACCTCAGTCGTTTTCGTGTTTAGAGTAGAGTTAATATTATTAATTTGATCCTGTACTGTATTGCATAGCGCATTAGAACGCGTCACTACAGCAGCCAATTGTTCTGTAATTGTTGTATGTTCGTTTGACATGGTTTCTCTCTAAATTAGGATTGAGCATTTTCCAATGCAAGTAATCTAAGCTCTTGATTCAATTGGCGGTGCATTGTATCGAGTTGCACCAAAGTTAAGTCTGCCAATTCGTTATCCAACAACACATTAAAGTTATCGATACCCGGCTTTACCTCAACACTATCAGAAGGGAGTTGAGCAAGACTCAAAGTCACACTTTGTAGAATCTTTACATCGGGGGTTCTATAACCTAATGTTCGATTAGGTTCAGAGTACACACCCAAAAGAATTAAGTTGTCATCGCTACCCACAGGCTCATCTATTTGAATAAATACACCCACTTCACGAATAGCATACTCAGGCGCCGATATGGCTTTATCAAACAGTGCAACCACCGTGACTTGGTGGTTTTCATCTGTCTCGTAATTGTCATCACGAATAGGCTGACGTTCTTTTAGGCTTTGTAAGCTAGTTTGCGTTTGAGTTGGTGTATAGCTCGCATCACCAAATGCCATATGGCTGATCTGTGCTTTTTTACCATTGGCTTTCGCTGCTAATAAAGCATCTAAGCCTACTTGGGTAAACTGCAGCGTTAATGCAGACATTAAGCAGCTCCTTGTAAGTTAAAATGTTGATAAATAATTTGCCGAGAACCACTTGCTAGAGCCATATTCCCCGTACCGCCACTTGGTGTAATTCCATACCCAGCAACACGCAAGCTCGCACAAAGGTAACTCGTCGCTGCGCCGCCAGCGCCACTCGTTCCAATAACCTCTGCGGGTTTTATTCCTAACGCAGTGATTGCTAAATGTTGCGATTGATGTGTTTTAGTGACGCCTTGAATCGACTTAAAGCCTATTGATTGCGGTGGCACAACGCCCTTGCTGTTGATAGCTAAGTGTCTTGATTGGTTTGTACCAGTTATGCCAAAAAGACCGTTTGTACCTATAGAGTCAGGCGGCACAACACCACTTCCAGAAATTGCATAGTGCCCAGATTGAAAAGTGTCTTGAGCACCAAGCATCACATTAGTTTGTGTCATACTTGGGGGTTTAATACCCACCCCAATAGGCGCATCTGCCCGCTGTAAAATTGCAGTGGAGGCAATGCCCGCTAAACCAAAACCTTCTGTAAATGCCAAACCCAGCTGCACATCCACATGTATAGAGCCACGCTTAACCGCTTCAATAATACGGCGTACTCGCTTTAACATTTGGGGGGTCAGCATTCCTTGCTGCTGCTCATCCAAATTACTATTGATAAGTGCCCACACTTGCACAGTGCCTCGGGGCAACTCTTCTAAATTGTCTCCTTGCCACCACTCTTTAATTTCGGTTTTGATATTTAAACTATCGAGCGCTTTTTGCAGCGCGTAAGGCGTGCCCTTCACTTGGTGCACGGCGAATGCGTCATTGATCACTTGGCGTTTTAACGCTTCGCTCCATGCCTCATCCCACTCGTCCACAGACACAGACCAAGCTAACCAAGGCAGCAACTCTGTTGGACATAAAAAAGGATCCCACACACTCGCAAGCAGCAAGCGACTGTCGTTCAGCACACATGCAGATTTTACTTGTGCGCGTTTCACAGCATCAGCCTCATCAGGCTGCCAGTTTTCAATACTAAGCTGTGTAGCAAATTCATTGAGCTGCTGTGCATCACAGAATTCAGGATGGTCCACCAGCGTTAACAATTGCTTAGCACTGCATTGTAATAAGATGTCTGGATTCATCAGTACTGCACTGGGTTGCATACCACATAGCTTTGCTAACCAAACTAACTGCGCATCGCTTCGGGTTGAAAGCGCTAATAAAGAAATAAGTAAATTTCGTACGGTTTGATGCGAGGGAAACTGCTGACTGAGTGCCTTTACCAGCTGACTGGCATTGGTTGGAATCAATTTATCCATAGACATTTTCCATTGATACCGAAATTGACTCGCAATAAGGCGCTTCTGTCGTCAGACAAACAATGTCTTCAATTGGACTCAACAACGTGACATCCTCAACACCTGATTGGTGCAGCGCAGCATAAATGCCCGCACGGGTGACTTTTTTACCGAGATAATGCCGTGAATCACAATATGCTCGAACAGCTTGTTCAGCTGCCGACACTAACGTACTACCGGAGGGGCCATGCAAAATAGAAAGTTCAGCATTCACCGTAAATGGCTTTATTTGTGCCTTATGTACCGTGACTCGGTCTCCCAATGGGCGCACTTTTGATGCTACTTCATCAATACCCGCCAGCTCATTGCCTTGTGCAGAAAAATAGCGCTTCACCTTATTAATCAGCCCATCGTTTGGCTGACCGGCATCAAGGTCACTCAATATAGTCAATTCTATATCGCAAGGCTCTGGGCTAAGTACTGCCACATCTTTTATCTGCGGATCACATGACATAGAGTGATAAATGTATGACTCGCGGCTGCCTGCCGTATTAAGCCCATCAAATGCCAATTGGATACGTTGTCTAAAAGCGGCATCAGACTCATCTGGAGACGCTTTGCGTGAAAGGTTATACCTCGCTGCAATGGCATCTAAATCATGCCCTTGTGCTGAAGCCAGCATATTCCCCTCCACGGCATCATTGAGTTTTTGCTTTTGCAATACCTGTTGATATGCGAGGGTTTGTAGCAGCAAGGCAACTGGGTCACTTTCTAATGAAAGCGCAGCTTGATACTGTGGGTTTTGTAATAAAAATTGGGCTTTGAGTTGCTCATACTCTTGTTCATAGTCAAGCGTTGCAATAACGTCTGGAACAGGAACTTGTGATAAGTCTAATTTAGTAAAGCCACTCATAATTTTCCTATTTACAATAAAAAACCCGTACTCATTTGAGCACGGGTTTTGATTCATGGGATAACTGTGTAAAGCTTTCTCAAGCTTAGGTATATTTTACTGATTTTAAGCGTTTCAAACAGGTCATTTATGACCGCCTTTAAACCGCTAAACCTGTGCTCAATACAAAAAACGCCACGTGCTAATTTATCGTAATAAACAAGCGAAATGGCGTTGTAATGGTTGGGCAATTTGTCAGCTCAGTGTCAATCACAAGCTGTTTAAGCTTTTCTCAAGCTTAGGTATATTTTACTGATTTTAAGCGTTTCAAACAGGTCATTTATGACCGCCTTTAAACCGCTAAACTTGTGCTCAATACAAAAAACGCCACGTGCTAATTTATCGTAATAAACAAGCGAAATGGCGTTGTAATGGTTGGGCAATTTGTCAGCTCAGTGTCAATCACAAGCTGTTTAAGCTTTTCTCAAGCTTAGGTGTATTTTACTGATTTTACGCGTTTCAAACAGGTCATTTATGACCGCCCTAAAACCGCTAAACCTGTGCTCAATACAAAAAACGCCACGCGCTCATTTATCGTAATAAACAAGCGAAATGGCGTTGTAATAGTTGGGCAATTTGTCAGCTCAGTGTCAGTCACAAGCTGTTTAAGCTTTTCTCAAGCTTAGGTGTATTTTACTGATTTTAAGGCTTTAAAACAGGTCATTTATGACCGCCTTAAAACAGCTAAATCTGTGCTCAATACAAAAAACGCCACGCGCTAATTTATCGTAATAAACAAGCGAAATGGCGTTGTAATAGTTGGGCAATTTGTCAGCTCAGTGTCAGTCACAAGCTGTTTAAGCTTTTCTCAAGCTTAGGTGTATTTTACTGATTTTAAGGCTTTAAAACAGGTCATTTATGACCGCCTTAAAACCGCTAAACCTGTGCTCAATACAAAAAACGCCACGCGCTAATTTATCGTAATAAACAAGTGAAATGGCGCTTTAATAGTTGGGCAATTTGTCAGCTCAGTGTCAGTCACAAGCTGTTTAAGCTTTTCTCAAGCTTAGGGGTATTTTACTGATTTTAAGCATCTCGAACAGGTCATTCCTGCCCTATATGCAATAATTTAAAAGAAGCCTAAAACTCAATAAAAGAAAACCCGCTCGACACGACTAAGCGGGTTTAGGTTGTGGAATTAAAAGTCTGTTGCTTTCTCAAGCACAGATGATACTAACCCGTTTAATGGGAATAAAACGGGTCATTACACCAAATTTATAATGAATTATTTACATCAAATGTAAATTCTTCCAATTCTTTGGATGTTGAAATATCCGCAAGAGTAAGCTCTGCCTTGTCACTGGCCAAACGGATCTGCTCTCGTTGTTCCAACAACTCTGCCAAATGTGCCTTACCCAAACCTATCTCAGCCTGATCTCCTGCAAGCTCAGCCATCAATAGATGTTCTTGTGCTTTTTGCACTCGCCACTGCTCATCATTCAGCTTATTAAACACCGCCTCTTTTATCGCAGCAAGCTGATTGGCCTTTTCAGCTTTTAACCGTTCTTCAGCCACTACGATTTGCTGAGCCTCATATGTTTGCTTGTAATCTTCAATCGAGGTGCTATTCCAAGCTACACCAGTCTGAGGGTGAACCAACCAGTAGTTTCCATCAATTTTCATGCCTTTATCGGCAAAATATTCACAACTCATGTTTTCTCCTTAAAATGCGCGACAAGTACGGCCAAGACCATAATTATTATAGGTGTAATGCTCATTCAAAATGCCTGCTCCAGAATATGGATTAATACAACTAATTACTCCGCCCATAAGACCATTATCATATGCTGCGTGGTAAGGTCTTGAATGATAAGAGTATGCCCCCAATATTTCGCCTGACATCGTCTCAAGTATCACTTTAGTTTCAGCATCTGGTGAATTGTGAGCATTGTAATGACCCGTGCTACAACTGAAGAAGTAGTTAAGCGGCTCTAAACGTCTTTCATGCGTGAAACGGTAATGGGCACTAAACTTATTTTCACCCATTTTGGTCACGCCATTGTAGTGACCAAAATAGCCATAATAACTCACACCATAGCTACTCATCGGTGTTTCTGAATGATTGTAATAATGTCTTCCATTAGCGTGCTGTAAGCTATGGTACAAAAATTTCACAACCGTGAAGTCACCGGCATCCACATAGGCTTGTAACTCTTCGTTGTTCGCAATAGCTGTCGTTGTAACAACGTTACCATCACGGTACTTTTCAACCAATACAGATGTGCCTTCGTCAACCATAACAAGACAATGTTTATTGTTATCATACAAAACACCTACTTGATGATGAGCATGAGTCGTTGCTGTACTAATACCAAATTGATCGATTGCATCTAAATTTTGTTTTGGTTTAGTAATGGAGGTAAAGCCTGATGATTTACAGAATATGCCGCCGTAGTTTGCAATAGCAGTTGTCTGAGAGTCCTGTGTGCTATACACAATTTCATACTGAATATCTGCCGCATTGCTTTTGCTCGCAAGCGGTAAATACGCACTGGTGCCGTAGTAGTAAATTTTACTCGCTGGGTTTTGCTCAAATGCATTCGTATGAACAAAGCTGGTATGCGTCGTCGTTTTTTCAGCAGCATTTGAATTGAGCTTTAAATACTCTAATCGACACTGCTCCGTAGTCCCATTGTGGCTAAAGCTCGGTCTAATTGCATAAGTATCTCCACTATTGTCGTAAACAGCAAATATACCTGTCGCCCTACGGTTATTTGAAGATGTACTAGGAGAATCTATTGGCGTCATCCCAAATAAAGGTCTTATATGCAAGGCGTTACTAGAAGCCTGCAAAGACTCTACTCGATTTAAATTCGGCGCCATTGAATCTAATAAATCTAATTTACTAGACTTTGTATCGAGTGTTGCGCTTGTTTGCGTCAGAGATTCTGTCGCGCTTTGTAATGCAGCACCACTCGATTGAGATACTTGCTGTAGTGTCGACGTGGCATCATTAATATGTGACTCAGCAACTGCTACAACCGCTTGCTCAAGCTTTGCATTGTCGGTGAGTTTAGTAATTGCATTACTTACTAATGCTTGTTCTTCGGCTGTAAGCGGCTGATTGCCTTCCATATCGGCAACTAGCTTATCTACCATGACTTGCACGGCATTTTGAATACTCGCCATAATATCCTCTTATAAAGTTAATAGTGGTTCGCCGAGTAGCTGATTAAGCTTGACTCGTCTGAGTTTCTCGTTCAGCAGCGTATCTTGCTGCTGGTCAAGATTGGTTTGCATATAGAGCAACTGGTCAATGTCGATAATGGCTTGCCGAATGCGCTCTACATCTTGCTGTAATAAATTGTCGGAGTGTGGGAGAGGTAATGCGTAAGAGAGGGTTTTATCGTCTATCATACCCACTCCTAAATTGAGAAGGTTCTAAGGGAGCGTACACGAGGCCTATCTATGTGTGTGCCAGACAGCACCAACTTCACGCGAGCTTGCGATTCACTCAAGTTAGAGAACTCATAATTACACAATAACCAGCCATCGCCCTGTGGCTGAGCCGTTTTCTGCGGTATGTTTATCCATTGACCTTGTTGCTGGATAAACACATCTACTTTCGCCGTACCTGGAAGCTGCCCTTCAAAACTGACTTTTAAACTGCCAGCGATTTGGCATGGGATAGCACGTGTTACATAGTCAGCTTCGTTGCTCACTGTACCCAGCGCGGTTTGTACACTGTCAAATAACACCGGCGTTTGCGTCTCGGTCCCGGTTAATCTCGCGCTCACCTGCAAAGGCTCTTTTACTTTGTTGGCTAAACGCAGCGCCTGCCACTCTTGGAGATTAAATTGACCTAATTGTGCACCACTGAACTCAAAATGAAGCTGGGTTTCACTGCTCGGGCGCTCAATCACGGCCATCGCCAAAAGATCACTGTGCTCATCCAAATCGACTTGACCAAGTGGGACCGTTTGCGTGGTTTGTGTAAAGCGTGCTGCTTTTAACCGAAAAGTTAAATCTCGGTTTTGATGAGGTGTCCATGTAGAGGCGTTGCTTGAAGAGAGCAATACGCCAACTTGATAAGGTTGCGTGGTTACCCACCCACTTTCACTATCAAACTTACCCAGCTCAGCGATGGCAACTTCATGATCTGGGTCATCAGTTAAAACCACAATGGCATACTCTTGTCCCGCATTAAGCGAAACTGGATCAAACTCAAATAAAGTTGGCTCGCCATTCACTTTAAACATAGGTCGTTCAAGTGATGCCTCCGCTAGAACAGTCTGATTGGGAATACCCACTTCAGTTTCTCTGATCTGAACACGAACGGGTTTATCCCCACCTATTTTTTTAAACCACAGCTCAACACCAGCAATAAAGCGTCTTTGTGGCAAAGTAAATGTTTGTGCTAAAGGGTCAAAACGTAACGTTGTAATTGTGGTAATACGACGTGCTGTTTCGCTCACTATGGTGCCACTACCCGTGTATGTTGCCTCACCGAATGAGCCTTTTTCTCCTTCAAACCTCACTGTTTTACTGCCAACAGGAATGTTTGCGGGAATATAAAAACGGCCGCTTAAGCGGCCGTTTGGATCTGCGTTAATCATTATGTCTCCTCAGGTGTAACCACAATGCCATCAAAAATTACCCGCTTAAGTACTTCACCCTCTCCAAACCCAGACAAGGAGAAGTTCACCCAACGTCGGCGCAACAGCTCAGCACTTCGCGTTGTGCGACCAATCACCTGTGTTTGCGTTGATTGTGTGGTACGAGTGCGCCATCCTCCGCCTCGAGTAAACCGTTGCGTGATTGGGCTCGTCCAACTGCGCTGCGTTTGTGTCCAGTGGTCAAGGCTAGGTGTTAAAGTAATCGTGGCTGGGATAGGCTCAACTGCTTGATAAGGGTTTATTTTCATACTGCCCGTTTGCTTAGGCTGCTCGAGCACATTTTCTAACTCATACGGTAAGGTCAGTAACCCTCCATTTGGTACTGGCAACTCTGCAATATCAGCACTAAGTGGCAGTACTAACTCGCCATCAACAATTGCGGCTGTTTGTGTAATGCCGGCATCACGCATATCGTCATCAATGAATGGGTCCACGAAAACACCGTATTTACTGGCAGGATCTTGGCTATTGGCATCATTGCGAAGACGCTCAATTGCCAACAATTGGTAAAGATCGCCAATTTGATTTTGCATTTGCTCAAGCTGTGACATAGAGACCGCACGCACTGCTAGGTTTTCAATTTCGGGCGCCTGATCACTTAGCCAAGATTGCGTGACTTGCGCTAAAGCCAAATGGTGCGCTGGTGCTTTCGGTGCTGTAGGGAACTGATGTGCTGCCTGACCTTTGATCCGTTTTATTTGGCCAAAGCGATCAAGCACAATCAAATCAATACGTGGGCGGTGCCACTGATAGTCAATCGTTACTAAAGTATTATCGACAATCACACCACCATCAGCCAGCTGCCGATCAAGATTAAAACCATATTCATCAAAATCGAGCATAAGCTGCTTTCTATAGCGGTAGGTTACCTCATATTGGCTGCCACCTGCGGGCTCTTCACCACTGAGTTGCCAACTGATGTGGTTTCGCAAAAAGATGAAATCCGTTCCTTGGATATAAGTCGTACTATCTTGAGAATTGGGGTCGCCTTGAGTAATACTTAAGATCTCTAGTACAGAATCATCCTGTAATAAATCTTCTCCACCAGCTAACTGGCCACGGGTAAGTTGAGCCGTTTTTTCAACAGTAACATTGACTTCTTCTACTTGTTTAACTGGGAAAAAGTCAGTATCAATGCGCATGATACCTTGGCTATCCGATTGAAAAGTTTTAGGCTCTTCTTTGACCTCTCCTACATCAGGATCATAATCAAATTCAGCCGTTCTCGACGTTGCAAATGCGACTTCATACCCTTCTATATGTGCTTTACCTTCTTCCAAGCTAAAACTTTGAATCGTCTGATCTGCGCCTCGATAACTTAAAGACATCCCTTCGACCACATAGCTGCCCCCATTTGACTCTCTGTCATAACGCGCAAGAGCTTGTGTGACTGCATCAAGCTGCGGTGGAGGTTGCTTAATAATTAAGGTGCCCTGCTCTATTTTATGCACCGGATAGAATGCATCATCAGGACCAATGGCATCACTGAGCAGTCCCCATTGACAAACTTGCTGCAAGCGCGCAGCGCCTGGCTCGTCAAAGTTAATTGCATCAACTGCAGGATCTCTGAGGCTCGGATCTTGCTCTTCGGTCACCACATTGTGCGTGAGCCATACACCAATATCGACACTCCCCGTCATCTCGATGGGAACCACACTACTAGGCACTGGTCTCACTTGGCCAGCTATATACACTTCTCCTTCAGTTACCAAAGCAGTAGCCAGCTTAGCATCAATGATCACTTCACCACCTTTGACCAAATCACCATCTTTTAAGAGCACATCTGCAACTCCTTTTATTTGGTGATTGACCTGTGACTGTAGATCATTGAGCTCTCTGCTTTGCAGCCCCTTACCCGCTCTGAACAGTAAACGCTCATAGCCTGAGTCCGCATGAAATTTTTCATAATAATCGTCAAGCATAAACACCTCTAAAAACTGACAACAAATTCGAAGCTTTCTCTGACTCCCTGCTCACGAATCAGTGGAGCACGGTGTTCAAGAAGCAATAAAGTGCCAAAGTTCGATACCTGCTCAGGCGTCAAATACACCAAACCTTCGGGTAGCTGGGGATCTGCTTGTAAGCCTGACATTAAGCCGAGTTCGCGCACGGTTTCACCTGCGCCATCAGTAAAGTCAAACGTAAATTCGCAATAAATATGCTGAGTTGGTTCTGATGATAAGCTAAAGCGGCCACCTTGAATAAAGATGTCACCTTGTGCATCGGGATAACAGTATCCAACCTTTTTCGCTTTGCGATAACCTATAGGGGCTGCAAGCTCTGTTGCAGCAATGGGCTCAGCAGGCGGTGTTTGCCACTGAGACTCTCCGCGCCCCCAAGCCAAATAAATTGGAGTTTGTGCAATTTTTTGAGCGAGCATGGTTCGCCCTGCACGGGTAAGAATAGCCAAAATATTTCCTTATCTACCTTCACTCGGTCCATATATCGCTTTAACTCACTTACCGAGTGTCTCATCGAGCCTTCCTAGGCAAGACATAACTATCCTTGCAAACACTCATTGAGAGTTGCGTAAAACCAAGTTTAGGGTAATTTTAAAGTTAAAAAATTAGCGGTTTGCTTGATGTGCGATCACTATTTGAGGGGAGTGAGTTGCAGACCAGCTACTCGCTTGCCAATGACCAAACCACTGAGCTTGGTCGAGAATATAAGCACGACTCGACTGGCGACTGTGCATCGAGGTCGCACCAAACTGGTTTACTACCGGCTCACTGAGACGTAAAACGCCCAAAACTTCAGAGGTATAACTGTGCCAAGTGCTGTTATGCTTACGCGTTAACCCGCTTTGTGCGTCGCCACTGAAGCTAAACTGATTTGGGTGAGTTCGTTTGGTGCTAATTCGCAGCAATTTGCCATTTTTAAGACGATGTCTAAATCCTGAATGATCACTCAAAAGTGACCCAAAAGGTTTTGCTGACAAAGTCAGCTCTCTAATGTCAAATTGATAAGTGACACGAGTAAGCTCACTTCTAGCTGGAGCACTGAGCTCTGCCAGCTGAGACATGCGCTCAACGTCATTTAAACTGGGTAATTGTTCAAGGTGACATTGGTAACGATAAAAATGGCGATAGGAATCAGACTCTTCTACATCTTTCAGTGAAAATCCAAGCCAACCATACGCCATTTCTAGGCTTTTTCGCGTCCCTCGGATCCGCTGCCAAGCCAAACCTTGTTGTAATACTTGGTCAAGATCATCTAAGTACGGAACCAATGCGCCTAAACCATATTCCCAAATAAGCCAAGGTAATAAAGATTGTTTAGGGTGAGATTTGAAGCCACGTAAAAGTGCAATGCCGTCTCCCAGCATTAACTCTAGCTGCCCATGTTTAACCATTGCAGCTTGCAGCTCGCTTTGATTATAAGGTAACAACTCGTCGCTCTTTGTATCTAGGTGATGAGACATAATTGAATTTGCCCTAACTGAGCATATTGATTAGACGCAATATCAATCAAGTTATCAGGCGTATGTATTTCAACATGCTTTACGCCCTCAACATGCAACTGAGCGCTCAGCCAACTTGGCGTCATCGCAACACCAAGCGCCATTGCGTCTTGCCAAGCTGCACGTAACTTACCTTCCAACTGAGTAAATACCCAATTAGGTACATTATGTTGCAGATAAATATCGGCTTTAACGTCAATAGGCACTTCTTGTGCGTGGTTCACTTCAACCTGATCAGTCAATACCTTGACCTGATCGCTCAGTACGTATGCTCGTACTTGCTGTAAAAGTTCATCTGCACGCTGTGCATCTTGAAATAATATTGATACTCGAACACGTCCGGAGGCTGGGCTATCCACTTCTACATCACGAATAGCATTAGGGGCAGCGGTGAGCGCTGCATTGCGGTAATGATCTTTGCTACCAGCTGTGCTGGAGGCCAGAGTCTTTTGCCGAATGCGAAGACGGTAGTTACCGTCTTCTTCACCCTCGGCACGCCCAAGACCATAAAACACTCCAAGCTGATCTAAATCGCCGCCTTGCGCCGTCGCTAACAAATTAGCATAAGCTGCTTCGTTAATACGCTGGCGTAATAATAGCTCTCGATAGCTCTCCACTTGCAAGCATACTGTTAGTGGGTCGCTTTCGAGTTCTAGCGCATCTGCATACTGCGGTGCAATAGATTTAAATCTTTCTTTGCGGGCTTGGAAAATACGTTCATAGTCCAGTGGCTCAATGATATCTGGCGCTGGGAGCGCAGAAAAATCAAAGTACTGGGAGTTCATAGGGGATCTCTTGGGAAGGAAATATTAAATTATTACTTAATAATATCAGCGACACCTTGCGCACGCGCTGCAATTTCAGCGAGCACGCTTTCAGTCCCTTTATGCTGATACGGGAAAGTCAATTGCTCTCCATTTTGTTTATCTACTATCGGTGCAAACAAACTCGCTGACTGCAACGCTGCTGACTTTACTTCATCAAGAGAAGCTGCGATTGAAATTGCTTGTGTTAATTTAGCAAACTCAACCAATAACAAATGTGTAGTATCAGATGTCGTGCCTATTAATGAGTCCGCATCTGCAACTTCATAATGAATACGAGAGCGTTGCTCTGCTTTAACAAGGTTTACACCGGTATCTTTGTAATCAAATAAACTTATTTCTGACATATATCACCTATACTGAAATATGTGGATAATTAACAACGCTGTCGATTGCGAAAGTGCAGTTGCCACCAAATTGCAATACCTCCTGTGGTAGCTTCGATTCCTTGTTTGGTACCGAATTAAACACGATATTTACTAACCTGACATATAAACTACAGTATGGATGCATGTCGTTGATTCTCATCGCTGGTATTTGTAAAACGCGAGAACCATCCCACCAACCGCCAGTTCTTGATATTGCAACATCAATTCCTAGTGCAGCTATATTGTCATTTATTTGCTCGCTAGTCGCCGCTTCATTAGTCAAAATAAATTCCATATTTGTAATACTCCAATCCCGCTCATACTGAGTTGACTCACTATGGCCAGGTGAATATGCATAGCCCGCTACGGTATGAAGCATAGTCAAAGTATTTGTTTCAGGATAAGTATGGAAACCAGACCAGCTGCCACCTGTTGGTACCCTCACCCAAACGGTTTTTGTATCATCATTTGGGTCGACCACTAACCCGCTGTTTTCAATTAGTGAAGCTTTAGTGTGCACTTTACGGTCGTAATAATTAATTTTCGTTTCCGCATGGCTTTTTGCGAAATTCAGTTTTGCGTTATCAACTTCACTTTTCGCGTTGTCAATCGCTGCTTGAATATCAAGCTTAGCTTGACTGACGACACTATTTACTTCCGCTGTTTTATTCAAAACAGTCTCTGTCAATGTTCTGTTAGCTGATACCAATTCACCATTGGTTGTATGTAGCTCTGTGATGAGCTGCTCAAGCGTTTTAGCTTGTGTAGACATAAATATTGTCCTCAATATAAATTTGAAATTTAAATAATAAATAAGAAAAGGAAGGTTGCAGGGTTAGCTACTTGCGGCAGCTGGTGGAGCAACATGGTTTAGCCCTGTCACCTTGGAGATCAAATAACAACCTGTAGCCAATTCCACACCAGGATTAGACAGTTGTTCACAATGCATATCAACGTTATTAAATACTGCCAGTACGGCACCGCCCACTGGAGCGGTGTCCAAACGAATATGTGGCATAGGCTCATAAACTGTCTCACCTGCACTACTAGAAATATGTGAGGCAAATATGACGTTGCTCATTGAAAATAAACCAATTTTGCTATACTTGGCATAATTTGCTGCAACAAAATAAGGAAAAAATTGCCCCGTCGTATTACGGTGAAACACCACCACGGGAAAGCTTGCACTGTCACTGGCCAATGAATAAGCGGCCTTGCCTAGGTTTTCAAATAAGCGATTACCCGCCATCAATAATGTCTTTTGGAACTCGCCAAACAGCTCAAGTGAGATTGAAGCATTCTCACCTCGCGTATTAAACGCAATAGCACCGGTAAAATGCAGTTTTAAGCCAATAGATTGCCAATCATCTTCTGTGTATGTATTAAAAACAACTGAACAATCTGGGACCACAACAGCCGCAGATACATGTTCAACATTATTTGCAGCCAGCATGATGCGAGCAAAGCAACCTGGTACCAGTTTAGCCACGGCTGCTTTTATTGTTTTTAATGGCGTTTGCGCACTTAAACCATCATTGCTATCGCTACCAACCGATTGATCAGCATTAACATACAAGGTCTGCTCCAGTGTATTGTTAATTTCGCCACTCACTTTGGCAAACGCCGAATCAACCTTGGTATCCACGTTGAGTAACAACTGGTTGATGTCATCCGTCAACTCACTACACCGCTGAGTCAAATTCGCATTATTACTAGCAAGTTCAGCTACGCTCTCAGATAAACTAGACATGAACTACCCCTCCAAATTCAAAAGGCGGTCATTAAAATGGATTTGTCTCAGGTTGGACTGAATTTGCGCTGTGAGCGCTTTAGTTTGTGCAATCGTCAGTGCAGCAAACTCATCGGCATAATATAAACTCAAATCACCCGATACATTAAAGTCTAAGCTCTCTGGCGGAACCGCCGTTAAAAGCAAATCGAACCCTTGTACAATCTTTGCAATTGGCGTCTGAAAAAAAAGCACATTTTCAGGGTGTGACCACACTGCAAACAAGGTTCGCTGACTTTCTTGTTCATGATCATTTAAGTAAAAACCGACTTCTTTAACCGCATATTGTTTATCATCTGTAAACTCGGCTGTTACGTGAAATTGACCATTGCCAACCACTTCAGCACCCGATACAGGCGCTGTATTTTTGGGGCTTTTTAAAGCCGTTTGATTTCTATCGGGTGTGTATCCCGAGTCACCCACTGCAATGTGGCCAATTTGAATTTTAACCCCTTGCTCAAGGGCACTGACGGCTGCGTTTATTCCCTGTTGCGTCACAACAGGCGTATATACATTCATATTTAGTACCTCAAATTTATAAATTAAGCGTGATATTTTGAATAGAAACGGTATAGGCACCGCTTGCTAATGAACTATTTGATATATGTTGAAATTTGGGCGTGTCTTTCAACAAAGTGCGTGATAGGTGGGTGGCAACTGCACAAGAGGATATAAAAACACTCGCGCTAAAATAAGCATTAGCTTTATCTTCGAATAACTGCGTTCCTACATGGCTAGCAGCACTCATTGAAGCCACATGTATTGAGCTCAAATTAAAATCGAAACTCGGGTTATCTGCTAACTTTGATGCGTGCACACTGCCCGTTTGGGATGCAGCAACATGACATATATGAACTGGCGCAAAATTAAAGACCGGTTCATCGCGGTGTAAAGCTATTTGCATCGACGCGCTCTGCCCGCCACCAATCACTTGAGTGCTCGTGTTGAGGTTAACGCCAATATTAAAATCTATACTCGTCCGCATTGGTTTAGTCGCCACCACAGACTGCCACATTTGCCCTTGTAATTTAGGACTTAAAAATGTACTGCCATTACTGTCTAGATTCTCATTGGCAATGGCCAGCAACTTTGCACTATGTGGTACCCCGCCATATTGCCACCACTCTTGCAGCTCAACCTTGGCATTGAGCACTTTCAATGCATTATTCACTGCACTGATCGTCCCTTTATATCTGTGCCTTGGCACACTATCCGCAATGACTTTGCGCTGCACGTGCTCAGGCCAAGCACTATCCCAAACATCCACACTTAATGCATCGGCAAGCCAAGGCAAAAACCGTAAAGGGCACCTCCATGGATCCCATAGCTGCTTATGGGACACTGGGATATTCAGTATACGGTCACTGCAATGCTCAAGCGCCAACTCCAGCTCGGAAGTATTACCCTGCAATGTGAAGTTAGACATGCTCCTCTCCCACCGAGATAGTCGCTCGAGAACAAAATGCTGCCTGATGTGCTTGCACGGCAATATCCCATTGTGGCGCAAGCAACTCAACGCGCTGCACGCCCTCTCGGTGTAATACCGCATATAAACCAGACAGAGAAATGTCATGGCCTAATTTATGATGCTCAGCCAACCAATCCGCTAAGCTTGCTTTTGCTTCTTCAACCAGTGCAGGCCCATCCATCCCAGGATAAATATGCAATACCGCATCGACTGAGAACTCGATAATATCTGCCGATTTAATATGTACTCTATCAGTCAATGGCCTCACAGTTTCTTTGTTTAACTGCGTTTTGACATGCTCTATGACCTCTGTGCTTGCTTGGCCACTTCCTTGGCTTGTGAGCAATGTCACCACCACGTCCCCAGGTACAGGCTCTGATGGTTCAGCACCTGATAGGACTTCTGGCGTCAAACCGGCATCCTCTGTACACACTAATATTCGCGCACTGGGCGGTAATAAATTAGCGACTTGGTCAGGTAAGTCGACATAAGCAAACTCGGGGGCATCTACAAACACATCCTTGACATATTGCGACCCCTTCAGTGCATGAAAAGCATATGCGCCTGCGGGGCCCGCAGTGCTGAATCCTTCCAGCGCCAATGCAATACGTTCACGATACCGTTCATCGCTCTCATAAATAGCTGCTTTAGGTGGTATCTGTGTATTGTCAGCTGGCTCTAATACTGCGCGCGCTACATCAAAGCGATTACCTAAGTAATCAAGCTCACTGCTTGTAGCGTGGGCGAGTAGTACACCATGTGCACTGTCGTTTATGCGCTGACGTAACAGCAGCTCTCTGTAAGCAAATGACTCTACTAACTTAACCACAGGATCACTGATTAGGTTAAGCTCAGCATCGGGAAAACGTGTTTTAAAGTCATCTAAAATCTCAGCCCTAATCTTTTCAAAGCTTAGTGACTCAATAAGGTTTGGCGCCGGCAAACGGCTGAGATCTATGGCGCTAAAGTTTGTCAATGACATAACTAAGCCCAAGATTAAAGTTATGAGAAGTGCCCGGTTAATGCAAAGACAGGCACATAAGGGGGGTTAACAAGCTATGATTTAGGAAAACTTGCTTTAACATTGGCTCTGGCATCTAACCATACGCGCTTTGCGTCAATGGTTTTTTGCGCAGTGTCGCCAAATTCAGTCAGGCTAGCCATGTAATCTATGAAGAGATGGTCACAGACATGAGCATATCGTTCTCGACGATTTTCTTGAACTTCTTGCTCGGAAAAAATGAGCTGATAATCTCCCTCATCAACTCCGGCATTTTTTGCTATTTTCTGAGCGCTTTCTGGTGTAGTTAGTCCACCTGCCACAATGCGACCTGTTGAGATTTGTTTCAATAATGCCATGTTTATACTCCTACATATCCAGCTGCGTCAGTATGTGTATAAGGGAAACCGACACTATCTGCCCAAATCATATTGTCGCCATGATTACCCGTACCAACATAAGGCAGGCACATTGCCACTTTCATTCTCCCCATGCCGATAAACAAAGGCTGATGACACCCACCCCAACCTTGTCGAACGGCGTGCTTGTACTGCCAGCCTTTACCGACATCCGTGTGATCACATGTAATGTGAGCAGAGCGGTTTGAAGATGGATGAAATCTTATCGTACCTGAACTTTCCAACACATTTATCCAGCAACTGGCTTGCGTTAAAAACTCTCCTTTACTCCATCCAACATGAGTATCACAGCCTTGTGATAACACGAAGAAATAACCATTATCTGCATCGTTAGTACGGCCTTTGGTAATTTCAATGTCCATCAGTAAAACACGATAATTAGAGCCATAATAATGCTCTCCACCATGGTTTTTTGACCCAATACCACGGCTCTGAAAATCCTGATTTGGTGTCAGGCCATATTCGTCTAATTTGTCTAGTGTTAAGCGAGTAACAGTGCCACTGCCTTCAGTCCCATCGTGCAAAAAAGACGTCCAAGGCGCTTTGTGTGCCGTCAATATATCTGTTGGGGTATTGTTAGCTTCACAAATAGAATTAAAATATTTTGAGTCCACAAGAGTGTTAGGTGCCAGTGGTAACGCCCTTTGAAACGCTTGTATTTTGGCATCAACCGCTTGCTCTTTCGCTGTTAAACGGCTTTCAACCGCCGCATTTTTTTGATCAATCTCAATGGCCTTTTGTGCCACCCGCGCATCAATATCTTCAATTTTGGTATCGACGATATCACTTAATTTTTCCGCCGCTTCAACGACGCGTGTAATGTCTTGCTCTAAAGACATATGTTTACCTCCATTTTTAAAATAAAAAACCCACCGAATAGGTGGGCTGGGTTTGTTGACCGTTCTGTTTGCTACTTAGCAAACTAAACCAATTTATTTCAGTAGACTGCTGACGCCGTGGGCACGTACAACCGCTTCTTCTAAAGCGGCTTCCTGACCTTTTACTTGATAAGGTAACTCAACCTCACCACTTGCCACTTTCCCTTCAATTGCACCAATGGCGTTTTTCAAAGATTCTGTAGAGGTGCGCATTTCTGCTAGGGAGTTAGCAGTGGATAGCTTATTTACAAATATGCTCAGTTCATGAAGTAGGATGTGAGAAATATCTGATGTATTCCCTAACATACTGTCTGTATCTGCAATGCGATTACTAATCTTATGCCTAACGTTGATACGTGCATTCTCGAGTGCTATTTTTTCTTCAACTGCTGCACTTTGCGCTTCCGCGATTAAATTTTCCATTATAAGCTCCCTATAACTGCGCTTCTGTACTACTGATAAATTGAACATCCCCAGGCTTGAGTACACTGCCATTACCTACATAAGTAGAGTCAACACTCAAAGTTAAGTAGTACTGACTTTCAAGTGTTATTCTTAAATAAACATGTTGATCTGTCCCTACATAAACAATAGGTTCATGAGTTCCAGCTGTCTTTGACTGATATAGTTTGTTTTGATTTGTGTAACAGTAACCAGTGAATGTTGCATCCACAATATTATTTTTACCATATTCGTAACCATAGATATTCAAATGGAACATACAGTTATGCGTATCAATCTTATACGGCAGCTTTAGGTGCATATAGGTTGCACCAGTCTCACCAGTAAAAAAGCTTGCAATGCCTATACTTTTGGTTCCGTGGCCACCATTACCAATTACCTGCTTATTCTCTAAGGCAGTATCAACACGCTGCACTTGCTGAGTAATTGCCGTATCAATTTCATTCTTTTTTACAGCGACTTGCGAGTTCATCTCAGCAACTTTGCCATTCACAGTATTGTTAATATCTTCAATTTTTGTATCTACGATGCCAGTTAGCTGCTCTGCTGCACTGACTACATTTGCAATGTCTTGCTCTAAAGACATAATTTACCTCCAATTTAAAATAAAAAAGCCCACCAAATGGTGGGCTTCACGTTTGAGTTTTTTCTAACTCGGCATCAACACGGAGTGCTCAGAACCGTGTTATGCATGACTTACTTTGCTTTGATAACAGTATCCACGCCGTTTGCACGCGTCATAATATCTGTCATCACCGCATCTTGGCCTTTGGTCTGATAAGGAAAGCTCAGCGCACCTGCTGAAACTTTTGTTTCAATATCGCCAATTGCCGCTTTAAGTGATGTGGTAGAAGTGCGCATCTCCGCTAAGGTGGATGCATCGCTTAATTTATTAACAAAGCCACTTAGCTCGTTAAGTAACATATGTACGGTGTCTGATGTGGTACCAAGCAAAGATTCAGTATCAGCCACTTGCTGCTCGATGGATAAACGAACATCATCACGGCTCTTTTGCTGTGCTTCTTCAACAGATAATTCAACGGAGAAAGTGCTGTCTTTACCAAAGTTTTCTTCAACTAATTGAGCTACCGCGTACTGTTGCATACCGGCATCAAAAAACTGCTCAACCACCTGTCCATTTACGATTAATTTAGCCATTTAATTTTTTCTCCTTAAGCAATCACGTCGTATGCACCGTCACCGATGTAAGCAAACTGACCCCAGGATTTATCCAAAGGTACATGACCTGTCACAACCGCTGGCAGTGCAACCTGAATAACCCCCGTTTGATCAGCCGGTAAGTTTCTGCCTGGCACATAGGGGTGACAATGCGTATAGTGATTTCGACTATTATGTTGAATATGAAGTCCGCATACTTTGGCAGGCTCTCCGGCTTTCAGACCGTGACACCAAAAGTTTGTAGGCACAGTTCCACGAATGTGCTTAACAACGGCTCCTGCTGTTATGTGCGTTGGCCTTCTTAAGTACTGGTACATTAAATAAGCATCGACATGGCTGTTATCACCGCCTCGATTCGGCGCATATTCCAGTTCCCAAATATTAAAGTTCTGAGCAAACCACTTTGTGTCTGAATTAATGGCTTTTAGAAACTCTCTTGCTAGTGGCGTACGCTGAGTAGGCTCAACGTTGGTCTCAACTTTTTCTAGCAACGTCGCTTTTGTTACAAAGCCACCAGCCCAAGCTTCTGGGAAGGTACCCGCCTGATTTGCCGCCAAGGCTTGGTTTTTTGTCACTCGAAAGTGCGACTGACGCTCTTCATAAGAGTTCAGTAATGAATCAGCGCTGGCTAGGTGGGCATCCACCTTGGTTTTAGTCTCAGCTACCGCGGTGTTTAATTTGTTCGTGATCTCACTGATCTGATTATCAACGGTTGCAGTCAACCCTTCAGTGGCCTCAACAACGCGTGTGATATCTTGTTCTAAAGACATTTACGTTCTCCATTTATACAAAAAAGCCCACTTAAAGCGGGCTTTTTAAAATCTGTTTTGAATTATTTTCCATGAAGTTTTGGATAACGCACCTGCACAGACTTTCGCGCATGAAGCCACGCCTGTTTTGCATCAAATGCTTGCTGGCTTTGCTCGCCGTGCTCGGCTTTCGCCGCTAAATATTTAAATGCCAAGCCATCACTTTGCTGTTGATAGCCCAAAATACGAGCTGCCTGACATTGGGCTTGTTGCTGCAATACTTTTGCTTCTTGCATCAACTTCAGTGCTTCTTCCGCTAATGTTTGTGCACGCTGGTTATCTACTTTTTTCATGAAATTTCCTTACAAAATACCTTTGTCAATTAACGCAAACTTTTGTTTTAAATGACGATACATATTCATGATCTGTGAACGCGCCATTTTGGCAAGCTCTGGGGCTATCAAAATATTAAAATCGACTCCTTTGTCGATAATAGTGATAGCGTCACCCGGTACACCTGTCAGTGTGAGGTCAAACGCCAATAACAGATCAATATCATTAGATTTATACGCAATCGGATCTGCTGCTGAATAAACAGCAAACAACACATGACGAATTTGCCCATTAACTTCTTCTTCGGTGTAAAAACCGACCTCGTTGACAAAAAACCCGTCATCAGCCACTTTAGAATCGTCGCGTACGGTTAAATGAAGCTGCTTATTTGCTTCATCATATTCTGCGCAGTCAATATCCAGACGATATCGCTCTGCTTTCAGATTGGTGGTGTTTTCATCAACTTGATGCACACCTGAGCCAATCCCGATTTTGGTGATTTTCGCTTTAAAGCCACTTTGCTGTGCTCTGAACACAGCAGCCAGTCCCGCTGACGTGATCACCGGTTGTAAAATCGTGCTCACTATTGCACTCCTTGTTTTTCGATATTTATGATGCAGACACTGCATTGAAATACAAACGACATACAGTCGTTTGCTTTGCGCTGTTTGACATCGCACCCGTAAGGCGGCTGCTAAATTCAATCATGCGCGAAGGCATGGTTTGGTCACTACGTATGTAAGTTCTAACGACTTGACCTGAACCCGTTGAAAGCGATGCGCCAAACCCGAGTTTGGCGCCCGCCCTTAACTTTCGCTCACTGGCAGTATTGATGCGCTGGCGACTAACCAATGGCACCTGCTTTCTAATAACAAGGGCGCAGCCTGGCTGAGCAGATGATGTGATCTTACGCTCAGTAGAGGATGCTGCATAATAGCGAGAAGAGGCTGTGCGATGCCCAGAAATAGCACCAGCGAGTGAAAGAGAGTTACTACCCGCACGTTCTTTTGTGTGCGACATAACTTTGGCATAAAGCCGACTTGACGCAAAACCATGACCACTACTGGCCGCTGCAATTTGCGACGACATCTTCATGCCAACTAAAAAATCAAAATGTGCCCGTTGTGGCTTGGTTTGATTAGTCACACGATGTATTGCATCATACAACTTTTGATCAAGCACCACCGCGCGGCTGGTATAAGGGACATCATTGGCCCATGCAATAAAAGTAAAAGTATGCGGTTCACCGCTATGATGAGGTGCTAAATACACATCATCTACATCATCAAACCATTCAAAAAATTCAATCTCAAGACCCAGTGACGCCAATGCACGCTTAACTGCACCAACCGTCCCCTTATGTTTATGAACTGTCACCGAATTGGCTATCATCGCCCGCTTTGTTTCTACAGGCCAATCTTCTTTCCACTCGTCGACTGATAATGCCCACGCAAGCCAAGGCAACAAGGATTCAGGACAAGTCATCGGGTCCCATTGTGAACCTATGTATTCAGGGATGACCGTCCTGGTATCAAACTGTTCACGGGTATGTGATAAACGCTCTTCAAGATGATGTTCTAAGTTGCTTCCATTATGAGGCAGAAGTGATTTTTCGATCATATCTCGGCCTCATTTGGAAACTGTAAATTAATGTCTAAGCTATACGCCTGATTGACGTTAGGTTGTAAATCTTCAATTGGGGCAAGTACTTTAACTTTTCTCACGCCCGGCTGATGCAATGCATCAATGATCCCAGAGTGAGGAACTTCTTCTCCTAACTTGCAGTGCTGTGCCATAAATACGTCTAGCGCCTGCATAATGTTAAGTTCAACCTGTGCCTTATTTGCTCCAATATTTAAATAGATTTGCGCTTGCAGTGCTTGCCTTGTTGGCATTACACAGTGCGTCACCACTTTATCTGTAATTGGCCTGATATCTTCATCATGAAGCCGAGCATCAATATCCGCTTTAATTGCATTTGCTTGAGTTTCTGTCATGGTATTGATCAATGCATATACATTGACATACCCAGGACGATCAGAGTCTACATATACATCTTTCACTTGATCGTTTGCTGTTAGCGTATGATATTCATAAGCACCTTTAGTGCCAGCCATACTGTAGCTTTCCAACGACAAAGGTATCCGTTGTCGATAGCGTTCATCGCCTTCATTTTCGTCTCGTCCAATTCCAAATAAGGCGCCTAAATTGTCTAAGTCGCTACCTTGCGAAAACGCCAGCATCACAGATTTGGCCGCGTCATTAATTCTTTGCCTTAGCAAAAGTTCACGATATGACGCAATTTCAATTAATTTAATTGCGGGATCAGAGGCCAATAAAGCATGATCCGGCAACTTTTCGAGCAAAGCCTGCTCCATTTGCTTATAAATCTCATCATAACTAAGCGCTTCAATAACCTGAGGTGGTGGCAATTTAGCTAATTCGATGGCTGTACTCACAATTCGTCTCCTGATAATACGTTTGCGCACGAACGCACATGCAATCTCATAGCTTGTGCACATGGATTTAAGTGATTAATTACAAAAAAAGGATTTTTAAACAGTGCCCAGATAGGGCTTAAAGGGAGGTGCGCTTTGCACTGAGCAGCGCATCAAGTTTTTTGTCTATTGAGTCAAGACGCTTTTCAATCCGCTTTTGATCTTCCTTACGGATTTGCTTTAAGTGGGCTAACTCTTGAGAGTTAGAGGTAATGCGTTTATCTAAATCGCTTAGATACAAGATGCTTGATACAACCAAGGCAATCGTTGTAAGAATGTGGGCTAAACTCAATTCCTTTTTCATTTGCCAATTTTCAGGTTGTCTCACTTTGCCACTCCTTTCAACTTTTCAATGGTTCGAAGGCCAGCTAGCCCCAACATACCTAAAGTCAATTCCAACATTACGTCAAGTGGCAATACCGGCACCCCTTGTTCTGGAAACAACCACTGTAAAATTGGGTTGATCACAAAAGCAAATAAGAAGCCAAGCCCACATACCCACATCAAAAATGGGCGAGCACCAGCCACAAATCGACTTCGATGGCTTGCTTGCACTGAATTTATATGTGCTTGTATTTCACTTTGCTTATTAAGTAGCCTTGCCTTAATGACATGTTGTTCGAGTACTTCTTCTTCACTCGTGTACAGCTCATCTATGATTTCACTGACTACCTGCAGTGGTTCTCTCACACTGCCAGTGAACAAATTTGTTAGCCAGTTCATGATTGCCACTCCCCACTTAACATTTGCTGCGCCAATTCCTGTGCTCGACTCGGCACTTGATTTGCCCAGCGGCTATCAAGCATTTCAACTGCGGCACTTTCAAACTCTCCTTGTTGCACGTGTTCCAGCATCCTTTTAAACCCCATCAATCCTTGCAAACCGATATTGAATGCCATATTTGTCAGCACTGCTACCCGAGCTTCATTGCAATGCGAAATATCAATACGACGCTTAACACCTGCAAGCGCATTTTGAATATCTTGTGCAAGTAAATACTCGGCTTCTTCTTTATCCACTCCTTTATTATCTAAATTTCTACCATAACCTATCGTGAGTTTGCCTCCCGTGCAGTAATACGGAAAGCGTCGATAGCCCTCATGTTTCTTGATTTGCTCAACCGTATTCATGATCGACATCTATTTTCCTACTCGTTAGTAGCTCAACTCCAGCATGAGTGTCCTTTCAGCTTTAGTAAGCCAAAACTCTGCAGAGCGTTTTGTATCAAAACCAAGCATTTTTGCCGCTTGGCTTAATTCAACATCCAATAAATACTTAGCGCGTATTGCTCGGATGCATTCTGGTCGCAGTTTGCTGATTAACTGCCCCAGTAATTCAATTTCTTCAGGTACATTCATCATGTCACTAGAGAAGTAATTGCTATGGCCTCCCCCACTTTGCTCAGTAACAGCCTGACGACTAAAGCCTTTGCCCAGTTCACGCTGTCGCCAATATTTGCCCCAACGTCTTAAAGCGCTGCGAATTTGTTTAATGGTTATTTGTGTCGCAATCATTGAGCTTTCCTATTACTTCTATAATATCGAGTGAATAAACGTCTTCTACTAAACCAACCACATCATTCCATTTAGGGCTGTATTCTTTGTTTTCCCAGCGCCTCAGTGTGCGCTCTTCAATGCCATAATTTGCCGCAGACTCAGCCTGAGTGAACCCGCGTATACGTCTTGCAAAGCGAAGAATTTCAGCCCCTAAAGGTGTTCGCTTCTCTTTAAATATTCTGCCTGATGAGTAACTTGACTGTGTCATTGCGATCCTTACCGATAATTCAGCTAAGCTTTATGGTGATGTGAAGTTGTGTTTGGCCTATGGTGAATGTTCGAAGCCAAAAGCCGTGAAGTTATTAATGACTGTATATTAAGAAAATATCTCGCCTATCTTGTCAGTCTGGCTTCCTAAATAGGAAGTATCTGTACTCACATACAATGTGAGCTATTTCGAGGTACTCATTGCATCAATGAAGTTAACCGCTTTACTTCATAGCTTTGCTGAGCATAGGTAAATAATACCTTTTTTTAGGAATTCAAACAGGTCAAAAATGCCCTAACAATAAAGACTTAAAAAAAATGCTTGTTTTTATATGAAAAAATCTAGCTGCACAATTTTTATATTTCTTCCGGTGATCAACAAAAGAAACTGAACATTTTCATTGCAATAAAAAGGGCAAAGTAAGGCAGATTTATTTATCAAAACCACACTGTGAATAAAAAATAATCACGGCTATGCAGGAAATACGTCAAAGCTCATTCACTAATCTGATCACTTACATTGAATGCACCGTAAGTTGTAACTACAATAGCGGAAATAAAAAATAAGTCGGACTATATTCATGGCTCAATATATTTATACAATGTCGCGGGTGAGCAAAGTTGTTCCACCAAAGCGCACTATCCTCAAAGATATCTCTTTATGCTTTTTCCCAGGCGCAAAAATAGGCGTACTGGGTTTAAACGGTGCAGGTAAATCCACTTTACTTCGTATCATGGCAGGTGTTGACACTGAGTTTGAAGGTGAAGCACGTCCACAGCCAGGTACAAAAATTGGATACCTTCCACAGGAACCTGTATTGGATGAAAGCAAAACTGTACGTGAAACCATCGAAGAAGCAGTCAGTGAAGTAAAAAATGCGCTGACTCGCTTAGATGAAGTCTATGCTGAATACGCAATGGACGGCGCTGACTTCGATGCGCTTGCAAAAGAGCAAGGTGAACTAGAAGCCATTATCCAAGCACATGATGGCCACAATTTAGATAACGCATTAGAGCGCGCTGCTGATGCTTTGCGTCTGCCAGAATGGGATGCGAAGATTGAGCACTTATCTGGTGGTGAAAGACGCCGAGTGGCAATCTGTCGTTTATTGCTTGAAAAACCAGACATGCTACTACTGGACGAACCGACCAACCACCTTGACGCCGAATCAGTCGCTTGGCTTGAGCGCTTCTTGCACGATTACGAAGGTACCGTTGTTGCGATCACCCACGACCGTTACTTCTTAGATAATGTAGCAGGTTGGATTTTAGAACTAGACCGTGGCCACGGTATTCCTTGGGAAGGTAACTATACATCTTGGCTTGAGCAAAAAGATGCGCGTTTAAAACAAGAAGAGAAGTCTGAAAAAGCGCGTCAAAAGTCAATTGAGAAAGAACTTGAATGGGTGCGTTCAAATCCTAAAGGACGTCAAGCGAAATCAAAAGCACGTATGGCACAGTTTACTGAGCTACAGCAATCTGATTATCAAAAGCGTAATGAGACTAATGAGCTATTTATTCCACCGGGTCCACGTCTAGGCGATCAAGTTATCGAAGTCAATAACCTGAAAAAAGGCTTTGGTGACCGAGTACTGATTGATGATTTAAGCTTCTCAATGCCTAAAGGGGCCATTGTCGGTATTATCGGCGCTAACGGCGCAGGTAAATCAACACTATTTAGAATGCTAAGTGGTGAAGAACAGCCTGATGGTGGAGAGATTAAACTTGGTGACACAGTTGAGCTGGCTACTGTTGAGCAGTTCCGTGACAATATGGATGATGGAAATACTGTTTTCCAAGAAATTTCTAACGGTCAAGATATCTTAAAGATTGGTAACTTTGAAATTCCGAGCAGAGCTTATGTAGGCCGCTTTAACTTCAAAGGCAATGACCAGCAAAAATTCGTCAAAGAACTCTCTGGTGGTGAGCGCAACCGTCTACACTTAGCCAAGCTTCTAAAAGCGGGCGGTAACGTAATCCTGCTGGATGAGCCAACCAATGACTTAGATGTAGAAACGCTTCGTGCTCTTGAAAACGCGATTTTAGAATTCCCAGGCTGTGTAATGTGTATCTCGCACGACCGTTGGTTCTTAGACCGTATTGCAACACACATTTTAGATTATCGTGACGAAGGAAAAATTAATTTCTTCGATGGTAACTATACGGAATACGAAGAGTGGTTGAAGAAGACGTTCGGTGCTGAAGCTGCAGAGCCTAAACGTATCAAATACAAAAAAATTGGCTAACTCTGTATACCCATAATTAAAAGCCCTGAATATGCTCAGGGCTTTTTTATATCTGGTTAGTCCGCAAAAATATGACTAAACTTGAAGTAACAGCATGACGAGATCGACTTATGACAGAACGCAGAAAGTTTTCGAGAATTTTATTCTCTAACACAGCTTCCTTAATGACAACATCAGGTGACTACCAATGTGAAATTATTGATTTATCACTTAATGGGGCGCTGATCACACTCCCTATGGGACTTACCCCACTGAAAGGGCAACCTGCGAGTTTGAAGTTTGTTCTACCTGGCAGTGAAATAGAAATAAACATGGAAGTCGAAATTCGCCATATAGAAGAAGCGCATTTAGGTTTACATTGCGCTCAAATTGACATAGACAGTGTTACCCATCTAAAACGTTTGATAGAATTGAACATTGGAGACGATGATATACTCCATCGGGAATTGGAGCACTTATTGCTTCACGAATAATAACACTTAAGGCAAGCATCATAATGATTTTGGAATCTTTGCAGGGATTTATTCCATTTATTTTATACTTTTTAATTGGCTACTTGCTAATACTCACTTTTCTCTATGTCTACACCAAAGTTACACCACACTGTGAATGGAAATTGGTCAAAGAAGATAACCCATCTGCTGCGGCTGCTTTTGGGGGAACCCTAATCGGCTTTACGCTGCCAATAGCCAGCGCTGCGATCAATGCAGTGTCATTACTCGATTTCGCAATTTGGGGAGTGATTGCTGGAGTTATCCAATTGCTGACTTTCTTTCTTGTTCGCTTGTATATGCCAAAACTCTCAGAAAAAATTGAAAATAACCATATCAGTGCAGGCTTGTTTTTAGGCGGCGCTTCGCTGGCAACCGGTATTCTCAATGCAGCATGTATGACCTATTAAGGAGTGAGTATGAAACGCAGTAAGCAAATCAAACTCACTTTAATGATGGGCACATCCGCAGGCCTGATTGGGTGTTCAGATTCAGACGAGTCCGCGCTGCTTTTTAAAGATGTTGATGAATGTACATCGTTTGGTGTAGAAACGGCATCATGCTTGTTCCATTACGATCAAGCCAAAGACCAACATTTATCGGAAGCACCTAGATATGCCACTGAGCAATTGTGTGAAAGCGATTTTGGCTATGAACGCTGTGAGAATAATGGCGGTTTATGGCGTCCGGTTATGGCCGGCTTTATGGTTGCACTGCTCGCCGAGGCTGTTGACGAAGGCCTAGATGCCATGAAGAAGCGCAAGAAAAGAAAAGCCGCTTTTTTAAGTGGCAAATACTATTCAGGTGCCAAACCACTCTATCGCAGCAAAGACGACTTTTTTAAATATCGTAATGCGCAAAACAGTGTCGTAGCCAGCGTCAACTCTGCTGGTACTACAACAGTAAAAAGTACAGCGATTAACTATAAGCCAAAGCTCAGCAAAACAATCACGCGTACCAAAAGTCGTGGTGGTTTTGGTCGCAGTGCCAGTTCTAGAAGTTGGGGCGGATAAACTCCCCCCCTATACAACACCTTAAAAAACCACATGATAAGAATCCCTATTCAGCCAAGAGCAGATTGGCAAGCTCAAGCCAACACGCTAGGGTTTAAATTTCACACTATGCACGGCGCTCCTTACTGGGATGAAAGTGCATACTATCAGTTTACTTTGTCACAAATTGAGCAGGATCTTGAACAGCCCACGCAAGAACTTCATGACATGCTGCTTCATCTTGTAGACAAAGTATGCAACGACGACGAGCTGATGCGCCGGTTTGCAGTGCCTGAATCCTATTGGAATATGATCAGGCGTTCATGGCTGCGCAGAGACCCTCATTTATATGGTCGATTCGACTTTAGCTATGATGGGGTTTCACCCGCGAAGCTCTTAGAAGCAAACTATGACACCCCTACCTCTCTCTTTGAATCAGCATACTGGCAATGGATGTGGTTAGAGCAGCAAGTCAACAAAGGGAAGCTACCGGCACATTGCGACCAATTTAATAGCATTCAAGAACAATTAATTGCACGTTTTTTACAGATTCACAAATTTAACCGCACTCGAACATTACATTTCAGCTGCTGCAAAAACACCGAAGAGGATAAAGGAACGGTTGACTACATAAGAAGCTGTGCACTAGAAGCCGGTATTCGAAGTCAATTTACATTTATCGAAGATATTGGTATCAACACCAGTAATCAATTTACTGATCTAGAAGACAGCCCAATAGATTGGTGTTTCAAACTCTACCCTTGGGAGTTCATGTTTGATGACGAGTACGGCCACTCACTCAACCATATGTCAGTGCAGTGGTTAGAGCCTCCATGGAAGTCGCTACTTTCAAATAAGGCGATATTACCGATACTTTGGCAACACTTCCCTGACCACCCAAACCTATTACCCGCTTATTTTAGCGAGCAAAAACATTTGCTAGATAAAAATATTGGGGTTGTTAAAAAACCCATATTTTCTCGTGAAGGGGCAAATATTGAAATCGTTAAGGCTGATAAGCTGATTGCGAAATCAAGCGGAGGGTATGGCGATGAAGGATATATTTATCAAGCCTTTAAGCCGCTGCCTAAATTCGTAAATGAGCATATAGTGATAGGAAGTTGGGTTATAGGTGATCAACCAGCTGGTATAGGGCTTAGAGCCGATCCCGGTCTCATCACACAAGATCTCAGCCGCTTTGTGCCTCACATAATCCTTAACTAACGAAAAAGCAGCCTGTCGGCTGCTTTACTTATTAAGATTTTTTTTGATATATAATGCCTGGGTTACATCGTAACATTTCAAAATCGTCACTCAAACCAGCCATTGATTCTGACGCACCCAAAAACAAATATCCATTCGGATTTAATGCTTGTGCAAACTGAGAAATAATCTTTGCTTTGACTTCAGGAGAGAAGTAAATGAGTACATTTCGACAGAATATAACATCAAACTTCCCTAATAATGCATAAGAGTCGAGCAGGTTTAAGTGGCGAAAATTCACCATTTTTCGGATAGGATCCACCACTCTCGCCATGCCATTACCACTGTCGATAAAAAACTTTTTACGTCTCTCTGGAGATAACCCTCTAGCTAATGCCAATGCGTCATATTCCGCATTTTTACACATATCGAGCATAGTGTTGGAAATATCAGTGCCAACAACTTGCGCACCCATTTTCATCGCACCAGGATTTTGCGTCTGAAATTCACTTGTCGACATTGCTATTGAGTAAGGCTCTTGTCCTGAGGAACTTGCCGCTGACCAAATTTTTACAGGTCGACGTAAGTCTTTAAACTCTGGATAAATTTTCTTTTTCAATAACTCAAACGGATACTGATCCCGAAACCATAAAGTTTCATTTGTTGTCATTGCATCAACTACAGCGGCGCGCAACTGCCTCTCATGTGGACTAAGCGTTTTTGTTACTAATGATGATAATGAGTCAACATTAAACCGAGACATCAAAGGC
Organism: Pseudoalteromonas luteoviolacea; assembly: GCF_001750165.1. NCBI lineage: Bacteria > Pseudomonadati > Pseudomonadota > Gammaproteobacteria > Alteromonadales > Pseudoalteromonadaceae > Pseudoalteromonas > Pseudoalteromonas luteoviolacea. The sequence goes on from NZ_CP015411.1 coordinate 3,911,980, forward strand.
GCAAGGCGGCTTTTGACCAAATAAAGCTTATTGTCACCAAGTACAATACCACACTGCTGCTCTAAAAAGGTGCGAAACTGATCGTACTCGCTTTGCTCTAAATGTTTATTTTCCAATGTTTACCACCACTTATTAATCACAATGTACCCATTTTTTCACTGCCGAAGCCAGTTCATCTGGGTTGAATTTGGCAATAAAGTCATCTGCACCAACTTTTTCAATCATTGCCTGATTGAATACACCACTGAGTGAAGTATGCAAGATAACATGCAAAGGTGCTAATTTAGGATCAGCTTTAATTTCCGCGGTTAATGTATACCCATCCATCTCAGGCATTTCAACATCGGATATTAATAACCCAACACGTTCCGTAATGTCGTTTTGGCAATCAACTTCAGCAATTTCTTTTAGCCTAATAAGCGCTTCTTTACCATTTTTAGCTAGCTCCGTTTGCACTCCTAACGGCTCAAGTGCACGTTTCACCTGATTTCGTGCAACTGCAGAGTCATCGGCAATGAATACAATACGTTCACCGAGGTCTTTTTGCATCTCACCATCAGCGACAATTTCTTCGCTGACTTCTGTATTAATTGGGCAAATCTCATTCAGTATTTTCTCTACATCTAAGATTTCAACCAACTCTTCTTCTATTTCTGTTACGGCAGTCACATAAGAATACCTACCAGCACCAGATGGTGGTGGCATAATGCGTTCCCAGTTCATATTTACGATACGCTCAACCGCACCCACGAGGAAACCTTGCACAGATCGGTTGTACTCCGCGATAATCACGAAACAATTTTTAATATCTTCGATAGGTGGACCACCAACGGCCAAAGACATATCAATGACGGAAATAGTTTGCCCGCGAATATGTGCAACACCTCGCACATAAGAATTTGATTTTGGCATAGCAGTAAGAGGTGGACATTGAAGTACTTCTCTCACTTTAAAAACATTGATACCGAAGCGTTGCCGCCCCTTCAAACGAAAGAGTAATAGTTCAAGTCGGTTTTGACCCACCAACTGAGTTCGTTGGTTAACTGAGTCTAAAATACCTGCCATTTCATTCTCCTACTCAAAATACAGCTTATCGGAACAATGTTTGCTTGTTATATAGCATTCAAAGTTGCCCTTGAAGCGGTGAAGCAATTCACGCAAAATCTTTATACCTTGTTTCACCCCATAAGCATAGTCGAAACATCATGAGTTTGTTAAAAAATACAATTGCAGTTCAATTCTTTCTCATTCTGGTATACTTTTTAGCCAAGCAGCCTGTATATGCTCACACCTATGAGCCATCAAAAGTTCAGGAACTCGCAATAAAGTATGTGCAAGAGCATAGCGCAGAGGACCCAAAAGGAAAACTCACAATTTCCGCATTGCCACTTGATGCACGGATCCCCAGCAGACGCTGTCTGACGCCCTTAAAAGTTACCTCTAAAGCCGCACCACCATTTAATCGCCAAGTCACAGTACAAGTTAGATGTAACGATAAACGCAGCTGGGTACAGTTTGTGCATGTAAAAATTGAAACTTTATACCCAGTGATTGTCACCACACAGCAACTTGATAAAGGTACAGTGTTAAAACGCGAGGACTTAAAAGTTGCGATGCGCCCTAAACATTTTGTTCGCGCCTCAAACATTGATACCATTGATATGCTGGTGGGCAGTAAAACCAAACGTCGAATTCAAGCCGACAAAGCAATTAATTTGCGGCATATTTGTATGGTGTGCAAAGGGGACTCAGTCATAATCTTGGCAGGTAACGCGCATTTTGCGATTAAAACGCAAGGAATAGCGCTGCAAGACGGCAATCTGGGTGAGCAAATAAGAGTGAAAAACATAAAATCAGGAAAAACTATACGGGCAAGAGTAAAAGATGTTGATTCCGTTGCAGTCAATATTTAAAATTTTTGCTAAAGTTAGTAGTGGAATGGTCGATAATAAGACTGAAACAACTATTTATATGGGTCACTATCATGGTTAATAACATTAACGGTCAAAATCAGCCGAACAATGTTGCTAATAATATTAAGCAACAACGTGCTGAATTGCAAAGAAATGATGCAAACAATACAGCAACTAAACCAGCGGCACAGCAAAAAGCCGCTGCGGACTCTGTCAGCCTAACACCACAGGCGCAACAACTTAAAGGCTTGCAAGATAAAGCGCAACAAGCCCCAGCATTTGATAGCAAAAAAGTGGAAGAGCTCAAAAAAGCAATTGCTGAAGGTAAATACCAAGTTGATGCTGAGAAGCTTGCTAAAAACATAGCTGCATTTGAATTTGATTTGTATGGATAAAACAGTTGAGCTGTGTGTACAGCAGTTAACAGCGCAAATTACCTCTCTAGAAGCTTTGACCCAGCTTCTGGACGAAGAGTTGGACGCGCTTAGCGCCAGAAATGGTGAAGGCTTGAAAGATATTGCACGGCAAAAAATTACCTTTTTGAATAGTATTCAAAAAACAGACAAAGATCTGTCGACCTATCCTAAAGAGTTGTTTCAAAACCCTGATGTAATGCCTCTGACTGAGCAAATAGAACTATTGCTGATAAAGTGTAAAAACAAAAATGAAGTGAATGCAAAAGCGGCCCACTTAGCACATATGACGGTTCGGGAGCTCAAAGAAATTCTCATAGGTAGACCCATGTCTACAACTTACACAGAAGAAGGCAATGTGGTAGAAAACGTTGGCGAGATAGTTAAAAATTTGAAAGCATAATCATTTATCTAATTTCAAAAAAGCACGGTACATATCGTGCTTTTTTGTGTCTGCTAATCGTCATATCCACTAATAATAGGTCACTCTTTGTATCTTTTTCGGCTTCACTTGGCCAATATACAAATCATAAACAGTCTTCATATCTAGCTCCAGCTCAGTGGTGTAAATATCTCCTACCGCATAAGATTTTAAAACACGTGCACCTCTAATGACGCCCTGAACTTGGCTGCGCAACCCATCATTTTGTGCAATAACGCCACGCACGGTTGTAGTCGCATTTAATTGGTGACCATATACTTGCTCAGCAAGTTCTCGATATGCCTCCAACTTGGATACTTTTATGGCCATGAGCATTTTTTCGCTGTCGGTTGCTCCAGGTTGCGCTTGCAACGGTGCATAACCTATCGCTTTTAATACCGGGTAACTATCTGGTTGTACGTAGCTATACTCTACATGCTTGTCGATAATTGAGCTGCACCCTGTTAAACCAACGGCTACACCAATGGCGAGAATTTTGCTAATTTTAAATAACCCACGCATATGATATCGACTCCTAATTACAAAGTTTGCCTTTAGAACGATTGATATGCACAAATTAAGCCAATACTGTTGGCATAGGACTTGCTCCTCTAAACATAATAGACAAAATTTTGATACGGTATTGAATGATGAATAGAGTAAGTAGTACAGCCATCACTGCCTGTTTACTGAGCTTTAGTGCCCAAGCTGAATGGTTTGAAGTGACAGGGTATGCTAATGCATACACCAGTGATCGAGCAGCAGCACGACAAGAGGCAGTGCAAGATGCCATTACCCAAGCTCTAATCTTCTCTGGCGCCACAGTATCTAGCGTGCAAACGCTGGCTGATGGTGTCCTCGCGCAAGATCATATTAAAATTAAAAGTCATGGTGAGATACAAGAGATAAACCTAGTCTCAGAAAATACTCAAGACGGCGTGATGAGCGTGACTCTGCATTTAGATATTTTCCCTAAACAGCAGCAATGCCCAGAAGAGTCGTTCCATAAACAGATCACCGTCACTCAAAGTCAATTAATACAACCGCATCATGCTAGACTAGGTCAAATTTTTGACATTCATAAATCGGCCAGCGAGCGCATGTATCAAACTTTGATGCAGCGAAATATGACGGTCAAGCCAATCCCTTTTATTGATAAGAACATTAATGTTCGTGCTTTCTTTTCACAGAACTTTGATTACAACGCACAGTTAATTGAGAGCTTAACTTCTGCCAGTAATAGTCAATATGTCTTACTCAGTCAAATCACCGATCTTGCTAATACGCATAAGTTAAATAGTGACTACGCCTTTTGGCAAAATGATGAATATGTCAGAAGCTTTAAAATTGACTTTGCCGCTTTTGATGCCATCAGCAAGGACAAAGTGTGGCAGCAACACTACAGTGTGACCGGTATTTGGCCTTATGAAAAAACCAAAATTGTCGATGTGTATAGTGATACCTTTTGGCATACAGATTATGGTAAACGCATTCAAGGCGTGTTTAATAGCCTCGCCCAAGACCTTAACCAAGCATTTGCCTGTTTACCAACTCGAGGGAAGATACTCCACAAAGACCAGGATCAGTTAGTTATTAACTTGGGAAGTGCACATGGGTTAAAAGTGGGTCAAGAATTAAGTATTGCCCATCGCAGTGATGTCGCTGGTGAAAGAAATAAATTTTTCACACGCAGTATCCAAACCATTAATCGTGTTAAGGTCACACAAGTGAATGCGCAAAATGCCATTGCGAAAAACATTCAAAGTAGGCCAATGAATAACATTCAAATCAACGACATCGTTGAGCTTATTATTACACCAAGTGAAGATTTTGCTTTATAACTGTTAAGGGTTGTGTGGCAACTTGGCGTCCCCGGTAGGAATCGAACCTACATCAAAGCCTTAGGAGGGCCCCGTTTTATCCATTAAACTACGGGGACACATTTCTGTGCCAAAATATGATAAGCAATTGTTTACGCTATTATATTTATAACAGTGGAACACTATCTATGACAAGCAATTTAATCTGTAAAACCACATTAACGAGCCTGCAATCGTTGGTTCAACATGGAAAAAAAGAATGGGCCACACTGAGCATAGCCCAATAGATATACTATTTATACGTAACTGTCGCGCTTGGGTGGAGTATAAAATAAGGAATAACGACGTTACTGCTTGCAACGACTAATCGGCTGTCAAAGTTCAATAAGCGGGTATTCACTTCGACGCCTCTATCGCGATAGATCATAGTGCCTGTTAACACATGGCTAGGTGCTGGCTTCTTAGGTAACTTTTTCGCATCTCGTGACAGAATAAAATCCCCATTAATTGTAACCGCAATACCTCTGTGAGACTTAAAGTCGAGTGCTGGATAGCCCATCTTTTGAAATTGATGGATCATTGACTCTGCAAGTTGATTTCCAAGCTGGTTGCTGTTTCGCAAGCTTCTATCAAAGCTAACAAAACTGGTGATTGCAACGGCGCTAGGAGACACTCCTGACATAGAGTCAGTAAGTTCCAAGGCAATTTGTCCAGCATAGTTGGTCAATTGTTTATTGTGAGCGTAAGTCACAAAGCCAGGATCAGTATACGCCAACTCAGGCTGCATATTTAACTCATTGGCAAGCGCCGCTAATTGCTGAGCTTGCTGTGCTTTAGGTGATTGTTGCCCTTGAGGCACAATTTGTGCATGCCTTGAACTCTCACACCCAGCGAGAAAAGCAAGACAACTCAACATCATGATGCTTAATTTCATTGATATTACCTACTTGCTCTCTCTAAGCGAATGCCGTCATGGCCGATTCCATCTCGTAATGCGTTGACGACTGATTGCGGGAGGAAGCCTTGTGCAGTCCCGACAACGGCTTTACTTTTCACGCCGACGATCCGTGCATTGACCAACACCCCACCTTGGTGATTTGCCAACGTACCAGCCAAAACATAGTTAAAAGTATGCTCATCAGACAACTCTAAAAAGTCTCTACTAAATATAAAGTCTCCTTGCTTAGTCACACGCATAAAGTCGGTGGTTTTAAAATCGACAACGGGGACACCAAAGTTATGTAATTCATGGACAAAGCTCTCAGAAATCTGATTTCCTAGCAAAGAACCATAGTTGTAATCTTCATCCAGAAAAACAAACGTCGCCACAGCGATTGGCGTTCGATCATTGACATAGCGCAAATTGCCAACCATATCTTGCATTAAGTTCTGTACATAATGGGTCACATTTCGACTTGCCATTTGCTGAGAAACCGTCATGCCATGCATCCCTCCAGGATGAACTTGAAATTGGCTTTCGGAGCTTGCAAACGCATTTTTCTCGACCACGATCGCATCACCCTGCGACTGCATACCATCGGTATTCATGCAGCCAAACAACACAGGCAATAAAAGTGATAACGCATACTTTTTCATATTTCTCTCCGTTAATGTTGACCGCGATGAAGTAGCCCATCTCGCATCTGCACTTGCTCTTCTCCCCACAAGGTTTGCTTGGGTAAACTTACAGACGCCGCTGAAACAGTCTTACTGTTTACCATGTCAATTAGCCTTGCATGGATGGTATATGAGTCAATATTTTCACTCACACTGCCTGTCAAAATCAGGTCAAATTTGTGGCGTTCTTTCAACTTTTCGATGTCTCGGCTCAAAACACTATCTGAGTCAGAAGACAAGCTAATGGCTTTTTGAATTCTAAACTCAACAATCTGTAATCCCATTTGAGTCAAGTAAGTAATAAAGCTTTCTTGTACTTGATTACTTAAACCAGCCCCTTGATTACTTAATGTATCGGCACCGAGGCTATTATCTTTAAAAAAGCTTGTTACAGCGACAGATGCCCCCGGCTTTAAAGGTCGGCTGTACTGGCTTAACTGTGTCGCCAACTCACCAACATAACTGTGAACACTGCGTGCTGGTGGCGCTGATTGCTTTATTACTGTTGTACTAGGTTCAAGCCAATTACTAGTACTACAGCCTGTTGTTAGCAAGCTCACAAACACCAAGATCAGAAATCGCATTTTGATATACCTCTAAGTTACTGACCCTTGTACATGCAATAATCGAACCAAACTATAAGGTAATATCCAATGAGAGTGTTTAATACCGGAAAGTGCATTTTTAGCACTTTTAGAAATAGAAGGAGTGTTTAATTAGGTCTTTGGCATAGGTGCCTTGTAGCACTTTATTCCTTTTTGTTCAAATTTAAGGCAAGCATTTGCCGCTGCTTGAGCATCCTCAAAGTAATGGTAACCAAGTAAATATTTATTACGCGCTTTATCATGCACAAAAAATGGCTTATGTGGAAACAACTGAGGCGATTTCTTTGTCAAAATTGATACGTATGTTTTCAATACTTTTAACGAATTAAACTCGCCACCAACAGTAATAAATCCATTTAATTGGGCCGTTGCCTCAACAACCAAATCCACTTCAAGTAACACATCCCCTTGGCTAGATAAAACAACCTCAACTTTTTCCTTTTGCACAATGTGACCTGTAGATTGCTTTTTTACTCTTGCTTCATAATATCCCGGTCTTATGTCACTAAACACATAGTAACCATCATATGCTGATTTTACGGTAGAAATAACATTGTTATTCCTATCAATAAGTTCAATTTCAGCATAAGCTAACGGCGTTTCCTGGCCATTTTTCTCTTTTTTAAATGCAATCCCCTCAAGTTCACCCGCATGTACGACTGGATATTCTAAGTAAGCAATAAAGCCTTTTCTCGGCGTAATTGAATGACCGTCATGAGCTGAAATATAAAATGGGTCTGGCAGCGAGTCTTCATCAAGGAGAATGTCTGTTTGACGATTTAAAGGCATGTTGCCAAGTAGAGCCATACCATTTTCGTCTGTAAAGGCCTGAGCAAACCCTTGCACAGATTTAATCCGCACACCTTTTAACACAACATCATTTTCATCCAGTATTGCGTTGTTATTTTGATCTAAAAATACCTTAACCAATACGGACCCTGAACTAGCAAGGCGTCTATCGGTAATAAAAAACTCGTTACTATAACTTTCGTACCCCAAGCTAATCTGACCAGTTAAACCAATTTGCCAATCATCATTTTGAAAATAATTAAACTGCCCTGTTAACCTAAACTTATCATTGTGCCAATTTAAACCTGCGCCCAATTTATACCCCTCATCGACAAGCGACTTAATATAGTCTAGCTCCACGTCAAATTGATGATTAATCACCCTGCTCAACTGAATTTGATAATCTGTCAGTTGACGTTCTGGCCGGATCTGGTACCCCAACCCAATGCGGCCATAAGTACCATTTACACGCCCCTGCCATCGCGCAACGCCTTTTACATCATGGCCTTGCAAGCCATCGAAACGCCTATAATCTAACTGATGACTAAAAGTACCAAGTGGTGTCGCCATCGATAATAGGTTAGAAGCAAAGAAGTCCGTATTCATGGTGTCATTACGCCAGTTTAAGGTACTCTGATAATTTAACCTTATTTGATTATGTTGGAGTATATTACCTGCAGCACGAAGTGTAAGTTCTTGCGTACGCTGCTGACGCAACTCATTGGAATCTCTATATGTGATATTGTCTGTTAATACAGCGCTTAACGCGTGCTGATTAAACTGTGTACGCCCCTGTAGCAATATCTGCTGCGTGCCTTTTTGATCCCGACTGAAGTCTAGATTAATTATGCCTTTATTCCATATATCAAACCCCAAACCAGCACTCAGTTGATAAGGGGTTTCTTGCCCTTCGAGTCCAATACGTACTGCGGAATATATCGATAAATCATCGCTGATCCCATAATCATATCGACTCAGTAAGTTCCACCCAGCTTCCTCTGATACATTAAGGCTATTACCAAGTAGTGTTTTACCTGTTTCCACAATAGATGTATCGAAATACCCTTCACCTTTGGAAAGACTCCCCCCAGCCACATAGTAAGAGCGATTATCTTGTAATACCTGCCCTTGAGGACCATACAAAATCAGCTCAAACTCATTACTGCCAAAATAAAGCTCAACAAGGTCGAAATTATACACACCGGACTGCACATTAAGCCTTTGATCAATCATGATGCCATTGTGATATAGCTCCACATCCCAACCAACTTGTATGACTCCACTGATCCTAACTGTTTGTGTATCTACCTGCTTATAAAGCGGCCGATCACTGAGCCTAAAACCCCGTGAATATGAAGCACGATGATTTCCGCCTATACGAGTTTCTAAAACATCACCAACTTCAACTTGGGTAACTTCTACAGGGCCAATCCTAACACCCTCAACATCTTCTCGAGTTAAGCTTAAACGACTTTCGCTGATCAGCTCACCTGAGCGGCCACTGATAAAGTAATTCGCATTCCAAAAGGCCACATCCTGACTTCCTAAAAGAGAAATTGATGCATCGGCCTCGTTGTTGTTTGTCGTAACCAACGAAGCTTGAAGATCTATTAGAGGTGGGCTCCATGCCTGATATGGTGTCTCCTTCCAGGGCAAAACAGGTATCTGTGTTGATATACTGGGCGCAAAATGGCGACTTTGTCTAGCTATACGCATTTCTACAGGCAGAGGTTGCTCACTGCGGAGTAATATTTTCAGATCTTGATAATCTAGGTTGAACTGCAATCGAAACCAGTGAGCTAATAGAGCAGCTTCAACATATACTTCGCCATTGCGCTCTAATACTTGGTGAGTATTAAGCGTCGTGACTTGTCCTGATACATTGACTCGGCGCTGTTTCAGATCCAATTCAAAGCGCTGTGTTTCGTCAATATACCACCCCACATATCGCAGCCTACTCTCCTCAGCAACGATGGCAAAATCTAAAGCTGAGAACAGACTTTGCAATTCAAGTAAGACCCCCTCATCACTTTTAACTGCAAAGACTTCAGAAAGATAATGATCTTTAACATACAACGAGAAGAAGAGCTCTTCTCCACTTTGAATGCGACCATCACCATAACTGCGAATAGGCTGCGTCTGTGATTTATCGTAACCGGCGTTAGCAAAACACACAGCAGGCGCCATAAAACAAAGCGCTAATAGTGCGGTTGTATAGAGTCTAATGCTCACTTATTCACTGAGTGGTGATATTAAATACGCGCTGCGAAAAAGCATGATCTCGATATTCCGCCTGTCCAGTATAGGTTACTCTAAATTGACCCTTACCCGTAATAACCTTTCCAGCCAAAATATTAAGCTCAACCTGTGCCTGCGTTACTTCAGGATAAATTGCATAATTGTTCGCGGTTGCCACATTATTCCACTGCTTAGTACCGTCAGGCTTCCAATCTACTCGCAACTTACCTAACGCACTCGCTGCGCCCGTTCTAAAAATATCAACCACAATCGTCGGCTTGTCGTTCACATCCGTCGAGAGCTTAGCTGCTGTAATTTTTACTTCGGGTGGTACTGTCTCTTTTCGATAAATGATAGGAATGCTGTAGCTCAAGATCATATTTAAACTGACCCCTATGGCTTCAGACTGACTTTGCTTTTCTGTGGGTAAAGCTTGAAACAATAAATGAGAGCGGTACTCTCCGTTTGTCATGCCTTGTTTACGACGCAATGCTAACTTAACCACTTGTCGTTCACCAGCACCAAGATGAACCTGTCTTGGCGTTACCCTCATTAAGTGGCTAAGTTTCCATGGCCCAACTTGTTCAGGGTGGAGATCTCGATAGCCACCAGCTGGCAGCGCTAGTTTTTCTTTCCACCCCAAACGATACGTTTTAGCTTCATTGCTATTGTTGATTAAGAACACTTTGGCCGTACGCTGACGTTCATCGAATACCACCCGTGTAGGTGATATCATCAATGACGCCTCTACGACTTGGCAAAAAAGGCATATGGCCAAAGAGCCCATCATTAAAAAATACTTTTTCATACAGCTAACTTAATAATTTACTTCAATATTAACCCATACGCGGTAGGTACCGTCCGGGTATTGCGAGGGCTGAGCATTCACCTCTAACGTGCCCCCTATCTTCAATGATGCATTACCTTGTGCATCACTAAAAACACGATCAACATGCTCCAATTCTACAAGGTTTATGCCTTGCACAGGCAGGTTACTATGAGAGAGCAATGGCGTCACAATGCTGGTCGATACCGAAATATCATATAACGCAGGCAAAGAAGAAATAATTAGTTCAGCGGCTTGCCCACCTGACACCAAATGCACAGCGCCACTTGTTACATTTCGCCCGTTCACACCAATTTGAATACGACTCATATTAGTATGATCAGAAATAAGAATGGTCCCAAAATCCAAAGGCGTGACAACTTCAATGCGCGCACTGGCCATATCACTGCTCATCACGAATAAGCAGCACAACAAAGCGCCTAGTTTTCTGATTTGGCACGCCCTAATCAAATAGGTCCTAAGCATCAAAAGGCTAGTAACTCAATTCCAGAGTAAATGTACCAACATAAGCACCATCTAAATAGTTGGCTGCGTTACCGGTTGTTGTTGATAACGTTGCGCCAACATTGAATACCGCCTCGCCATTTGCATCAACTTGGATCTGCTTACCAACGACAGGTGTTGAACTAGAAGCACCCGTTTCAATGTAATATGTGAATGACCCCAGAGTAAACCCTGCCGCACCAGTCCCACTGCCCACTGATAAAGACACATCTGTCTCTACGGGATCTGTAATAGATAAACTTGCAAATGGCACGACACCCGAAATTTTAAATTGTGCCGGGCTACCTGCAGACAAGATTGCAATTTCAGCATTACTGATATTGGTAGATGCAACTGTAGGCGACTGAGTAGCATCCGCTGGAATGGTTAAAGTCGCAGTATCCGTACCAGCATTATCTGCAACCGCTCTAATTGTTCCAAAATCTAAATCTTGGTTTTTTACCAATTCAAAAGCATTTTTTACCGTAACCTTTGCATCAAAAGTGGCTTTTTGAGCCGCCACAGAATAAAACGGCAATCCAACGATAACGGCAAATACGCCTAGTTGATTTAAATTTTTTTTCATACTCTCATCCTTTAAAGCCCTGCCAAAATGAGCAATGACTCTATATAGTTTCATCAATGCATAAAAGAGTTATTACTCTAAAAAAAGACACAATACGCAATCAACTGACATACGTCAATGTACCTAATATATATACATTTATATCTAATTTTTCAATTCAGAGCAATGTCTTGTGATACTGGACATCGCTTTACAAAACACCTTGGCTTCTTGCACAGAAGTAAAGCCATTGGCAGTTACATAAAATAGGTTTCTACTTGGATCCGGCTCGGAGATACTCGCTGTTGTACGACTAAAGACAAGAGGATAGGCTTGCCTCACGATATTTATCCGCTCCTGTATTACTTTCACCTGAGACTTTGCATGCTGTTCTCTCAAATGAATACCTAGTAAAAAATCAGGTACAGATATACTCAACGCTTCCATGGCACCTGACTCAATAACTGGTGCAACTGATGTAGTATTGGGGGTAATGGCCTGTATATTTGGCTCTGAGGAATGTGTGACAACTGCTTGAATCGGCTGTAAGTGGCTATGAATGTCCTCCACTTCTGTTTGCATTGACAATAACTCAAGCAACTGCGTTAAATCCGCTTCCATATCCGCCAATCTTTCAATGCTGGCCTGATTATTTTTGTACGAAGCCAACATCGCTTTGTGCGCATGTAATGCCTCTTGCTGAGCAAGCTTTTCATCCAGAGACAACTCCGAACTCACACACCCAACCAAGTTAACCATGATAAAAATTGAAGCAAAAGTTGGTACTACGAACTTTAAAGGCATACAACTCATCCCACCTAAACAACAGCTACAAAGATCACATACTAAAAGGCTAATGCATTAGACTGACTAAAAAAGACTAATTTGTCCAATAAAACGGATAAAAAGATGAGTAAAAGAACAAAAAACAAACAAAATAGAATAGAATAGAATAGAATAGGGTAAAGCAGGTGGTACTTACACCACCTACTTATCTCTCAAAATTTTTACACAGAAAATGGATATTGGATCGCGTCATGATGTTGATAGCCTGTCACTTCAAAGTCATCCAAAGTCACCCAAGTTTCTAAGTCTTCGAAAGTCTTAATCTCAGGGTTGATGTGAAGCTGTGGAGATGCAAAAGGAGTCCGCTTTAATTGTACGTCTCTCATTAACTCCAGTTGATCTTCATAAATATGCGCGTTGACAATTTTATGGAATGCTTTTCCTGCTTCAAGTCCAGTGATCTGGGCTACTAACTTCAATAAAGTAAAGACTTGTATCGCGTTAAAATTGCCTCCGAGTGGTACATCTTGGCTACGCTGATAACTATTTAAATACAGTACACCGTCTAAGATTGAAAACTGATGCTGGAACATACATGGACGTAAGCACCCTAAATGAAAAGATCCTGGGTGATAAAAAGTGATGATTTCACCACGATTGTCGATGCCCTTCGATAAGTCATCGATCACTTGCTTAACCAAATCGACACTTCCACCATCAGGCTTTGGGAAATTTCTGGCTACAGCGCCATACACAAACCCCATATCGTCCTCGCCTTTGCGGTTTGGGTTTTTAAGCCAATCTTGGTTCTCGTTAGCATTGGCATTCCAAGTATTACAGCCAATCTCTCTGAACTGAGCTGCACTGTCATAGCCACGCAAATACCCAAGTAATTCAGCAATCGCCGCTTTCCAAAAACTTTTGCGAGTTGTATCGAGAGGAAATTCATTTTTATCGACATGATAGGTTAAATCAGCATTTATTACCGTAAGGCACCTTTTTCCTGTTCTTTTGTTCTCAACCCATTTTCCCTCATCAACAATACGCTGACATAAGTCTAAATATTGGCTCATTACCTAACCCTATCACTCTACAAATTTCAACTATGCGCTATCATACACTGCAAGACAAAGCTAAACCATCATTGCAGGGGGAATCATAAGTTTGCACTTTAAATCAAAGTGACTATCACATTGATAATGTCCAATACATCTAAACGCATGATAGAAAGAAATTTGTTATTTACTTTACCGAACAATTATTGCTAGATTAATCATGATTTAGTTAAAAAATAAAAAATAAGGAAAATCATGAAACTAAAAATCAAAAAAAACTCACTCAAAAAGTTATCTAACAGCAAAGTCTTACAAGCTAAGTTAACAAAACAAGTCGCTGGTGGTGAACCTGATTTATGCCCGACAGATGGTCAAAATGCGTGTTTCCAACAATTCTAAACACTGTCATTGATACAATTAATCAGTCACGTTTAGTTATGAAAAAGAAGTAGTGTTTACCTAAACATTACTTCACTTCTTAGTTATATTAAACTTTAGTTGTTCCACCCTTTTCAATAACGTTGTTCAGCCAAATTCTTTCAAAGACGAAACAAAGGTTAAAAAGCGATTAAATTCAGAACCATAGCAATCAACATGCTATCCGCTAATGGGGTTGCAATTCGACTCATCACTTCAGAACCAGTACCAAGACCGCATAAAACCGCAAGTATTCTGACAATAATGATGTCATTGTCTTCATAGCTGCCCCTTGAAAGATTTAAACACGCCTGTTACCGTACAAAAAACACCCAAAAAAAAGAGAAGGACTTATGAAAAAACAATTAACTTTAGCAGAAATAAAAACAGTCGCTGGTGGTCGTGGTGGCGGCATGGTTGTCCCAATGCCAAAACCGGTGGAAGATTAATTAACAACACCTAGTGCCAAAAACGCGTGAGGTTGCGCTACTTTTAGCGCAACCTACTAATGTAAAATCTCTCGAAAGGTTTAACTAACCCTCTTTAATTAATACCAAAAATGCAAAGGCACTTTAGAGCACATAAAAGCCGTACTTCAATGTGCTATAACACTACTTTTTACACAATGCCTCCAGACCCATAATAGATGAACAATTTATTCAAATGCTCTATTAAACTGATCTAACTCTTTTCGTTTCAATAGACTATAAATTGCAGGTAACACAATCAATGTCAGCACCACAGCACTCGTCATGCCACCAACCAAAGGCGCTGCAATTCGACTCATCACTTCAGAGCCTGCACCAGTACCGTATAAAATCGGTAGCAATCCGACAATAATGGTCGTCACTGTCATCATAACGGGCCTCACTCTGAGACCAGCACCATGAAGTAGAGCACTTTGATACTCTTCGAGAGAAATTGAAGCGCCTGTATGCGAAGCCCGCTCTTTGAGAGAGTGGAGTGCTTGGTTTAAATACACCAGCATTATTACCCCAATTTCCACTGCTACACCTGCCAACGCTATGAACCCTACGCCAACCGCAACAGAAAAGTTGAATCCTTCTAAGTACATCAGCCATATCCCACCAATCATGGCCATAGGGAGTGTCACCATAATCATCAAAACTTCTGTCATGGCTCTGAAATTCAGATATAGCAAAATAACAATGATTGCCAACGTTAAAGGCAATACATAAGATAATTTCTCTTGCGCCCTTTGCATATATTCGTATTGACCAGCCCAAGAGATAGAATAGCCAGAAGGCAAGTCCAACTCTTCTGCTAAGAATACTTTTGCATTATTCACATAAGAGCCAACATCAACACCTTCTATATCAATGTATGTCCAACCATTAAGCCGCGCATTTTCGCTTTTGATGCTTGCGGGCCCAGTATCAATATAAATATGTGCAACATCACCGAGTGAGATTTGTGCGCCTAATGGCGTCACCAAAGGCAACTTAGCTAACGATTCAGGGGAGTTTCTGTGATGCTGAGGATAGCGAATATTCACAGGGTATCGCTCTTGTCCTTCTATAGATTGAGTAATGGTTTTCCCACCAATGGCACTGGCTACCACCTGCTGAACATCCGCAATATTTAACCCAAAGCGACTGGCTTGTACACGAGAAATGTCGACTTTAATATAACGGCCTCCGGCGACCCGCTCAGAATAAACGGACGCCGTTCCCTCTAATGCAGGTAAAATTGCCTCAATTTGCTGACCAATCTGCTGAATAACGTCCAAGTCAGGACCTGCAACCTTGATGCCCACAGGCGTTTTGATCCCCGTTGCCAACATGTCTATGCGCGTTTTTATCGGCATTACCCAAGCATTAGTTAAACCGGGAAACTTAACCAAACTGTCCAACTCCGATTTTAAGCTTTCTGTTGTTACACCCTCTCGCCATTGAGACTTTGGCTTTAATTGAATGAAGGTTTCGATCATTGTCAATGGCGCAGGATCCGTTGCGGTTTCTGCGCGTCCAACTTTACCAAAAACATTGTCAACTTCTGGGACTGTGCGAATGAGTTTATCAGTTTGCTGTAAAAGTTCACGGGCTTTAGCAATAGAAATGCCTGGGTACGTGGTCGGCATGTACATCAAATCGCCTTCATCCAAGGGCGGCATAAATTCACTACCAATCTTATTCACAGGATAAAAGCCAGCAACCGTGACAAGCACAGCCAATGCAATCGTACTTTTAGGAAAGCGCATCACTTGCTTAAGCACTGGCATGTATACTGCTATTAAAACTCGGTTTAACGGGTTTTTGCTCTCCGAAAGTACTTTTCCGCGAATGAAGTACCCCATCAATACAGGCACAAGCGTAATGGCCAAGCCCGCAGATGCGGCCATCGCATAGGTCTTAGTATACGCCAGTGGCTCAAACATCCGGCCTTCTTGCGCTTCTAAGATAAACACAGGTAAAAATGATACGGTAATGATCAGTAAGCTGAAAAATAATGCGGGGCCCACTTCACAAGCCGCCTTAGTGACAATTTCCCAGCGGTTCTCATCTGTTAGTGGCGTTTTTTCCATATGCTTGTGCATATTTTCAATCATCACGATCGCGCCATCTGTCATAGCACCAATGGCTATTGCAATGCCTCCTAAGGACATAATATTGGCATTAATGCCCTGCAAATGCATGATAATGAATGACGCTAATATACCAAGTGGCAATGAAACCACTGCCACTGCTGAAGACCTCAAATGAAATAAAAAGGCCACGCAAATCACTGCAACAACCAACAGTTCCTCGGCCAACTTTTGCCATAAGTTTTCTACCGCCGCTTCGATTAATTGAGAGCGATCATACACAGGCACAACTTCAACCCCCCTAGGTAAAGATGACTCGAGAGAAGCGAGCTTCTCCTTCACTCCTTCAATGGTCGCCTGCGCATTTTCGCCGGAGCGCATCACCACAATACCGCCGACCACTTCCCCTTCACCGTTGAGTTCAGCAATGCCACGGCGCATTTGTGGCCCCAAACGCACATCAGCCACATTGGCAATGGTCAAAAGCGTGCCACTTTCACTCACTCCAAGAGGGATCTGCTCAATATCAGCAAGCGCATCTATGTAACCTGTCGCCGTTACCATATATTCGGCTTCAGCCATTTCAATTACTGAGGCTCCCATCTCTTGATTGCCTTGCTTCAAAGCAATTTCAATCAAGCTTAATGGGATCCCATAAGCTCTCAGTTTGTCAGGGTCAACTTCTACCTGATACTGTTTTACCATGCCACCGACAGTGGCGACTTCAGACACGCCTGATACCGTCTGTAACTCATATTTTAAAAACCAATCTTGAATACTTCGTAGCTGGCTCAAGTCATGGCGGCCCGTTTTATCTGTCAATGCATAGATATAGATCCAACCAACCCCAGTTGCGTCCGGCCCAAGCTGCGGTTTTGCAGAACTAGGTAGGTCACTGGCAGCCTGATTCAAATACTCGAGTACGCGACTGCGTGCCCAATACATATCTGTATCATCATCAAAAACTATGTAGACGTAAGAGTCTCCAAAAAAAGAAAAACCACGCACTGTCTTTGCACCAGGCACTGATAGCATAGCGGTGCTCAATGGAAAAGTGACTTGATCTTGCACAACTTGTGGCGCTTGTCCGGGGTAACTCGTCTTTATAATTACCTGTACATCAGATAAATCTGGAATGGCATCTACAGGGGTTTGTTTTAACGAATAAACGCCACCAAAAGTCAAAATAATCGTCAGTAACAGCACCAAAAATCGATTACTCACCGACCACTTGATAATTGATTCAATCACATCAAACTCCTATCAATGACCAGCATGAGTATTATGCTCACTACTGTTAAGGCCTTTTATGTCAACGATGACTAAGTCGTCTCTGACCTCAAAAGTAAACGTGATTTCCTGAGCAACTTTAAAATCTGCTAGTGGCAGTGATTCATCCACCAAAAAATCCATGGTTGCAGCAGCTCTGTTCCACTTCTCTATCGCTTCACGAGTGATGTTTAGCGTGCGGTCACGGCGAGAAATATGATTAATCACACCTTTGACGGTCGCTGTCGGAATTGTAGGCTCAGACATAATATGTATTTCCGTCACTTGATAGCGGCCCGACTCAAGCTGAGTCACTTCAAAATGTAGTGTTTGTCCCGCTTTTAATTCCTCGATATCGACCGCTTGTGCAACATCAAAGTCCATCGTCATCTCAGGCCAACTCCACGCTGCAACAGGCCCATGTGTTACATTGATCTTTCGACTCTGTTCATGTACGCTGTGCACATTCCCTTGCATCCATACTGATGTTGGCTTTTCATCGAGTGTTATACGCTTAAAGTCAGAGCTTTTACTCGACTCCGAATCAATCAAAAACTGCGCGGAAGTCACTACAGTTTCACCTTCGCTTAATCCGGATATAATCTCAATATGCGTTTCATCGATGTGGCCAATTTCGACCCCAACTGACTTAAACTGTCCTTCTCCCAATGCTAATACCACTCGATTTTGTAAGCCGGTTCTGATCACAGATTCTTTTGGTACCAGAATTGTATTTTTGGTGTTTTTAGGTTTAATCAGGATCCGGGCAAACATATTAGGCTTGAGGGCTTTATCCGTATTCTCAAATTTGATTCGCACGCGTAAAGTACGGCTTTCTCCATCCAAGTTAGGGTACACGTAATCGACCTGACCATGCCACGTTCTGCTAGGCATATAGTCTAACGTCATCACAACGGGCAACCCGGCTTCAATAAGACTTGCTTCACGTTCAAATACTGCCGCCTCTACCCAAACATGATCTAGCTGCCCTATGCTCATCATGGTTGTTCCTGGCTGCACATAGTAGCCTTCACGGATCTTAAGGTTTTTAACAACCCCTGATTGTGGTGTATAAAAGGTGACTGTTTGACGTACTTGTTTAGTTTTTATTAATTGCTCAATAAAGTCAGTCGATATTTTAAGGGCACGTAGGCGCTTGCGTGCAGCATCTATCAATTGCTTGTCAGCTTGATTCAGCGCAACCAACATTTCTTTTTGCGCATTAACCAACTCAGGTGAGTACAAATCATAAAGAGCCTGCCCTTGCTCAACCTCATCACCAACAGCCTTCACATATAGATTATCTACCCAGCCATCTACACGAGGGTGAATGTGAACTAACCTATGTTCATCATATTGCACATAACCCACAGTATTAATATCTTGCTGTAATGCGCCTAATGTCACTTTGCCCGTTCTAACTCCAAGATTATTAACCACATGAGGAGAGATTTTTACCACCCCAGGTCCAAATTTGTTTTCTCCTTGAGACTCTTCATAAACGGGAACAAGGTCCATGCCCATTGGCGATTTACCGGGTTGATCGCGACGGTAATTCGCATCCATTGGAGCAACCCAGTAAAGCGGCTTTTTTTCATCCGCGTCGCTTTTCTGAATATCAACCATCGTATGATGACTATCGCGCAATGCAACAACACCTGCGCCAATCACAATGCCTACTGTCAGCGCCATTATTATTTTTACAACTGGTGTACTCATACTATTTTTCTCCCATTCATCACAGGCATTACTTCATCTGGCTGAAAATTATTAGAGACGCCAGCAGTCGTTAATTGAATAATTGAAAAGCACATTAAAACTGCTCCTTATATGTACTTATTTCAGTAAATACTTGACTACTGCCATCAGCCATCAACACCAATATTTGATACGGGTGAAAACGTTGACCGACTTCCATACCCGGTGATCCAAGTGGCATAGCAGGCACAGATAAACCAATAGCGCCTTTCACCGGTGCTGCTAAAAATTGCTTGATGAATTTAGCCGGTACATGGCCCTCAAACACATAACCACCATCACTCACACCAGTATGGCAAGACTGATAACGAGGCTTAATGTTTAATTGACTCTTCACTCCACCTAAATCAGGCAAGTCATAAACTTGATGGGCGATACCTTGCTGAGACAAATGACTTAACCATTTAATACAACACCCACATGTCGGCGTTTTGTATACCTTGAGTCGTGGTTGCTCAACATTGTGTTGTGCTTGAGCTGCATTATGAAAGTTGCATATGGCAACAATGAATAACACGTACGTGACAAACTTAAATTTAAACATTCTGGAACTCATTTTTATTTGAAAAATGCCATCGCTGATATTTCAAAAGTAATTGAAAATACTTTTTGAAACATAAAGCGCAATACAGCGGAATAGCTGACTATTAAAAAGCTATTTTTTGGGCACATTAACCCTAGAGTTAAGCCAGAATGGGGGGTTTATAGACAGTGTAAATTAACTGGTTAGGTGAGCCGGAATAGGCTGATAAAGGCTTTTCTGTTACCTGTTTAAACGTGGTAAATACGGAGGGTTCACTCATAAAAAGAGAAAAAGGCGCACATAAGCTTGTAGGGCACGCACACTCTGTCTCACAGCAATCCATTTCGTGGTGGGACGGCATAGAATGATTCATATTACTGTGCTGATGATGGTTTTGAGAGGCATCATGACTAGGTAAATGCATGGACATCGTTGCTTTTGCGGCCGGCATGTCGTGATCACAGATCATCTGAGCTTGCGCAACGGGTTGAAACACTGACATCACAAATACAATAGCAACGAGCAATAAATGCAAGGCACTGTATGTTTTCTTTGATGTGGATGAGTAGTTCAAGTGTTTCAGCTTCATTTAGCGTAATTGAGATTACTATAACGCTAAAATGACCATTAATAAAATTATTGTGTATGTTTAGTGAAGATTGGACTCCACTAAACACATAGTTTATATGAATTAAGCTGCTTTGACCGTTTCTCTGCGATGGGCCCAAATCATTAACCCAAGGCCACCGATGATCATTGGCAAAGATAGAATTTGGCCTTGAGAGATGATCCCTGCATGCAATCCAATATGCGCATCTGGCTCTCTGAAATACTCGATGGCAAACCTAAAGACACCGTACCCCAATAAAAACAAGCCTGCGATGCTGCCTGCTGGTCGAGGCTGTTTTCGGTACCAAACTAAAATTAAGAATAATACAAGGCCTTCAAAGAAAGCTTCATAAAGCTGTGAGGGGTGTCTAGGCACTCCACCTGCATTTACACCAGGAAATATAACCGCCCAAGGCACATCCGTTTGACGACCCCAAAGCTCGCCATTAATGAAGTTACCAATTCGACCAGCTAGCAACCCAATAGGTACCATAGGCACCACAAAGTCTCCGACAGCCAAAGGAGATTTATTTGTACGCCATGCAAAAATGAAAATTGCTGTTATCACACCGAGGGCCCCTCCATGGAAAGACATGCCACCTTCCCATACTTTAAATAACATGAGCGGATCGGATAAAAAGGAAGAGAAATTATAAAACAGCACGTAACCTATTCGGCCACCCAGAATAACGCCCAGCATACCGTAAAAAAGTAAGTCGCTAACTTGATCTTTGGTCCACCCCGAATTAGGTTTGTCAGCTTCTTTATTTGCCCACCACATTGCAAATGCAAAGCCTATTAAGTACATAAGGCCGTACCAACGGACACTTAGAGGCCCGACTGTAAAGATAATCGGATCGATTTCCGGAAACTGCAAAGCCATCGCTTTCCCTCAATAAAATAACACTTTGTCTGTAATCACATGCAATATGAACACAAACACCTTTTTAATTGTTGTTACTGGTAAATATTGTGCGGCTTTGACATTAAACACTGCTCAAAACCAAGAAGTCTGTACCATACCAAATAAATCAGTTAAGTAAACATACCTTAAAAGCCTAAAAACAAAAGTTAACTTTCAGTACGTCATGTTTTTGCAGCATCAAATACCACATATTGCTTTTATATTAAGTTACGCAGGTTATCAGTGTAGTGGTTACCAATGCTAAATTTTCCCAAGGAAATCTGTGTATAGCATAAAAGTAGACGTTGCTTGCTAAATACTGGATAGAACTTTTTAAGCTTCTGCGCCCAGATGATACGTTCCTATTTTCCTTATTGGGTGCTAGTGCAATTAGAGATCGTCAACTCCGCTTTGAGTGTAAATGATTTCACTCAAGCCTTGTCCAACAATAAAGTCTCGTAAATATCGATGTACTTGAATAGCACTGGAAGCTTGCAAACATTGTCCAAGCAACATTTCCATATCTTTCACCTTTAGTCTTCGCAGTACCCACTTAACCTTGTTTAATGCCGAAATATTCATACTCAATTTTCGATACCCCATGGCAATCAATAAGATTGCCCCTTCAGGTTCAGAGCCCAATTCACCACATAAACTAAAGGGTAATTCAAGCGCTTGGCATTCCCTAGCAATTCGGTTTAATGCTCTTAGTACACTTGGATGATAAGGTTCAAACAGCTTAGCAACGCGAGAGTTTGCTCTGTCTACTGCCAGCAGATATTGGGTAAGGTCATTACTGCCAACCGAGCAAAAATCGACTTTCTCAGCCCACTCTGGTAATAAAAATATGCTGGAGGGGACTTCAATCATGACCCCAACTTCAGGTTTATCTATTTGATAGAATTGATCTGCCCACTCTTCTTGCAACTCAAAGTAGGCTTGTTCAAGGAGTGCTAACGCCTCGTCGACCTCTTCAGTATGACTGATCATAGGCAACATAATACGCAAATTACCTAAACCTGCGTTGGCTTTAATCATGGCCTTTAATTGATCGAGGAATAATTCAGGATGATCCAAAGTAACCCGTATACCTCGCCACCCCAAGAATGGGTTTTCTTCCTCAATATCAAAGTAATCTAGTACCTTATCGCCTCCAATATCTAAAGTTCTCATCACCACAGGCTCTGGATGGTACAAAGATAAAACCTCTCTATAACACTGTTCCTGCTCAGCTTGGGATGGAAACTGCCCTCGTTGCATAAACCATGATTCTGTCCGATATAACCCCACACCGTCGCAAAATTTGGCGCTGACATGCTCAGACGACAAATCAAGTCCCGCATTAAGTAAAAGGCTGATCCTTTCTCCATCAAGCGTCACTGGTGGTAAGTCATGCTCGGCATCAAACTTATCATGTAACTGGCTTTCTTTTTGCCGCAGTGCCTCGTACTCTGCAGCCAAAACTTTAGACGGTGAGACGTATACTCTGCCTGCATAAGCATCAAGAATAATTTCCTTGTCTTCAAATTGTAGCAAAGGCACATTTTCAATCCCCCAGATCGCGGGGATCCCCATCGCGCGAGTCAAAATAGAAGCATGTGAATTGGCCGAACCATGCACACTCACAACACCCACTAAATTCTCCTTAGGGACTTGAGCTAGCATGGTTGGCGTCAGTGTTTCTGCAACCAAAATAGTATGTTCATGATAGGACTTCGAAACAGACTCAGTACTTACAAGATGATGTAGTACACGCAGACCCAAGTCGTTTACATCCACAGCTCGCTCTTTGATATAAGGGTCTTGCATCGCCTCAAACTGCTTTACTAAATCTTCTATCACATGTTTTAGTGCAGATTTGGCATCCCAGCCTTGCTCTAATTCCTGTGTAACTTGCAGCCCTAAGCTGCGCGCATCTAATAACTGTTGATACACTTCAAATACAGCTAAAGCTTCTTTAGGTAATGTAAGCGATAGGCGATTGGCCAATACATGAAACTCATTTCTAGTCGCCTCGACAGCCTGTTTGAAAAGCCTTTTTTGCTCACTTAGATTATTGTGTCTGCTTGATTTGATACTAGAAAAGTTCAACTTAGGCAGAACAACATATGCCTGACCTATAGCGATACCAGGGGTACTGGCCACTCCTTTAAGTACTGAAGTTTTATGATTGCTGGCGTCCTGTTTTAGCAAGGTTTGCAATTCAACATGAGCAAGTTGAGAGGCCAGTTGCGCAGATAAAGTTATTAGGAAAGACTCTTCATCGCTACTGAATTCGCGGGTGTTTTTCTGTTGGACTACGATTACTCCCAGCACTTTACGCTGGTGGACAACTGGCACAGATAAAAAGGCATTATACCCTTCTTCCTTTACTTCTGGGGAGTGTTTAAAGCGCGGATGCATTTGAGCTTGAGCGATATTAATGGTTTCTTCACGCTGTGCAACCAGTCCCACCAGCCCTTCTGTAAAACCAATTCTAAATTGTCCTACAGCATCAGGGTTGAGACCATCACTGGCCATTAACACAAAATTATCTTGGCTATAATCAGCAAAGTAAATCGAACAACAGTCCGTTTGCATCGCATTTTTGACCATCACAACGAAAAGGTTTAAAGCGTCACTTAAATTATCTTGTTGAGATACAGATTGCGCAATTGACCTTAACGTTGCTAGCACTTTTAAATCCTATTTATCGTCTTCGCCAGTGTTCTTTGTGATTATGCTCTTTACGATTGAAAGGCATAGCAAATGGAGCAAACTCTTTCATTACCCTTCTATATACATCTCTTTTAAATGAAACTACTTGTCTCACAGGGTACCAATAACTGACCCAACGCCAATCATCAAACTCGGGATGATGCGTTCTCAACAAGTTTACCTCTTCATCTTTACATCTAAGCTTAAGTAAAAACCACTTTTGTTTTTGTCCTATACATACTGGACTTGAGTCTTTACGTATCAACCTTTTAGGCAACTTATATCTTAGCCAATGTTTTGAACTCGCAACAATTTCTACGTCTTCTGGCCTCAAGCCAACTTCTTCATGAAGTTCTCGATACATAGTTTGTTCAGGGGTTTCACCTTCATCCACGCCCCCTTGGGGAAACTGCCAAGAGTGCTGGCCGTAACGTCTTGCCCAAAAAACTTGCCCTTGGTTGTTACATATGACAATTCCCACATTGGCACGAAATCCTTCGGCATCAATCACCTTAGCGCCTCATTCTTATGTCTATTTTATTTGATTGTTCCATATCTGGCTGGCATCAGCAAATATTATTCCTGCTTTTACTCAAGTTACTCACAGCTTGTGCATAACTCTCAGTAAATAAGTCCATTTTACAAACAAATCCACAGAACCAGCTCTAAAACACTAACTTCTCCACAGAAACTGTGGATAATATTGTTCATATATCTGTATTTATCCAAATCATTGCTTATTAGGTGATAAGAAAAACATATAAAACAGGCTAAAAACCATTTTAAATCATAAACTTAAAATATTCACACCCGCCATCTAATTGCGCAAAATAACAACACCAACAAACAGTACAAAAAACACACAAACCAACTTAATCCACAATCACAGGGGGATTCTGTTAAAATAAACGAAGATCAAAGTCAACAAATACAATGCCATGAAAAAACCTGCCCCACCAACAACCATTCCAGAATTGCTTCAACGAGTCGAGGCTATCGCAGGATTAACGCTTGGCGAACTTGCTGAGCAATATCATTTTAAAAGCCCAGATGACCTACTCAGAGAAAAAGGCTGGCCTGGTCAACTCATTGAATATGTATTAGGTGCAAGTGCAGGTTCAAAACCAGTGCCTGATTTTGAACATATCGGTGTTGAGCTAAAAACTATACCATTGAGTTATACCGGTAAACCACTAGAGACCACCTATGTTTCAGTAGTACCTCTGACTAACCTAACAGGATTAACTTGGCACAACTCCAGCGTTAAAAAAAAGCTTAACCACGTTTTATGGCTGCCAATATTAGCTGAACGAGACATTGCACCTGTGGATAGAACTATTGGAAGCGGGTTTTTATGGCAGCCCAATGCGACACAAGAAGCGCAATTACAGCGTGACTGGGAAGAACAGATTGAATTAATAGCGCTAGGTCGAGTAGATGAAATATCTGGCCATCTCGGGGAGGTAATGCAGATCAGGCCAAAGGCTGCAAACAGTAAAGCTCTGACCGATGCAATTGGCCCACAAGGCGGGCTTATTAAGACATTACCCCGAGGATTTTATTTAAAAACGCAATTTACACAGAACATACTGAAAAATCATTTCTCGTATTAATTGCAGCCATGAGCAATGTACCTTACTGATCATGCCTGCAATTGTGTTAAGGGCTTTACCCTTTCATTAATCTAAAGTGGTAGAAACCTTTACTTTCTAAGTTGGTCCAGCTACCAGTAGGGCATTGGCCGTTATTATTGTTAAACCACAAAGTAACTGTCTGTTGAGTGGCCAAAGCAACTAGCAGTTGGCTATGCAGTGCTTTGCAAAAAGTATTCTCGCCCTGAGAAGTTTTTAACGAACACAGAGAACCGTCTGACACTCTCAATGGCTTATCACCAGTACCTGAAAAGGTCGCGTATAAGCGAGTATTCTTATCTAATTGCAGGTTAACCACTTTACCACTACACCAAGATTTACTTGCCGACGCACCAAAGCTTACCGCAACCCCCAAAACACCAGCTAAAATAGAGAGCATTTTTTTATTCATAAATACTAATTCCTTATATTAATTATAGTTTCTCCTAGTGCAGTGTACCTAATAAAAGTACTTTTTACACACTTAATTGAATAAAACTCAACCCCATTTCGCATAGGACTGTATTGACCGGGGTTGTTTTTAGCTGATAGTTGGTAGTAAAGGAGCTGGGGGCCTTAAAAACTGTGATTTATAGAGTTTTCGACTAATAAAAAAAGCCACAACCTTTTTTAGGCGTGGCTTATATATTTAAAACAATGTGTTGGTTTACTGACCTTTAATCTCTGAACGACCTTTGTAAACAGCTTTGTCACCTAGTGCTTCTTCAATACGTAGTAGCTGGTTGTACTTGGCTACACGATCTGAACGGCATAGTGAACCTGTTTTGATTTGACCCGCAGCAGTACCTACAGCAAGATCTGCGATTGTTGCATCTTCAGTTTCACCTGAACGGTGAGAGATAACAGCTGTAAAACCAGCATCTTGTGCCATCTTAATCGCATCAAGTGTCTCTGAGAGTGAGCCGATTTGGTTGAACTTGATCAAAATAGAGTTACCGATTTGCTCATCGATACCACGCTTTAAGATCTTCGTGTTAGTTACGAATAAATCGTCACCTACTAGCTGTACTTTGTCGCCGATCTTATCCGTTAGGATTTTCCAACCATCCCAATCGCTCTCATCTAAACCATCTTCGATAGATACGATAGGGTAACGAGCAGCAAGGTCTGCTAAGAAGTCTGCAAAGCCTTCTGAATCGAATGCTTTACCTTCACCACTTAAGTCATACTTGCCGTCTTTGTAGAATTCTGAAGACGCGCAGTCTAAAGCAAGCGTTACATCTTTGTTCATTTCGTAGCCTGCTGCTGCAACCGCTTCTACGATAACTTCTAGTGCTTCTTCGTTTGACTTAAGGTCAGGTGCAAAACCACCTTCATCACCTACCGCAGTGTTTAAGCCACGTGCGCTCAGTACTTTTTTCAAGCTGTGGAAGATCTCGGCACCCATACGTAGTGCTTCACGGAAACTTGATGCGCCAACCGGCTGAACCATGAACTCTTGAATATCAACATTGTTATCAGCATGCTCACCACCATTGATGATGTTCATCATAGGTACTGGCATAGAGAATTGACCTGCAGTACCGTTGATGTCCGCAATGTGCTCATATAAAGCAACGCCTTTCTCTTGCGCAGCTGCTTTAGCTGTTGCAAGCGATACTGCTAAAATTGCGTTTGCACCTAGCTTTTCTTTGTTTTCTGTACCATCTAGGTCAAGCATAATTTGGTCAACTGCACGTTGCTCTAGTGCATTTTGGCCTTCTAACGCTTGTGCAATTTCTTTATTTACGAAGTTTACTGCGGTTAGTACACCTTTACCCAAGTAACGAGACTTATCACCATCACGTAATTCAAGTGCTTCGCGAGTTCCTGTTGACGCACCTGATGGTGCACATGCGCGGCCCCAAGCACCCGAGTCTAAATGAACATCGGCTTCAACGGTTGGGTTACCACGTGAGTCCATAACTTCACGGCCAATCACTTTTACGATTTTTGACATCTTGATTCCTCTTTTCCCAAAGTGGTGAGTGTTGTATTTCTGCTTAATTCGCATTGCTATGCAACCGTGTTTGTGTGTTTCAGTCGCATAGCAATACCATAGGTATTAAAACAAAAAAGCCGTGCACTCGTGCACGGCTTTTCTTTTATGAGTTTTCTTTTTGGTAGCTGAATGCTGCACCAACAAACCCTTCAAATAATGGGTGTCCATCACGCGGGGTAGAGGTAAACTCAGGGTGGAACTGAGCCGCAATAAACCAAGGGTGGTCTTTGTTCTCAATGATTTCCACCAGCTTTTTATCTTCAGATAAACCAGTGAATGCCAAACCAGCTTGCTCTAGTTTCTCAACAAAGTTATTGTTCACTTCGTAGCGGTGACGGTGACGTTCAGTAATTTCTGCGTTACCGTACACTTCGCGAACCTTTGAGCCTTCTGCTAAGTGACAAAGCTGAGCGCCAAGACGCATTGTGCCACCTAAGTCAGACTGTTCGGTACGTGTTTCAACATTACCGTCTGCATCAAGCCACTCAGTGATCAAACCAACAACTGGATTAGGCGTGTTTACATCAAACTCTGTTGAGTTTGCGTTTTCAAGACCTGCAACATTGCGTGCATATTCGATAAGCGCAACTTGCATACCCAAGCAAATGCCTAAATATGGTACTTTGTTTTCACGTGCATATTTAGCAGCGAGGATCTTACCTTCAACACCACGGTGACCAAATCCACCTGGGACCAGGATCGCATCTAGGTGATCAAGAAGCTCTGTGCCTTTGCTTTCAATGTCTTGAGAGTCAACGTACTCGATATTAACCGTCACGCGGTTTTTCAAACCTGCATGTTTTAACGCTTCGTTCACTGATTTGTATGCATCAGGTAGTTCAATGTACTTACCCACCATACCAATCGTCACTTCACCCGTAGGGTTAGACTCTTGATACAATACCTGCTCCCACTCAGATAGGTCTGCTTCAGGACACTCTAAGTAGAAACGGCGACAAACTAGGTTATCTAGCTCTTGTGACTTAAGTAACGCAGGGATCTTATAGATGCTATCTACGTCTTGTAGAGAGATAACCGCTTTTTCTTCTACGTTAGTGAAAAGCGCAATTTTTGCTCTTTCATTTGCAGGCAGCTTACAGTTTGAACGACAAACAAGAATATCAGGCTGGATACCGATTGAACGTAGTTCTTTCACTGAGTGCTGAGTCGGTTTAGTTTTCACTTCACCTGCAGCGCCAAGGAAAGGTACTAATGTTAGGTGCATAAACAAAGCGTGTTCACGACCAAGCTCTGTGCCTAACTGGCGAATTGCTTCAAGGAATGGCTGTGATTCAATATCACCAACCGTACCACCGATCTCTACGATTGCAATGTCGTAGCCTTCAGCGCCTTCAACAACACGACGCTTAATATCATTGGTGATATGAGGAATAACTTGGATTGTTGCGCCTAGGTATTCACCTTTACGCTCACGACGTAACACGTCTTCGAATACACGACCTTGCGTAAAGTTATTACGGCTTGTCATTTTGGTGCGAATGAAACGCTCATAATGACCAAGGTCTAGGTCAGTTTCCGCCCCGTCTTCGGTTACGAAAACTTCACCATGCTGAATTGGGCTCATTGTGCCCGGGTCAACATTGATATAAGGATCCAGCTTAAGAATAGTCACGTTAAGGCCACGTGCCTCTAAGATCGCAGCTAATGATGCAGCTGCAATACCTTTACCCAAGGAGGAAACAACTCCGCCCGTTACGAAGATAAATTTTGTACTCATGCGAACCCTAGAATATCAAGGAAAATGGAATTTAAATAAGAATCAAGACGGGGCGATAGTATAGCAAAAACGTGATTAGCAATCCAGCAAAAATTGTCTACTCAAGCAGCGGATTTACTTTGCACGCTTTTTTATCAACTCCCAAGCCTCATCCATTTGCATCAAACTTGCGTCTTCCAAGGTTAAGTTTTGTTTAGCCAAAACCCCTCCAATTTGCACAAAGCGATTGCTAAATTTTCGTGTCGCTTGGCGTAACAGTTGTTCAGGATCGCGTTTCGTATGACGAATAACATTCACCGTGGCAAACAATAAATCACCGAGCTCTTCAGCACTGTGTTCAGAATAAGGATCATGCGCCAAGGCTTCTTTCACTTCATCAACCTCTTCTTCAACCTTGTCCAACGCACCATGATAGTCTGGCCAATCAAACCCTAATGATGCCGCACGCTTTTGAATTTTTTTAGCACGTGTGAGTGCTGGTAGGCTTTGGATCACATCAGCACCAAACGCGGGCTTTTCTTTGCGCTCCGACTGTTTAATCGCTTCCCACTGTGCATCTAGCTCCTGCTCAGTCAATGCCGCTTTTTTATTGAAGACATGGGGATGGCGCCTAACCAGCTTGTCATTGAGCCCAGCGACAATGGACTCAAAATCAAATAGCCCTGCCTCTTTACCGAGCTGAGCATAGAAGATCACTTGAAATAGCAGATCTCCCACTTCATCTTTAAGCGCTACATAATCTTGCTGCTCAATGGCATCAGCCACTTCGTGCGCTTCTTCAAGCGTATGAGGTACAATAGAGCTAAAGTCTTGCTGCTTATCCCAATCACACCCTTTCTGTGGGTCGCGAAGCGTGGCCATGATCTCTAGCAATCGATGTATATTTTCACTCATTGTTTACTCTCAATGTTGTCGCTTCGCTTCAAACACGCCTTCGGTTTGCAGCAATTTAGTTAGCAATCGGTTCGTCGCAGATAAATCGCCCACTTCAATTTTCATAGTAAAAATCGCAACCCCTTTTTCATGCTGTGTTTGAACATTCATATTAAGCACATTGACTTTTTCATTCGCTAAAATGGCACTGATATCACGAATAAGACCCTGTCTGTCATTAGCTTCTATGCGGATGGTTATCTCATAAAATGATTGCACATCTTCAGACCAACTAACGGCTATCTCACGCTCAGGGTGCTGCTGTGTAATATGTGCAAAAGAATCACAATCAGCACGATGTACCGCGATCCCTCGGCCTTGCGTAATGTAGCCTACGATCTCATCACCCGGTACAGGCTGACAACATTTAGCAACATGACTCAGCAAGCTGCCCACGCCTTCAACCACAATCCCGTTTTTATCGCCTTTGTGTTTTTTGCGTGTACTGAGCTTTAACTTAGGCTCAGCCTCAGGCTTATCTTGTATAAAGTTTAAGAATTGATTGATACGCACATCGCCCGCACCAATTGCCACCATCAAGTCATCTAATTCTTTAAAATTAAAGCGCTCAATGGCTGGTTCTAATTCTTTGTAACTGATATCCAGCTTTTGTAAGTGACTATCAAGAATTTCTTTACCCGCTTGCAGATTTTTATCTCTGTCTTGCTGCTTAAACCAGTGGTGAATTTTGCTGCGCGCCCGCGAAGAGTATATGTAACCCAAAGACGGGTTGAGCCAATCACGACTCGGTGATGGGTTCTTCTGCGTTAAAATTTCTATTTGATCGCCTGTCGACAGCTTGTACGTAAATGGGACAATTTTGCCAAAGACCTTAGCACCAATGCAACGATGTCCGACATTTGAGTGAATATAATATGCAAAGTCCAGCGGTGTTGAGCCCAGTGGCAAATCAAAAATATCTCCACGTGGCGTAAACACATACACGCGGTCTTCCACGACTTGGTTTTTGAGTTCCTCGGCAAACTCACTACCATCAACCACTTCTTCTTGCCATTGCAGTAGTTTTCTCAGCCAACTAATTTTTTGCTCATAACCCGAGCCGCGTCCAGGCAACGCACCTTCTTTATACATCCAGTGTGCTGCGACTCCCATCTCAGCATCTTTATGCATATCATGAGTACGGATCTGGATTTCGACTGTCTTGCCTTCGGGCCCAAATACAACAGTATGGATAGACTGATAGCCATTGGGTTTAGGCGTTGCGACATAATCATCGAACTCTTTATTCAAATGGCGCCAGTTGGTATGCACAATACCGAGTGCCGCGTAACAATCTTGCAATTGGTCAACCACAATACGCATAGCTCGGATATCAAATAACTGCTCAAACTCATAATTTTTTTGCGACATCTTTTTATAAATACTAAAGATGTGTTTTGGGCGACCATACACCTCAGCTTTTACATTAGCATCAGCCAACTTTTGCTGCACAGCTGAGACCATGTCGCTCATGTACGCTTCTCTTGCAAGGCGTTTATCAGCAAGCTTTTTGGCAATGGTTTTATAGCTATCTGGGTGCAGATAACGAAACGAGAGATCTTCAAGCTCCCATTTTAATTGCCCAATCCCCAAACGATTAGCAAGCGGGGCAAAAATATTAGCCGTTGTCTTTGCAGCAACCACACGCTCTTCTTCAGAGGCATCTTTCACACTTCTGAGGTAGCAAATTTGCTCCGCAAGCTTAATAACCACGGCGCGTACATCTTCTACCATCGCCAATAGCATACGACGAATTTTATCAATTTGGACATTGCCCTTGCTCTGATGAGCTAAGGTACTGATTGACGCCATTTGCTCAACGCCCTTGAGCAACAGGGCGATGTTTTCACCAAGCGCTTTTTCAACCGCTTCAATATCAAGTTGCTGCGCAATAAAATAAGGGGTTAAAAATGCCCCCGCGAGGGATTCTGAGTCAAAATTCAGCTCAGCCAAGATCTCAACCATCTCGATGGCTTTTTCTAACAGATCTTCATTGGTTTCTGCGGGGCACAAAGCGTATGCCTCACTGAGTCGATCGGTTTTATCCTCTGACAACTTTAATAACGCTAATCTCGCGTCAAAATCTGCTGGCAAAGTGGTATGGTGAGATTGGCGAGTCGCTACCATTATTGACTACCTCCTTTGGAACAACGCCATTGTTTCAATATGTCCGGTGTGTGGGAACATATCCATCAGTGCAACCTTGCTTACAGTAAATCCAGCCTGCAAAATTAACGCGCTATCTCGAGCCAAAGTAACGGGATCGCATGACACATAGAGCACTTGATTAAATTGCCCCAATGGCAATTGCTTTAAAACGTCGTATGCGCCTGTGCGAGAAGGGTCTAATACCAAAGTGTCTAGCTCTTGACTAAACCACTGTGCAGAAGCCATTTCTTGCGTCAAATCAAACTGGAAAAACTGTGCATTGTCGATTTCGTTAGTGTGCGCATTTTGCGTCGCCATTGCAACCGAAGAAGCCACTCCCTCGACACCAATTACTTGCTTAGCTTGTTTTGCGAACAATAATGAAAAATTACCAATGCCACAAAACAGATCAAGGACCTTTTCCTGCCCTGTTAACTCAAGCCAACTCAAAGCTTGATCTAACATGGCTGAGTTAACTGCAGCATTCACTTGAATAAAGTTATTCAGCCTAAACTGAAACTCAGTACCATTAACTTGATATTCAGGTAACACGGAATAATATGGATCCGCATTACCATCATCCCAAACAGTTCGCCACCCTCGTTGCTCAAACTGAGTATGTACACCTTGTTTAATTGTATCGTCAATCGCTTTGGTATGACGCAAAAGAATGTACGGGGCGTTATCAGCTTCACATAATTGAATATGGCTAACACTTCTTAGCTGTGAATCACTATTTAATATCTCTCTGAGATCAACAAAAACCGATTGATACACTTGAGTCAATACGCCACAATCAACTACATCGACCAATTTCTTTGATTTTGCAGCTCGAAAGCCAAGCTTGAGTACTTTCTCTTTTTTATCAAAATAGGTCGCAATGCGAGCAGCTCGACGATAATGCCTCCCGTCACTTTCAATTGGGCTGGCCCATGGCAGTGCATCAGTACCTGAGAACTTAGAAAACAACTTTTCCACCGCTAATTGCTTATGCCCAAGCTGCGCTGGTTTGTCTAAATGTTGCAATGAACAGCCGCCACATTGCTGATAATGAGGGCAAAATGCATCAACGCGCTGCTCACTTGCCGTGATCACTTTATCAACCGTCCCCTCAAAAAGTTTCGCTTTTTGTTGAGATACCCTGACTTTGACTCGCTCACCAGGTAAAGCGCCTTCAATAAAGCCAACTTTACCTTTGTATTTTGCTACACCTCGCCCTTGATGATCGAGTGAGTCAATACCCACTTCCATCACCTCACCTTTACCAGATGTTTTTTTAGCACGGAAAATTTGTGCCATGTACCGCCCCTTATACATTGCTAAACACCTATGAACTCGCTACTCTAGAGTTCATAATTATCAAAGTTTTATATCGCTCAATATGTCTAAATTAAGCTTACGCGATAGCGTTTTATTGCTTACCCTGATCCCGACGGTGTTAATCGGTTTAATACTTGGGGGCTATTTTACTATAAATCGCTACGTAGAGCTTGAACAAATCCTCAAACAGCAAGGCACCAGTATTGCTAACTCACTGGCCATGACTGTTGAGCAACCTCTCGATTCTAAAGATAAAGCCAAACTACATAGCATTATTACCAAAGCCCATAATCAACATGCCGCTTTGGTCAACAGTATTGCAGTTTTTGATTTGCATAATCAGCTCATCATGACGAGTAATTACCATAGTGAATTTAACGATTTACATTACCGCGGAAACGTAGCTGCGTTGCATGCTACTGAAGCGCAGAAGCTGCGCAATAACTATATTATATTCGCACCTGTTAAACATTATGGAATTGGTGAAACATGGACGGATGCCCATGCACAAACAATTGCCGTGTTAATGGTAGAGATCAGTCAAGACCAAGCCATCATTGGCCAGCAAAAGGCTCTGCTGTTAAGTGGCACTATCATTCTTGCCGCATTGTTTTTAAGTATCTTTCTCTCAACCCGCCTAAGCCGAACCTTTTCTACTCCCCTCTCTCAATTGCAGCTGGCTACAGACAAGCTCATCGAAGGTAAAACCGACATTGGCGTCAATGAGCAAATGCAAGGCGAGTTTGACATGATGCGTCAAGGCTTAATCACCATCAGTGAAAAAATGGTCGGGCAAAGAGATGAAATGCAAAAACACATCGACCAAGCCACCAGCGACTACCGAGAAACCTTAGAGCAGTATGAAACGCAGAATATTCAGTTAAATATTGCAAAAAAAGAGGCACAAGTCGCCAACCGTGTTAAATCTGATTTCTTAGCTAAAATGAGTCACGAACTTAGAACGCCACTCAACGGGGTTATTGGGTTTACTCGGCAACTGTACAAGACTCCTTTGAATAAGCACCAAAAAGATTACTTAGATACCATAGAGCTTTCAGCAAACAGCTTACTTACGATCATCAGTGACATTCTTGATTTCTCAAAGTTAGAAGCGGGCGCAATGGAGCTGGAAAACATACAGTTTCAACTACGAGATGCCGTCAATGAAGTGATGACTTTGCTTGCACCTAGCGCATATGAAAAACAACTAGAATTATCCATTGCTATCAACCGGCAGGTACCTGACAACCTAGTCGGAGATCCAACACGCTTCAAACAAGTACTGATTAACTTAATTAGTAATGCAATTAAATTTACTGAAAAAGGCTCGGTTAAAGTAGATATCAGCCACCGCTTAAAAGGTGACTCTCAGACCTCATTATTAGTCTCTGTCAGCGACACCGGTTTGGGGATAGCGCAAGAAAAGCAAGACACGCTGTTTACCCCTTTTGCACAAGCCGATACCAGTATCACACGCAAGTTTGGAGGAACAGGCCTGGGTCTTATCATCACTAAACATATTGTTGAAGTCATGCAAGGCAGGATCACTTTAAACTCTGCACTTGGCAGCGGCTCTTGTTTTACATTTAATGCCATCTTTAACTTGCCAAATCGACTCTTTAATGATGATTTACCGTGCAAGCCACTCGAAAACAAGCGTGTGTTATATTTTGAGCCTCAAGAACACACACGTAATGCAGTCATTGCACAAATTGAAACCTGGCATATGCAGGTAACTGTATGTGACAGTGACGAAGCCTTTTATAACGCATTAGCACAAGAGTTTAGTTACGACATTTGCCTTGTAGGTAATATGGCAACCGTTGATGATATGCAAACAGTCAAAGGCTATATTAGCCAAGCGAGAGAAAAAGCGGATTATTTATACCTGATGGTGAACACCATCTCCCACAACATGCGAGAATCTTTGATTGGCAGCGGGGCTGATGCTTGTATTAGTAAACCACTTCATCATAGAAAACTGTGTGAAATGCTTGCCGCCCCTTATCGTTTGGACCACCCAGATCTTTCCATCGAAACAGACAGCGCCACCCACTTGCCGCTTAAAGTACTCATTGCAGACGACAATGACGCTAACTTAAAGTTGCTCTATACCCTGCTAGAAGAGCAAGTTGAGACCATTGAAACTGCCCACAACGGTGCGCAGGCCGTTGGGCTTTGTAAAACACATAAATATGATTTGATATTTATGGATATCCAGATGCCAATCATGGACGGGATAACAGCCTGTAAAAGTATCAAAGAGTCATCTATGAATGATGATACCCCCATTATTGCTGTCACTGCTCATGCACTCACAGGAGAAAAGGAACAGTTGGTCAAAGATGGGTTTAGCGGATATATGACCAAACCCATTGATGAAGATATGCTCAAACAAATCATCTGTGATCACAGTGCAACCTCGCCGGTCGAGCGAGCACAAAAAGAAGAACAGATGGTCAGTAGTGTAGCGCCTTTTGAAAGTCACTTGTTAGATTGGAGCCTGGCTTTACAGCGCTCTGGTAATAAACCTCATTTAGCACTCGAAATGCTCAATATGTTATTACAGAGTGTGCCTGAAACCATAGAGCACCTCAATGAAGCCAGTGAACAAGAAGATCCTGAACTATTATTAAAAGTAATTCACAAATTTCACGGCGCATGTTGCTATACGGGTGTGCCCAAGTTAAAAGCCTTAGCAGAGACCATTGAGACTGCCTTGAAACAAGATAAGGGTTTCGACTATGTTGAACCCGAGGTTTTAGATCTCATTGATGAACTCACTAACCTTAATAGCGATGCAGAAATCACGGCCACATCTAGCTTATGATCCATCACACAGTAAGAAATTAGCACCGTTAATTTCTTACTGACAATAAAAAAGG
The DNA here is from genome assembly GCF_001750165.1 of Pseudoalteromonas luteoviolacea. Lineage (NCBI taxonomy): Bacteria > Pseudomonadati > Pseudomonadota > Gammaproteobacteria > Alteromonadales > Pseudoalteromonadaceae > Pseudoalteromonas > Pseudoalteromonas luteoviolacea. Next base: position 3,948,911 of record NZ_CP015411.1, read on the forward strand.
CGCACATGGCGCCCTTAACATTCCGAAATAAAATCTTATAGTGCAGCGAAAACTTCGTCAGTTTTTGATGCACAGATAAAGTCATTCTTGTGCAGGCCCTTAATTGAATGGCTCCACCAAGTCACTGTCACTTTACCCCACTCAGTTAACAAACCTGGATGGTGACCTTCTTCTTCAGCCATATCACCCACCTTATTTGTAAACTCAAGTGCTTGTTTGAAGTTCTTGAACTTATAAACTCTTTCTAATTGCATGATACCGTCACGTACTTCTGGTACCCAATCAGGGATCTGCTTAATTAATACTGCTAACTCTTCATCTGACACTTTTGGCGCATCCGCACGACACGCTTCACATTTTTGTGCACTTAAATCAGACATGGGTGGTTCCTTAACTTGCTAATTTGTTTTTAGGTGGAAATTTTGGCTCAAACAGCCCTAACTCTTTTGCTTTTTCTACTAATGCCATGATGTCCATTTGTGAAATATCAAACAGATCATCTATCGAATTAATGGTGTAGTACAAAGGCTGCATGATATCAATACGATATGGTGTACGTAGTACATCTAAAACTTCAAGTTTATTGATCTCAGGTGTATCTGAATACACATATTGAGTTTCGCCTGGGCTTGATAAAATACCGCCGCCGTAGATACGAAGACCATTGTCAGTTTGCATCAAACCAAACTCAACTGTAAACCAATACAAACGAGCAAGATAAACGCGATCTTTTTTCTCTGCTGCGTAGCCCAGCTGGCCATATTTGTGCGTAAACTCAGCAAACGCAGGGTTTGTTAACATGGCACAGTGACCAAATATTTCATGGAAAATATCAGGCTCTTGAAGGTAGTCAAATTCTTCACGAGATCGAATAAACGTGGCTACTGGAAATTGTTTATTGGCCAGCAATCTAAAGAATTCATCAAAATCAATCAGTGCAGGTACTGGTGCTACTTGCCAACCAGTTTCTCTTTCAAGTACAGCATTAATTTCGTGTAGTTGAGGAATACGGTCATGTGGTAGGTTGATCTTCTTCAGACCTTCCATATATTCATCACATGCTTTGCCTTCAATGCATTTAAGCTGTCTTGCAACTAGCTCAGACCAAATTTTATTTTCTTCTTCACTCCACTCAATGACGCCTTGCTCATTTGGCTGCTTGGAAGTGTATTTACTAGATTTAGCCATAGTAACCTTCTGTATTTCGATCTCCACTTCTTGCGGTGGAGCGTTCAAACCTGTTATTTCGATACTATGAAAAAGTGAGCAAAATATTAATAGGCAGGCCTAAAATGGCCCACCTAAAGAACTATAAAATCGTAAATAATTACTTACACTTTTGAACACAAAATAATACACCCCTTATTTAAAAGGCCTAACCGAGGGTTTTCGTGTAAACAATAATATACAGTCAAATGCACTTTTTAGGTCCAAGATGATGTCGTCCACCGCTTCAAGACCAACAGAGATACGAATGAGCCCGTCAGAGATCCCGGCAGCTAAGCGCTCTTCTTGTGTATAAGGTGAATGCGTCATCGATGCAGGGTGCTGTATTAACGTTTCAGGATCACCAAGGCTAACAGCCAAAGTACACAGTGAAGTGGCATTAATAAATGCTTCACCATCAGCCAGTGTTCCTTTAATTTCAAAGGCAATGACACCTCCTGCACCTTTCATTTGCTCACCTAAATATTTGTGTCCAGGATGAGATGCCAATCCTGGGTAATAGACTTTCTCTACTTTCGAGTGGCTTTCTAAGAACTCTGCAACTTTTTGGGCACTTTTACAGTGGCGCTCTACTCGAACATGTAACGTCTTTAAACCACGATTGATCAACCAAGCATCATGCGGGCTTATCGTCGCTCCAATGTCTTTCAATACTGTGAGCTTAATCGTTTCAATGTGCTCTTTGCTACCGCAAACGATCCCTGCCACTACATCACCATGGCCATTTAAGTATTTAGTCGCACTGTGGATCACAATATCAATGCCATAACGTTTTGGCTTTTGCAGCAAAGGGGTCATAAATGTGTTATCAACCACACTGATTAAGTTGTGCTTTTTTGCAAATTGACCCAGCATGGCTAAATCCAATACTGTCATATTTGGATTTATCGGCGTTTCTGCAAATAACATTTTACTATTTGGCTGAATGGCATTTGCGAGCGCTGCTTCATCTGTCATATCAACAAAACTGACCTCAATACCAAATTTAGGTAGCATGTGTGCAAATAAAGCAAAGCTACACCCATACAACGCACTCGATGCAATTAAATGATCACCGTGCTCTAAAAAACTGAGTACCGATGCAGATACAGCCCCCATGCCGGTGGCAGTTGCCGCTGCATCTTCCATTTCTTCTAATTGTGCGAGCTTTTCTTCTAATTCTCGTGTGGTAGGGTTACCCAAACGCGTATAAATATAACCCGCTTCTTCTCCTGCAAATCGTGCAGCTCCCTGCGCTGCGCTTTCAAATTTAAATGTCGAGGTTTGGTACAAAGGTGCTGTTAATGCACCATGTGGGTCATTTGCGTGGTGTGGACCGTGTATACAGTTGGTATGGTCATGTAACTTCTTCATTGCTTGCCTGTTGTTATTATTCAAAATGTTTATATCTTATGTAATTAGATATTCCATGATGGATAAATGTACAAGCATGCTGGAAGTTCAGAAGTCTAAGTGAGAAAAATTAATCTGCGTAGGCTGTACACATATGTTGTCACTTAAACCGCAACCGCCTCCGTCTACCAGCTAAATTAGTTTTGCTTTATCAGTTGATTTGTCAGCTTTTTCGCAAAATCAGATAAGAAGTTTGTTTTATTTTTCAATCGTGGAATTGGCCTGCATAAAGTCATTGCTTTGTAGCCTAATCTGGCAGTAAAAACACCCGCACTCAGTCCTTGAGCCGATCTGGCTGACAATTTGCCAAGCAGTTCCGCACCTAAACTTGTCGCGGCAAGATCACTGAGCAGCTCAGATGCCCCCACAAAAACAATTTGCTTAGCAAGCAATTTATATAATTTTACACGACTACGATAACCTAATGTGATCCCATAATGCAGACTCAACTTTTCAATCAAACTCACGCCACGCCAAAGTACTGCGAGCATATCTGTAATAGCCATTGGACTGAGTGCCACCATCAGCGCAGATGTCGTTGCATAGTCAGCGATCATTTTTCTCGCTTGTTCATCTTGCGCTTGCAAGACTGTCACTTCATACAATTGCAGTACTTCCTGATCTGTGTAATGGCTCTTCAAGCTTTGTTGAAACGTCGTAACCTCGCTTTTAGGCAATTTCGCTAGCACTGGCTTCAGCCAAGACTGAGCTTCACCAATTTGATTACTATTTAACAATCTCAAAGCTTGCTCTCGGCGTTGCTCTAATTGTTTCAGTGTACGCAAAGCCTTAGCTTCTCTCAGCAAAAACTTGCTACTCCAACCAATGAATGACACCAATAATAGTAAGTACAAACTAGCAAGAATAACGCTTTGCTGTAATGCATTATAAACAGTCAATGTCAGCTCTACTGGTATTAAAATCGCCAAGCTAAACACTAATCCATGGCGCCAACCTAATTTTGATTTTTTTGGCTCTAAACTATGTTCAATAGACTCATCATCTGAGAAAGGCTCAAACACTTGCTCTGTGCTCACAGGCATAGCATCACATTCAATACGCTCACCTATTCTTGGGTTTGTCGACAGGTGCTCCTCTGGCTGCTCCGTTTCTATGCGCCTGCCTGCAAATCTTTTTTGAGAGTCCATCATGTAAGCTTATCTCCAATCAAAAACTGTAAAGTGTGATCTAGGCGAATATGTTCAAGCTGCCCTTGATAAGCTGGCAGTGGATAAAAAGACAGAAAATTAAAGCCTTCTTGCGGCCATTGAGAAGCTGAAAGCACATGTTCTGGTGGCTCTGGTGGTAAATAGGTTATATATTCAGGCTCACTCAAAGGTCGACCATACACACAATGTAACGTCTTTCCCGATTCATTAACTTGTTTAGATTGACAACTTTTAACCGATGAAATGGTCATCGTATCCACTGTCACGCCCGAAAATTTGAGCTCATTTTCTTGCTCACATAAAAGTTCATGTAACAGGCGTGTCAGGTTATCTTGTTCTGGTAATGCAACAGCGTCACACTTATTGACCGCAAATAATACTTTATCTATCTTAGGTTTAAACAATCGTTGTAATAGGCCACTTTTACCATGCTGGAACATGCCTACAGTATCTTTTAATGCTTGCTTGGTCTGCGCGAGCGTCGCAGGGCCATCATTGAGTGCTCCCAAAATATCAACAAGTACTAACTGTCGATCAAATGCACAAAAATGTTCTTTATAAAATGGCATGATCACCTGCTTTTTATAAGCTTCAAAGCGGCTTTCTAATTGTCTGTATTGGCTCTCTTCACAATACTGACTATGCGTCAATAAAGGAAAAAACTGAATAATCGGCGCGCCAGCTAAGTCACCAGGGATCAACATTCTGCCGGGTTGCAGCTGAGACACCTTTGTATGTTTCTTAAGATTTATAAGGGTACTTTGATAAAGCGCTGCTAATTCGTCCAATTCAGCCATATTAATCGCAGCGCCAGCATCAAACTGATTCAGCGCGGATAAAAACGCCGCACAATGTGTGTCATAGGCACCATTGGATAATATATCCAGTTGTGCCTTGCTCCATTGCTCATAGGTCATATTCAATAGCGGTAGATCCATCAACCACTCACCGGGATAGTCAATTAGCTCTAAATGTAGGGTATGATCGTTTGAAATATGTCGGCGCAGACCACTGCGACTTTGAAACTTTAATGCTAACGTCAGTGTGTTAATTCGCTCGGTTGAGGGTGGCCAACTAGGTGGTGTCTGCATTAAATGGGCGGATGCTGTCGCATAATCAAAAGTAGGAATATCAAGCGCTTTTTGTGGTATTTGTTTACAAGCAATAAGGCGCTGCTCTCTGATGACATCAAAAAATGGAAGATTTTGACTGCTTGCCTGGGTTGTTAGGTGTTTGACTAAAGCGGTTATAAACGCGGTTTTACCACTACCACTAAACCCTGTAACCGCTAATTTAACATGTTGATCTAACGAGCGCTGTAATGTTTTCTGCGCTTTACTTTGTAACTTTTCAAGTGCTTTATGAGTAACACGTTTCACGCTCATATTGATTGCAAATCCCTATTTTTAAGTGGCGTGGCGAATATTCGCCACGAACCATTACAATTTATTTATTTCCCTTTTAACCGTAAATTCAGGAGACGTAACATACTGCTCCATCGACTGAATACGACTGTCCAATTTACCCAACCTATCCTTTAAATCAAACAGGGCTTGGCGAGGTGGCTCACCTTTTTGCCATACTTTAAATTTTACTGAAACAGGATCAGTATCATGACTATTGGTCGTATTTTCTAGCTCAGGTGCCTTACGGTCTAAAATAAACCAACAGGCAATATAAATAACGACAAATAGAGGACCGCCTGATAATAAAACCGCCGTGACGAACAGAATGCGTACCAGCCAGAGTTCCATGTTAAAATAATCACTCAAACCTGCACATACACCCGCTAACTTGCCTCGCTTTGGATCGCGATACAGCTCTCTACGTTTGTGGCTCATACTTTACGCCTCCAGTCTGGTGATTCTTGATCTAACAGCGCCTCCAATGTTTCAACGCGCTCAGCCATCTTTTCTGCTTTATTTGCCAACTCAATAAGCTGGCGATGTTCGTGTTCGCTTAATCCTTGACTCACCTGTTTTTTACTTTTGTAATGAAGAATGAGCCACAGCGGCGCTACCACGATCATAAAAATAATAATTGGGGCAACCAGTATCTCTGCGTCAAACATAACCTTCTCCTGTTTATTTAGTCTTGGCAGCGTATTTTTCTTGTGTGGCACCTACTGTAACAGCAGGTGCCATTACGTTCATTTATTTGCGAGCTTTTTCTTTAAAGCTTCAAGCTCATCATCAACTTTTTCATTCTTTTGCAGGTCAGCAATTTCATCTGCTAGAGACTTCTTACCTAAATCGTATGACTCGACCTGTGCTTCTAAACCATCAATCTTATTTTCATAGCGCTCGAAGCGGTTCAATGCATCTTCTACTTTAGTGCCGTCTAATGCTTTTTTCACATCTAAACGAGATTCAGCTGAGCGTTGACGAAGAACAATCGCTTGTTGACGTGCTTTTGCATCTGCTAGTTTCTCTTGCAGTGTCGTCACTTCTTGCTGTAACTTCTCAATATGCGACTCTACGTGGCTTAATTCTTCAGCAACGCTCTGCGCTGCATCCGACGCTTTTTGTTTTTCAAGTAACGCCGCTCTTGCAAGATCTTCTCGCTCTTTTGTCAGTGCCAATTCAGCTTTTTCCTGCCAGTCATTAGCTTGACCATTTAATTGCTCAACACGTCTTTCCAACTCTTTCTTCTCAGCCAGTGTCTTAGCAGAAGTCGAACGCACTTCTACCAACGTGTCTTCCATTTCTTGAATGATCAGCTTGACCATTTTTTCTGGATCTTCTGCTTTATCCAAGATTGCATTAATATTAGAATTTACGATGTCAGCAAAACGTGAAAAAATTCCCATAATCTTTTACCTCATTGGTTGTGAATTATATTGCTGATAAATATGTATCAATAAGCTTGCCAACTTTAAAAGCAAAAATAAACAATAAATTTCAACAACTTACAAAATAAACAAAAAGCTTTCTATCCTACATTTTTTCAAATAAACTATATGTTAGTCAAAAAAACTAAGAGTTAGTCAAATATGAGTCAATTCCGTCAACAGGATAATTTACTCGGCCAATCAGATAGCTTTTTAGCTGTATTAGATCAGGTCTCTCAGCTTGCTCCGCTAGAAAAGCCCGTGCTCATCATTGGTGAACGTGGCACAGGTAAAGAGCTCATTGCCGCACGATTACACTTTTTGTCTGAGCGGTGGGATCAGAACTACGTAAAGCTCAATTGTGCAGCATTAAATGAAAACTTGCTTGAAAGTGAATTGTTCGGTCATGAATCAGGCGCCTTTACTGGTGCTAGCAAACGTCACGAAGGTCGATTTGAACGAGCCAACGGGGGCACTTTATTTTTAGATGAACTAGCAAACACATCAGCAATGGTGCAAGAAAAGTTACTGCGTGTAATTGAATATGGGGAATTTGAGCGTGTTGGTGGTAAACAAACCGTCAAAGTTGATACTCGACTAGTCTGTGCAACCAATGAAGATTTACCAAATCTTGCTGAGCATGGGGAATTCAGACATGACTTACTAGACAGGCTTGCATTCGACGTGATTACCTTACCACCGCTACGCGCACGCCGAGAGGACATCTTACTACTTGCCGAACACTTTGCAATTAATATGGCAAGGGATCTTGGCTGGTCACTCTTTAGCGGCTTTACTCGCAAGGCCACCGAGGCTCTCCTTGAGTATGATTGGCCGGGCAATATTCGTGAACTGAAAAATGTCATAGAGCGAAGTTTATATCGCCACGGTAACGAACACCTTGCAGTGCATCACATTACCTTTGACCCTTTTGAAAGCCCTTATCGACCGCAGCAGAGAATAAAAGCACAAAAAACTGAGGTAAAGTCACAAATATCACAGCCGCAAATAAGTGAACAAGAGATACTCGACATTGCTGAAAGCACATCTTCGCCTATTGCATCACAAAGCTTCCCGTGTGATTTAAAAACCCTCTCAAGTAACTACGAGATTGAGTTACTTAAAAAAGCACTCGAATTCAGTCAATTTAATCAAAAGAAAACTGCACAAAATCTTGGATTGACGTATCATCAACTCAGAGGATATTTGAAAAAATACAATTTGTTAGACTCACAACAAGAGGCTTAGCTGTGGTCGCCACAATGACAGACCTGTATAACACCTGCCAAAGATATATAAATATGGTATTCACCATGACTACTGCCGTAATTGTTTCGGCATGTGGTGAAGTACCACAAGCAAAATTAGCGAATAAAACCAAAGGGATTGTATATTGCGCAGAAGCAAACCCAGTCTCTTTTAATCCTCAGGTCACCACAACAGGCTCTACCATCGATATAATCGCCAATCAGTTATATAACTCTTTGATCAGTATTGATCCTGTCACTGCTGAATTTAAGCCCGAATTGGCTACCCAGTGGGTAATTAGCGATGATGGTAAAAAAATAACATTCAAGTTAAGAGAAGGCGTTCAATTTCATAGCACAGATTATTTTACACCGAGTAGAACAATGAATGCTGATGATGTTATTTTTTCTTTCAGCCGCTTGTTTGATGTCTATAACCCCTATCACTTCGTTCAAGATGCTAACTACCCATATTTTCAAAGTGTAGGTATGGATCAATTGATCAGGAAAATAGTTAAGATTGATGATTACACCGTAAGGTTTGAACTTTTTAGCGCTGAAAGTAGCTTGTTATCTAATATTGCAACTGATTTTGCGGTGATCCTATCTGAAGAGTACGCTATGTTTCGAGCGTCTCAAGATAAAAAGCACTTGTTTGACACCTTACCTATTGGCACTGGTCCTTATAAATATAAGCACTTTTTGAGAGATAATTTAGTCCGTTTCCACAAACATCATGGCTACTGGAAACATAATTACGCAGTTGATCAATTGGTATATGATATCACGACCAATAATACGACTCGAATTGCTAAAATGCTCACCAAAGAATGTGATATTACTTCACATCCGAGTGCAACCCAGTTAGAAGCTTTATCACAAAGGCAGGATATTATTGTCGACAAAGCTGTTAACTTAAATGTTGGCTATTGGGCGTTTAATACAGAGAAGCCTCCTTTTGACAATGTCTTAGTTAGGAAATCGCTTGCGCACAGCATCGATTTTGACAAAATCATGCAAGCAGTATTTTATGGGAACGGTATTGCTGCGCAATCAATCCTGCCCCCTTCATCGTGGGCATTTACAAAACAAGCTATGCCGTATTATGACCCCATAAAAGCCAAGCAATATTTAACTGAGGCCGGTTACCCCGATGGTTTCGAAATGACACTATGGGCTATGCCTGTTTCGCGAATTTATAATCCCAATGCGCGAAAAATGGCTGAGCTCATTCAAAGTGACCTCAGACAAATTGGCATAAGAACGCGAATTGTTGAATACGAGTGGAACACTTTTATTGAACGTATTGGCCGCCATGAACATGATAGTGTACTGCTTGGCTGGGCTGCTGATACCCCTGATCCAGATAACTTTTTTAGCCCTTTACTCAGTTGCACAGCAACCTTTACAGGTAAAAATCCAGCTAATTGGTGTAATCCAGAGTTTGACCTTCTACTCACGCAAGCGCTAGATACTAACGAACTAAAAATGCGTAAGTTTTATTACCAACAAGCACAAAAAATGCTTGTGGAAGAGCTGCCTGTTGTACCAATTGCACATGGTGTTCGCTTTCAAGCTCGCAGTGCAAATATAGCTGGAGCTGAACTCAGACCATTTGGCGGGGTATCGCTGGCCAATGTAAGAAAAGGTGAACAGTAATGCTGGATTATCTACTAAGACGATTAAGCTTGCTGCTATTTATGTTATTTGCGCTCACCGCATTTACATTTAGTTTGAACTACCTATTTCCAGGAGATCTATTAACTAATTTTAGTGGCCAATTAAACACCAGCTTCAGCCAATCCCAAATTCTTGAAGAAAAGTATCGAATCGATGACAATGTCGTCATCCAATATGGTGCGTTTGTGAGCCGTTTATTCAAAGGGGATTGGGGGCTATCGCTTTCCTCTGGTCAAACCGTCTCATCACATATTGCTGTGCTACTGCCCGCAACACTTGAGCTATGCTTTTATGCATTAGTCGTTGCCGTTTTATTGGGGATACCCGCGGGGATCATTACCAGCGCCTACTATAAAAAGTGGCCGGATAAAATTATTAGTACGCTTACCTTACTTGGCTTTTCAATTCCGGTATTTTGGCTTGCACTGCTGCTCATTATGGTTTTTTGCCTTGGTTTTGGTTGGTTTCCGATGTCAGGACGCATTGGCCTGTTATACGAAATACCTGCTGTTACCAACTTCATCTTGCTCGATATCTGGTTACTTGATTTTCCATATGGTGGACAAGCATTTCTTGATGCACTACACCACTTAGCTCTACCCACCATTGTGTTAGCCATGTATCCAACAACAGTGCTTACACGCTTTACCAGAGATTCGATGCTTAATGTGCTGGAACAAAACTATATAAAAACAGCCAGAGCAAAGGGGCTTAACCGCAGGCAAATTATTCTTGACCATGCTCTGCGAAACGCACTTTTACCAGTTATAAAACAAATTGGATTGCAATTTAGTACCCTAATCACACTTGCGATGGTTACTGAAGTCATTTTTTCTTGGCCAGGTATTGGACGATGGTTAATCGACAGCATTTATCAACGTGACTATCCGGCGATTCAAGGCGGTTTGCTCGCCGTATCTATGTTTGTTATTTTTGCCAATATGTTGGCCGATTTAACCCACTCTTTACTCGACCCTGTATCTAGGAACCAGTCCCATGGCAAAGTTTAGTTTATACAGTGAAGAGTCAAACCGCTCACCTTTATCACGACTGTGGCGTACATTTAAAGCAAATCACCTTGCCTTGGTTGGCTTATGGATGTTCATTGGATTAACGGTATTGGCGATGACAGCGCCTTTGCTAGCGCCTTATGGTATAGATCAACAACATAGTGATGCGCTTTTGCTTCCCCCCTCGTGGCATGACGATGGAGACGTTCATTTTATTTTAGGCACAGACGATCTTGGCAGAGATGTTCTTTCCAGATTGATGAATGGCGCTACTTATACTTTTGGCCTGTCTATTGTCGCGGCATTGGTCACCACTATACTTGGCGTTATATTAGGCACTTTAGCTGGGATTAATCGAGGATTTAAATCAAGTATATTAAACCACTTACTTGATATTACGTTGGCAATCCCCTCTCTGCTTCTTGCCATCATAATTATCGCTATTCTTGGGCCGGGACTTTTAAATACTGTTTGGGCGATCATCTTAGCCCTTTTGCCCCAGCATATTCACTCAATAAGAAACCTCGTTGTTGATGAGCTCAATAAAGATTATATAGGTGCTTATAGGCTAGATGGTGCAAGCCGTGCTCAAATTCTATTCAGAGGTGTTTTTCCAAATATTTATGAGCATATAGTGGTGATATTTACTTTGGCATTATCAACCGCAATTTTGGATATTGCTGCTCTAGGTTTTTTAAAATTAGGCGCTCAACCACCAACGACCGAGTGGGGTGCTATGCTGGCTGAAAACCTTAGCCTAATTTATTTAGCTCCTTGGACAGTAGGCTTACCTGGCGCATTATTGTTTTTGTCTGTTTTAGCCACTAACCTTGTTGGTGATGGGCTGAGAAAAGCGCTGCAAGCTAGAAAGGCAACCTGATGCAATTACTCGATATTAAAAACCTAACGATTGAGCTCCCTACTGAAGACGGTGTAATCCGAGCTGTCGATAAAGTAAATTTGAGCCTTAAAGAGGGTGAGGTACATGCGCTTGTTGGAGAGTCGGGCTCGGGAAAAAGTTTAATAGCAAAAGCCATTGTTGGAGTCCTCAATACACGCTGGAGAGTAACCGCAGATCGTATGCATTGGCGCGGTGTGGATTTAATGCGTTTAAGCCCTGAGAAGCGACGTAAAATCGTTGGTCGAGATATGGCTATGATTTATCAAGAGCCAAGAAGGAGCCTAGATCCTACCGCAAAAATATTCGAACAAGTCGCTGAGTCTCTGCCAGAAGAGTGTTTTAAAGCCGGTTTTTTTGGTCGTAAAAAAGAGCGTAAGGTTAAGGTAAAAGCACTTCTACACAAAGTAGGCATACGCAATGATGAGAAGATCTCTAGCAGCTATCCACATGAGCTCTCCGAAGGTGTTTGTCAAAAAGTTATGATTGCAATGGCTATCGCGAGAAACCCTCAGTTATTGATTGCTGACGAACCTACCACTGCGCTTGAGAGCACAACACGCGCTCAAGTGTTTAGGTTGCTAAAAAGTCTAAATCAACTTAAAAACATGTCCATCTTAATGATTTCTCATGAATTGGAAGAGATAACACAATGGTCGCATGCTATTCATGTACTGTACTGTGGACAGATGGTAGAGGCTGGGCCAACTAAAAAAGTATTTAATGACCCTTTTCACCCCTACACTCAAGCCTTGGTCAAATCATTGCCTGATTATGCTCATGGATTAGGCCACAAAGCACCATTTTACGCACTCAAGGGGACCATCCCCCCATTACAGCATTTGCCGATTGGTTGTAGACTGGGCCCACGCTGCCCCCAAGCGCAAAGAGAATGTGTTGCAACCCCTGTGCAAGTTAAATCACATGGCCATTCCTATGCATGTCACTTCCCATTAAATAGGGAGAAGAAAAAATGCAACCCGTGTTAAAAGTACAAACCCTCAGTAAAACGTTTAAAACCCGCTCTGGATTGTTCAAACGAGATACCGTGCAGGTATTAAAAGAAATCTCATTTGCTGTTTTACCGGGCCAAACGTTGGCTGTCATTGGGGAAACGGGCTCAGGAAAAAGTACCTTAGCTAAAGTGCTTGCTGGCGCTGAAGATGCCGACTCTGGTCAGATCTTATTAAATGGCGATATGATAGTTGACGATAAGCAATCTCGGCGAAAGTGTCACCACATTAGACTTATATTCCAAGATCCAACACGCTCTCTCAATCCAGGTCTCACCATTGGTGAAATGCTGGATGACTGCCTTAGATTTAATACTAAACTCACTGAAGTACAGCGGGATAAAAAAATTGAGTTAACTTTGTCTCGTGTTGGATTGCTATCCGAGCACTACGACTATTACCCACATATGTTTAGTGGTGGCCAGCTACAGCGGGTAGCCCTAGCGAGGGCCCTCATTTTAGACCCTAAAGTCGTTGTATTAGATGAAGCACTTTCTTCACTTGATCCATCTGTGCGCGCACAAATAGTCAACTTACTTTTGAAATTGCAAAAAGAAACAGATTTGACATATGTGCTTATCACACATCACCTGAGTCTGGTGAAGCATATGAGCGACCGGCTACTCGTTCTAAACAATGGTGAAGCAGTGGAATACGGTTGCTGCGAAACCATTTTTAATCATCCACAGTCCAAGGTAATGAAAAAGCTGCTCGCAGTGTAAGTTGAATCAAGAAATAAAAAAGCCACCTTAAGGTGGCTTTTTTATTTGATTTATAGGGCAGCTTAATTCTCTTCTGCCACTTCAAATGTACTTGGTTTGACGATCTCTGCTGTATCTTCAAGTGCATTTAGCAACGCTAGGTAATTTTTATTAACCTGTGTTCTCGTAATGCTTTGCTTTTGCTGTGGTTCAAGTTCATCAGCCACTTCTGCTAAGTTGACAGATTTCACAACCAACAGCGCAGAATCGCCATTATTCAGTTCTACCATTGCCTTAGAAGCATGACCTTCACCTGGGTGTGGCATCTTAAATGCTTTACTTACCAGAGCTGGAGACACCGCATAGCTTTGGCGTGCTAAAGCTGGCTCTGATTTAACTTCCAATGCCTCAGCTGTTGCTATCTCACCTAGCGCTTTGCCACCTTCAAGCTGAGCAAATAGCTCTTGTGCTTTGTCTTTAGCAAGTTCAGAAGCCTTATCATTTTCTAAACGTGTCGTAATCTGAGCAGTCACTTCTTCTAACGACTTCACTGCAGCAGGCTTATGTTCAGCAACTCTCACTATAACCACATGCTCTGGCGCAACTTCAATGACCTCTGAGTTCACACCATCTTCTAGCAATTCAGGCGTAAAAATTACACGAGAAACAGCTGGTAAGTTTAGCGGTGCAGGAAGTAAATTGCGTGCCACCAATTCAGTGTTTTTAACATCAACATTCGCAGCTGTTGCTGCATCATCTAGTGAATCTGCAACTTCGAATGCTAGCTCACGAACTTCTTCTTGTTTACCATAAAATGCATCAATTTTTGCATTCTGTTCAAGCTCGGCTCTAAGCTCAGACGCTAACTCTTCAAACGCTTTAACTTCCTGCGCCTGTAGATCCGTTAATTGAATAATATGGAAACCAAACTCCGATTCAACCACACTTGAATAGTCACCAACATTTGTTAATGCAAATGCCGCCGCCTCAAATTCAGGATCCATCATGTCGCGCTCGATCCAATCAAGATCGCCACCTAATTCACCACTGGCCACATCGTCTGAATGTGTCTTAGCAAGTTCCGCAAAATCAGCACCACCTTGCAACTGTGAGTATAGTTCTTGTGCTTTTGCTTGAGCAGACTCAGGATTTTCAATACTTTCAATTAGAATATGTGAGACTCGACGTCTTTCTTCTTCTAGGTACTGGGCCTGGTTTTCATCATAATACGCTCTAACTTGCTCATCTGTTATAGGGTCAACAAGCTCAATATCAGAAGCTTTTAGTTCAATATAATTCAATGCAACAAGCTCAGGTGACATAAACTGATCTTGGTTTAAATCGTAATAATCTTTAATTTCTGATTCAGTTACTGACACTTGTGATTTTAGCTTTTCTTTATCTAGTACTAAGTAATCAACATTACGTGTCTGTTGTTGTAAGGTGAGAGTTTGCTTTACTTCACTATCAAGCGCAAAATCAGAACCTGCAATCGCAGAGACCAACTGATTACGAGTCATTTCTTCACGTAAATATTCACGAAAATCATCAGGCTGGAAATTCATTTGCCTAATTAGTTGTAAATAACGGTCATTACTGAATTGACCGCCAATTTGAAAGTATGGCATTTCAAAAATTGCTTGCTTGATCTGCTCATCACTAACACGAAGACCTAACTCTTGCGCAAGCTGATTTTGCAGTTCTTGCTGCACTAAACGCTCTACAACCCCTTCTCGGATTTGCGCCATATAAGTTGGATCAGAAGCGATTTGTTCGAAATACTCTCCAAACTGTTGCTCTAATCTACCACGCTCATTCTCGAACGCTCTCGCAAAATCTAATTGCGAAATTTTAACACCATTGACTTCTGCAACTGGTTGCTCTGTGGTTTGACCTAGGTAACCACCGATCCCTGCCAGCGCAAAAGACAAGATAACTGCACCAAGAACGATCTTGGCAGCAAGGCCTTGTGAGCCCTCTCTAATCTTTTCAAGCATTTGTTCTATCTCTTATCTAAGCCAAAGCACCATGGTACTTTGCATCAGTTAGCTCATGTAAAAAAAGCGTATCTTACCAGATACGCTTTTTATCTTGAAGCTTATGCGTCCAATTACATCTACATAACAATAGTGTGATTGTAAAAAATAAGCTCGTTCTTAGTTAACCGCGTCTTTTAAAGCTTTACCGGCTTTAAAAGCTGGGATGTTAGCAGCAGCAATATCAATTGCAGCACCCGTTTGAGGGTTACGGCCTGTACGTGCAGCGCGTTCACGAACAGAAAAAGTACCAAAGCCTACAAGAGCAACTGAATCGCCCTCTTTAAGCGCAGCGGTTACTGACTCAATGAATGAATCCAGTGCACGACCAGCAGCGGCCTTAGAAATATCAGCGTCAGCTGCGATTTGATCGATTAATTGAGATTTATTCACAATATCATCCTCTTACATTGTTATTATCAAGAGCGATGGTGTTTTAAAACTAACATCACTTTTGTTGTTAACTACGAGAAATCTTTCGACTCTCTATTGCTTAAATGTATTACAGCCTAGAAACTACGGGGCTTCCCGTGTCCTAGGCCTAAATCCAGTGCTTAACTTAGCACACCAACGGGATTTGAAAACCCTTTTTATCGACTTTTTTAAGCTTTCACAGCAGTTTTTTGCGTTTCAACAGAAAAACTGTCCACAGGTTGAGCAAGCGCGATAGATAAAACGTCTTCAATCCAGGTAACTGGGTGAATTTCCAGCCCTGCTAGCACATTATCTGGGATTTCTTTTAAGTCGCGTTCATTCTTCTTCGGAATGACCACAGTCTTAATTCCACCACGGTGTGCAGCTAACAACTTTTCTTTTAACCCACCAATTGGGAGTACTTCTCCACGCAGCGTAATTTCACCTGTCATGGCTACATCACTTCGTACAGGGTTTCCTGTCAAGCTAGAAACTAACCCAGTAACCATGGCAATACCAGCACTTGGGCCATCTTTTGGAGTAGCCCCCTCTGGTACGTGCACATGAATATCACGCTTTTCGTAAAAGTCTTCGTTAATACGTAGCTTTTCTGCACGATTTCTCACGACGGTCATTGCAGCTTGAATAGACTCTTGCATCACATCACCCAGTGAGCCTGTATAAGACAGTTTGCCCTTACCCGGTACAGCTGCGCTTTCAATCGTTAACAAATCACCACCAACTTCAGTCCATGCTAAGCCTGTAACCTGACCAACTCGGTCTCCGTCTTCCGCTTTGCCATAGTCAAAACGCTGAACGCCTAGGAAGCTTTCTAAGTTATCAGCATTGATAACGACCTTCTTCTGGTCTTTATCTAACAGAATCGCTTTTACTGCTTTACGACATAATTTAGACATTTCACGCTCTAAATTACGAACACCCGCTTCACGTGTGTAGTATCGAATTGTATTGATGATTGCACTATCTTCAATTTCAATTTCACCCTCTTTTAAGCCATTGCGCTTGATCTGCTTTGGAATTAGGTGCTGCTTTGAAATATTAAGCTTTTCATCTTCGGTATAACCCGACAAGCGAATTACTTCCATTCGATCCAATAGTGGACCAGGGATGTTAAAGCTATTTGATGTTGCCACAAACATAACATCAGATAAGTCGTATTCAACTTCAAGGTAATGATCAGCAAAACTGCTATTTTGTTCAGGATCTAACACTTCAAGTAAAGCTGATGCAGGATCGCCACGCATATCCGATGACATCTTATCTATTTCATCAAGCAAGAAGAGTGGATTTCTAACCCCAACTTTACTCATACTTTGAATGAGTTTTCCTGGCATAGATCCAATATACGTACGACGATGACCTCGAATTTCAGCTTCATCACGAACACCACCTAACGCCATACGAACATATTTTCGGCCAGTAGAACGTGCTATCGATTGACCAAGACTGGTTTTACCAACTCCAGGAGGACCAACAAGGCACAGAATAGGGCCTTTAAGCTTATTTGTACGTTGTTGTACCGCTAAATACTCAATGATGCGCTCTTTAACCTTATCAAGACCGTAATGGTCAGAATCCAAGATCTTCTGCGCATTAGCTAAATCTTTCTTTACTTTGGAGCGCTTTTTCCAAGGCACATTGATCAAAGTATCAATATACGAACGCACCACAGTCGCTTCTGCAGACATCGGAGACATCATTTTTAGCTTATTCAATTCTGAAGTAGCTTTTTCTTCCGCTTCTGTTGGCATCTGAGCTTCACTGATACGCTTTTTCAGCGTTTCAAATTCATCAGGTACATCGTCTAACTCGCCGAGCTCTTTTTGAATGGCTTTCATCTGCTCGTTGAGGTAATACTCTCGCTGTGATTTTTCCATTTGCTTTTTCACACGAGAGCGAATCTTTTTCTCAACTTGGAGTAAATCTATTTCACCTTCCATCAGCGCCATTAAGTACTCAAGGCGTTCGGTCACGTTATATAGCTCAAGTACTTTTTGTTTTTCCGGTACCTTAATAGGCATATGCGCAGCCATAGTGTCTGCTAATCGTGCTGTTTCATCGATACCAGATACAGAGGTCAGAACTTCAGGTGGGATTTTTTTATTGAGTTTTACATACCCTTCAAACTGGCTTACTGCACTGCGAATAAATATATCTTGCTCTTGCTCAGCAATATTTTCTGAAGCAATAAACTGTGCATTTGCTAAGAAATATTCATCAGTTACCAAAAACTCATCAATTTTAGCTCTTTGCGTACCTTCAACTAAAACTTTTACCGTGCCATCAGGTAGTTTCAGTAGCTGTAATACTGTAGCGACTGTACCAACATCATAAATGTCATCAGTACTGGGATCATCGATGGAGGCTTCTTTTTGAGCCACTAAAAAAATTTGCTTGTCATTTTCCATTGCAGCTTCAAGACATCTGATAGATTTCTCTCTGCCAACGAATAGTGGGATCACCATATGAGGGTATACCACAACATCACGCAGTGCTAACACTGGAATTTCAACTCGATCCGTTCTCTCAAGCGTCATTATGTTCTCTTTGCACTTCATTTATTTTTAAGATTACAGAGGTATATGGGGATGCCCTCTATAAAGTTCAACTCTTGGACAAAAAAAGGAGCACTAGGCTCCTTTTCTAACTTAACTGATTAATCACTCAGATGCAGCTTTATCTTGACTACTATTTTCGTAAATTAAAATGGGATCAGATTCCCCTTTAATTACCGTTTCGTCAATAACAACTTTACTTACATCTTCAGCAGACGGAAGCTCGTACATAGTTTCTAACAGTACCGCCTCAACAATTGATCGAAGACCTCGAGCACCTGTTTTACGCTCCATCGCTTTATGCGCTATGGCTTTTAAAGCATCTTCGCGGAACTCTAATTCAACACCTTCCATCTTAAATAATGCACCATACTGTTTAGTCAGCGCGTTCTTTGGTTCATTTAAGATCTGTATCAGTGCATCCTCATCAAGCTCAGTCAACGTAGCCACAACAGGTAGACGACCAATAAACTCAGGAATTAAGCCGTATTTAACTAAATCCTCAGGCTCAACATCTTTAAATGTTTCGCTCAATGAGCGTTCACTGTCTGTGCTCTTAACCTCTGCACCAAAGCCAATTCCCGTATTGGTATGGCTGCGCTGCTCAATCACCTTGTCAAGGCCTGCAAAAGCACCGCCACATATAAATAGAATTTTAGAAGTATCGACTTGTAAAAACTCTTGCTGCGGATGCTTACGACCACCTTGAGGAGGCACCGACGCAACAGTACCTTCAATCAACTTAAGTAACGCTTGTTGCACACCTTCACCTGAAACATCTCTGGTGATAGATGGGTTGTCAGACTTACGTGAAATTTTATCAATTTCATCTATATAGACGATACCGCGTTGCGCTTTTTCAACATCATAATCACACTTTTGTAAAAGCTTCTGAATAATGTTTTCGACGTCTTCACCAACATATCCAGCTTCGGTTAATGTTGTTGCGTCCGCCATCGTGAACGGCACATCTAATAATCGAGCCAATGTTTCAGCAAGTAATGTTTTACCACTACCTGTTGGTCCGATTAACAGGATATTACTTTTTCCAAGCTCTACGTCAGATTTGATACCCTGATTCTTTAAACGCTTATAATGGTTGTATACTGCAACAGACAATACTTTCTTTGCATGTTCTTGACCGATAACATAGTCATCTAAGTGATTACGGATCTCTTTAGGCACCGGCAGTTTATCAGACGCATCATGCTGCGGCGCGATATCCTTGATCTCTTCTCTAATGATGTCGTTACACAGTTCGACGCATTCATCACAAATATACACTGATGGACCAGCTATTAATTTGCGTACTTCGTGCTGACTCTTACCACAAAATGAGCAGTACAAGAGTTTGCTATTCTTGTCGCCGTCTGTAGGAGTGTCTGACATTCAACTACCTCTTAAATTTGGTGAGTTATCTCTAAACGGATAACACAATATATGCTTTAACTATACCAAATAAACTTTCAGTTGGCATAACTAAGCTAAAGCAAAGTGTCACTACTCGGTCATAAGTAGCGTCTTACACCGAAAGTAAGTCAACTTGGATATCTTTAAGATATAGATCCAAGTTTAATTATTTCAAGGTGTAAAATTTCACCTTTGTTTAGCTTTTTACTTTTAACGGCTCGTGTGAACCGCATCAACTAACCCGTAATCGACTGCTTCTTGCGCATTCATAAAATTATCACGGTCAGTATCATTAGCAACAACCTCGTAAGGCTGTCCTGTATGTTCCGCCATTAACCTATTTAATTTTTCTTTAATTGTTAGGATTTCTTTGGCGTGAATTTCAAAGTCAGATGCCTGACCTTGGAAACCACCTAACGGTTGATGGATCATTACGCGAGAGTTTGGCAGACAATAGCGCTTACCTTTAGCACCGCCTGACAATAGGAATGCCCCCATACTTGCCGCTTGCCCGACACAAACAGTACTGACATCTGGCTTGATGAAGTTCATTGTGTCGTAAATAGACATACCAGCTGTTACTGAGCCACCAGGAGAATTAATGTATAAGAAAATGTCTTTATCAGGACTTTCTGATTCTAAGAATAGCATTTGAGCAACAATTAAGTTGGCCATATGATCTTCCACTTGGCCTGTTAAGAAAATAATTCTTTCTTTTAAAAGACGTGAGTAAATATCGTACGAGCGCTCACCTTTAGCTGTTTGTTCAACAACCATAGGCACTAAGGCGTTAAGAGGGTCTATCATACCGTCATTCATATTATTGGTTCCTTTATATGCGAGGCAGGCTTGCCGCGTCATTCAAGCCTCACAACTTGAATATGCCTTAAATTATTAATCACTATTAACAAAAAAGGCTCGCAGCGCTGCATTTAACAGAGCATTACGAGCCATTTAAGCGTTAGCTTAGCTGTAAGTCAATGCTTTCCTCAAAGACGAGGTAAGAAACTTACTCTGCAGCTTGCTGTGGATTCATGATGTCATCGAAAGATTTCTCAACATCAGTTACCGTTGCGCTTGAAAGTACAGCTTCAACAGCTTGCTCTTCCATAGCAACATTACGCATTTGCTGCATTAATTGATCATTTTCTTTGTAGTAGTTAACTACTTCTGAAGGATCTTCGTAAGCAGAAGCAACAGTTTCAATTAGAGACTCAACTTTTGCATCATCCACTTTGATGTCGTTTGCTTTGATCACTTCACCAAGAAGAAGGCCAGTCTTAACGCGTGTTACAGCTTGCTCGTGGAAAAGCTCAGCTGGAAGCTCAGGCATGTTTTTAGCATCGCCGCCAAAACGCTGTGCAGCTTGCTGACGAAGTGCATCAATTTCTTGATCGATAAGTGCTTTAGGCACTTCAACTTCATTTGTGTCTAGAAGACCTTTGATCGCTTGATCTTTAACCTGAGCTTTAACTGCTTGGTCAAGTTCACGCGTCATATTCTTCTTAACTTCTTCTTTAAGAGCGTCAACACCACCTTCAGCAACACCGAACTTAGTTGCAAACTCATCGCTTAGCTCAGGAAGTTCTTGAACTTCTACTTTCTTCACAGTGATAGTGAATTGAGCTGGCTTACCTTTTAGGTTTTCAGCGTGATATTCTTCAGGGAAAGTTACGTCAGCAACAACTTCTTCGCCTGCTTTTTTGCCTACGATGCCATCTTCAAAACCTGGGATCATACGACCTTGACCAAGTTCTAGAGGGAAGTCTTCAGCTTTACCGCCTTCAAACTCTTCACCGTCAACAGTACCTAAGAAATCAACAGTTACGCGATCATTTTCGCCTGCTGCGGCATCAACTTCAGTCCAAGTTGCGTGCTGCTTACGAAGTGTCTCAAGCATGTTCGCAAGATCATCTTCTGTTACTTCAACAACTGGCTTTTCAACAGCTACTTTATCTAGGTCTTTAATTTCAACTTCTGGGTAAACTTCAAAAGTTGCTTCAAACTCTAGATCTTTACCAGCTTCAAGTGCTTTTGGAGCAAAGCTCGGTGCACCTGCTGGGTTAATTTTTTCAGAAACAATTGCTTCAATGTAGTTACGCTGCATAAGGTCGCCAGCTACTTCTTGACGAACTGCTGCACCGTAGCGCTTGTTGATCACAGAAACTGGTACTTTACCAGGACGGAAACCGTCAATACGCTGTGTTTTAGACAGTTGTTGTAAGCGTTTTTTTACTTCAGTCTCAACGTTCTCTGCAGGAACGGTGATAGTCAGACGGCGCTCAAGGCCTTGAGTCGTCTCAACAGAAACTTGCATGATATACCTCAATTTTCATTTTTGGCGGCAACGCGCCTTCCTTCACAAACAAGTCGACATAAGGGTGTAATCGGAAAACAGTGCATAGACTGCATTTATTCACAACCAATTACATGTCGAGCTTGCTGCCTGCCCCAACAGGGCACTATGTTAAACATTAGACGCGGCATTATAACCTATAAAACGGGAGAGTCGAGCAATCAGAACAAATAAATAATATGAAAAAGAGTAGTGAATTAGATGAATAAAAAAATAAGAGAAAATGCAGGGAGATGGTCGGCGATGCAGGATTTGAACCTGCGACCCCTTGGACCCAAACCAAGTGCGCTACCAAGCTGCGCTAATCGCCGATAAAATATGTTATGTATTCAGAAAAGTGGTCGGCGATGCAGGATTTGAACCTGCGACCCCTTGGACCCAAACCAAGTGCGCTACCAAGCTGCGCTAATCGCCGAAATATTTTATGAGTGTGTAGATGGGGCGACTGATGGGGCTCGAACCCACGACAACCGGAATCACAATCCAGGGCTCTACCAACTGAGCTACAGCCGCCACTACATACTTGTGGACTTTGCTTAAATGGCGCACCCGGAAGGATTCGAACCTTCGACCCACGGCTTAGAAGGCCGTTGCTCTATCCAGCTGAGCTACGGGCGCAACACAAACAACACTTGTGTGCTATCCACTCACTTTCTAAATTAAGAAAGTGGTCGGCGATGCAGGATTTGAACCTGCGACCCCTTGGACCCAAACCAAGTGCGCTACCAAGCTGCGCTAATCGCCGATTTTGTTACTTACTTAGAATGTTTTTGTTTAACACCCCTCGTTGGCAACGGGGTGCATAATAGGGTTTTGAGTTGTTGAGGTCAAACATTTTTTTTATAAATTCGTTCAACTGCCTATTTTTGACACAAAAGGACTAAAAAGCAGCTAAAAAAGACAAAAAACACTCAACACTGACCATGACTTATATTAATGCACGCATATATTCACGCAATCTTGCTTGGCTAATTAGCTCAAGTTTGCGAAAATATAGACAATACAGTAGGCCAGCCAAATAAAAGCAACGCTATCGTTGCTAATTACAGCAGCCACTGTGCATATTATTACTAGAGTAACTCCATTTAGGCTCTATAATCGTTCAAGTTAATAACCCCTATATATAAAGGTCACCCATGACGGCAAACATCATTGATGGCAAAGCAATTGCGAAACAGGTTCGCAGCACAGTCGCAACACGTGTTGAACAGCGCGTATCACAAGGACTCAGAGCACCAGGATTAGCAGTAGTACTTGTCGGACAAGACCCTGCTAGCCAAGTATATGTTGGCTCAAAGCGCAAGGCATGTGAAGAAGTCGGCTTTGTTTCTAAATCATACGACTTGCCAAGCGATGCAAGCGAAATACAGTTACTTGATTTAGTAGATAATCTTAATGCAGACCCAGAAGTTGATGGTATTTTAGTGCAACTTCCTTTACCTGAAGGGCTTGATGCAGAGAAAATCCTTGAACGTATTCACCCTCATAAAGACGTCGATGGCTTTCATCCTTATAATGTGGGAAGACTTGCACAAAGAATGCCTGCACTGAGACCTTGTACGCCAAAAGGCATTATTACTTTATTAGACTCAACCGGTGTTCGTTACAAAGGCATGCATGCCGTTGTTGTTGGTGCCTCAAATATTGTTGGCAGACCTATGTCCTTAGAGCTACTGCTTGCAGGCTGTACCACAACGGTTTGTCATAAGTTTACACAAGATCTTGAGTCACATGTTCGCCGCGCCGATTTACTTGTTGTTGCGGTAGGCAAACCTGAATTCATTCCTGGTGAGTGGGTAAAAGAAGGTGCAATTGTTATTGATGTAGGTATTAACCGCTTAGAATCAGGAAAACTTGTTGGTGACGTGCAATACGATGTTGCAGAGCAAAAAGCCAGCTTTATTACACCAGTACCAGGCGGTGTCGGTCCAATGACTGTGGCGAGCCTGATTGAAAATACGTTGGAAGCGTGCGAAAACTATCACAGCTAATGTATTGGAGCACTCAATTTTAAGGGTGCTCCACTTTCACTCCTTCATCTTCTTCATCCCCTCCTCGTCTATACTCTTTCGCTAACATCTCTTGCAAAGCGGACATTTGCTTTTCAAATTCTTTTTGATCAATTTCACCAGACTCTAGTCTAGCCAGTAATTCTTGCATTTTTGATTCTATTTCTTTGACCTTTGCTTCATTCACACCAAGTCGATTAAACATCATTGATTGGCGGGCCTTTGCTAAGAAGCTGTTATTTAAACGAGAAACTGAAAGATCTTTTTGCTTGAATGACTGAGATAACTCCGAGTCTGCACTGTGGCGCATTTCTTTAGCAAACGCCTGTGACTCGCTCTCTTTTGATTTGGAACCTTTTGTTGGCGCAAATTCGGTAATGGGCATTAAGGCGCTTTTGTGTAATAACATTATCTTCTCCTTAAACTATGGCAAATACGCTCCTCTGCCACAAGAGTAAAGCAAGCAACGCGCCAAGTTGGGGGTAGTAAACACCTTGGCCTATCACATTTAGCGCCTAAGGCCTGACTTATCTACACGTAGACTTAATAATTTTTAATTGCTCTTCTTGTGCTTTTATATCGTTATTTGTAATAGCAACAGCATGATCGACTTTGGCATTTTTACACTTGTCTGTTAGCGCTTTATCCATGAGGTATACTTTATCTTTTTGTGACTGCACAACACCTTCAACACCTTGGTATTCTGTACGTTCTTCAGGGGTTGCATCCCTATCAAATGATTCCCCTTCATTAACCTTGCACCCATTTAAAAGCAGTACTAACACACTAATACCAACAGCAAATTTCATTATCTTCAACTCCTTATTTATTGCTCAAGACGCAAAAATAGCATGCACTCTGAGATTAACAAAGCGTTAAACAGATAAACTAAATGAGAAACAAGCTGAACATTTAATACTTGCCGTAATTACCTCGATATTGCCGCCATACACTCTACTTCAACCCGAGCTCCTAATGCTAAACCGTTGGTTGCAAAAGCACTTCTCGCAGGATAGGGCTTTGAAAAGTACTTAGTATATACCGCATTGAATTTAGGCCACTCATTTATATCAGCAAGCATAATCGTACACTTCACAATATTCTGCATCGATAATCCATGTGCTTCCAAGCTTGCTTGAATATTTTCCATGGTTTGCTTACTTTCACCTGTAATCCCCCCCTTCACCAGCTGTGTTGTGCCGGGTTGAATGCCAATTTGACCGGATAAGTACACCATATCATTTACCCGTACAGCCTCTGAAAATGGTAAATTATGGCCTGCTGGTAAAACAGCATAAGAATTTAAGTGTTCAACCTGTTTATTAGGTTTTGCGTTACAATGACCTGTAGCGGCCAAAAAAGTTAAAGCAATTATTTTTTCCTTCATCACACTCTTCCATCCAGAACACCGTATTTCAAAATACCACTGTTCAAGAAAAAACCAAGAAAATATTTCTGAGTAAATATAGCAATTAACTCATTCTGGTAACAAAATTAGAATTGATTAGGTACGAAGTAAAACTTAACTAAGGAACAGCGATGAAATTTAATATAAAGGAAAGCGCTTAAGTAACTAAAACATGGCGCAATCTCATACTCAAACACCAAATAGTACTGATGGTTATCGTACTCAAACAGGATAGAACAGCTTCACGAAACATATCACTTCAGCCGTCTTGGCCATATTGCTACAAACAAAAAAGGAGCACTCAGTGCTCCTTTTAAAGTGTTCATTAAGATGTGCTTACGCTTTGCGCCAAGTCGTTTTTCCAGCACTGTCTTCAAGTACAACACCCAGCGCAGTTAATGCATCTCTCGCTTCATCAGCAGCAGCCCAATCTTTATTGGCACGTGCTGTGTTACGCTGCTCGATCAAGGCTTCAATTTTCGCCACTTCATCTTCATCTTGCTCACCTTGTAAGAAACTCTCCGGCGACTGTTGAGCAATACCTAATACTTCAGCTAATTTCACCAAAATATATGCGTGCTCACCTGCGGCTTTTACGTCAGTGTCTTTCAATAAGTTTACTTCTTTAGCCAGTTCAAAAATAACAGGTAAAGCTTCTGGCGTATTGAAGTCATCATTCATTGCAGCTTCAAAACGTTCTGCGTAAGCATTGCCCTTTAGCTCAACTTCCACCAGCTCTACACCACGTAAAGCCGTATAGATACGCTCCAACGATGAGCGAGCTTGGTCTAAGTTTTCTTGTGAGTAGTTTAACTGACTACGATAGTGACCATTGATGAGGAAATAACGTACCGTCTCGCGGTCATAGGCTTTTAATACTTCACGCACAGTAAAGAAATTACCCAAAGATTTAGACATTTTCTCTTTGTTGACCTGCACCATGCCCGTGTGGATCCAGGTATTCACGTAGCAGCCATTATTCGCACAGCAAGATTGAGCAATTTCATTTTCATGGTGTGGGAACTGTAGATCTGAACCGCCACCATGAATATCAAATAAATCGCCTAAGTGCTTAGAGCTCATTGCACTACATTCAATATGCCAACCAGGTCGACCTTCGCCCCAAGGAGATGTCCAAGATGGCTCGCCCGGCTTGGCTTTTTTCCAAAGTACAAAATCAAGTGGATCATCTTTGCCTTCAGCCACTTCAACACGCGCACCGGCTTGAAGCATATCTAGGTCTTGCTGAGATAGCTGACCGTAATCTTTGAACGTTGAAACATCAAATAGTACGTCGCCGCTTTTTCCAACATAAGCATGCTTTTTAGCAATTAAACGCTCGATCATTTCGATGATTTCATCCATATGACCCGTTACTGTTGGCTCAATGTCAGCAGGTAAGATATTCAATGCTTCAAAGTCATCGTGCATTGCTTTAGTCATGCGCACAGTCAGATCGTTGATCTCTTCTTTATTTTCTGCTGCACGTTTAATAATTTTATCGTCTACATCGGTGATGTTTCGAACATACGTGACGTCGTAACCTAGATAGCGAAAGTATCGATTGATCACATCGAAAGAGACATATGTGCGTGCATGTCCTACATGACAGAAATCATAGATTGTAATACCACACACATACATGCCGACCTTGCCTTCAACAAGCGGTTTAAATTGTGACTTTTGACGTGTCAGTGTGTCGTATATCTGCAACATGTAGTGATTTTCCTAAGTTCAAGTTTGAAACCTTTGCATCATATCACTTGAAATAGCTCGCCACCACTGTAAAAAGGCGAATTTTACCCTATCTAGGTAACAAAATTTATACAGCAAAACTGTCAAACTTATTTCAACACTTTGTAGTTCAGCAGTTGTACTATAAAATAGCGTTTTAATCTTATCATTGTAATTCAAGGACCCATTATGGTTGTTTTACAAACAAACTTCGGCGAAATCAAAATCGCACTATTTGAAAAAGAAGCACCTATTACAGTTGCAAACTTCAAAAAATATGTTGAAAGCGGCTTTTACAACGGCACTATCTTTCACCGTGTGATCGATGGTTTTATGATCCAAGGCGGTGGTTTTGAGCCTGGCATGAGTCAAAAAGAAGTTGACGCGCCTATCCAAAATGAAGCAAACAATGGTCTTGCTAATAAGGTTGGTACACTTGCTATGGCACGTACGCCAGATCCTCACTCTGCGACAGCTCAGTTTTTCATTAACGTGAATGACAATGACTTCTTAAACTTCTCAAGCGAAACTTCTCAAGGTTGGGGTTATTGCGTATTTGCTGAAGTTGTTGAAGGCATGGACGTTGTGAACAAGATCAAAGGTGTTGCAACAGGCTCATCTGGCTTCCATCAGGATGTACCACTTGACGATGTGATCATCGAAAGTGCAACAATCACTGAGTAACACTGACTAAAAATATGAGCGCTACGGCGCTCTTATTTATACAAGAGACATCATGCGCAAGACCTACTTTATTTCTGACCTTCATTTAACCGAACACAGACCTGATATTACCGACGCTTTTTATAATTTTTTAGATGCTTATATAAATGACAGTGTTGATGCTTTATACATACTGGGTGATTTTTTTGAAGTTTGGATTGGCGATGATGAAGGCGACCCACTTGCAATTGAGGTAGCCAAGCGACTCAAGGCCATCAGCCTTGCAGGCACAAACGTGTACTTTATTCACGGTAACCGTGATTTTTTAATCGGTGAACACTATGCCAAGTTATGTGGCATGACTTTATTACCTGAGCAAGCTGTGATCGACTTATACGGTACACCTACACTGATTTTGCACGGTGATGAAATGTGCACTCAAGATATCGAGTATCAAAAGTTTCGCAAGAAAAGTCGAGGCTGGTGGTGGCCAAGATTAATGCTCGCGATGCCACTTTGGTACAGACGCAGAGTGGCCAAAAATGCCAGAGCAAAAAGTAAGCTTAATCAACAAGGCAAAGCGCCCAGTATTTTGGATGTGACAGACAGCGCAGTCGCTGAGATGTTTGAAAAGTACAATGTACAGCACATGATCCACGGTCATACACATAGGCCAAAAGTACATAGAGATAAGTTCACTAGAACAGTGCTAGGAGATTGGTATAGTCAAAGCTCATATTTACTTGTGACAGAAGAGACCCAATCTTTAGAACAACACGCTTTTAGCGAATAAAGTACCGAAGTACTTTACTCGCTCAATATTAAACACCTTGCCACAGTCTATGCTGCTTTAGAGAAAATCGACATTGGCGTAGAAACTAACTTATAAAAACTCCAATGAACTGGCTTAGTCCGAGATACTGGGTTTGACAGTAACTGTGCGGCATAATCATAAGAGCCATGTTTAATATGGCGTTTAGCCAAGTCGCAAATATGTGCGCCGACGTACTTTAATACCATCTGCTCTAATTTTGGTGCAATACGCCCCGCTTTCACATCATCAAGCAAACGCTCAGCAAATGGACATAACTCTTTTGGCGGTGCCTTGTCACATGCACTGTTTTGAGTGCCTTGAAAGTAAAAGCTTTCAATTAACGGCGAGTAGGCAATGCGTGAGTACAGAGCAAAGTTAACATAAAAGCTCTGATCCTCTCCCATCCACTCACCGCGCGGGAAGCCACCTAATTCGTCAAAAGTCGACTTTCTCACCACAATGCTCGACATGGTAAATGGTAAGTCACCACTTGCAGCGACCGCGAAATAATTATCCATTTCATAGCCGTTAGCATCCCATTGAGTCAACGCAATTTTTGCGTCTTTATAATCATTCTCACCATATACTTTCTGGTAACGCGTTGCATATAAGCCCGTGTTTGGGTATTGATTAATTAAATCAGCAACGCGATTTAAGAAAAATGGTGACCATGTATCATCAGCATCTAAAAAAGCAATAAACTCATTCTTGGCAATATTAGCACCTGCATTACGCGCTTCTGACACACCTTGGTTTGCCTGCTTCACTAATTTTACGCTACTGATATTTAAAGCACTGACAATATCAGCACTGTCGTCTGTAGAGCCATCATCAATGATAATGATTTCATCCGCTTCATAGCTTTGAGCAACCACACTGTTAATTGCACGCTCAATACAATCACGCTTATTGTACAGAGGGATAACAACTGAGAATTTGATGCTGTTCATATTCATTGCTCCAATTATTCATTGATAATGCGACCGCTTGCTCTACTGGTAGTGTTGGTGCTACACAGTGACCCGATACAACCTGATTTGTAATATTGATAACCTCTAGTGGGTCATAGTCATTGGCATCAAATTGATACATATCTGCCATGCCTATCTGCTTTGACCATTGCTTACATTTGCTGTGGTACTGCAAGTTGATAAATGGCGTATTCACCATATAGGCATATACTGCTGCATGCAGCCTCATGCCAATCACTGCTTTAAACATTGCCATGCTTTGTAGTAAGCGCAGCGGGTTTACCGTGTACCGAATGCGCTTAACTGGTACATAACTTGGCATTTTACGAAGAATTTGCTCATGCACATTGTTATCACCTAATGTGCTGTGGTCGTTAAAATCTACAAGGTAAATGTCTTCACGTGTCATTTCCCAAATAGCAGTCATCAACTTCACCGCTTTACTGATTCTTGCACGTTCACTTAACTGATCTGCTTCACCAAAAGCGTTAATCGCTTGCTGACAGAAATTAAACGCGACACCTCTGCGCTCAATTGCTTGAATAGAATTGCCGAAGTAATGTAACAGTGAAGGTGCCAAGTCAAATGTCTGCGCTATATTGGCATTCGGTGCAATCGCTTTGGCAATTTCAAAACTTTTCGCATCTCTTACACCAGTGAAGTGACATTTGTTTAAAAACTTCGCACACTGCTTTTCATCTGCTGTTGTTTTGAAATCCTCAATTCCAACCCCAACGGCATAGCTAGACTGCTTGCCACACAAAGAAATCATATGACACTTTTGTGCAATGTCTCTGCTTGAGTGCAATACAGAACCACCACCAAAAACAATTTTCTTTGCATTAAATGCACGTTTGTAATGCGTTACTCTTTGGTGGCCTCTAAACAACATCGGTGCTTGACCTTGTACCTCTAGCTGTCTCACTAAGCCATATTGATTGCTGGCATTAACAGCGATGTTGTTACTACCGAATGTGCTTTTTGCACCTTCTATACTTGCTAACATCAGCGCATCGTCTCCGCTGTTGCGCATGCCGTAGTAACCAACAACATATATGTCGTGTTTGCTTTGCATGTGTAGTCCTCAACTCTGTGTCTATACCTAGATATTGCAGGGGCTGTGCCAAAACAAAAAATAATTTTAAACACATACATATCAAACACTTAAATAACAAAAAAAATAAATGATAGATATTTTTACTATGAGAATTTGCAGAACGAAAATGCAAAATGCGGGGATTTTTAAAATAAAAAAGCCAGTAAATAAGTTACTGGCTGGATAAAGTGAAGGGATTGGAATTTAGTATGCACCTTTTGCACCTACTACACATGGTACGGTTTTTAGTAAAATCTTAACGTCGCTCATGATGCTCTGCTCAACAATATATTGCTCGTCCAATTGCACTTGCTGCTCAAACGTCGTATCAGCACGGCCTGTTACTTGCCAAAGGCCTGTTAAACCTTGCTCTGAATTTAAACGTGACAGTTGTGCTGGTTTGTACTGCGCAACTTCCATCTCAAGTGCTGGTCTTGGGCCGATTAACATCATGTCGCCTCTTACTACGTTCAATAACTGTGGTAACTCATCAATCGAATATTTACGAATGAAACGACCAATACAAGTGATGCGAGGGTCATGGATATACTTTTGACATACCCCCTCTCTAGAACTGTCTTTCTGGTCAGGCGCTTGGAAACGTGGATCGTCCTGCATATACATTGAACGGAACTTGTACATAGTGAATCGACGACCAAATTTACCTACTCTAGTTTGACGAAATACCACTGGCCCTTTGCTTTCTAGCTTAATCGCTAACATCAATAGTATTAATAGAGGGCTAATAGCTAATAACCCCAGCGCTGCAACCGCTCTTTGAAACCACACTGGAATGCCGTGGTGAACACCGTCAATATGGTGTTTTGTTACTTTTTTTGCTGTTTGAGTTGATGTAGCTGTCACGTTTGTCGCAATTTTAGTTGTGATATCCATGATTAAAGCCCTCTGATAGATTGTTTTAAAATGAAAACTCTGAATAAGAACACTGGGTTGCCAATGACATAGCGATTAAACTTGGTTTTTGGCTCTTGCATTAAACGCCATACCCACTCTAATCCCATTTCGCGCATCCAAAGCGGTGCTCTTGGAATTGCCCCAGAAAAGAAGTCAAATAAGCCACCTACGGCCAATGCACACTGGCAATTTAAACGATGTTTGTTTTTAGCAAGCCATAGTTCTTGGCGAGGTGAACCTAGAGCCACCAGCAAAATGGTCGCTCCGCTTTGATTAATTTGGTCGATGATGTCGTCGTCGCTGTTAAAGTAACCGTGATGCGTGCCACAAATATCTAAACCTGTGTATTTAGCTTTAAGTGCCTCACCCGCTTTTTTCGCAACGCCTTCTTTTGCGCCTAGCAAAAATAATGATTGCTCTGTTTGTACAGCCTGCTCACACAGCAGTGGCAGCATGTCAGTCCCATTAACATTGTCTGCTAAATCAATACCTGAATGCTGTGCCGCTATACGCATGCCAGAACCGTCAACAAAGTTCTTATCGCTGCCACATAGCGTGTTGTGTAACCCTTTATTGCTAGCAGCTAAATTAATTGAATTTACATTAAGAAAGTAACCGACGCGGCAATTTATCTGCACTTGTTCACCTTGACATACCCAATTAATCGCATCGTGCATTTTGGTATTTGCGAACGGTATGCCAAACATCACGCTATCACCTTGTGTACTGCCACCTTTCTTATACAGCGCCTTACATACAACTAACTTAAAAACCATCATTGCGTCTTGAATACAGTTTTGCTTCGCCTGTGCTTCCAGCAGTGTTAGCTCATCATTTACAACTAAACCTGTAGCGCGGTGTAACTGTAAGCAATCATATAAACCCGCTTTTTCGCACGGTGATTTGAACCGCTTTACGTTGGGAATTGACGTTGTGCCGCGAATGATGGGTGTGCCAACAAAGTGAACTTGACCCATTACAACGTTAATTATGTTTGCGCTTGACTTGAATGGGCCTACTTGCCAGCTGTAAAGCTCAACCACGTCACCACCGACATCAATCCAGTTTTCACCTTTGATTGGTGCTTTCAAAACTAGCAGGCTAAGCAGAATGTTTAAGATGAATAAAGGAAGCAGAGTAACCATCAAAACGACTGCAAACGTAAATCTAACTACATTACGTGTTGCACATGTTTTTTCTGTAGATGCAATATTCTGTTTGTGAGTTTGAGCAGCCATGACACCACCTCCATAATCTTTGTTGTAGAGGTAGTTGCGAGGACTGTGCCAAATGAAATAAAAAAATTAAGAGGTTGAATTTTATAAACTTAATTACAATTTACAATTTTTTCGTGAATAGGATTTCTTAATTTGCAAAGCACAACGAGAAGTGTTTTTTAATTTAAAAAATATGAGAGCAACGATTCGTTATACTTCCCTACTACTTACCAAATTGCGGATAAATACGACGAACTCTGTTAAAGAGCGCTGGCAGTTTACTGTTCACAACAATGAGCTTTTTACCTTGTTGCTGGGCATCATTCAGGTCGCACTTAAGCAACAGCTTACTCACTTTAAAAATGATTTTATGGACCATTTTATCAAAAAAGCTATTTTTCAAAGGGCCATAATTAAAGTGACGAATATAATCCGCCATGTCTTTAGAGTGTGTGTTATTCCATTTATCCGAAATCAACTGAAATCCTTCGGTGCTTTTAGCAAAATGCGCGACATGTCCATTCTCCCCCCAACCAATTCCTTTCGACTCGGCCACCGGGGTTTCAATCGCGCCAAGCACTTGTTCAAACCACGTTATTGCAGCAGGTGTATTGTGCACTAACATCACACCCGAATTGATTTCACCACTAAAACCATGGGCCATATAAATGAACTTCTCAGCGACAAGTAACGATTTAATCTGTGGGCAATCGTCTTGTATGAATGCGTCAGCATCCACAAACAACACATTAATGTAGCCCGCTTGCAACGCTGCTTTTAATAGTAAAAGCTTAAGCCAGCAGCATTCCACCCCTAACGAAGTAAATAGAGGTCGAGTGATAACCACATAGTCATACCCCATTTTTTTTGCATATCGCTTTTGACTTTTTATACAGTGGCTATAACGCCATTGGTAACCATTTAAAGCCACGCTAAATACCAGAGTCTCATTTTTACTCTTTGTCATTGACCGCTCCTTAATATGACTTTGTGTCTTTTGTAAATAAAGCAAACACAGCATAAGTTTGCACAAGAAATATTTTTTCATTTTAAGAAATCTAAAAAATATGCGTATTAATTTGCGAAAACCATTCCCTTAAAAACCCTCCAAAAACACACAGACAACTGTAATTAAACAACTTTATTTTCTGGCACAGTTGCTGCTCCTGTCTTATCAACTTAATCGAAAACAAGGTCTACACGTTATGAGCTATTTCACAAAGATGTGCGTCTCTGCTGCACTTTGCACCATGGCATCAAGCGCGGTTGCTGTACAACAAGTCGATGGCAACTACGTATGGCAATTCCAATCTGGCCAAGCTTGGCCAGGTGGATATAACCAAAATACAGGTAAGCCCGACAATATGATTTATGCGCGCGACGAATACAGTCGTGATTTTTTCCAGCGTATTAGTAATGCTTTACCCGAAGCAAAAGTAAATGAAGCTTTTATAACTGGTGATAGCGGCTCTACGATACACTTGGTAGAAGAAGCGGAAGTTTTTATTACCTTTATCCATGAAGGCGCAGGATATAAGAACTCTTTTGGTTATTTCACTTTTGATCCAGAAAACCCGCCCACTTCAGCAGATCAAATACAAGAGACTATCGTATTTCCTAACTTAAGCTACCCACATTTGACCAACGGTCACCGAGTCAGTATCGGCACACACCCAGCGGGCACTAGTATCGGCTTTTTCGTCGCAGCAAATGGTTTTTGGTATTACACTGGGGTGAAAAATTGGCAGATCCCTTACTACTACTCAATCTCGTCACTTAACCCTGAACCAACTGAAGATTTAAGACAGCATTGCGTGCTTTTATACGATGAGCAAGAGCAAGAAGTCGTTATTGGCTTCGAAGACTTACCGCGTACTTGGGGCGACAACGACTTTAATGATGCTGTTTTCAGTGTGCAAAGTAGCCCTGGCACCGCCATCCAATCCAGCAACCTTGTTGTGATGCCTGAAGCCAACGACAGCGACGCCGATGGTATACCCGATGAGCAAGATGAATTTCCGAATAACTTCAGACGCTCGCATAGCCAGTATTTCCCTTCACAAACAGGTGTGTCGACACTCGCTTATGAGGATAATTGGCCACAGCGCGGTGACTATGATTTAAATGACTTAGTCGTAAAACAACGCATTCAAACAACATTTGACGCCAATAACGAAGTCAGCGGGTTTATTTTACATGGTTGGATTACGGCACGTGGTGCTGCGTACGAAAATGGCTATGCGCTTCGCATATTAGATTCGACACCGGCGCTGATTGAGAAAGCCACTGTCACAATAGATGGTCAGGAGTTTGAAAAAAGTGTTGAAGAGTATCAAACAAATGCCGTTTTACAACTTTGGAGTAATACACAGTTATTTACTCAAACTGGCGAGTCAGGCAAGTGTACGCACTTCAACACAGTGAAAGAGTGCAGTTACTTCGAACCGATACCATTTACGCTCGATGTGACATTTGAAGCATCTCAGCCTTCACTCAGCATTGCGGACTTAGACTTCTTTATCTTCAGAACAGCAGATCGCACCATTGAAGTTCATATGGCAGATTATCCGCCAACAGATTTATTTGACCAGACACGTTTTGGTAAGGTAGATGACTCATCAGATCCAAACCTCAACCGTTATTTCAGAACTTCAGACAACTTGCCTTGGGCGCTGACAGTAAGTGAAGAGTTTAACTATCCACGTGAATATATTGATGTGTTATGGGCTTACCCTAACTATGAAATCTGGGTTGAATCAAGCGGTGCACAAGCACAGGATTGGTACAAAACCAGTGACAGAGACACCCACTACTACATGCCAGAATCAGAGTAATTAGGAGCGCACCATGAAAACAGTAACAAACTTAACCACAATGTTTAGCATCACCCTACTGGCTACTCTGATGACAGGATGTGGAGGCGGAGGAGGCGGCTCAGAATCTAGTTCACCTGCCCCAACGGTGACACAAACAACGACGCAACCTGCTGCAACAACAAGCGCAGTAACGAGTGAGCCGCAGCAAACTGAGCCAGTACAAGAGCCAACGGCGACAATGGAAGACTTTATGCCACAGTCGGAACTTAAAGAGTCTGCTGCGACAGACTCGACAGATCTCTATGTCATGCCTGATTTCAAATTTAGAACCAGCGATGAAGTAACGATGGAGTTCAGTGGCGAAAATGTGTTTGGTGAGTCATTGGCAGGAAGAACAATTAAAATTTACTCATTCGATGTCGAGGTTCCGTCCGTTGAAGACGAGCTCATGGGTAATAAAGAGCTCGTTGCCACCTTGAGGTTTAACCCGTCTGGCCAGCTACAGCATACCCTCACGCTACCCCAAACAGCAAAAACAATGTTGGTGCGCGTAGATAGCATGCTGGAGACAAACCAAGTGCTGTTCCCGCTCGATTCAGACGAGACAATAGTACATACATTTAAGTAAGCTCTCCAAGCCAAAGTGTGCTCTGCTTATGTGGAGCGCACTTTATTCACTTTTGTTCACCCGCTCCTCATCCTGTCACAACAAAATTGTCAGATCTTTATACGTTAGCAAGAAACTTTGTCTATGCTTGATGCGGTCACATTTATCACATCATGATAAATATTAAATATTCAGTACTTTATGACAAAAGTCTTTGGAACTCTGAGAGTTAGACTGCTATATCTTAATAGAGAACAAAAATTAATAAAGGAGCGCTTAGATGGATAAAATAACAGGACTTAATATTTTACTGGTTGATGATGAGCCACATATTTTGCGCTCCCTCAGCCGAGCATTACGCTCCGAACAATATCATATCCATACAGCTGAAGGCGGTCCTGCGGCACTTGAAATCCTGGCGAATGAATCCATCGATGTCGTCGTCACTGATAAAAATATGCCTGAAATGACAGGCAATGAGCTGCTCGCCATTATCGCCGAACAGTACCCTGATACGATTCGTATTATGCTCACGGCTTTTACCGAGCAAGCAGCCCTTATTGACGCGATAAACCAAGGGAAAGTTTGGGGCTACATGCAAAAACCATGGGATAACGACAATCTCAGGATCACCATTGAGCAGGCGCTACAAACTAAAATGCTGATTGCTGAGCGCAACATGCTGCGTGCCAGTCTGAAACGTTATAAACGTGAACATAGGTCACAGTTCCAGCGCTTTATTGGTGGCTCCTTAGCAATGCAAGTCGTTTATAAGTGTATTGATAAGGCTGCACCGAGCCGTGCCAATGTGTTTATCACCGGTCCCAGTGGAACAGGTAAAGAATTGGCCGCTGAGGCCATCCATAACCTAAGCCCCCGTCACAATAACGAGCTTGTCTGTATTAACTGCGCCGCGATTCCATCTGAATTGATGGAGTCTGAGATTTTTGGCCATATTAAAGGCGCTTTCTCTGGCGCAACCAATAACCGCGATGGTGCAGCAACTCTCGCTGATGGCGGCACACTGTTTTTAGATGAAATTGGCGAAATGGATATGGCACTTCAAGCTAAAATTCTTCGCTTTATTCAAACGGGAACTTTTCAACGTGTCGGTAGCGGCAAGGTCGAAAAAGTCGACGTAAGATTTGTATGCGCCACCAACCGAAACCCACTTGAAGCCATTGAGCAACAACTCCTGCGTGAAGACCTATTTTATCGCCTCAATGTCATCGCAATTGATATGCCTGCATTATCCGATCGTGATGAAGACCCTTTGCAAATTGCACTCTTCTATCTCAACAAGTTTAGCGAAATGGAAAACAAGCTTTTCGTCGGCTTTTCAAAACGCGCGGAACAGCTCATTTTGAATTATACCTGGCCTGGCAATGTCAGACAGCTAGAAAACCTCATCCACAGTGCAGTAGTTATGTCCGACGGACCTATGGTAAGTGAAGAGACATTGATGCAGCAGCTGCATTTAAAACCCAGTGAAGAGCTGTTCAAACCCAAAGACAAGTTATCACCCGTAGCGCTACCAGCTAATGGCTCGGCTTCGCCAGCCATCACAGCAACGCCCGATGCCAGCAACATAGTACCGCTTTCGGAGGTGGAGCGTATTGCCATTGAGCAAGCCTTGCTGGTTTGCGAAGACAATGTGGTCAAAGCAGCCAGTTTATTAGAAGTTAGCCCATCAACCTTGTATCGCAAAATACAAAAATGGGAGCCATAACAGCAATAGGCACTTTGCAAATTAAAAAATATCTGCATTGCAAATTGCGAGTACAGCGTCATTTGACAAAGCGAAAAATTACAAAATAACCAGTTATAACATAAAGTTAAAAATATAATCAGAGTTGGCGTAATTATTGATTGATATAGGTATCACTTAAAACCGAGTAAACCGGATGCAATCAAATAAACATTCACTGAAGCTCCTACTGCGTAACACCTCTTGGCTGGTGGGTGCAGAAGTCGTAGCTAAAGCGACACGCTTACTGAGCATCATGGCAATGGCAGCATTTTTGGTACCTGTCGAGTATGGCGCAGCCATGTTGGCACTGAGTATTCATGAAGTCATTCGTTTACTGTTGCGCTCAGGTACTGGCGCGCAAATCATTCGTGCAAAAGACAGTGATTTACCTGATTATCTTTCAAATGGCTTGTGTATACAATGGTTACTGTGCGTTGCTCTTTGCTTAGTACAACTCATGACAGCCTATGCCACTCAATGGCTTTTCCCAGAACATGACATCACCACCTTAGTGGCATTGATGGCATTTACCTACTTAGTATTTCCGATGGTCAGCACGCGAGCATTTTTAGTACAGCGCGATAACCGCATGGCGCTGTTTAGCATGATCAGTAGTTGTTGCATTATTCTAGAAAATACCACGATCGCTGTTGCACTTTATTTTGACGCAGGCTTATTAGCGATTGTTTACGCAAAATGGGCATTTGCACTATTATGGCTTGGTGCTTTTTCACTGGTGGACACTCTGCCTCATAAAATAGGCTTCAAGCGCGATACCTTTTTTTATTTACTTGGCTCTTCTACGCAACTCGCTGCTGCTGAAGGTCTGCGCTCACTGCGCATGAACATGGATATTTTCATTGGTGCAAGATTACTTTCACCTGAACTGTTTGGCCTTTACAGCTTTGCTAAAAGTGCGGGCATTGGACTTGCCATGTCAATCAGCCAAGCCTACATCACAGCGCTTTACCCGTATGTTTGCCAGCAACAAGAAAATGCACAAACGGGCAACCTAAATCAAAAAATCATGTGGGTTACCGCTGCGGTATCTGCCATTTTTGTATGCCAATCTGTGCTGGTCCCAGTCTATGTACCTCTTCTTTTCTCAGCAGATTGGCAGGCAAGTTTTACAACAACCAGTTTATTGTGCCTTATTGCAATCACCACAGTATGGTCAGACACCTACAGTGCGATACTACGCAGTAAAGGCCTATTTAAGGTAGAAACACAACAGTGCGCATACTGCCTTATTGTCTCAACCATCGGTGTATTGGCTATCGCACCACAGCAGCCAGACACATTTGCCCTAGTTTTACTTTTGAGCAGCATCTTGTGGCTGGTATTTCCTGCTATCAATGTGCTTCTTGTCAAATTCAGCGCCATCAAAGCCGCCTAAGGAGCTTGCTATGAATACTTTAATCAATCCAACAGTTAGCGTCGTTATTCCAATGTACAATGTAGGAAAATATATTGAGCAAAGCATCGGCTCGGTACTGAAGCAGACTTATCAAGACTTTGAAATTTTATGTGTTGACGATGGCTGTAGTGACGATACTCTGGCTAAAGTCGCACAGTTTGATGACTCACGTATTCAAGTCATTCAACAGCTTAATCGCGGCCTATCAGGTGCTAGAAACACTGGAATTCGAGCAGCGAAAGGCAAATATATTGCCCTACTGGATGCCGACGATTTCTGGTCAGCAAAAAAATTAGAGTTACATGTCGCACACTTAGACAGCAACCCTAAAGTGGGTGTGAGCTACTGCCCATCTCTATTTGTAGATGAAGACGGCGCACCTCTTGGCATTGGCCAGTTTCCCGCTTTAACAGACATCACCAAAAAACAAATTTTTTGTCGTAACCCTGTAGGTAATGGCTCTGCGCCAGTTATCAGAAAAGCGGTTTTTGATGCAGTCGCATTTCAAGATGGTATGCGTGCATGGACACAATACTTTGATGAAGAACTGCGTCAGTCTGAAGACATCGAGATGTGGTTAAGAATGGCACTAGATACTGATTTTGAATTTGAAGGTATTGCACAGCCACTGACTTATTATCGCGTCAATGCATCAGGCTTATCATCTAACTTGCATAAGCAATTTACAAGCTGGCAGTATGCAGTTGATCAAAACCGTATCGGCCATGAAGCGTTCTTCAATCAATATGCTTCGCTGGCAAAAGCTTATCAGCTACGCTATTTATGCCGCCGTGCGATTCAGTCAAGAAATAGTACTCAAGCGATTAAATTGATGCACCAAGCACTTAAAACTAACTGGCGTATTTTGAAAGAAGAGCCAAAACGCACCCTAGCAACTTGGGCTTGTACGTACTTAAGTACATTGCCTGCCTGTATTTATAACACCATAGAGAACGCGGCAATGCGCGGTGTTTCATACATTCAAAAGTCGCATTAACGTTTATCAATCACATTCAATCCCCCAAAATAGAAAAACCAGCCAAGGCTGGCTTTTCTATTTTGCAAACGCCACTCAATGCAAATTGCAAAAAGCCAATATAAAAATCGCAAAATAACATTATAACTTTCTGTTTTTTAATGATTTCGACAACTGGCCTAATTAATGCTTTATTTAAGACAGTATCTTTCATTAAGGAATAGACTATGACAGTCACCAGCATTACAACAAAGCTAAGTATATTAGCACTTGTGTGCAATATCGCGCTGACTGCTGGCTGTGCACATATTGACGGAACAGTAGAGTTAGAAGATAACGACGACCGTTTTTATGGCCACCCTGATGCACAAGGCACAGTGATTAATCCAGCAGAGCCCGGCACAGTATTCGCAGCCGGTTTAGATTGCTCTGGCGCGAATGAGTTTGCCATTTCAAAACAGTATCGCGTCGACAAAGCGATTGTTACGCACCCAAACAACCAAGCCCCCGTACCTGTACTTGGTGGAAGAGATGCAAATTCTTTACCACTGAGCCCGGGCGACTTGATCGACATTCATATGGAGTTTGGTGAAGGCTTCAATGGCCGCTATATACTGGATAGCTCTGGCCTACTGGAAATGCCTGTGATTGAACCTATTTTTGCAGCGGGTTTGACCACCAAACATTTAAGCGAACGCATTGAGCTGGCATTGATTAGAGCGAATATATTCAAGGCGCATACACTTGATGTAAATATTAAAGTGCTGAACTTAGCATCCATAGAAGTGCCGGTATCAGGCGCAGTGTTTGAACCAGGTCGCGTGACAATTAATGCAACTATCCCCTCGCAAGTACAGCAAGAGCGTCTTGCAGCTTCTGGCGACCAAAGTAAAAAGCGTTTATTGTCTGAAGCGGTTAGAACCGCATCTGGTATTCGCCCTGATGCAAAGCTCGACCAAGTGATTTTAATTCGCTCAGGCTGGCAGGTAGAAGTAGACCTCACAGGTATTTTAACAGGCGAGCCGGTCACTGATTACGCGTTAATCGCAGGTGACCAGGTAATAGTGCCAAGCACAGGTTGCTTTCAACCTCACTTGGTTAGACCCTCGCAAATCACACCAAAGGGTTTTCGAGTATTTATGTCTAACTTGATAGATTCTGCGGAGAGTAATTCAAACGCCGCCATCGGTCGTTTTTCAAGCAGCTTGCCTTATGGGACGCGTTTATTGCAAGCCGCCGTTTCTGCCAACTGTGTGGGTGGCAAGTCATATACTAACGCCCCTCGTCGCGTGGTATTAGTAAGCACTCACCCAATTACAAAACAGACACAAGTGATAGAGCGTTCAATCGAGCAACTTATGCGTATGCCTTATAGAGATAAAATCAATCCATACGTAATGCCAAATGACGCTATCGCCTGTTACGACTCTGATATCACTAATCTGAGAGACGTAGCGCAAACAGTTTTAGACTTAGTCGCACCATTCAAGGTGTTTTAGGAGGTGTATCATGGGTACAGCACTTCAAGTCACAACGCCATACAGCCGCTTTAGAGCAACGATTTATCGTTGGCTGCGCAGACCCTACTTAGCTGCATGTGCGGTTAGCTATGTTGTCATTACATTGTTGGTGATTGCCTATTTGCAAAAAGCACCCACATTCAAAAGTGATTTTGACATTGTGTTACCAGGCACCGGTGCAAACAGCCAAGTTAATATTGATGAAGTAGGCCAAGTTGTCTCGTCGACCAGTGCGCCATTCGGTAAAGGCTATAACCCGCGCGTCAATTATAAAGAAATGATCATGAGTCGTAACCTGCTCGACAGCGCAGCTAAAACAATGAACCTCACAGGTCGCGAGTTTGGTAATCCAAAAGTACGCTTAACCGAGCAAACCTCTATTTTGAATGTAGAAACAACCGGTGGCTCACCTCAAATTGCACAAAATAAAGCCTGGGCCATCTATGACGCGCTACAAGCACAGCTTGACCATTTGCGTGCAGATGAGGTTAAACGTCGTGACGAAAGCATCAAAGCCGTGTTAGACCAGTACCGTGAGCGTCTAAACCTAACGCGCAACAATATCATTGATTTTCAACAGCGCTCACTCATTGTTTCGGCTGAGCAGCTGCAAAGAGAAACCGCAACTTTATCTTCAATCAGAGAAAAAATGGTGATGATCCAAGCGGAGATCGGCCAAGGCGAGGACTATGTAAGCCAGTTGAGCGTTGATTTAGGTGTGTCACCTGCCATGGCGGGCCAAGCCTTTGTACTACAGTCTGACAGTGAGTTCCGCGGCTATCTATCAGAGCTTACCTCTAGTGCATCTCAGTTAAGCGAATACCGCTCACGTTGGGGAGAAGGTCACCCTAAAGTCAAAGCAGAATTTGCTCGCTTTGAATATTCAAAACAGTCGCTACGTAATCGCTCGCAAGGTTTGGTGGGTCCAAACGCAGCGCACATATTCACGTCGCTAGATTTAAAAAACAACCCAAAACGTGCGCAACTTTTTGCAGATCTTATTAACGCTTACGCTGTTAAAAAAGGCAAAGAAGCAAAATTAGTTCAGCTAGACCAAGCCCAAACATTGTTAAACGAAAAAATTAAAATATATGCACGTGAGGCTGCAGAGCTTGAACGCCTTCAACGTGAGTTTGACCTAGCAGAAGCGGTATTCACCTCAGCAGCTGCCCGTTTAGAAGCAAGTAAAGCCGATGTGTTCG
Source organism: Pseudoalteromonas luteoviolacea (assembly GCF_001750165.1). Taxonomy (NCBI): domain Bacteria; kingdom Pseudomonadati; phylum Pseudomonadota; class Gammaproteobacteria; order Alteromonadales; family Pseudoalteromonadaceae; genus Pseudoalteromonas; species Pseudoalteromonas luteoviolacea. The sequence continues at coordinate 3,991,985 of NZ_CP015411.1, forward strand.
CTTCCTATCCGATCGTGCAACTTATGACACCACCTTCGATGGCTTTCAAAGCAGTAAGCCCTAAAAAAGGGTTGGCTATTGCTGCGGCACTTTTTGCGATGATTTTCACATCACTTGCTATATTAATGGTTAATAAGCGCAGAGAGATCGTTGCACTCGTTGTTGAGAAGCCAAAAGCAAAAGGATAATGGATGCTACTACTGTCAGCATTACCTGGCGAGAAAAAAGAATTTGTCAGCTCAGAAGAATTCGTCGTCTGGGCTGGCTTAGTGCTGACCTACCCTTCCTTTTTAACTGGCACACTATACGTTCTCGGCTCAGTAATCGGCTGGATCTTATTTGCCATGGTGATCACCCGCCTCTACGTTGAAGTCGATAAAAAGCATAGCCGCGTTAACCCTATGGTGTGGTTATGGATCATAGCCATGTTGGTGATGCTGGTGGCGCTCATTATCGCCCATTTTAATTGGTCATTAGGCATAGGGAAAACCATAAAATCATCCATCGGCTGGATGAAAGGTTGGGCGCTTTTAGCGCTGTTTCCTCTGATCGGTAACTTAATTCAAATTCGCAAAGAAGTCGTGATCCGTGCGGTATGCATCATCGGCATTCAAACCCTGATCTTTGCTGTGGTTTCTTTTATTTTTTATTTAGGCCGCTTACCCGGCGATATTTTCCTCTCTCCGTTAAAAGTCATAGGTGGTCCTGGGGAAAGCTTTTTTATGGTCAGTTTTTACGGCATAAACCCAGAAACCGGTGCTGGTAGATGGCGCTTTTTCACACCTTGGGCCCCTGCTGCTGGGTTTATGGCGTGTATCTATCTGGTATTTTGCCTGCAAGAGCAAAACGCCCGTATTCGCCGCTGGGCCATCGCTGGGTGCTGGGCCATGCTACTGCTTTCTCAATCTCGCGCAGGCATTGCCATTTTTATCATGCTTTTTCCTATGGTGATGTTCAGTGATAAATTCAAAGAACCATGGTTTTTATTTTTACTCGGCTTTTTAGTGCCCGTGATACTGTTGCTTGGTGAGCCTGTGTATCAATGGGTAATGGACTCTTACGAAGCCGTCAAGCAACAGCGACCAGGCTCAACGCGAGTACGCCAGGCGTTAGCCAATATAGCCGTGCAACGCTGGGAAGCAGAAGCGCCTATTTGGGGTCACGGTATTGTTGAGCGTGGGCCAAAACTCGTTGAGCGTATGCCAATTGGCTCTCACCATAGCTGGTATGGACTGCTTTTTGTCAAAGGTATTGTTGGCGCCATCGCCCTTGCTGTGCCCATGGCACTTACCTTTATTTACTTTTTATGGAAATCACAAGACTCTAAAACAGCACAAACCGCATTGTGTTTAATGACGGTGTTTATCTGTTATAGCTTTTTTGAAAACTTGGAGATTTTATCGTTTTTGTACTGGCCGGCGCTGCTATGGTTTGGCATCGTATTCAAAGGCGAGAAAGCATATCGCGCATCAACAAGAAAGCACAGACAAATAGAGCACTTTCCAAGCAGACGCGCGGGGCGTTAATTACGTTTTTAAGCCGCTACAGGGACACCACTGTGGAATTTAAAGTCTTCATCCGGTGTATCTATGAGTGCATTTTCAATGGCTTTAAACTCGGCAATACGCGCAGCCACATCAAAACGTGTCGGATCAGTTGCCTGCGCCACTTGCTCAGCAAGCTCAATGTAATCCTGATAGTGGCGCGCTTCAGAACGCAGTAGTGACACATAAAAACGCGCGAGTTCGTCATCTAAAAACGGCGCAAGCTTAGCAAAGCGCTCACACGATCTCGCTTCAATGAATGCACCAATAATGAGCTTGTCAATTAACGCAGCTGGCTCAAACGTACGCACATGCTTGATCATACCCGCAGCATAGCGAGATGCGTTTAGGCTTTGTACACGCAGGCCTCTTTGCTGAATAATTTCAAGTACCTGCTCAAAGTGATGCAGTTCTTCTTTAATAAGACGAACCATTTTGTCTAATATATCTTGGTTGTAGGCATATTCTGGTTTTGCCGTTAAGCTGCCAATTAACTCGTTTTTGCTCGCTGCAAACGTGCCATCACCTATTTTACGATATACAAAATCCTCATAAGGCTTCACCCAGCCCAATAACGTTTTTGCTGACTCATTATCGACAGCATATTTACGAATTAAAAATGCTGCGCTTTGCGCCGCTTTTAATTCACAATGCATATGGTCAACAAGAAGTCGTTGCAAATTGTCAGGCTTTTTAGCCTCTTCAATCCAACTGTCGGGTGTACATGTGCCCAAGAACTCGTAAATCGGTGCAAGCAAATCTGCGTATTTATCTAGCATCATCATCAAAATATTTCGAACTAATGACGCAATTCTATCACACACTCACCATGGCACTCTATCTTGGCGTAGCGGAAATAACATGGCTTGATTGTTTGGGATCAAGTACACCTGTCGTTTAACTCGAGTTTCTTGACAAAATTTAACCAATATTTCATATGTTAATTGAAGTTGTGTAAAAAACACTCAACAACAAAAGAGAGGCTTTGTATGATTTTAAACCACTTGTGGGGGCTCTATGCTCACCCAATTGAGGAGTGGCAGACGATTGATAACCATCATGAAAATGCCAGTTTTAGCCTATCACATATGATAGTAATAGCCCTGATCCCAAGTATTATGGGGTATATTTCTTCCGTTCACCTAGGCTGGAAAGTTGGCGCCGGTGATGCAGTCTACCTCACACATGAAAGTGCACTGCTTATAGCGATAGCTATGTACTTTGCACTGATCATCGGCGTATTTGCACTTGCCTATTTAGCGCATTGGATGGCAGTCACCTTTGGTGCCGCTCCGACATTCACACAAACTCTTGAATTAGCAGCTTACACCTCAACCCCGCTATTTATGTCAGCCATTGCCGCCATTTATCCTGAACTTTGGTTTGTGGTGAGTATTGGCATTGCCTCTGTCGCTTACTCTGTATACTTGCTTTACACAGGTGTGCCTATTCTCATGCACATCCCTGAAGAAAGAGGGTTTATTTACGCCAGTTCAATGGTTACATGTGGGCTTATTTTATTGGTGATCATTCTTGCTGCAACAGCTATTTTATGGACGAATGGCATAATTAGCCCTACATTTACTTAGGGTAGCGTGGTGATTCGCGCTGCCTTTGCTTTTATCCTAAAAACGAAATCAAACTAAAAGGGCGATGGTTTATACCATCGCCCTTTTTACATATTCGAGTTCAAGCGGTGTTTATTCGCCTTCACCTGTTTCTTGGTTATGTAGCTCTAAGCTCGCTGACATGGCTTGCTCACGCGTTGATTTTGCTGAGTCATTTCTCAGTGCATCAATACGGTTTAAGTATTCTTGATCTACATCACCTGTGATGTACTGACCGTCAAATACTGATGTCTCAAACTGACTGATTTCAGGATTTTCAATGCGAACTGCTGCAATTAAATCTTCAAGTGACTGGTAAATCAAACCATCAGAACCGATGCTAGCGTTGATATCCTCAAGTTCACGACCATGAGCGATTAGCTCTGCAGCAGATGGCATATCGATACCATATACATTCGGGAAGCGTACTTCAGGTGCAGCTGATGCAAAGTAAACATTTTTAGCACCCGCTTCTCTGGCCATTTCGACGATTTGTGCTGAAGTTGTACCACGTACAATTGAGTCATCTACTAATAGCACGTTTTTGCCAACAAATTCTCTATCAATGGCATTAAGCTTGCGACGTACAGATTTCTTACGCTGCTCTTGTCCAGGCATGATGAAAGTACGGCCAATATAGCGATTTTTCACAAAACCTTGGCGATATGGCAGATTGAGTACAGAGGCAATTTCAAGGGCGATATCACATGAAGTTTCAGGGATTGGAATAACTACATCAATGTCTTTATCCGCCCACTCGCGTTGTATTTTTTCACCTAGCTTAGTACCCATATTTACACGTGACGCATAAACAGACATATTGTCGATAGTCGAATCTGGGCGAGCAAAGTAAACAAATTCAAAAATACATGGCGCTAGCATGGTTTTATCAGCGCACATCTTCGAGAAGAATTGACCATCTTCGGTCACATAAATCGCTTCACCAGGGGCTACATCACGTACAAAATCAAAGCCATCAGTAGCCAGTGCAACGCTTTCAGAGGCAAACATGTACTCAGTACCATTGTCTGTGTCACGCTTACCAAACACCAATGGACGAATACCATGCGGGTCACGAAATGCCAGCATGCCGTGACCAATAATCATCGCAATACTTGCGTAACCACCTGAACACTGAGCATTAACAGCGGCAATTGCGGTGAACATGTCATCTGCATCAAGCTTCATTTTGTCACTGCAACCTAGCTCATATGCAAGGATATTTAACAGGATCTCTGAATCTGAAGTCGTGTTTACATGACGTCTAGCCTTGGTAAACAAACGCTCTTTCAGCTCAGCTGCATTGGTCAAATTACCATTATGCGCTAATGAAATACCGAATGGTGAGTTTACATAGAAAGGCTGTGCTTCAGCAGAGCTTGAAGAACCTGCAGTAGGGTAACGCACATGGCCAATACCGATATTGCCCTGTAGTCGTTTCATATGACGTGTGTGAAACACGTCTTTTACCAAGCCGTTTGCCTTGCGAAGGCTAAACGTATTGTTGTCAATGGTAATGATGCCCGCTGCATCTTGACCGCGGTGTTGCAAAACAGTTAAGCCGTCATACAAGGCCTGATTAACAGGAGATGTTCCGACTATCCCAACGATACCACACATTAAAAAATTCCTCGCCGATTAACGGTTTGCTGAATTTAAAAAGCTCGAATTGTTCTCCAAATAAGAGAAAAACCACTCAATAACAAATCCAAATTCAGGGATTACTACCGACGCCTTCCACCAATCTGTATCTGGGGCTTTGGTGAAAGCATCGAGAAAGAACAACAGGGCGCTGACCACTAATACTCCACGCATAGCACCAAATAAGATGCCAACAACGCGGTCTGTGCCAGATAATCCTGTACGCTGTACAAGTTCACCCAATATAAAATTAACCAATCCACCTAATACCAGCGTCGCGACAAATAGTATGGCTATTGCTGCTGCGTTTCTTAAAAGGGGTTCTGAAACAAAGGTAAGGAAAGTGGATAGATATTGATAAAATAGACTGGATATAAAGAATGCGCCAACCCAAACTACAAGGGACATAGCTTCTTTTACAAAGCCGCGTATCAGGCCAAAAAAGGTAGAAATACCGACAACTGTAAATATGGCGTAATCAACCCAAATCATAATAACCAACAAGTCGTTAATTTTGGGCGCATTTTATAAGACACGCCCTAGAATTGCCAGATCAATTTGCAACCTTAAATTGAGTAAGTCGGCCGTTAAGCTTAGTTAACTTCTTTAATTCTGGTAACTTAGCTTCAAGTTTTTGCTTATTTAAATCTGGTCCAACAAATACTTTTGTCAACGTCCCATTGGGGGTTTTAACCGGACGAGTAAAAGTTTTAAAGCCATTGAGCTTAAGTTTAGCAGTCAGCGCATCAACATTTGCTTTATGAGAAAAGCTGCCAAGCTGTATTACATACGCCATCTTCGAAAAGTTTGAGTTCTCTGGACGCACTAGCTTGGGTGCTTTGACCTCTGCGGTCACAGCTTTCTTAGGTTCTGTAATTTGCTCTTCAATAGGCTGCTTAGGTTCAGGCTTAGTTTGCGATTCGCTGGGTATTGCTGCCGCTTGTTGCGCCTCAGACTCATTAGGCTCTGTGTCGACCGAGTCGGTTGAGCTCCTTTCCTCTGCTTCTATCGCCGGCGATGGGTCTTCCACGCTTACAACCGTAGATATGTCATCGGCTGGAATATCTTCAATAACTTCTGATTTAGGCTGGATCGCCAATTCAGCACGAGTATCCACTGCCTCTTGCAAATCAATAGATGTAAATTCAGGTCGCTCAGGAATTTGTTGAAACCCCTCTTTGTAATGCACTTTTTCGCCATCCAAAATATTTGGAATAAATACGATGGCAGCGATCACTATGATACTGGTACCTACGAGGCGATTTACAAATCCTGAGTTCACATCTTACTCTCTATTTTTTCCAATACTTTATGGCATCTGCAACTGTGAAGAATGAGCCAAATATAATCAGCACAGAGCGTGCATCTTGAACAGGTAACAATGCATCTAATGCTGTGTGTACTGAATCAAAAGCGGCAACATCTTGTTGCTGAGTTTTTCCTAATGCTGTTCGCATATTTTCAGCGCTTTCGGCACGTGGACCACTGAGCGCCGCACATGACCAATGATCAACGACATCTCTCAACTCATCAATCACTGCTGATTTATCTTTATCAGCAAGCATAGCGACTAAGACGTTAATTTTAAAGCCCTGATTTTTTAAGTCGAGTAACTTTGTACGTAAATAACGTGCTGACTCTGGATTATGAGCCACATCTGTGAACACTAAAGGTGTGTCACTAAGCTTTTGAAAACGCCCTTCGACCTGCAAATTATCTAATACCTCAGGAATTTTGGTATGCTCAGGTAACAGATTTAGTCGTGCTAACGCAGTCAACGCGGTTGCTACATTCTGTGCAGGAATACTAGGCTGTGTTAACGTCATATCATATTCTTGATACTGCCAGCGTAAACCATTATCAAGTGGAGTGAAGATAAAATCACGCTTTGATAAAATCATTTCTGCGTTAATTTCATCACCGTAATCCGTAACAGTATGGGGGATATTAAGGTCACCCACTATTGCAGGTGTCTGTGTTCTAAAAATACCCGCTTTGTCATACCCAACAAGCTCACGTGTATCACCTAAGTACTCTTTATGGTCTAAATCTATGGTGGTAATAACGCTCGCATATGGCGTGACTATGTTCGTTGCATCATATCGACCACCTAAACCGACTTCAAGCAATACATAATCCACTTCATAACGCTTGAATAAAGCCAGCGCGCCCAGCGTGCCAAACTCAAAATAAGTCAGCTGAGTTTCACCGCGACCTTGCTCTAATTGGTAAAATGCATCAACGTGATCTTGATCGCTCAGCTCTTGACCATTAATGCGCACACGTTCATTGTAACGAATAAGGTGCGGGGAAGCATAGGTACCAACAGAATAGCCTTGTGAAAGTAACATCGCTTCCATACAACGAGCTGTTGTGCCTTTGCCGTTAGTGCCACCGATTAGAATTATTTTACTGGAAGTATCAAGTAAATGAATATTGTTTGCGACTTGAGCAACACGTTCCAACCCCATTTCGATATTCGCAGGGTGCAGTTGCTCTAAATAACAAAGCCAATCATCTAAGCTCGATGATTGGCTAGGTTTGATGTGTGACATAGCTAGCTCAATTTCGAAAAATTTACGCTACTCTATGCTCTTGTTCTGTAGAAGGCAAGTCCATAAACTTAGAAATCATACGTGCTAGAGAGTCACGCATTTCACGACGGTCAATAATCACATCAATCGCACCGTGCTCCAATAAGAACTCACTGCGCTGGAAACCTTCAGGTAAGGTTTCACGTACTGTTTGCTCGATTACACGAGGGCCTGCAAAACCAATCAATGCTTTTGGTTCACCTACATTGATATCACCAAGCATGGCTAATGAAGCTGATACACCACCCATAGTTGGGTTAGTTAATACAGAGATAAACGGTAAACCTTGCTCACTCATTTTTGCAAGTGCAGCACTGGTTTTAGCCATTTGCATTAATGAAAATAACGCTTCTTGCATTCGTGCACCGCCTGATGCAGAGAAACAAATTAGCGGCATATTGTGCTCAAGACACTCATTCACAGCAGCAACAAAGCGCGCACCTACAACAGACGCCATTGAACCACCCATAAATGAGAATTCAAACGCAACTGCAGCAACTGGCATGCCTTTCAAACGACCTTTCATCGCGATCAGCGCATCTTTTTCACCACTGACTTTTTGTGCAGCTGTAATACGGTCCGAGTACTTTTTAGAGTCTTTAAACTTCAATACATCTTGCGGTTCAAACTCAGTGCCTAGCTCCACAAGCTCACCGTCATCCAAGAAGCGCTCTAGACGCTCACGCGCTGAAATACGCATATGATTGTCACACTTAGGACACACATAAAGCGACTTCTCTAACTCAGCTTTGTATAAGATGGAATCACAGGCTGTACATTTTGCCCATACTCCTTCCGGAACCTCTTTCTTACCTGCCGATTTAGCAGCTTTAGGCAAGATTTTTTCTAACCAACTCATTGGCAACTCTCTTGTCTTTATTCTGTATATTAGTCTGCACACACAGACAGATTTTCCCAATTAAAACATGTTTAAGGCAACAGCGGTATAAAAAACTGGTCTTAGTAGTCTTAACAAGTAATAGACGCATGAAGAACTGAGATTTTAATGCACGATATAAGGAAAACTACCGCTTACAATTGGATAGCCCATGCAGTTTCTTCCGCGTCTAAGTAATAGTTATTTTTTTATTTCCACTTCTGGCAAAAACAAAGGGCCTACAGACATTTGTGGGATACCCCATTTTTCTGGGTAATCAACATCAACTAAATATAGACCATTGGGTTTTGCCGTCGCACTAGCTTTTGTTCTATCTTTTATAGCTAGTAATTCAGCCATCCAATCCGGTGATTGCTCACCAATACCAATATCCAATAAACACCCAGTAATATTTCTAACCATATGGTGTAAAAATGCATTGGCTTTCACATCTATAACAACATAATCACCAAATCTGTCAACTTGCAAGTGGTGAATATTTCTAAAAGGCGTATTAGATTGACAATGTACTGCTCTGAATGAGGTAAAATCTTGTTCACCTAACATATGATGACAAGCAGCCTGCATTTTCTTTTCGTCTAGTGGATGATGAAAATGGGTAACTCCATTTCTTAATATCCCAGGGCGGTAAGTATGATTGTAAATCACATAACGATATCGTCTTGCCGTTGCGCTGAAACGAGCATGAAACTCATCATCAACTTGCTGTGCAAAACGTACAGCAATATCATCAGGTAATTGAGAGTTCATGCCAAGTGTAAACGCGCTCATTTCGCGTTCAGCATCAGTATCAAAATGAACTAATTGCCCTGTCGCATGCACACCGGCATCAGTGCGACCTGCACATACAATGTCTACCGGATGATTACAGATCCGCGAAAGCGCTGTTTCAATTTCTTCTTGGACACTACTCACATGACTTTGTCTTTGCCAACCTGAATAATTGCCGCCGTTATACTCGATACCTAGTACTACACGCATACACTTGCAAACTCTTCACTAAATTATAGCCGCGCATTTTATGCTATTGGCGTTGGGAATAAAAGCAAAGGGGGCGATATCGCCCCCCTTTTGTTATGCCGTCTTTGCTATTTTATTTGCTCTTTAAGCAATCTCGCTTCTTCTTGCACAGATGAAGGGCCGTTCTCCATGACATCATCTAGTGCAGAAACCGCTGAATCAAAATCTTCGATTTCAAGATAAGCCCGAGCTAAATCTAACTTAGCTGAAAACCCACCCTCTTCCAAATCGACATCCGTAGGATTATCACCAGCAAGTAATTCTTCAAAGTCATCTAACCCCACATCCATATTGGGTTCTTGATAGGGCTCCTCCATCGTCACCGCATCATCACTTTCTGCAATTAAGTCATCAATCTCTAAAAAGTCTTCGGGCATTGCAGAAGAGGCTTCTTGGGGAGTTTCCTCTTCGATCTCAAACTTCTCGTCTAGATCTTCACTGAGTAACGCATCAAAGTCGACCTCTAACTCCGGCTCCTCTACACGCTCTATTTCTTCAGGTTCTGCATACTCATCCAGTAAGGCATCAAAATTAGTTTCCTCCAAATCGGCCATGAAAGCATCTTCAATGGCGCTTTCATCAATATCAACTGGGGGTTCAACCTCACTCTGAGCTTCTGAAATTTCATCTAACTCAGCCAAAAATTCTTCAGGGCCAGTGCTTACATCCAGTTCTAATTCAGCATCTGATATACCAGAGTTTTGTGCGAGATCCATTTTTTCAGAAACACCGGCTTCATCAGCTATGATAGATTCTCTACCTTCCGCTTCTATTGATGCAAGCGCCGCAGATTCATCAAATGGCGTATCTAAATCTATTTCTAGATCTTGTAATTCAGATGATTCACTGACCATTTGCGGTTCAGGCTCGCTAAGTCGCTCTTCATCCATCGCCGCCATGGCTGCATCTTCATCAAATGGTGTATCTAAATCAATTCCTAAATCATCTAACTCATCTTCTATAACAGCCGGCGTTTTATCATTTTCAACTGATGCACCGGAGGATGGCTCAGCGAGTAAATCGGTCTCTTCTAAGTGTGGTTCATCATCCAAATCATCAAATAAGTCATCTAACTCATCATCAAATGAAGCTTCTAGGTCACCGTCGATACCTGCGTTTAGATCTTTTTGGCTTTCAAGACTTTCGGCAAGTTGACGCTCTGCTTCACTTACCCCTTCTGTGAAAGACGCTTCAGCTAATGAGATTTCAGGATCGTCAACCTCTTCCAGTTCAAGCTCTGGATAACTATCTAGCTGTTCGCTGGGTGTAACAAAATCTTGCTCTGGCAATGGCTCCTCACTCAGCAGGTCCACTTCATCTCCCAGAGGATCATCACCCAAATCAATTTCAACTTCTTCAGCCATTAGCTCTTCATCAAGAGAGGCTATATCAGCCTCAACTTCAAGCGCTTCGAGCATGTCATCGACATTTTGCAGCTCAGAGCCTTCGATATCATGTATAAGGCTTTCAAGATTGGACTCAGTATCAACTTCTGCTTCTAGTTCTGGTTCAGCGTCGATCTCTAGCCCTGCTTCGAGCTCAGGCTCTGCTTCGAGCTCAGGTTCTGCTTCGAGCTCAGGTTCTGCTTCGAGTTCTGGCTCAGCTTCGAGTTCTGGCTCAGCTTCGAGTTCTGGCTCAGCTTCGAGTTCTGGCTCAGCTTCGAGTTCTGGCTCAGCTTCTAGTTCTGGCTCAGCTTCTAGTTCTGGCTCAGCTTCTAGTTCTGGCTCAGCTTCTAGTTCTGGCTCAGCTTCTAGTTCTGGCTCAGCTTCTAGTTCTGGCTCAGCTTCTAGTTCTGGCTCAGCTTCTAGTTCTGGCTCAGCTTCTAGTTCTGGCTCAGCTTCTAGTTCTGGCTCAGCTTCTAGTTCTGGCTCAGCTTCTAGTTCTGGCTCAGCTTCTAGTTCTGGCTCAGCTTCTAGTTCTGGCTCTGCTTCGAGCTCAGGTTCTGCTTCTAGTTCTGGCTCAGCTTCTAGTTCTGGCTCAGCTTCTAGTTCTGGCTCTGCTTCGAGCTCAGGTTCTGCTTCGAGTTCTGGCTCTGCTTCGAGCTCTGGCTCAGCTTCGAGTTCTGGCTCAGCTTCGAGTTCTGGCTCAGCTTCTAGTTCTGGTTCAGCGTCGATCTCTAGCCCTGCTTCGAGCTCAGGCTCTGCTTCGAGCTCTAGTTCTGCTTCGAGCTCTAGTTCTGCTTCGAGTTCTGGCTCTGCTTCGAGCTCTGGCTCTGCTTCGAGTTCTGGCTCTGCTTCGAGTTCTGGCTCAGCTTCGAGCTCTGGTTCAGCTTCGATCTCTAGCCCTGCTTCGAGCTCAGGTTCTGCTTCGAGCTCTAGTTCTGCTTCGAGTTCTGGCTCTGCTTCGAGCTCTGGCTCTGCTTCGAGCTCTGGCTCAGCTTCGAGTTCTGGCTCTGCTTCGAGTTCTGGCTCAGCTTCTAGCTCTGGTTCAGCTTCGAGCTCTGGCTCAGCTTCGAGCTCTGGCTCAGCTTCGAGCTCAGGCTCTGCTTCTAGTTCTGGCTCTGTTTCGAGTTCTGGCTCAGCTTCTAGCTCTGGTTCAGCTTCGATCTCTAGCCCTGCTTCGAGCTCTGGTTCAGCTTCGATCTCTAGCCCTGCTTCGAGCTCAGGTTCTGCTTCGAGCTCTAGTTCTGCTTCGAGTTCTGGCTCTGCTTCGAGCTCTGGCTCTGCTTCGAGTTCTGGCTCTGCTTCGAGTTCTGGCTCAGCTTCGAGCTCTGGTTCAGCTTCGATCTCTAGCCCTGCTTCGAGCTCAGGTTCTGCTTCGAGCTCTAGTTCTGCTTCGAGTTCTGGCTCTGCTTCGAGCTCTGGCTCTGCTTCGAGCTCTGGCTCAGCTTCGAGTTCTGGCTCTGCTTCGAGTTCTGGCTCTGCTTCGAGTTCTGGCTCTGCTTCGAGTTCTGGCTCAGCTTCTAGTTCTGGCTCTGCTTCTAGTTCTGGCTCAGCTTCTAGTTCTGGCTCTGCTTCGAGTTCTGGCTCTGCTTCTAGTTCTGGCTCTGCTTCTAGTTCTGGCTCAGCTTCTAGTTCTGGCTCAGCTTCTAGTTCTGGCTCAGCTTCGAGTTCTGGCTCAGCTTCGAGTTCTGGCTCAGCTTCGAGTTCTGGCTCAGCTTCGAGTTCTGGCTCAGCTTCGAGTTCTGGCTCAGCTTCGATCTCTAGCCCTGCTTCTAGTTCTGGCTCTGTTTCGAGTTCTGGCTCAGCTTCGAGCTCAGGTTCTGCTTCTAGTTCTGGCTCTGCTTCTAGTTCTGGCTCTGCTTCGAGTTCTGGCTCTGCTTCGAGTTCTGGTTCTGCTTCGAGCTCTAGTTCTGCTTCGAGTTCTGGCTCAGCTTCTAGTTCTGGCTCTGCTTCTAGTTCTGGCTCTGCTTCTAGTTCTGGCTCTGCTTCTAGTTCTGGCTCTGCTTCGAGTTCTGGTTCTGCTTCGAGTTCTGGCTCAGCTTCTAGCTCTGGTTCAGCTTCGAGCTCAGGTTCTGCTTCGAGCTCAGGCTCAGCTTCGAGCTCAGGCTCTGCTTCGAGTTCTGGCTCTGCTTCAAGTTCTGGCTCAGCTTCGAGTTCTGGCTCAGCTTCTAGTTCTGGCTCAGCTTCTAGTTCTGGTTCTGCTTCGAGCTCAGGCTCAGCTTCGAGTTCTGGCTCAGCTTCGAGTTCTGGCTCAGCTTCTAGCTCTGGTTCAGCTTCTAGCTCTGGTTCAGCTTCGAGCTCTGGCTCAGCTTCTAAATTCTCATCTACAGCGATATCAGATTGAATATTCGACATATCTGGAGCATTAACCTCATCCTCTACCATCCCATCGAGGTGTCCAGCTTCAACCGTCGAAACCGCTAATGGATCAAAGTCTAATAAATCATCAGCATTATCTAATTCATCTTCAATAGCAGGCTCAACAACTTCGGCTTCAAGCTGTGTGCCTAATTCTTCTTCGCCCACATCGGCAAGTAGGTCATCAACATCACCTAAGTCATCTTCAATGTCAGACTCTGTAACTTCGGCTTCAAGCTGTGTGTCTAATTCTTCTTCGCCCACATCGGCAAGCAAGTCATCAACATCGCCAAAATCATCTTCAATGGCAGGCTCTGTAACTTCACCTTCAAGCTCTGTGTCTAATTCTTCTTCGCCCACATCGGCAAGCAAGTCATCAACATCGCCAAAATCATCTTCAATAGCAGGCTCAACAACTTCGGCTTCAAGCTGTGTGTCTAATTCTTCTTCGCCCACATCGGCAAGTAGGTCATCAACATCGCCTAAGTCATCTTCAATGGCAGGCTCTGTAACTTCGGCTTCAAGCTCTGTGTCTAATTCTTCTTCGCCCACATCAGCAAGTAGGTCATCAACATCGCCTAAGTCATCTTCTATGGCAGGCTCTGCAACTTCGGCTTCAAGCTCTGTGCCTAGCTCTTCGTCGCCCACATCGGCAAGTAGGTCATCAACATCGCCTAAGTCATCTTCAATGGCAGGCTCTGTAACTTCGGCTTCAAGCTCTGTGTCTAATTCTTCTTCGCCCACATCAGCAAGTAGGTCATCAACATCGCCTAAGTCATCTTCTATGGCAGGCTCTGCAACTTCGGCTTCAAGCTCTGTGCCTAACTCTTCGTCGCCCACATCGGCAAGTAGGTCATCAACATCGCCTAAGTCATCTTCAATGGCAGGCTCTGTAACTTCGGCTTCAAGCTCTGTGTCTAATTCTTCTTCGCCCACATCGGCAAGCAAGTCATCAATATCGCCTAAGTCATCTTCAATGGCAGACTCTGCAACTTCGGCTTCAAGCTCTGTGCCTAACTCTTCGTCGCCCACATCGGCAAGTAGGTCATCAACATCACCTAAGTCATCTTCAATGGCAGGCTCTGTAACTTCGGCTTCAAGCTCTGTGCCTAACTCTTCGTCGCCCACATCAGCAAGCAAGTCATCAATATCGCCTAAGTCATCTTCAATAGCAGACTCTGTAACTTCGGCTTCAAGCTCAGTGTCTAAATCACTTTCACTAACCTCAGCTAAAATATCATCTACATTATCCAGTTCATCTTCTGGAGCACCCGTTAAATCAGTCTCTGGTTCTTCGCCTGCTTCAGCCAATAACGCATCAATATCATCGTCATCAGCCAACTCGTTGCCTTGTTCTGCCTGAGAGATTAAATCATCAATCCCTTGTTGTTCTTCCGAGGCTTGTTGTGCTTCATCAATCAGGCCATCAACATCATCTAGTTCAAATCCGTCGTCATCAGATGCCAACTCTTCATCATCCAAGGCACCATCGAGCAAATCATCAATATCGTCAGCACTTAAAATACTGTCGTTTTCAGCTACTCCTTCAGCCTCATCAAGCTTTGGGGGTTCTGCTGCTGCCTCATCGATTAGACTATCGATATCATCTAAATCAAATTCTTCATCGCCTGACACTGATGGGGCAGGCTCTTCTGCCAGCTCTTCACTCAACGCAGCTAACGCATCGTCACTTACATCCAATGTATCGTCTTGCTCATCACCGACTTCGTTAAATAAATCATCAATGTCGTCTGCACTTAAAATATCGTCTCCATCAGACGTACTTTCCTCAACATCTAGCGTAACTTCATCGTCAAGCGCATCGTCTGTAGAATCAAAGCTTTGTTGCAAGAAATCATCGATATCGTCCGATGCCTCTTCAGCTGGCGATTCGTCATCAAATACAATGTCATCATTGAGTAAGCTATCTAACTCATCTTGATCTAACGTACTACTACCAGTTTCAAAACCATCATCTTCATCATCTAAAGAATCAAATACAATGTCATCATCTTCAGGCAGAATGTCATCATCAAGTTGAACACTCTCATCCAGTGGAGAGATATCATCAGTTACAGGCATGTCTAAATCAAGTGGGTCGGCTGCAGCTGCTGTTGCTGCTCCTGCCGTGGCCGCTGCAGAAACAGGTGCTTGCGGTAAAAACTCATCTTCTTCAACATTGCTGTCAGCTGCTTGTTTGCGCTTACGTAAGAAAAACATCAGCCCAAGCCCAACAATTAACAAAGCTGGAATCGTCGCCAGTAAGGCGATCACAAGAGGGTTGGACAGAGCGTTACCAAAACTTGATTCTTGCTCGGCTTTTTTATCAGCTTCTTGCTGAGCAATCATCTCACTTTGCATATCAATCACAACTTTTAGCTGCTGTTGGATCTCGCTGTCTTTGCCGAGCTGCTCTCGTACATTTTGTAGCTCATCAGAAATACTGCTAAGTTGCTTTCTAAGTTGGTTATTTTCTTCTAGAATATCTTCCACATTCTGTACTGAAGACTTGAACTGATTTTGCAAATCAAGTAGCTTGGAATCTTGTTCCATGCGCAAGTTTCTAAGTTGATTGGTTAACGCTTTTTGTGCCTGCTCAACATCTACTTTGCGTGCTTGCGTCACACGCTTCTTGGCAGCATCTATATCAGACTGGTTTAGAGTGCCATTTTTCTTACGCTCCCACAGCACATCATCTTGGTCAGATTTTTGTTTCGCAATGCCCGGATTGACACGTCTGATCTCAGCAAGTGTTGGAATACGAAGGTATGCACCATCACGCATATGGTTGAGGTTTTGATCTAGAAACGCACCTGGATTTTTGTCGTACAGCGCCTTCATGACCTGATAAATCGTAACAGAGTCATCTGGTCTTATTTTCTGAGCGACGCGCCACAATGTGTCCGAAGACCGAATTGGGCCAACAGATCGACCTTCAAGGCCATAGTCAACACCCTTGGGGCCCTTCAACACAGTGCCAACTTGAGTGTGTGCCGGAGACGTTATGAAAGCCAATGCTAGGATACAAAATAAGGCTAAACCGCGCATGCTGTTCCTTTGTTTAAGGTGACCACTTACTCAACCAGTAAGTGAATAATAAATTTGCTCATCTTTGCTTTTTGCAAGCTCTATTCCAATTGCAAACTATAAACCAGTTATTAGGGAATATCCATTGTCAGCGTAGTGAATCTTAACATCAACCTAGCACTTTAGGATTGGAATGAAAATGTTTTATAAATCAGGGAGGTGGTAAACAGATAGATTTGTGTATTCAGAGGGGCAAAATGCTGCCATCACATTCTGCCCAATTACGAGATTAAAGGTAATTTGCTACCAGCTCTTCTGCAATTTGAACACTGTTTGTTGCCGCACCCTTGCGCGTGTTATCCGACACAACCCACAAGTTTAACCCCATAGGATGCGAAATATCCGCTCTTAGACGACCAACGTAGACGGTGTCATTACCACTAGCATCGCTAACTGGCGTTGGATAATCCTCTTCATTTTCAACTAGCTCAACACCAGGAGCCTCTGTAAGCAGCTGTTTTACATGCTCTAGATCAAAAGGCATACGTGTTTCTAGATGAATCGCTTCTGCATGACCAAAAAAGACTGGAACACGAACAGCAGTAGGGTTCACCATCACACTGCTATCACCTAGGATTTTATGCGTTTCCCATACCATTTTCATTTCTTCTTTGGTGTAACCATTTTCTTGGAATGCATCAATTTGTGGAATAACATTAAACGCGATTTGCTTAGGAAACACGTCATTTTCCATCGGTCTTGCATTCATTAAGTTGGCTGTTTGTTTAGCCAGTTCGTCAACCGCTTCTTTACCCGCACCGGATACAGCCTGGTAAGTAGACACATTGATACGATCTATACCGTATGCATCATAAATTGGCTTCAATGCCACCAGCATCTGTATGGTCGAGCAGTTTGGATTCGCAATAATATTGCGGTTCCTAAAATCAGCTAAACTACCTGCGTTTACTTCTGGCACAACTAAAGGCACATCATAGTCGTATCTAAAATGTGATGTGTTATCTATCACCACACAGCCAGCTTCTGCGGCAATCGGCGCATACTTTTCAGATACGCTGCCGCCTGCTGAAAATAAACCAATATGAGCATCTGCAAAGTCAAACTCTTCAACATCTAATACAGTAACTTTTTCACCCATGAAATCAATTTCTTCTCCTGCACTGCGGCTACTTGCCAGCGGGTACAGTTTATCAACAGGGAACTTTCTTTCCGCTAATGTTTCAATAATTTGCTTACCTACTAGACCAGTTGCGCCTAGTACCGCCACGTTAAATTTCTGCGACATGTTTATTCCTCATTCATTTCTACTTGAAAGCCTAGTTGCTGTAACTTCTGCATATGGGCTGGTTGCGATGAGATATTCAAGGTTGAAAACTCTCTTCTCGGCGGGTATTGCTTACGCAATACATCAAAGCCCTGACTTTCTAAATTGGCTCGCATTAAACCATTATCACGACGAATATCATAGATCATATGCACAATACGGCCGTAATCTCTTTGTGTAAATGTGTCATTCAGCTGACATTGGCTTACCGCAGGAGCGGGCAAAAAAGAAGACAATTGCTTCGTAGGTTCAACATTAAGGGTTTTACACAAAGCCTGATACAACATTTGTGTCCCTCGCGCTTTACCCTCTAAGGTATGACCTGCAATATGCACTGACGTATACAGGCAATGTGCCATCAACTCAGTCAAAATATTTGGCTCGTTCTCCCAAACATCTAAGATAAGCTCTAGTTTTTGCCCTGCTTGCTTAGCATTTAAAAGTGCCTGATTATCAATCACATCACCACGGCTGGCATTTATAACCAACATCTCTGGTTTAAGCTGTTCAATTCTTTCCTTGTTTAACAGGTGCTTAGTTTGATGCGCACCATTTTTGACTAAAGGGACATGAAAAGTAACGAAATCCGCTTGGGCCAATGCTGTATCGATGTCAACGTGCTCATTTAACTCACCTTGCTCAGCACGCACTGGATCACACAAAATCAGCTCAATACCGCTGTGCGCTAATTTTTGTTGTAAGCATGCTCCAATATTACCAACACCTACAATTGCAAGCTTTTTACCACGCAACTCAACATCACGATCTTGACTGTACGCATACAAAGCACTGATCACATACTCTGCCACCGCAATGGCATTGCAACCTGGGGCACTGGAAAATGCAATATCTCGCTTAGCTAAATATGCTTGATCAATATGATCCACACCGATTGTGGCCGTGCCTACAAACTTTAACTTATTTGCCGACTCGAGTAGCGATTGATTTACTTGAGTTATTGAACGCGTTAACAGGACATCCGCCTCTTGAACTTGCTCTGCACCTACTGCACGCCCATCAAAGCGTGTTACTTCACCAAAACTTGAGAAAAACTCTTCCACTAAGGGCATGTTCTGATCAGCCAAGATCTTCATGTAATTTTATTCCTAAACGTCGCACGGAGCTCTATTGTAACTCAGCTCTCGTACAGACCCTAGTTTCGCTTTGCACCAATGCCAAATGCAACAAACATTAAACTGAGTAAAAACAACACCAATACTTTAACACTGGGTTGTTCAGTGACATTAATCAAAGGACTAAATACAAAAGCATGTATATTGCACCAAGCGAGTAACAGCGCCGTATAGTTTGCACCACCATATGCATACCCCGCACAAATTATACTACTGATAAAATTAACGAAAATCGCATATTCCACAGCTTCAACACTGAGTAACATAGAAGTGAAAGAAATAACAATGATACTTATATTCCCCAATTGCATAAATAACCTCTCCTTAGGTGTTTTTTGTAATATAAATAAGTTTACAAAATTGGCAATTGAAGAATTTTTTAGTGTGGAAAAATATTGGTATGGTCAAAATCTGGCTTCTAAAATAACAGTTGGAAGGCTTTTTTGCTTGAAATAGCTGGTCAGACAAGCTAGCCTAATCATGTGGTCAGACCTCTAATAAGGAAGAACAACATGACACTTTTATTTACTATCGCTTTGATAGCACTGCTCAGTGCAGCCTGCTATCATCGCGCCAGTTGGAATACCTGCTTGGGTATTGCAGCCACAACTTTGGTAGTGGGCACTTTTGCCGACGCCTTTGGCGCATTGTCTTGGTTAATTTTCTTAGCCGTTGCAATCCCATTTTCTGTTACTAATATCCGTCAACAATATATAGTTGCTCCCCTTTTCAAAGCGTTTAAAAAAGTCACCCCGACTATGTCAGAAACTGAAAAATCAGCAATTGACGCAGGTACAACTTGGTGGGAAGCAGATCTATTCTGTGGCAATCCAAACTGGAATAAGCTACATCAGTTCGCCAAACCTAGACTTACTGCTGAAGAGCAAGCTTTTTTGAACGGCCCTGTTGAAGAAGTATGTGCGATGCTCGACGACTGGGAAGCGACACACGAACTAACCGATTTACCACAAGATGTCTGGCAATTTCTTAAAGATAAAAAATTCTTCGCCATGATCATCAAAAAGCAATATGGTGGTTTAGAATTTTCTGCCTATGCACAATCTTGTGTGCTGCAAAAATTAACCAGTAAATCATCATTACTTTCCTCTATCGTCGGCGTCCCAAATTCTCTAGGCCCGGGTGAACTACTTCAACACTATGGTACACAAGAACAAAAAGACCATTATTTACCTCGCCTTGCAATCGGAGATGAAATTCCTTGTTTCGCACTAACTTCACCTGAAGCGGGATCAGATGCCTCCTCTATCCCAGATTTTGGTGTCGTATGTAAAGGCGAATGGGAAGGTCAAGAAACCCTTGGGATCCGTTTAACTTGGAATAAACGTTATATCACGCTCGCACCTGTTTCAACCGTGCTGGGCTTAGCATTTAAAATGCAAGATCCTGATGGCTTACTAGGTGATAAAGAAGATATTGGTATCACGTGTGCGCTTATCCCAACCTCCATGCCGGGTGTTGAAATTGGTCGTCGTCATTTTCCATTAAACGTGCCATTTCAAAACGGCCCAACACGCGGTAAAGACGTCTTTGTACCGTTAGATTTCATTATTGGTGGTCCAAAAATGGCAGGGCAAGGCTGGCGTATGCTAGTGGAGTGTTTGTCTGTAGGCCGTGTAATTACTCTACCTTCTAACTCAGCAGGCGGTATAAAAACGCTAGCACTAGCCAGTGGAGCGTATAGTCGTATCCGCCGCCAGTTCAAATTACCAATCGGAAAAATGGAAGGTATTGAAGAAGCGTTATCAAAACTTGGGGGCTACGCATACAGCAGTGATGCAGCGCTAAGCATGTCTACAGGTGCGGTCGATTCAGGTGAAAAACCATCTGTTATTTCAGCCATTCTAAAATATCATTTAACAGAGCAAATGCGCGCTGCGACTATCCATGCCATGGATATTCACGGTGGTAAAGGTATTTGCTTGGGTCCTAATAATTACTTGGGCCGTGGTTACCAAGGTGCACCAATTGCAATTACAGTTGAAGGCGCGAACATCCTTACCAGAAACATGATTATTTATGGACAAGGCGCTATTCGCTGCCATCCATTTGTTTTGGCAGAATTAAACGCTTGCAATATCAAAGACAAGCAAGAAGCACTGGATAGTTTTGATAGTGCATTGATGGGCCACATTGGGTTTACGATTTCTAACTTAGTACGTACTAAGTGGTTAGCCATCACAGGCGGTCGCTTTACTAAAGTCCCATTTAATGATGAAACTGCAGACTACTACCGAAATGCTGCGCGCTATAGTGCTTCACTGGCATTAATGTCTGACATTTGTATGGCCGTTTTTGGTGGCTCTTTAAAACGCAAAGAGCGCATTTCAGCCAGATTAGGAGACCTTCTGAGCTATTTATATTTAGTCTCTGCAACACTGAAGCGTTACAACGATGAGGGCCGTAGAAAAGAAGATTTGCCTCTGGTTAAATGGGCGTGTCAGGAACACTTATACTTATGCCAACGAGCATTAGCCGATCTTATCAACAACATGCCGTCGATGGCTCTTCGCGGCGCGTTAAAACTGATATTGTTCCCATTTGGTCGCCCTGTTCGCAAGCCAACTGATGAGATGGAGCACGATATTGCCAAGTTACTACAAACACCGAATGAGACTCGAGATCGTCTAGCAAATTACATCTACACCACAGACGAGCCACTTAATTTGATCGGAAAGCAAGAGCAAACACTTAAAGACATCTTAGCCATTGAGCCAATCTTTGACAAAGTATGCCGCGCGAAGGGTCAAAAGCTACCGTTTATGCAACTAGATAAAGTCGCAAGCATGGGTCTTGAAAGTGGGATCCTAACCCAGCAAGAAGCAGATAGCCTTGCCGCTGTCGAAGCCAAAAGGCTTGCTGTGATCAACGTCGATGATTTTGATCCCGCCGATTTACTAGCTGGTAAAGCTCGCGTGGTCGACAGTAATGTTGACGCAGCTTAAAGCCCAATTTTAATATCAGAAAAGGCCGGTGTATCCGGCCTTTTTATTGCCTATGAAACCAATATTTTCGTTAGCATGAGTGTCACCACGGCAACAGCCCAAGTAAGTGCCATAAACCTTACAGAACGCAAAATGACCCACATCATCACGGGAGTAACAAATAAGGTTAAAAACTCAAAAACCCCACTTCCCAGCACCACCAAACCGCAAAGCCACATCACAGAGGTTAAACTGGCGACAAAAATACATTGACTGCGCTGAACCTGTTTAAATTGAGATAAAGTTTGCCAATAGCTGCGATATTTAATGGTCTGTTTATTAGTATCAATTAATAAGCTACTCCACCACAGCACGTTAAAGAGCTGTGCCATCACCGCATAATAACTTTTTAAATCAGGACGCTCTGTAACAATAACCCAAGTACACCAATAGGTTAAGATCGTCATGCCAAGACGCCAGAGCACAGCCCACGGCTGAACTATTGTCCATTGCCACCAAAAGCTATGAGCAGTTACCTTGTTCAACCTCACGGCTTTATAATAACGAGGAAGCAATAAAGACCCAACTAAAGTCAGGGCTAAAGCTAAATAATACGCTTTGAAACTCTCACACACGAATACCAGCAAACACGCTGTAATTAATATTACACAGGCGGATATTGGACGGTAGAGTAAAGTGATTGCCAAAATCAGTTGAGCCAACATAAACATCATAAACTGAGGTGCTTGAAGCAGACTTTGCCACCCCATTGATACAGCTAAAAACAGAGCGAACAAAAACAACACGTGGCAAAGAAGTAATAGCCCTTGATCAGCAACCCATTGGTGAAACCGCGATTTTAATAAGGTTCCATGGTAGTTGCGATGTGCCATGTCTAATACAGCGCTTTTTAAAGTATGCAGTAACAGGCTTTGTAAAAGTAAAAAGCCGAATGTCATATAGATCACATCCGACTCAGACTCGAACTGCACTATTTTACCCAGTGCGTAAAAAATTCCTAATGCTAAACCCGGTAAATAAATAAAAAATAACGACGCCAAAAGCAAAGAAAATTCAGCTAATTGGCGGCGTAGCTCCCTGAGCTCTACTTTAAATGCGGCGAATCTATACTGATAATAATGAAGCAATTGACCTCCTAGCTTACAAAAAGCGGTTGAGGCACAAACCCCATCTCAAAAAAAGGCCTTGGCTCGTGACAACTAATCAGGATCTGCCCTTGATAGCCTTTCAAAAACTCAATGAGATGCACGGTACTTTGATGATCTAGTGCCGCACTCGGCTCATCTAAAATTACATAGGGAGTTTGACGCATCAATGCATTGATCAACTGCAACTTCTTTTGGTTACCTGATGATAATGCGCTAAATGTAGTATCTAAAAAAGGGGTAAAACCAAGTAACTCAGACAGCTGCTCTGGAAACGGGCACTGCCAACTTTGCTGGGTCATAGTTAAAAGTTGTTTTGCGGTTAAAAAAGCAGGAAACTCAATATTATCTGATGCTAAAGCCACCTTATATTGTGGTGTTTTAAGACGCTCACCATCATAATACACTGCACCATTATAAGCGCGATCAATACCTGCAATAATCGAAAATAAGGTACTTTTACCCAACCCATTGGGCGCTTCTAAACATACTTTTTGAGCGCTAAATTCAATATGAAAATGCTCAAAAATAGGCTTGTGAACATACACTTTCGTTAAGTTTTCAATCTTTATCATAAAAAAGCTACTTGTTGTTTTTAATACATATTAACAAGTAGCCAGCTTACGAATAAATCGCTAAAGTGTTGCAAAATTTATCTAAACTATCTGTTCACAACGATGTCATTGCTCTACCAGCATATTCACTATAAAAGCTTTCAATCGCACCACGCTTTTGCATCGTCACAAATACCTGACGGCCTGATTTGCCACCAAACGCCACATTTGTAGGATATTTACCTTTAAGCTTAACGGTTCTCAATAACGTGCCTTGAGGAGATAAAATAGCGACTTCACCCGCTCCGTAGCGCGCGACATATAAATTACCACGCTCGTCAGTGCGCATGCCATCAAGACCATAGTCATCGAATTGATAAAACAGTTTTGCGGCCCCCAGTTGTCCATCTTTTTTAATGTCGAACGCCCAGATCCTTTTTTGAACACTTTCATTTACGTAAAGTACCGTGTTGTCTGGATTAATTTCTATACCATTGGTTGTACCCATGCCCTTTTTTAAACGTTCAACTTGCCCAGTTGGAGTAATTCTCCATACTTGCCCATCACCGCCTTGCCAATTTGGGTCACTCGCATACAAAGTGCCATCATTGGCGATAGCAATGTCATTGGGCTGGTTCATAGATGATTCATGAGCAAAAACACGGATCTGCTTTTGTGGTGTTATTTGCAAAATATTGTGCTGAGTATAATCCGCAATATACATATTATCTTTTTGATCAAAGCGTATCCCGTTGCCAATACTGCCCTTCGGAAGCTTCACGTACAACGATGCGTTATTTTGTGCCGTGATCTGACCTACTGTTCCCTGCTCTTCAAAGTTCACCGCATATAATACGCCTTTGGAATCTACAGCAGGCCCCTCAACACCTGCGGTGAACACGCCATCCGCAATCCAGTCTTGGGACTGATATAGTGGCTCCATTGGTTTATTTAATATTTGGCAACCAGCCAAGCTAACCATTAGTAATGTCGCTCCCAGAATTACTTTCATTGCTCGCTCCTTGGTAAAAAAATTCAGTATGCAATTTGGGCGCTATGTTGTGAATTGAGATTTCTTCACGTCTTGAATCACTGAATTAAAATAAATAACGCACTTTAAAAGTCACACTGTCTTCATCGGGCTGAGTCCAATTTTTCTCAACTCCTTTTAGCCATGATTGCTCACTCACTTGCACACATTGTAAAGACTCAATGTCACGCCCCCCTCGGCGATAAACAAGGTAAATATCCGAATAGGCGCCCAACCGGTACCGTAACTTAAACTGAGACATCAGAGCCTTATCGACAAAACTCGTATCTAGTTCACTTTGCCTTACTAAACTCTGCTCCCCAATTGTAAAAACAGCTTTACTGGCAGCCTCTAATATTGACCATTGAACATTAGCAGACAGTTCTAAGTTGTCTGCCAATAACGCTGATACTTCAATACTATTTACAAAGTAGCGTCTATCATATTCAGTGATTTGGTTTTGCTTATTCGCGACCAACCAACCGTCACCATCACGATAAAAATTATTCAACTTTAGATTCCAGTTTTCGTGCGGCATCCAAGTCATATCTAAAGCATATTGCTGTGCTCGCCCCGATAAGCCTTCTTGATCATATTCTATACTCGCCGCCCAACTAAAATTACCACTAAAAGCGCTTTGATAAAGCACACGAGTTTCTATAGCTCGAGGGAGTATAAATGGAGCGCTTTGCGCACCTATATTATCCTGCCATCCCGTATCTCGATAATCTATTTGCACCGTCCATTGCGTGCCATTGTTCATCATAAACTCTGACTTATAACCTTGTTTAGATAATAGCTTTCGTCCTTTCGAGTTGGCTTCATAAGACAGCTCAATGGTATGTCTAATTCGCGTCAACCAGTCATTGTCAATGTTCACCGCATGACTTAGGTTCAAATTCATATATTGCCAATCATTACGCTTCATATACCCCATATCTCGGCTATCAAACTGTTTGTTTAAACGCAGATATTTTCCAGAGGCACTGGTATTTGGCGAAAATTGATAACCTATATTGAATGATGCGCCATTGCCTGTTTTGCGCTGTTTTTCATCAATTTGACTAAGTAACAATGCACTTTGTAATGACCATTTTTCATTTTGATACTGGCTGTCCCAAGCTAGGCTTTGCGCTTGGCGATCGAACCACGGTCGTTCGACATGTGTCGCTAACAGGCCAGAGCGCCAGTTGGTGCTGCGATAACTATAGCGCCCCGCATAAAACTGCTTACCCGCCTCATTGTCCAAGCTATTCTCCAATACTGCAAAACCGCCTAACTGGTTGTGTGTGCCTTGGTGAACAAATCGCACAGCCCCATCAATTGGCGTAATAAGCTCGCTACCGTCATCGCTCCCCGCACCAATTCGGCGAGTATGGATCAATTTAGTATCTTGTAATACGTCGATATTAAACACGCTAATATCTTGCGTAAAAAAGGATCTTTTGTCTGTTGTTAAAGTTTCTACTGCGGAGTAATTAACATCTACATCATCGCTGTCAACTTGCGCAAAATCAGGGTTCACTGCGACCGACAAAGTTTGGTTATGAGCCGGTTTGTAAAACAAATCAAAACCCAAGT
Source organism: Pseudoalteromonas luteoviolacea (assembly GCF_001750165.1). Taxonomy (NCBI): domain Bacteria; kingdom Pseudomonadati; phylum Pseudomonadota; class Gammaproteobacteria; order Alteromonadales; family Pseudoalteromonadaceae; genus Pseudoalteromonas; species Pseudoalteromonas luteoviolacea. Next base: position 4,017,807 of record NZ_CP015411.1, read on the forward strand.
CTGATTCTCTATGTTTATTTTGTCTTTCTGTAAAATGATGTTGATGGGTCACATAAGGCACAAAACTCAACTGCGATTGAGCAGGAATCGCTATATCTACCTTAGGCATATTTAAGAAAAAATCACTGTTTGCAATAGTCTGCTTTTGATTCGCGAAAATATGATTTGAATGCAATTCATATAATTGGATCCCCACTCCGATAGAAGCCAGCCCCGCTTCATTAAGCTTTGGTGAAAATGACACACTATGCCATGGAATAAAGATCTCATTGCTCCAATAGGTTGGTGATTCGTAGTAAGCACTTTGCCAGTCACCATCCCAGTCGTGATCGGTTGAGCGCTGCGCTGTGACAACCGCATCTTGCCTGCCACCACCTAATGTTGCAGCAAATAAGTAAGCACTACTACCATCACCTGAGAAATCGAGATAAATACGGTTGAATTCAGCCTGCATAAAACTATCTTGCAAGTTAAATTGCTTCTTGCGACGGCTTTCAATTTGATAATTAGTAATGCCAATGTATATACCAGCATTATCAGCAAGTATCTTCGCGCTCAGCTTATCGTTTGACATAACGTGTGTGGCTGGCACAACCTGAAAAAATGATTCAATGCCATATGCTGTTTGCCACACATGTTCATCAAGTTTACCGTCAATTATAAGTGGACTGGCTTGACTTACAGGGAGATATAAAGCAGCTGTGATTGCTGCAAAACTATATTTTAATGCGCACATTTAATTTTCCCCGTTTCAATAGAAGGCTGTTATATAAGCAAATATTTATCGTTTAAAAGCTTATTATTTTCTGAAGATTAGTTTTAAATGGCTGAACAAGATTGACTTTAACCTGAACATGGTTACCTTTGGGTTGAGCCTAATATGACAACAAGGTTGAAAGATGGATCGTGAAAACTCTGCTTATGAAAACAGCCAAAAACACATTGGCAATTCAACAAACTGTCGCTTCCAGTTTGCCCATTGGCAATTTTTTAATGACAAGGATGAACTTTGGAATACACAAACCCACTCAGTAAGTAAACTAGAACCACAAGTTGCTCGCTTACTCACTTTACTCATAACACAACAAGGTCAAGTCATAACCAAAGACATGCTGAACAATCAGCTGTGGCCAGACACCATAGTTGAGGCCAATAGTCTTTACCAACTGCTGACCAAATTAAGAAAAGAGTTACAGGACAGTGCTAAGAACCCGCTTTATATCAAAACGATACCCAAGAAAGGATATATGTTTTTACCCGAGGTTTCTCTCATTGATACCCCTGAGCGTACTATCTCCAAAGTCACCCATGCCAACGCCATGGGGCCACTGCCAGTGCACGCCAAATCGACTCTAGCGAACCAACTCCAATTACTATTCACCAAAAAACGTTGTTGGGCGCTAACGCTGTCTGCTAGTGCCTGTTTTAGTGCCATCGCTTTTTTTTCATCAACACCAGATGATTTTGCCACACCTCACTATGAACGTGAGGACATTACCTATGAGTTGGGTGTCGAGTTTAATGTCACTGCACATGCTCAGCATGATTTATTGGCTTATATTGAACAATTTAATGTTTTAAAAATCACTGATAAAGCGGGGCAATATCAAAAAACACGTCAATTCGATACTCGAATCGCCCATCCCACTTGGCATCCAAATAAAAAGCAACTTGCCTATTGGCAGTATCAAGGTGATAAATGCATATTACACATTAGCGATGAACAAGCAGAGACAGTTCATAGTAGCGAACCGATACCATGTCACTTGATCCGACCACCTGTTTGGCAATCTGATAATGAGCTTGTGTTGACTATCATTGAAAAAGCGGATTACAGTGCTTACTTGTACCGAATTAAACAACAACAATTGGTCAAAATTCCACTCCCCAAAGCCAAAAATGAAAAATATGTCGGTGCAATCCGCGCTTGGGAAGATCAAATTTATTATCTCATTACTGACATAGAGCACAGGTCTCGCTTGGTCAGCTTAGATGGTAAAGTTCATATGACTTGGAATTTTCCAGTATGGCTATTTAATTTTGACCCAGACAAGCAAAGCATCGTGAGCAATGATGATAGTGCTCATCATAACCTTGTCGGAAAACTGAGAAACGGCCAGACTTACCCTGTGTTTGCAACATCTCAGGGAATGTTTAGCAACCTCTCCATTGATCAAAGTGGTGATATCTATACTGCCGCAGAAACATGGCAAGTAAATATTCGAGATCAGGATAACCTACCTATCTTCTCAAGCTCCAGTAATGACTTTCTGCCGGTCACCAATAATTTAGGTGAGACCGTCTTCATGTCGCGCAGAACTGGGCAATGCGAAATTTACCTACACTCTAATAATCAGCTAAAGCAACTTTCCTTTCACAAAGGACATGAGTTAGTAAACTTTTTAGCCTGGGACCCGCAACTGAGTAAAATCCTCTCAAACAGAGATAAAAACCTTGTACTCTATGACAGAGAAGATGTCATCGTCAGCTTTGATAGCCAGCACGATAGCATGCCAAGACAATTTGGCTGGCTTGACCAGCACAGTATTTGGTCTAGTGACTCTCAATTTGTCCACACTTTTAATTTAGATGGCAATTTGCTTTCTAAAACAAAATTTACTTCTGACTTTTTGATTTTTGATACCGAGCAACAAAACTGGATTGTTTTACAAGACGATACCTTATACTTATCCAAGTCTCTGGCAAACTTTGAGAGGCATAAGCAGTGGTTACTTAAACTTCCGGAAAATGCCATCCACATGATTAAAAACCCACGCTTAGTCAACGGCGAATTATACTGGCAATCTACTTGGTCAAAAACAGACATCATTTGGAAGCTCCCTCTATCAGCCCCCGACATGCTGACTAAAATAAAACAAGAACCTTTAATTTGGCATTACGATATTACGCCTGACGGCGCACTTAGAGTTGCAAAAATGGAGTCTGTAGAAGCTGATATAAAGCGCATCACGCCAAGACCATCTAGCTCTTAGCGGATTATGCATATAAGCCAGTTGAATAATGCTGGCTTATAAAAATTTAGTTTATATTTCATAAAAACTGCACATTTCCCTGTTATCTCTCCACAATCATTCCACTTTTTCATGATAAAAATGCCATGACATAATTAAAAATAGTGAAATTAACATGCTGCGCTCTAAGTATTTTGCATTAGCCATGCCTTTATTGCTCACTGCTTGCTTCAGTGATAATGACAATAAACCCAATATCATCACGCCGGAAATAAGCACACAAGCCGATCCAGTACCGAATGTGGCTTTGACAGAATTAAAAGCCCCTTTGCAGACTATCTACCAACCAGGCCAACCGATTACGCTAGATTATTCAATTAGCTCTGAATTATTAGACACGCAAAATATTGGTGTCACCTTCATGGCTATCCCCAAAGATAAAGTTGCGCAACTTGAAACTGAAGACAAACCTGAAGGCTTTAACCTAGGGCTCCATCACATAGAGCAGCTGCAAGATGGTACGCAAAATTTCACAGCGACACTGATGTTTCCAAATGAACAAATGCCCAGTGGTGAATACTTAATTGGTGCCTATGTTGACAGCGCCAAGAATATTTCAGACGAGGCAAACCTAGACGATAACCGTTCACGAGGTCATGACAGCAATGATTTAACGACCTATGCTCAAATCACGATCGACTCGTCACATTATCATGACTTTGTACTTGATAAAGCGACAGTAGGGGATGGTTTTGCAATGTTCCCTGAGTTTGGCCCTCGGGACGCTGAGTCAGAGGGTAACCCAAGTCAAAAGCGCTCTGATATCATTGGTCACATCGATGCCAGTAAATTTGGTAACACGGTCAATTCTGCTGACGTTACTGCTGAAATCATCATTGAAGATCAAGCATATACCGCCCACTTTTGGCAAGAAGGGCAGGAACATTACGCTGAAAAAATGCGCATCACCTTTGCTCAATTTGAGCAAAGTCACTACTTTCCTTACGACATAGCAATAAACGGCGCGTTGCTACACAAAATCAGACAAGCTTACGATGCAAACTCCAGTGATAATACCTTTGATATCCGTTTTACACTACACGATACCTCAGAGTTTGATGAAGCACTCACCAACAATAATAGCTATACGTTAGAAGTACCATATAGCTTATATCGAGATACAACGCCCAGTGACGATATACTAGAGAAACACAACCTACCGACTAACAACACTGCACCTGTGAATCAATTTTCACGTAGCATGCCAACCGACGATTTGGCTTTTACGATTAGCCAGCAAACAGCCGAGCAATTTATTCTACTCGATTTATTTAGTAACACTTATGGTGATAAGTCCAAAGTCGCGGTTGTACCTAGCTTCCTATCTTTGATCATCTTAAAAGCGACAGAAGGCGGATATGCATGGGCATCAAGCGGTGGCGGCTTTGATTTGTATATGTTTGATGACAGTGTCGACTTATTCTCAGCGGGCGCCAGTGGTGTTGCCGATGGTGCAAATGGTACTGTAAGTTACTCTATGGGCGTATCTCTTCTAGGCAAGTCACTGATTTCTGAATCAGATTCTGTCACTGCACTAGATGAAAGCTACACACATGACTGGAGTGAAGAGCAAAAGTTATTCTCTACGACTTTCACGATAGCCATTGTCCCTGTCAGCGTATCTGCAGGCATCAAAGGTGAAGTTGGCGTAGGTGCTGAACTCAAGTATGAAGATCAACGCTTTAGTATTGGTGGCGATATATTAACCGCCAGCTTAGATGCATATGCAACGGCTGGCATTGATCTATTAATTGCCAGTGGAGGTATCGGTATCGACTTTTTGATCATCTCTGAAACCTTATCTGCAACAGCCTATACTGACATCAGTAAAGCCATCAGTGATTCTGAGATCACCTATGGTATTGATGTGAGCAACCATATGAAAGCCATCGAAGGTGAGCTGTATCTTTGGGTAAAATATCCGGGTTATGAGTTCTGTTGCTCATTCCCAACCAAAACAGCCACTAAAACACTGTATGACACAGGTGCTTTGTATAACAAAACATGGCAAATGCTAGATTACAGCGACAGTTTTAAGTTCTAAACGAGTAAAGTATGAATCGGGTTACTCCATTATTACTTTGCACATTAACGCTGCCTTTTGGCAGTGTTAATGCCAGCCAAGAGTGTGCACGCTGGGGCAAATTTTCAACGCATGCAAATACAAAAATGACCACTCTAAATGCACCGAGCCAAAACAAACTCTCTGTTTATGGTGACTTGGTATACCGACCTTTACTGAAAACGGATAAACATTACTGGCTGGGTTTACAATTATCTTCCGCTGAATTGCAGCTTGATAATACGCCTATTCAAGCTCTCTACTATGGTGTGCCATTTGCAGTAAAAATCGCATCATCAGGTGATATTTTAGACTATCACTTTGCAGCCAAACTCAAGCCCGAAGATGAAAAAAAGTTGATGGCAATCTATCAGCTGTTTCATGTTGAGCACTTAAAGAAGCTCGATTTGAATGCTCCAAAAATTCTAGAAGAAAGTGATAATTTAGGCCGTTACCGAGTCCAATACCAAGCTCTAGCTAACCGAGCAATTCAAAAGCAAAAACTAAACTATACATTAACGACCCAAGGCACTCAGTTATTTTCCTTCAAAAAGCCGGAAATAAAGCAAGACTTATTTACTTTAAACATCACAGATTGCTGGGTAAGTGAATTACAGGGGTACAATAATACCTCGGTAGAGAGCGCAAAAGGTGACATTAATATCGACGTTTATCAAACGATTCGATATACGCAAAAGCAACAACCTATTGCAGCGAACATCGCATTGATGTCGTTACCACTTTCGCCATTAAAGTGGCCACAATTACCCCAAAGCAGTGTCTACCCAAAACCAAAGCCTGTGCCACTTGCTAGCGCAAAAAGCTTTACTAATTTATTGCTAAGCAAAGACTTACGAGCCCTATCAACAGAGGCGCTGTTACAACTTATTTATGATAATCAAATCCATTTAAATGCATTACACAGCCTGATCAAGCAAGGGATCTTCGAAGATAAACAGCTCAGTCGTTTATTGCTCATGATTGGTAAAAGTGATTTTACATATGCCCATCAGTTATTGACTGATCTTTACCTAGATACAGATCTCGATGCAAATCAACGCTTTCGCAGCCTTATGGCCTTGAAATACAGCGAGCAACCTTTATCTACAGAACTGATTGACTCTATTTACAGCCATATAGACAGTACAGAGCTGACCTCAAATGATGAAAAACTAGCACGTACTGCACTTATGGTATTGGGCGTTATAGCAAGTAACCAAACTGGCAGCGAGTTTGCTCAGTCACTGACCGCCTCGCTTGCAGATAGACTCGTGACCACTCGCGACGTTAAAAAGCAGGCAACTTTACTAACGGCATTGGGCAATAGCGCGGATGCGACACATCAAGAGAGCATTTCAAAGTTCTTGCGTAATGATGATGCAAAGCTTCGCGCGAAAGCCGCACAGGCATTAGGAAACATGCCAAATGAGATAAGCCTAGGCTATCTAGAAAAGTCCCTCAAAAATGAAGCTAATACCGATACACAACAAGCTTTACTATCGGCCATGGGAAACAATCAACTTTCCGAACGCCAAGTAGACACAGTTATTGAGTTTGCACAAAAGCGACAAAGCAATACCGTACGAGTTGCAGCCATCAATGCAGCCGCAAAGCAAATGACCCACAATCAAGAGATAAAAGAGAAACTTCAACCGTTACTCAAACAAGAACGCGACCAACAAGTACTCAGAGCGCTTATGAGCGCTATTCACGGCAATAACTAGTCAGTAAGGGGCATGGACGCCCTTTTAAACCACTCACCCTTAGAAGCCCACCAGATGCCCATATTCTAACTCAGCTAGATTGGCAGTTCATACATTCAGATTCAATAAATGATGAAATAAATAGAAAGCAAGCAGATTTAAAGCTAATAAAAAAAAGATTAAAGAGAAAGTATATTTAAGAAGAGTTTATATCTGAAAGAGGAAATTGTGCTTAGTAAGCACAAATGGCGGAGTGGACGGGACTCGAACCCGCGACCCCCGGCGTGACAGGCCGGTATTCTAACCAACTGAACTACCACTCCGCAGTGGTATGCATATGTTCTTAAGATATCAAATGGCGGAGTGGACGGGACTCGAACCCGCGACCCCCGGCGTGACAGGCCGGTATTCTAACCAACTGAACTACCACTCCGCAGAGATATCTTTTTTACGCTAAATGGCGGAGTGGACGGGACTCGAACCCGCGACCCCCGGCGTGACAGGCCGGTATTCTAACCAACTGAACTACCACTCCGCAGTAAGCGTATTGTCATATTTTTTTGCTAAAACACTAAAAAGCCAAATGGCGGAGTGGACGGGACTCGAACCCGCGACCCCCGGCGTGACAGGCCGGTATTCTAACCAACTGAACTACCACTCCAAGTGATTTAGCTTGCTTCTTTAAATAAATGGCGGAGTGGACGGGACTCGAACCCGCGACCCCCGGCGTGACAGGCCGGTATTCTAACCAACTGAACTACCACTCCAAAGAAGCAATGCACATATGTAAGCGGTTGGCGGAGTGGACGGGACTCGAACCCGCGACCCCCGGCGTGACAGGCCGGTATTCTAACCAACTGAACTACCACTCCAGCTTACATCGCGATACAAAATTAAATGGCGGAGTGGACGGGACTCGAACCCGCGACCCCCGGCGTGACAGGCCGGTATTCTAACCAACTGAACTACCACTCCGCGATAACTTTGTATCTCACTGACAAGGTGTGCTCCCTGACAGCGGCGTGAATAATACGAATGACCCCTTTCAGAGTCAACTATTTTTTTGAAAAAAACTGAATTTTTAGCGATAAACTCGGTTACACGATGAAAATTACATCACCTTGTATAGAACTCAAACAAAAATAACCCCGATATAAGTTATCGCTCTCTCACCTATTGTGGCCACAGAGCTAAAAAAGGTTATAGCTTGTCATCAGACATGGATAAATTTAGTACATCCCCAGAGTCAGTATCCCCAGCTTCGGCACTCTTTTCCTCCCCGACTACCAGTTCATCATCCTCTGCTTTCGATTTTTTCTTCAAAAATGGCAATGAAGTGGGTAATGGAATAGAAAACTTAAGCGGTTTGTTTTGCACAAACACCCTAATGACTAACCAGCCGAGCAACAATACTAATAGATTACCCGCAATGACTATCGTAACGATTAACGCAGTGCTCATTTCAGGCTCAACCGGCTCAGGCGGCTCTAGTAATTCGGCAGGTGTTATGGGTTTAGTTAATTCAGGTACCTTTTCAATCGGGCGCTCTATCTCGAAGTTATAATCAGGTATCGATGCCATAAATTCGCGACCGTTGATATTTTCACCAAATGCCGATAGCTGGACACTGTATCGCCCCCAATCATAATTTTTAATTTGCAGTTGTCGATAAAAGCGCTCGCCTTCATTGAGCGTAAACAACTGCTCTTCACCGTTAGGGTAAAGGATCTTTCCCTGTAAAATCACCGTCTCTGGCTTGACGATTTCGCGGTTGAGTTTGATCAACAACTCATGTTCAAACTCTTCATCGTCTGCCAATTGCAATTCAAAACTAAATGGTGGCTCGGCTATAATGATGGGATCTTTAACCACTCGCCTTTTTAAGATCGGGGTTTCAATGTAAAATTCGGGCTGCCATTCACCCGCAGGGAAAACAAGCCTAAACTCCCCTGTAAATATGCCATCAAGTGGTCGCTCATCAAAGTCTCGACCATCATCTTTAAACTCAGTCACACTTTGTGTGCCCGCACCAAAATTCGCATATTGCTCATTGTTAGTGCTGACAAACTCGACATACAAAGTGACTACATCTCTGAAGTAACCAACATCAATCGGCTTTCCATCATTAGTAACCCGGCCGTTAACCTTCAACATTTCACCGCGAAAGAGTAGTGGCGGTAAAGGATCTACAGCCAGCTCAATTTCACCCAATACCATAACTCGGCTATCTTGTAGGATCTGCCCGAGTACTTGCCAAGGCCCAGGCATTGGCTTATCTATAATAATGAGGTCATAACTGATTTCATCAAACCACTCTAGGCCTTCGTCTTTAACAGAGTGAATAGAGTAGATTTTACTGCCATCAGGCCTCACTAGTACCACGGCTGGTGCGCCGGGAGCTCGGAAAAATAATAATGTAATTTTATCAACGTTGTGGTCAATGCGAAATCGATTGTCTAGCAGCGGAATTTCATTTGATACCCCATCACGCTCTAAAATCGTAATGTCTGGTGTTTCACAACAAGCTAGCCAGCTTATAAACGTAAACAACACTGCTAAGCAAATGCGCATTTATTTTACCTCGTTATTGTTGCCATAGACTTTGTCCACATGCCTTATTGACTATTTCCATTCTTTCTTGGTGTGCGAGTTCTTCATCTTCACTCGCATGGATCACACGTAGTTTTGGCCTATCAGCAGACAATCGCCTTATCCCACTCGTATCACCATGTTGCTGCCCCTCAAGCTGCTGAGCCAGATTTAGCTTTTTCTGACCCCCTGTCATAGCCAAGTAAACGTCTGATAAAATCTCGGAATCCAGCAGTGCGCCGTGCAGCGTACGTTTCGAATTGTCAATATCATAACGACGGCACAGCGCGTCGAGACTGTTCTTTTGACCTGGATGCAAACCACGGGCCATAACTAACGTATCAAGTACTTCACACACGTCATTGGTCGTTGGGAAGCCCTGATTAAGCATCGCAAATTCATGGTCCATAAAGCCAACGTCGAACGGCGCATTATGGATAACCAGTTCAGCACCTTCAATATAGTCTAGAAACTCCTGCGCAACGTGATGAAAGTATGGCTTACCACGCAAAAACTCGTTGGTAATACCATGTACATCAATGGCTTCTTCTTCAATATCTCGTTGTGGATTTATATACACATGAAAGTTATTCCCAGTAAGGCGTCGATTAACTAACTCCACACACCCTATTTCAATGATTCTGTGACCGGCTTTGGGATCAATACCGGTGGTCTCTGTATCGAGTACTACTTGTCTTTTTTGCATACCGTTGGCTGCCTAACTTTGCTATGGTTAGCGTCTATCTGCCCATTCTACATAAAACAGGCGAATTCGTGCAAAAAACAGTAGAAATTTATACCGATGGCTCTTGTCTTGGCAATCCAGGGCCTGGAGGCTATGGTGTGTACTTAAGCTATCAAGGTCATGAAAAACAATTAAGTCAAGGCTACCAATTAACGACAAATAACAGAATGGAAATGTTAGCCGCTATTGTCGCACTTGAGACGCTAAAGCGTCCTTGCCAAGTTGTGCTCTATACAGATAGCCAATATGTTAAACAAGGCATTGAATCTTGGCTTGTTAACTGGAAAAAGCGTAACTGGCAGACGGCAGCTAAACAACCTGTGAAGAATGTTGATTTGTGGCAACGATTAGATGAAGCATGCCAACGCCATGACATCCAATGGCGTTGGGTTAAAGGTCATGCTGGTAATAAATACAACGAGCTTGTTGATGATTTAGCTCGAGACGCAGCCTCACAAGATAATTTGCTTGAAGACACCGGATATAACCCTTAATCATTCCCACCGACTTTCTGCTGGCTGCGACTGTGCTTTAATCTTGCACCTTTAACAGCTGGCGTCCATTTTGGCCTCGCATGCCATTTAGGCTTAATCGGCGTCAGCGGCGCGACGCGTTTACGCGCAACAAGCATATAAACACTCCCCATAGGCTTCAAATAATGTCGGCAAAACCGGCGCCATGGTGCAAATCTAGATAACCGAGACCCTCTCGCTAAAGAAGCATGAATAAAACGTTCATCAGCAATGATTTCGAAACCGAGTAGATTTAACCAATCTTTCACACGAGCAGGCGTAAAAAATCGCCCAGACCAAGGCAGCTTTTCGCCGCTAAACGGCAACGTATGCGCAAGCCCGCATAAACTAAATGGATTGAACCCAGTAATAGCAATATATCCACCAGGAATTAATGTGCGATGCGCTTCGCGTAAAATGTGATGAGGATCTGAGTGATATTCCAGACATTGAGACAAGATGCACGCATCAACACTGTGTTCGTAAAAAGGAAGTTCATCAATCTCAGCTATCACCCCTGCATGAGGACCACTTGAAGAAATACAAACTTGATGATCAATGAGGCTTTCAGAGGTATCCAATTGACCGCTGAGACACCCCAATTTAAGCATGTGATAACCAAACATACGTGGAAGCCATCGCGCCATACGTCGTTCGATGCCGGCTTTTAAATATTCTCCATGAGGAAAGTCCTGCCAAGACTGTGGTTTAGGCCCTTGCCGAAAACTTAATGCTGGTTTCATCCCGTACGCTCGTTATACTTACTGACACCTTCACTTTATAGAGCAATGAGTTATGGTGCAAGTTGAACCGATAAAGGCATTTAACGATAACTATATCTGGGCCATATGCAGTCAACATGAACAGCAAACCTGGGTGGTCGATCCTGGTCAAAGCCAGCCAGTATTCACATTTTTAAAAGCACACAACCGTACATTATCTGGCATACTTATCACCCACCACCACTGGGATCATACGGATGGCGTCGCCGAATTGCTATTACAGTTTCCTGATATTCCCGTTTATGGTCCTAAAGATTCGAAATTTACAGGTATAACACACCCGCTCTCACATGATGACAATGTAACTATAGCAGGCATTGCGTTTAAGATCGTGGAAACACCTGGGCATACGCTTGATCATATTTGTTATATCGATGAACAGATAGCATTTACAGGTGATACCTTATTCAGCGGAGGATGCGGCAGGCTTTTTGAAGGCACTGCCAAGCAAATGTGGCACTCGCTAGAATCCCTAAAACAATTACCCAGTGCTTGTCAGATATACTGCACCCATGAATACACCTTGGCAAACCTTGCTTTTGCGCAAGCCGTAGAGCCTGAGAATCAAATCCTTTCCGAGCATATAGCATGGTGCCAACAGCAGCGAGAAAAAGACTTACCTACCCTACCCACTAGTATGGAAATAGAACGTGCAATCAATCCCTTTCTACGCACAGACCAAGCAAAAATTCTGGCGCATTTACCAGTTTATTTGCAAGAGCCGTCTGACCTAGACTGGCAAATATTATCCAAATTAAGGTTATGGAAAGATAACTTCTAATAAAGTACGTACCACAGTACCTGAACCGCTGTGGTTTCGGGTGCATATGACATGTTTAGTATATTTCATGCATCAACACAGATTTAGCCTGTATTGTTGAAATTTTCTAAACACCGTAAAGAAGAAAAATGCGATAACTTCCCAATTAACTCAGATAAAGGTAGAATCGTCGAGTTTTTGCCCGACAAAAAGAGATTTATGAAAAAGCCACTGCTGATAATTGCAATTTTGAGTTTAATCACAGGCTGTGAATTAACATCAACGCAACCCCAAGAAACTGAAGTACAAGACCACGCAAGCCCTGCTCAAATTAGTGATGTACTCTCTCATGCCATTCAAGAACCAATTGAAGCAGATGAGCCGCCACCCGTGTTTGATGATGTATGGGAACGGATCCGTTATCAGCTATCAATTCCAGTCCCGCAAAATCGTCCCGTGGTGACGGAAAGAAATTATTATCAGCGCCACCAGTCTTATTTAGATCGTATCTCTAAACGCGCAGAGCCGTATTTGTACTTTATTGTCGAAGAAGTAGAAAAGCGTCAAATGCCAATTGAAATTGCATTGCTACCGATTGTTGAAAGTGCGTTCGATCCATTTGGTTACTCGCATCGCAGTGCCTCAGGTATTTGGCAATTTATGCCACAAACAGGTGAGCGTTTCGACCTTAAGCAAAATTGGTGGTATGACGGTAGACGTGACATTGTACAATCAACTCGCGCAGCATTAGACTATTTAACTTATTTGCATAAAACACTGGATGGTGATTGGTTAAACGCCATTGCAGCCTATAACTCAGGTGAAGGTCGAGTTATGCGTGCGATTAGAAAAAATCGCAAAAAGCACCTTCCTACAGATTTTTGGTCTTTAGACTTACCTAGAGAAACGACTGCCTATGTCCCGAAGCTCCTGGCGTTATCAGACCTATTGATGCGCCAAGAGGAGTTCAAAGTAACTTGGAACAAAATCATAAATGCGCAAGTTGTTGATACGGTTGAAGTCGGTACCCAAATTGATCTAGCACTTGCAGCCGATATGGCCGGAATCTCACTCACAGAACTTTATCGTTTAAATCCTGGGTTTAACCGCTGGGCAACGGACCCCAAAGGTCCACATAGTTTATTATTACCCACTGACAAAATCGCACAATTCAAGACAAAGCTCGCCAATACACCAATGCAAGAACGTTTACGCTGGCAATACTACACGGTTAATCGTGGAGACAGCCTGTCAGTGATTGCAAATAAGTTTGATACGAGTCCATCTGCTATTCAAACTCTAAATAAGCTCGACAGCCATATCATTCGTGTTGGTCAAAAACTACTGGTGCCATTAAGTGAAGGTGAGCTCAAAAGCGAGCACTTACCGACGTCAGTAAAACAAGCCGCCAATAGAACACAAAAAAATAAGCGCATACACACTGTAAAAAGTGGTGATACTTTATGGGATATTAGTAGAGAGCACGACGTCACCATTAAGCAGTTAGCCGCATGGAACAAGCTCAAAACCAGTGCTGTACTAAAACTTGGTCAAAATATCACCATTTATAAGTCTCAGCCAAAGGCAAAAACGGCGGGGCTCAAATCAACCGAACGAACGATTACATACAAGGTACGTAGAGGCGACTCACTGGCACGAATCGCATCTAAATTTAATGTGACCATTAAAGACATTATCAAGTGGAATAACATTGCAGGGCAAAAGTATTTACAACCAGGACAAAAACTTAAGCTCAAAGTGGATGTTAAACGCACATAACTAAAAAAGGCCTCGTCAGAGGCCTTTTTTAGTTGCTTTTATAGACCCGCTATCCACTTAGTCAGCCAAGGCTCTACCACCTCCCAAGGCTCAAAGTATTCACCTGCATCTACATCAAGTCGCGGCTGTATAAGATTGGCATTCAATTGCTGAACCAGCGCATCAATTTGACGTCCGGCACCACAGTAAGTATCACCATAACTGCGATCTCCTAGCGCCACAACTCCCACACTCTTATTAGTCAACATTGGCATTTGCGCCTGCATTTGAAGAAATAGCGGGTACAAATTATCAGGAATATCACCCTGCCCTGTTGTCGACGAGACAAACAAGGCATGTTCAGCCGATTTCACGTGCTCTAACGTTGCAGGCTCTGCTATTTCTACTTCATGTCCTTGGGCATTTAAATGGGTCTGTATTTGTTCAGCCAAATTTTCTGCATTTCCATAAACACTACCTACAAATAAGGTGATTGATGCCATTACTGATAATCCTTCTCCGTTGATGGCCAACCTAGCTGACGGCAAATGTCCAACATTTCCTCACCTAACTTGGCGCGAATTAATATTGATTCTTTAGTATAAGGATGGAGAAACTTTAGCTCAGTTGCAAATAACATCAGCCTTTGTAGGCCAAAATGATCACGGAAAAAATGATTATGCTTATTATCCCCATGATTTACATCACCTATTATGGGTGTGGATAAATGATTTAGATGTCTGCGGATCTGATGTTTTCGACCTGTTTTAGGAAAGCACTCTACCAGCGAATAACGAATACTTGGGTATTTACCAAATGGAATATCCAAACTTGCTTTATGCAAACATCTCACAAGAGTCTGCGCCTCTTGAGGGGCTTTATCTTGATCTGCAAATTTGTCTGCTATTTTATCCAATTGCTCCTTAAGCGGCTTATCTACAAAAATTTCGTCCTTGCTGTGGCCACGTACCAACGCAAGGTAGCGCTTTTGAATTGTGCCTTCAATGAATACTTGATTCATATCTCTGGCCGCTTCTGAGCTTAAAGCAAACAATAAGACCCCACTGGTTGGCCTGTCTAGACGATGCACAGGAAATACATGCTGCCCCAATTGATCTCTGAGCATCTGCATCGCAAATTGCGTTTCTCGCTTGTCTAAAAAGGAACGATGAACGAGTAAGCCTGATGGTTTATTAATAGCAACATACTGGTCGTCTTGATAAATAATTTCTAGCATACTTCACTACGCCCCACTTGAAATGAGCGTATCTATCTCACTTAAACACTTGAATAGAACTTGCTGATCAGGATGTTGTGCAAATGCCACATCACACATAGGCGCAATAGCAATGTTGGTCGGCAAAGGTACCCCCATTTCTATCATCGCCCTTATTTTTGGGATAAAGACAAATTGCAGCCATTGTTCAAATCGTAACGTATCACAGCAAAATGGCTGCACAGACGCCAAAGCTTGCTCGTCAACTGGCTCAGCTTGCCAAAGTTGAGATTGTTTTAATTGTACTTCTAATACAGCAAGATGCTGTAAAACCACTTGGCTCACTGTCACGCCTCTAATTGATAATCAAAGTGGCAGTATACCACTTGTGTCAATTAAGCACATTTTCAAAACAGATATTAGAGACCTATGTAGCTCGCGACTCTTACCCCCCACTTCAAATACCGTTATACTTGCACCCAATGTAATTTTTCGTGAGCAAACAATGACGACACATATTTCTACTTTAGGTGAACTTTTAACATCAGCTGGCACGCAGTGGCGCGTGTATGACATTGGTCGTCGCATCACGAAAATTGACAAAAAACAATTTGATCAAATCGAAAATACGCAGGTGCCTTATCCATACCCATTAGGCGGGCATGCAATGATGGCGATTCAGTTTTGGGATAATCAAGCGACATTGGATCCCTATGTCTGGTTTTTAAAATTTCCGCTTGATGAGCAAAGTAAGCTAAATATAGCCAGCAGAGATCATTTTGCCTTTATGGTCATTGAAGCGCTTGGCACGCAACTGACCGGCGAAGCTGCTCAAGGAAAGCTAGACAATAACCCTTATGTTTATACGCCTAACGCCAACAAGTTAGCGGCGTTCAACGCCTTGATGAAGTGTGAGTTAAAACGCCCAGCATCAAAGTACTATGAAACAGTAGAGCAATATTTTACTTCCCATGGACAAACTGATTGGCAAAGCCTCGCGCTGCAAGGCCTCGCTGATTACGCCTTGCGTTTAGCACATGCTCAAAACCAAGCAAACCTGATGGCTTTGTGGCCTACTTTGCCAGCGCAAGTACAAAGCCCGCTTGCAGCCATGCTTGAACATGTCAGTATCTCAACAGAGCTCACTGAGTTTTTGCAAACGCAATTACACATACATCTGACAACTGATAACTTAGCTGGCGCTATTAATAGCTTTAGAGCCATGTCTGGCAGTCATGGATTAGGACTGATCGCACAATCGGTTGATCAGCTGCTGGCATCAGAGCAAAGTTTAGAAGCCGATATTTTATTGACCATTGCTGGACGAGGTTGGGAAACACTCACCGATCCAGACAGGCTTTACAAATTCATGGACAAAGCGGCTCAAAACAGCCAAATAGAGGGCGTTTTTGAAAGTATTTTTGCCGACTTGGTTGCAATTCCTACGCTTCGTCCTCATGTATTAGGTTTACTGAGAGCGCAAAATCGCAGCGAAACATTATCAAGGGCAATTGGAAGGCTTTTTTCATAAATGATCACACTTTGGCTATTTATACTTATTTTTTCATCATGCGGCTTCTTTTGGTTCAGTCGGCAAATTGCTGAAGCGGCACGCGAACACGCAAAACAGCAGAGTGAAAAACTCAATGTGCAACTTTTAAGTGTCGCCTGCCAAAAACGTCGTTTAGGTGTATTGAAGAATGGCCAATTAGGTATAAAAAGTGAGTTCCTGTTTGAGTTTAGCTCAGACAGGGATAATGCCTACAAAGCGACACTTTATTTAGAAAACCAAACACTGGTAAAAATTGATGTTCCGCCACATAGAATCATAGATTAAGTGATTAAAGAAAAAATAACTTAAGAAAGTAATTTAATTAAGAATAGAAAACAGAAAAGAAACTAAGGCGCAACCCTGTTTGTCACGCCCCAATCCGACGATATCCCTTGAGGTATCCGCTACCTCTGCCTACAACATACAAGCAAGCCGCCAACTTTCATCATCCCCTGAACGGGTATACATCCAATCACACCCGATCCTCATCCATGCCTTCGTCCTACGTGTATCCTACACTCATTCCGCTTCGCATTGTCCTTGTGCGCTCCAAACTAGTCCTTTGGCACTTCCTGTGCCCGTACATCCTATGTATCGGTAATTAATATATTTCCTTAAATACCTTTTCCTTAGGCTGTCCTGTCCCTTTTTGACATATCCTATGTCTGCACATCCTGTGCGCTATCCTATGCCATCTTGGCTCCGCTTCGCCTAATCCTCGGCGCTCCTATCCTTTTTGACATTTCCTATGTCTGCACATCCTGTGCGCTGTCCTATGCCACCTTGGCTCCGCTTCGCCTAATCCTCGGCGCTCCTATCCTTTTTGACATTTCCTATGTCTGCACATCCTTTGCGCTGTCCTATGCCACCTTGGCTCCGCTTCGCCCAATCCTCGGCGCTCCTATCCTTTTTGACATTTCCTATGTCTGCACATCCTGTGCGCTGTCCTATGCCACCTTGGCTCCGCTTCGCCCAATCCTCGGCGCTCCTATCCTTTTTGACATTTCCTATGTCTGCACATCCTGTGCGCTGTCCTATGCCACCTTGGCTCCGCTTCGCCTAATCCTCGGCGCTCCTATCCTTTTTGACATTTCCTATGTCTGCACATCCTGTGCGCTGTCCTATGCCACCTTGGCTCCGCTTCGCCTAATCCTCGGCGCTCCTATCCTTTTTGACATTTCCTATGTCTGCACATCCTGTGCTCTATCCTAACCTCTTGGCTCCTCTTCACTTATTTCCTTAAGCGCTCCGAACATCCCGTGTATGAATCCGATACCATCCTAGTAGCAATATCTGCTGCTGCATCCCTTTATCCTTCAACACGACTAAGTTTAAGCGAATCAGTGCGAATAAATAGGAGATATTCTCAATTAATTTTCTTAAAAATCTTTGAAACAAACACAAAAACAAATTAAAAACAACAACTTAAAACAAAATCAGAGCTGTTACCACAAGATAGTTACTATGAATACGCACAACTATGTGAGAAAAATCTCACAGTACTTTTTCCAAATCGTCAGTACGCGCTTTAAACAACAAATCTCCAGATACCGAATTAAATGCTATTTCTTTCACAAGTTGATAGCCATGCGCCTCAAAAAAGTTCACCTGACTCCCTTGTGTTACAAATACCGCCATCCCGGACATGAAGTCATTCTCACAAACCAAAGAATCGAGCGCACTCAGTAAATAATGACCATAGCCTGAGCCTTGATAATGTGGATCAACGGCAATAAAAGACAAAAAGTAGTATTCACCCAAATCTCTCAAATGTTCTTTAATAATACGTTCCTTTTCAATAATTTGCTGTGTCTGTAACACACCAGCCCCCATCATCAATGTCAGTCGCCAATGCCAACCAAAGCTTTTATCTATTTCACAATGAGACGCAAATGCACAAGCCACTGCCACCAAATTTTCCTCTGTGTATATCCCCAAGATTGGTTGCCCAGATTTACCAAACCGGGTTAACTCTTGCCTAACCAAGGCCCTTAGCTTGGCATCAAATTTATTTTGATTTGGCTCATTAAGAATATGCACTAATAACGGATCTCCTCTATAAGCTTGAAATAATAAACTTGCAGCGACATGGATATCTTCTGGCTCGATAAATTTGACTGTAATTGAAGGGGCTACAAATTGCTCTTCTGTATTAGACATAATCTTCCCTTGTTACTCACACACGCTAATTAAGTAAAAAATTATTGTTTGTTTAGACTTTTTATTTGATGAATAAACAACCAGCAACTTTACTATAGTTGTAGACTTTTCCATCTTCAACGGGGTCATATGGATAATAGTTACCACTCTCTAAACGCGTTATTCGCTCAATTAGGATTAGACAATAGTGATGAACATATCTCACAGTTCATTGATAAAAATAAGCTACCAAGTAACACCTTGATAGTAGACGCCCCTTTTTGGAATCAAGGGCAAAAGCATTTTATCGAAGAGTCGTTACGAGAAGATGCTGATTGGAGCGAGGTTATCGATACTCTGGATACCTTGTTACGATAAGCTTGCCTTGTCGTTGGGGTGACAGCTTAAAAGTGATAAACTAAGTTTTATTTTTTGGTCAATTACTATGCATCCAGCAGCTCAACAAGCCATCAGCACTCTACTCGCTGAAGGAAAAACCCCTACGGTAGCAACCATCAAAACCAAACTGGCCGAGCCACTTCCTATGCCGACGATTATTGCCGCGTTAGCTACTTACAAAAGTAATCCAGAGACAATTAAAAATACAGCTGAGCAAAGCCAACTTTCACCTGCTCAGCCACAAAGCCAGTTAGACAGGATAGAAGCAAAACTAGATAAACTCTTGGCACTTTTGGAAGATAAGTAACACTATGTTCGTTGTAGATTTAACCTTTGACTGCTACCAAGACACTACTCTCGAAAAAGCTGAACAAGCAATCAATCGTCTTGTCAATGCACTGCGTTTTAACGGCCAAATTATTGGTGATGAATTCCCGACTGTACTTAAAGATGGCTTCTTTATCACACGTGTAATGTGTCCACTTGAAGACTCTCTTCACCCACTGCATCATAGTCCATTCGTAAAACATGCGATTGAGCAGCTTCAGCAAGCAGGATTATTGGCACCAAAAGTCAAAGTCATTGGCCAAGACATTCACGCTAATGGCGCAGATCAATGCCAAGCCCCGTCGTGTTATATTCTCTACACGACCTATGTACACACATGCAGCCCTCTTTACTGTGGTGATGATTTTCAGCCAGTACCACTTTACAACATCCCTGCTATCGCCAATGGCGACTATAAAGCACTCATCAAATGGCAAGAGGATTGGCAAGCATGTGATCAGATACAGATCAATGGTGCGACCCGCTGTGAGTTTGCAGCGTTAGAAGAAATCACCAGCTTATCTAGTGATTTATCACGCAGAGGGCTCGATTTATCAAAACGCATTCGTTATCTAACTGAAAAACCAGTCTACTACTATTTATATCGAGTTGGCGGAGAAAGCTTAGAAGCCGAAAAACAAAGAAAATGCCCAAATTGCGGTGGCAATTGGGCACTGAGTGAACCTTGGTTTGGTCTATTTGATTTTAAGTGCGATAGCTGTCAATTGGTCTCAAATATTTCTTGGGATTTTCAGTGATCAAAGCTTAAGTTAGCTAAAAACGACTCTATGTCCTTAGCCAATACATGATGTGTTGGCTTTCCAACATACTCCAAGCACACTTCACCACTATTAAGCTTTACTGAAATCAACAAATCATCCCTATCGGTCAAGCCAATGAAAACCGTATCATCTTGCTTGAGACGTCGCTTCATTAATACATGACCTGTAATATTCTGTTGTAAATTCACAAAATCATCGTCATTCCAAACTTGTAACAATTCAATGTCATTACCATCGAACTTCGCTTGAATATTTCCGGCATATACCGATCCATAATAGGCATGTAATGCAGGTGGAAACGTCACATCTAGCGCCCTTGCTAGATCTTCAAGCCCCTGCTGAGGTTGTCGTACCATCGCTTGCCACTGAATGTTACCAGCATCATCTGCATCACCGACTTCACATGCACTTGGGTAATCCGGATCATGTGGGATCATAGGTCGATGCCCATGTTGCTGCTCTGTTGCAGCAGCATACTGCTGATGTATTGTTTCCATCAAAGTTGTCAAAGAAGCCATACTGCCATTCTCATTTTAATTCGCTATAATTCGGGCCATTGTAACCACTATTGGTGAAACATGACAGATTACAACAACGCACCTGAACTTCAGGCTTCAATACTTGGTAAAACTACCGAATATGCATCTGCGTACGATGCCTCTTTATTACATCCTATCGCACGCAAACTAAATCGTGACCAAATTGCTGTGGATGAGCAGGCATTGCCATTTAAAGGTGAAGATACTTGGACTGGCTATGAGCTGTCTTGGCTCAACAGCAAAGGCAAACCACAAGTTGCAGTCGCTACTTTTGTTTTTCCATGCCAAAGCTCTCATATTATCGAGTCGAAATCATTTAAACTGTACTTAAACAGCTTTAATCAGACACGATTTGAGTCCATCGATGATGTGCATAAGCACCTCATAGAGGACTTGTCTAGCGCAGCTAACTGCAACGTCACAGTCACTTTATTTGGTCCTGATGAGTACAATTGTCTGCCATTTACTCAGCTACCTGGTCAATGCATAGATGATTTAGATGTGGACATTGATACTTATAGCCCTGAGGATGGAATTCTTAAGCACACCAGTGATAACCAAGTCTCTGAAACCCTGTATAGCCACTTGTTGAAATCAAACTGCCTCATCACTTCTCAGCCGGACTGGGCCAGTATTGTGATCCGATACGAAGGAAAACAAGTTTGCAGAGCATCTTTACTCAAGTACCTCATTTCTTTTCGCGACCACAATGAGTTTCATGAACAATGTGTTGAGCGCATCTACTGCGATCTTCAACGCGCACTTCAACCTATCAAACTAGAGGTGTACGCCCGATATACTCGTCGAGGAGGATTGGATATCAACCCTTATCGTTCTAGTGAGCAAAATACGACAGGGTTTAACGTACGCGTAAACAGACAATAATCAAAAAGTGCCGCATTGCGGCACTTGCTTTCAATTTAGCTTTTTCTTCTTGTCGGTACTGTTATTGCGCATACATCCACGTAATTAGGCGTAAACTTAAACCAAGGTTCAGGACGATTCGTTCTCGCAGCCACCAGCTCTTCAAACTCAGCTGAATTCGTTTGTAAATACTCAAACACACTTTGATCTTGAGTGGCAACATCACTCAATATATCTACCCTTTTGATAGGGTTGTATGGCTTTCCTTCCACAGGGGTACGCTGCAACTGTTGCACATGTTGCATGCCTTCTAAAACGCGACCAAAAACGGTAATATTGCGATCTAAGTAGCGCTGGGGTGAAAGCGTTATATAAAACTCTGTACCACCACTGTTTATTTCATTCCCACGTGCCATTGCAAACGTGCCTGTACAATGGGTCATCCAAGTTTTTGTACCACCATAATTTTGACCCACAGCAAAGCCATTCAAAAACCCTGTGCGAATAGCATATCCATCCGAGCCATCTAACGCCGTAATAGCTAATTTTTTATCTGTTTTATGGGATAGCTCCGCATTGATACGTTTTTGCGCTTTGACTGGCATCTTACTGCCCGTTGGATCACCTCCCTGCGCAACAAATCCCTCTACGAAGCGATATACATTGAGCCCTTCATAAAACTTTTCTTGTGCCAGCAACTTAATATTCTTAGTGTGATGCGGTGCAAGTTGAGCATTGAGTTCAACGTACACATAACCCGTTTCCAGCTCAATTCGGAGTACATTTTGATTATCAATTGTTTGCCATACTTCACTAGGCGCTGTGTTAATAATTTCCGCAGGAGCACGCACAGGTATGCGTGGCTCATCTGCTTGCTGCATACAGCCAGTCAGGAATACAACCGTACTTAATATAATCAAACTCGTTTTTATCATTTTATTTTTTATACCATAACTTTGGGTTATCTAAAGGTGCACTCGGTGGTAAACGACGATTTTTAAGCTCAATAAGCGTGCGCTGTTTAAGTGATAAATCGTCAATTAACTTTGCAAAGTGAAGAGAAAATAATTTCTCGAATTGACCATCTTTTAACGCTTTACCCAAGCCACTTTGTAACGCTAAATGCAGCTCGCTGTTTGCTTTATCAACAAAAAAGTAAACTGCCGATGGGTAGTAAAGTAACAGCTGTTGTTCAGCAAAGGTTTTATACCCTTTTAGAATATCGGGCAATTCCAATACGCTAATTGGTATCGCGTCAAAGCGCTCTGATCTAAGCATATTCAGCGCACCAGATAATGTGTGGAATGCGTTTACAGATAGCTTATTATCAACAAAAATATCGTGGTCAGGCCAATCATGTCTTAGCCCATAATGAAATGACTGCAACTGAGAAATATGGCTTAAATTAGAAAAACGGCGTTGTTGTGACTCATTAATGAGTAAAATACGATAACCCAATAACCCTTTTACGATTGGGAAACGAATAGCTCGCGCCATATTCTCCCTTTCAAAACTGGTTACTGACCAAAATATGTCAATCCCATTTTCTTTGCCTAATAATCGAATAGCGCGGCTTTGAGTAGGAATGTTCTTTATATATTCTAACTTATACGGTTCTTTTTGATAAGAAAGTGCCAACTCTATTAATTCTAAAACATAAGGGTGAGCCCCATACGTTACCCTTACATACTTCGTATCTGCTGCAAAAGTTGTGCAACAAAACAATGCAACGAGCAAATAGCTCAAATAACGCATTAATCACCCCAATCAAACTTGTACAACAGGTCAATACTATCATATAGACCACTAGTCGCTTCTATGTAAAGCTTTGAAAATATTCGATAACGTACAGCTATTTCACTCAGAGAAGCAAATACACCAACTCGATAGCTGACTTGTACGCTCGGTGTAATGTAACCCGAAAGCTCCACTTGTGTATCACCACCACTTCCTTTTGCAGCCAAATTAATATCTCTTAATCCTAACTTTTTTCCAGCTTTTGTAAACAGTCCTTTACTTTTATCGATTCCCTTTGCAAGTAAAAACTGTGCCAATAATGTATTGTTTGAACCGTCATTAGATCCGAGTGGTTCACCATTAAGCAGGTATTCTATCGCCTGTGCTTGATCCATTGCGGGCTCTGAAAATATCGTTAAGTGCGGTGATGCAACACTGCCGGTAGCCATCACGCCGGCAATGACATCATTGGCTGTTGTATCAGGGTTGCGAATAGCTCGAATGTTTAAATAAGGTTTATCTGGTGCCCCATTGAAACCAAGCTGCCCTTGTTCAATTATCAGATCCTGCCCAAACGCCGTATACCTCCCTTCTAATAAAGAAACTTCTCCCCCCATTAATAAGGCATTACCAGGTTGACGCTCAATATCTAATGCCCCCGTTAAATAAGCATCTAGCCCAAGCGCTGTAATTCGCACATCATCAAGTAACTTAATGTCAATATCCGCTTGGTAATCGATAAACCTCCCCTCATCTTTTGCTGTTATTTCATCAACAATAATTTGATCATCACTGACTAATATTGCATCTTCAGGCAATGTATCTAAGGTGAACCGTGCAAAAGGGATAAGTGCTTCGCCACTTATATCTAGTAAGTGTTTGTTGTAATTGATATTTAAATCTGGAGAGAGAGCAATTTGCACCCCAGACATTGGTCTCAACAAAAGTCCACTGCCCTTCAAATTCGCATCAATGTGTACATCCGATTGCCAATTAATATTACCACTCAGCTGAGCATGGCCCTGTTGAGGTGTCTTAAAGTTCCCCATGACGTTAACTTGCTGGTCAAAAAAATCGGCTGAAAGATTTAAATTGGAGACCTGAATCGGCAAATAACTGGACAGGGCACTTACTTCTCGAGCTTTCAAATAGCCAGAAAAAGTAGGGCTATGTAAGTTACCAAGAAAGTTTACTCGCCCATCAATTGCGCCTTTTATATCGATATCTGGCCATGAAAAGGACCGCGCATATGGGGTAAACTCATGTAAATGAACGCCATCAACTTGAATGTACCCTGAAGCTTGTTTCTCAAACTGCATATCCGCAAAAGACAGCTCTCCTTTAAACTGCCCTAATCTCTCAAATTCAATATGCCATTGTGTGTGTAACTGCTTATCACTGCCATTGGCTAAAACTTCAAGCCTATCAATATTCAACGCCCCTGCAGGCAACGACTCTCTCTGTGCAGCCGCTTGTTCTTTCGGTATGATAGAGACTTGTGCACCGTTCACCCAAAACTGACTGCTGAACGCTGCAATATCGCCTTGGCGCACACTTACTTTTGCATGACCATTAAGCTCTCCATCAACGCTTATACCATTGTCTATCCACTTTTGCGCACCAAGCAAAGAAATGCGGTCAAGACGTAATTCAGCATTGCCCTGCTGTTCATCCATACTGGCTTTGAGACATACTTGACCTTCATTAAGCCACCAACAATGATCTGCAATCGTAAATCGTGCTAAACCCACATTAAGCGAAACGGGTTCAGCTAACTTTCCACTAAGTACATCCAGCTTAAAAGCACTCTGTTTTATAAGTCCACGCCAGATATCATTATCAATTTGGCCCGACACGTTTGCAGACAGTGAACTGCTTGGAGCATCAAATACAAGTGCCGCTTCGTGATCAGTGCGATTGCCGTTGAGTTGAAAGCGCAACTGCGCATCATCAACCTGATCAAGGTCAACATCAGAAATATCTAATTTAACATGGCCTTGGTAATTATTTTTGCTATCTAAATGAGCGAGAAGATGACCTTGTTGCAACGAAAAGTCGGCAGAGTGAATTCGGTCCAATTTAAAGTCTAAATCGATAACCGGCTTTACTAAACTTCCCACAACTTTTACTTGGCCACCTAATTTTGCACTAACAGGGAGAACGTCATTTGCACTGTGATTTATGTCAGCTAGCATTGTCAAATCGACTTCTTCACCAAGCACACCTGCGACTGTAAATAAGCTTTTTCCATAGTGCACTTTCGCCTGCTTTAAAGTACCTATATATTGCTCATTCACTTCCCCTTTGAGTGAAACGTTTAACGGCAGATCCGCAATTTGGCCTTGCAGTTCTAGCTCATTAATATGCATCAGCCAATTATCATCGGTCGACGAAAACGCCACATCATAATCACCAGAAATCGTTGCGCTCTGCGTCAAGCCGAGATTAGGTAGAGGTAATTCAACTAACCTACCAAGTGCACTCGCCTGTATACCATTTTTCCATGAAATTTGACCAACTAACTCAGAAAATGCCTCCTCTACTGCAATGCGGCTGCGCTTTATATTTAACTGGGACAAACTCCCTGCCATGGATGCATCAACCGATATCGTACTCGCCTGTTCCAATAACTCCGGAGCATCTAAAGCGCCTGTCACCTGTGCATGGTAGTTGTTTAAGTTGCCACCGCTTGCGATAGTTAATTGAGCTAACTTGCCCACCTCCGCTATCGCCAAGTTAGATAATTGCGCCTCCAATTGATATGGCCAATTTATAGCTGTTGGTGATACCTGTAAATCCAACTTAGCATCCATGCTACCTGACACCCGACCATGTAGTAATAACTTGTCCATACTCCCTTTAAGGGCTATGACGGCAGCACCTTCAGGCATACCAAAACCCGCAACGCCATCAACATGATATGTACCCAAATGAACATCCAAGTCGATATAAGATGAAAAGTCTGGATGCGTAAGCTTAAATTGTTCAACTCGGACTAATTGGTGTTCAACACTCATAGCCAAACTCAGTTCGTTGAGCTCTATAGGCTGTTGTTCAGGCACTAAATAAATAAATTTCGACAACTGCACCTTATTTACATCAATATTTAGAGGCAAAAAGGTACGGGGCAGCGTTAAAGGTGCTATGTACTCTGGCACAATAAATTCACTATTCGCTGATACAGGTATCGGCTCAACTTTCACTGCCTGCGCACTCAGCAATGCCACATTAAGCTTGTCATTTTTACCCTGTGCCTTAAATTCAAAATCATTCACCGCCACGTTCATGCTGACGCTATCAAAATTGATTGTCTCAACTGACAACGCCTCAATGCCTATCAATATTGGTAATGACAGATAACTGTTTGTTTGTTCAAGGGCGCTTGAAGCGGTATTCTCTTCCTTTGCAGATGATGAGTCAGAGACTAATACCTTGATATTTTTACTTTTTAAACCTATACACAAGGTCGCACAGTCAAACCATTTCAATGTCAAACGCATGTCATTAATCGATATAGATAACCCCTGCGTCTGGTAGCTAATATTAACAAGCCCACCAGATAACAACCTGCCAGATTCGAGCACAATATGTAATTCAGGAACCCAGTTGTTTACAAATGATATCATCACTCGATTGCCCAAATGCGTTTTTAACAGCAGCACAAATAGCATGGCAATACTAACCAACAGCGCAACCCACCTGCGTTTTAATCTGGAAATAAGATGTAACTGGTTCACTATATTTCTGGTCCTATCACGATACTCAAGCGTGTACTTTTACTGGGCTTGCTCAGCCCCCAAGCATGATCTACACGAACAGGGCCAAATGGCGTAAGATACCTAAACCCAAACCCAGCACCCACAGACCACTTTTCCTCAAAATCATTAGTCGCCGTGCCTGCATCAACGAATATAGCTGCACGCCAATTTGGGAGAAATTGATAATTATATTCAGCGCTGGCTGCTACTAAGTATTTAGCGCCTAGCCGCTCTCCTTGAGGCCCCCTTGGCGAAATCGATTGGAATGCAAAGCCTCTTATACTTTGATCACCACCTGCAAAAAATCGCATATTAAGCGGCGTTTTATCAAACTCTTTTGCAACCAGTGCGCCAAGCTCTGCTCTCAATAAAGCCAAGTGACGCGCTTTATACGTCCTAAGCCAAGCCTGTTTCCAATGTATTTTAGCTAATGACGTTGATGAAATAACACTCTCATGTGCAACCTCCAACGTAAGCAACTGCTCACTTCCCCATGAGGGAGTCATTCCCCCTTTACTCCGTTTTCGCGCATAACTTACACCGGGTAATAGCATTTCGGTGTCAAGTAGCAATCCTGTTTGTTCACTTTTTTCATGCTCACGTTTTAAAAAGGCGGTTCTCACCCATCCACTTTCAAATACCCGCTGACGCTGTAACTGGACATTCCACGTGGTGAGCTTCACGCCCTCCGTCAAGTCATCTTGTAATTGATAGCCGCTAAGTACACGCCAGAGATCATCATTGGGATCTCCTACTGGAATTGTGTAGGCGCCAGTTATATCTTGTTTGCGTTCAGATAGATTCAGGTCCGTTTCAAATGAATGTCCGAATTGATTCACCCAAGGTTTTTTCCACTTAAGCCTAAATTTTGCATCTAGTTCGGTACTGTAACCACCACCAATTTCAAAACTGTTAGCTGGCTTATCCGTCACGTCGACTCGAACAGGTACCTTGCCCAATTGCCGTTCTTTTAACAAAGGGTAAACAGTCACGTTGGCAAAGTAAGGCGTTTCATTCAATGCAATACTGTAATCGCTCAATTTTTTTGCATCATAATTCGTATTCTGATCAAATGTCGCAAGCTCAACAATAAAGCGTGTCGCTTTTGAGCCCCCTGATAATTTTAGCTCTCCAAATTTATATCTTGGACCCGACTCAAGGTATAGCTTTGCCGCTGCGTGCTTCGAAGTTTGATTCACCTCTAATCGACTTTTTTGCCATGTAAAATCAAAGTACCCCCGTTCCAGCAAAGTACTTTCTATTTGGCTTTTTGCTGAACTATAAGCATCATGACGGAGCACACCACCTACTTTAATGGGTAACGATTTTAAAAGTCTTTGTAATACTTGATCATGATTGGCGTCTCCTTGGATACGAACATCGATAGTATGCCATTTAAAAGCAGGCGCTAACTCAACATGTACTTTTAACTGCTGTGAATGACTAGAGAACTCAATATCAATGCTAAATTCATAATACCCCAAGGCTTGAAGCGCTAAACGAACATCAGCAGCCATCGCCTTTTCTTGACGATGGGAGAAGACCTTGCTTTGATATTTTTTTAAATACAACGCGATATTTTCATCGACTTGCTCATTTTCAGAATACACCTCAATGGCTTCTATATGCTGCGATTCACTCGCGTTTACTGGGTGAGTCGAGGCGAGAAGGATAATCAAACAAAGAATAATACGTGGCACACAAACCCTTTTAATTTAACTTTCAATACGCGGTGGTCAAATTAAACACCACAAGGTGTTCAAACTATCACAGGCAATCCTATTTTCTCGACAAAAATTTACCAATGGTGCTTTTTATTTCAGCTAGGATAACGGACAATAAGCACAATTTTACTAATTGAGTGATGATATGCAATTTCCAAATGATGACAATGGTCAGCTGTTATCTGAGATCGCAGCCGCTGGTGTCGATCTATCACAAATGCAAAAAATTGATTTTTATATATTATTTGAGCAAAAGGACAATGCTGAGCGGTTCATTGATGCCATAAGTAAAGATGAGTTGGCACCACAAACCAAGTTGGGAAAATGTCCTGATACAGGTGTTTGGGAAGTCTTAACCACTGTGACAATGGTGCCTGCACATGAATTACTTAACCAAACTGAGCAATATTTAGAGGCGATCGCAAACGGACACGAGGGCTATGGCGATGGCTGGGGCCTGATGGCTGAAGAAGAGTAAGTTTTTTCAAGTCGCAGCCTATTCATGCTGCGACTCACTACCTATTTACCTATTAACTTTTGTCCGCAACCCTATACCCGCCTTTATAATCAAAAATCTTTTCAACTATTTGCCACCCATATTTTTTATGCTGTTTGGCGATAACAAAATCGGGCGCATTCAATTTTGCGATATCGACCTCATTTACACTATGCCATTGACCTACTTGCCCTGCTGATTTAAGCCGCTTTGCAAAGTTTTTATGGAAATAAAATTTACTACCTTTATTACTAAAGTCATAAACTTCACTGGCTTCTGCTCCATCTTCATCAAAATATGTAACTTTGAGTACTTCTGATTTAATCACTTCAGATGTCATGCCGCAACAACGCAAAACTAGTGCATTCTTTAAGTTCAGTGCATCACGGAGCTTATCATCAGGATCAGCCATCACTTCTCCGCAGCTTAAACACTGCCGAGCTGCAATGTCATTCTCTGCGCCGCAGTGATCACACTCTTTAAATCTGAATCGATAGTCACACTGTACAGATTCGCCTTCAGCTTCGTTTTCTAACACGCCTTGGCAACGCCTACCATAATGCTCTAAAAGCGCTCCCTGTTCATCCAGCTTGCCCCAAAATGTATTGGCAAAGCCACAACCAGGACATAGGACTTGTACCGGCTCGCTATCAGGGTTCGGTTTAATTGAACCGACCTCAGGGTGAAAAAGGTCAAACTCATTGCCCGCATAATCAATTACCAAGCAATCTTTTTTGCCTTTATCCAAGCGTAACCCTCGACCAACAATTTGTTGGTATAAGCTCACTGATTCCGTCGGTCTCAATATGGCAATAAAGTCGACATGTGGTGCATCAAACCCCGTTGTCAATACAGATACATTCACTAAAAATTTAATTTCCTTATTTTTAAATCGCAAAATAATGTTATCGCGCAGCTTGTTGTCAGTATCTCCAATCACCAACTCAGTTTCCTCACTTGGTAAATAGCGAACAATTTCTTTCGCATGTAATACCGTTGCAGCGAATATCATCACGCCCTGTCGAGATTGTGACTCGCTTAACACATGCTCAATAATACTTTTTGTGGCTCGTGTATGGGAGCTCAACAAACTATTCATGTCGCTTTCACTGAATCGCCCAAATCGATCCGGCTTTAATGCAGAAAAGTCGTAGTTATCTATTGCTGGATCAACTTGTTTAGGTGGGGTGAGATATTCATTGCGGATCATATAGCGAAGTGGTAATTCATATATACATTTATCAAATGGGCTGTCTTTTTCACCACGGACAAAGCCATGATAATGCTCATGATATATCCAACCTAAACCAAGTCGATACGGTGTAGCGGTCAACCCAAGTAGTTTAAGGTCAGTATTGAACTCTCTTAAGCGCTTTAGCACTTGCATATATTGGCTATCGTCTTCGCCACTAACACGGTGACACTCATCAATTATAACTAATGAGTAAAATGTATTTAGCAGCTCCAAATTTCGAGCTAAGGATTGCACAGATGCAAAAGTGACTTGTTGGTCTAACGCTTTTTTATTTAGGCCAGCTGAAAATATGCTCGCCGTGAGGCCGTAACTCTCATATTTCTGCGCATTTTGCTCGACGAGCTCTTTCACATGGGTAAGCACCAAAATTTTTCGTTTTGCCACTCTCGCTAACTCTGCAATAACGAGACTTTTTCCTGCTCCTGTTGGTAGTACTATCACCGCTGGTTTACTACTTTTCCTGAAATGAGTAATGGTGTTTTCAACAGCTTCTTTTTGGTAGGGCCTAAGCGTATAAATAACGCACCTCATGTAACATCTCAACGAAAACCCAAGTATATCATCCTTCTTATTTTAGTGACCACGCACATTGAGGTATAGATAGTAATGAGTTTATATACACACAAACTTAAATACCTAAAAAAGGTACTTGTCAGTATACTTGTTATTGAAATAGGTAAATAAATTAAATGCTAGAAAAGAAAGTTTTCAAATAACGAACAAGGTATTCAAAAAAAGTAAACTTTGAACATGAATAGGTGAGGCTTGTCTTTAAATTAAAAACAGGTGAGATATCTGACTACCTCACCTGCTAAAACGAATAGTTCCTTTCGATTTAGATATTGATTAAAAATATTTTATAATTATATCTTATAATCATCTAAATTTACATTTGCAAACGCTTTAGGTGTTTTACCACGCCCGGTCCACTCATGTACTTTACCATCGATTTCAATTCGATATTTTGGACTGACTTTGCTGCGCTTGTCCGTAGCACCAGAACCAACTAAGTCATCTAGCGTTAATCCCTTTTCTTTTAATAGCGCTAGTACTTCCTCCTTCGCTTCCGCTTGCTCCTGTTGTTGGGCAATTGCTTCTTGAAGTAATTCATGTGCTTTAGTTAGGTCGCTGAAGCTAGCATTTTTAATAAAAGATTTTATTTCACGCATTAGATTTCTCTCACAAAGTGTTGATTACAATTTTCATTGAAGTATTAAAAAGCTCTAATACTGAGAGTATATTATATTTATATATTTTCAAATTAATAGACATTATTTTAAACATCTCATGATTTATTTAAAATAGGTACAAAATAACCATTAACAAAAACAGCATTAATTTTTTTCATTTAGAATGTTTAAAAAAACAATTAAGTATATGTTTAAAAAAGACTTAGCTTATAGCGTTCAGTTTCTTAAAGTCTTCTACTCTAATAAAAATTTCAACATTCTTTACTCATTATTTTTTTCCATCTAAGTAATCAGACCACTTTTTAATGCGCTTTTCTGCTAGCAGTAGATAAAAAACTCACTAATTAGATTCAAAAATACAACTTAACTTGCTCTTATGATGTCCATATTTCTGACTCACCAATTTCTCTTCTAAGTATATTTATGCACAAAAAGGTGTTTTGTGTAACTGCTAATAGCCCATGCTATGAATCGATGAATAAATAGTAAATCCGAGTTTTATAGCATTACCTTTCTCTTGTATCAGTACATTACAAAGAAAAAAATGGGAGTAATTCTGGAAGCGTTTTTCAACCAAGAAATAAAATGGTGGAACTAAAGAAGAGTGTGCGAGGGATTATAATTATACGTCGATGCTCTAACCATGTAGCATGATACTATACCCATACACCTTTATTGCTCTTATAAACATAAATGCTCGCCGCTTGGGAAAGTGTAAATATCAAAAAGGCTGCAAATGCAGCCTTAAAATTAAATACCAGAGTTCACTGAATTAAGTTTATTCAATTACCTGCCAGTCAATGGTAGAACCTGCTTTAATAGGAACAACATTTGTATCACCCAGAGGGTAAGACTCAGGCACTTGCCAAGGGCTCTTCTCCAAAGTAATCGTATCTTGGTTGCGCGGTAATCCATAAAAATCAGGGCCAAATAAGCTCGCAAAACCTTCTAGCTTATCCAATGCCCCCGCTTCTTCAAATGCCTCTGCATATAACTCAATAGCAGCATGTGCTGTATATGCACCTGCACAACCACAAGCCGCTTCTTTTTTATCTTTGGCATGAGGGGCTGAATCTGTGCCTAAAAAGAACTTTTTACTGCCACTTGTTGCAGCATCGATTAAAGCTTGTTGGTGGATATTACGCTTTAAAATAGGCAAACAATAATAGTGAGGCCTAATACCACCAGCCAACATATGATTGCGGTTATATAGGAGGTGGTGCGCTGTAATAGTCGCAGCTAAATTATCAGGTGCAGAACGCACAAACTCCACAGCATCTTTCGTGGTGATATGCTCTAGTACAATTTTTAAAGTAGGGAATGCTTCAACAACTTTTGCCAATTTAGTCTCAATAAATACTTTCTCTCTGTCAAAAATATCAATTGATGAGTCAGTCACCTCTCCATGGATCAGAAGCAACATACCGACTTCTTGCATCGCTTCAAGCGCAGGATACACATTTTCAATATCCGTTACACCCGAATCAGAATTGGTTGTTGCTCCTGCAGGATATAACTTAGCCGCGAAAATATGACCACTTGCTTTTGCTTTTCTAATTTCTTCTGGCGTCGTATTGTCTGTTAAATACAGCACCATCAAAGGTTCAAAACCCGCCTTAGGCTTCGCAGCCATAATACGGTCTCTATAAGCAAGCGCAGCGTCTGTAGAAGTCGCAGGAGGTACAAGGTTAGGCATAATGATTGCTCGTCTCATATAACGACTTATATCACGCACCGTATCTTTAAGGACATCACCGTCTCTTAAGTGTACATGCCAATCATCTGGGCGAGTAATGGTAAGGGTCTGATTACTTGTCATTGCTAATTTCCACTGCTGAATTTGCCCGATCATAGGCGCTGCCAAGCGTTTAGTAAAGAGATTCACCTATTTTGTCAGCTATAAAATATGCTTACTCACCGAGACTTCGTGCGCATTTGCAGCCATGAGGATAAATTTAACTTATTGATGCAAATAACATTACAAATGAATCACTGCAAACAGTACCTTTATAATGGACAATTTGTGCGTTTTTTTTTACAGTGCCATATCTACTTTTTTACAACATAATTTGAGATTACATTGTTATGTAAGATAACGTACGATCAATGTCCAACCGAGTATTGCCTATGCTGTTAGAAAAAAAACTAGAATCAAAAACAGAGCAGTTGAGCATTATCAATCAGTTTTCCTCATCTTTATTACACATTACCCATTTAGAAGAACTCTTTGACTATGTAACTGCTCAAGTTGTCAAACGACTGGGTTTTGTTGACTGCGTAATTTATTTAGCTGATAAAAATAATACACATTTAGAAGTCGTTGCTAGTATGGGAGTAACCGAAAAGAGCGAACGCTACGAGATTGCCCAAAAAACCATCCCTATCGAAGCTGGGATCACAGGGCATGTGGCGAGAACTAAAACGCCATTTATTTCCGGTGACTTATCTCTAGAGCCCATGTATATTGCAGACTCTCGTCCTGCCTTATCTGAACTCTGTGTTCCTTTGGTGTATAAAGAGCAGCTGATTGGTGTAATTGATTGTGAACATCCGGAACAAAACTACTTCACATCTAGCCACTTACAAATTTTATCAACCGTTGCACACCTGCTTAGTGCCAAGATATACCAAGTTCGAACAGTCGATCACCTCACTGCTACAGTATCCCAACTCAATGAAGCGCAGATGATCGAAAAGTGCATATTGAAAATAGCTAATATCACCTACCATTCTCAAGAGCTTGATACGTTTTATGATGAACTGTATAAAATCATCAATACCGTGTTGCCTGCTAATAATTGCTTCATTGGTATTTATGATACCAAACAAGATATGCTCGAGATTGAGTACTTAATTGAAGATGGTGACAAGTGTTTTGTGCAACAAAAAGTATCCAAGGCACAGTTAAAAAATACCGCTTCATATTATGTCATCAGAACACAGTCAGCCTTGCTTTGTGATCATCAACAATTTCAACAACACATCCAGCAAGGCCACTTTGAAATGATTGGTCGCTCACCGCAAGCTTGGCTTGGTGTTCCATTTGTTGTAAACGATCAATATCAAGGCGTTATCGTCCTGCAAAGTTACCAACAGCAAGAAACTTTCAATCGCCAGCACTACACAATTCTAACGTATATTAGCAGACAAATTAGTATGGCTATTGATCGCCGGCTTGCAAAGCAAGCGTTAGAGCACCGAGCACTCCACGATGACCTTACAGGCCTTGCAAACCGTTATTTGCTCATAGAACGCATGAAACACGCTATCTTATCTCTTGGCCGGCAAACCAGCTCTAAAATTCACTGCCTGATATATTTGGACTTAGATCGATTTAAAAGTATCAATGATTCTTTAGGACATGATGTGGGCGACAGGTTTCTCATTGCAATCGTGCAAGCATTACAAACTTGTATTCGCAAAACCGATACTTTTGCCAGGCTCGGCGGTGATGAATTTGCTATATTCATGGAAAACATACAGGACGAAGGGCAAGTAACAAAAGCATTGGAGCGTTTAACACAAGCCATTGCGAACCCTTTTATGGTTGACACGCATGTTCTACAGGCATCTAGTAGCATTGGCGTTGCTTTTACGGAAGACGATTCCGACAGCGCAATCACTTTATTACAGCAAGCAGACGCCGCCATGTATGAAGCAAAATCTGCGGGACGCAGTCAAATTCGCTACTTTAATAATGCCATGCGCAGTAAATTAAAACATCAAGCTGATATTGAAAACGATTTACAAAATGGCATTTCCAATGATGAATTTGAGCTGTTCTTCCAACCTATATTCACATTAAACCAGCCACGGGTTGTGAGCTTCGAAGCATTAGTTCGTTGGCACCATCCAAAAAACGGCCTGGTTGCGCCAGATCAATTTATCCCAATTGCCGAAAGCACTGGGCAAATTATCGAGCTAGATAAACATATTTTGCACCTTGCAGCCAAACAACTCGCAAACTGGAAAAGTCAGGGCATGCCTGACGTTAAAATTACCGTCAATGTATCCTCCCGCCATTTTGCCAGCTTGGAGTTTATTGAGACGATTCAGAGTCTTTATGACAAATATGATCTAACCAAAGGAAGCCTGTGTTTAGAGATCACCGAGTCAGGGCTAATCGAAAACTTAAACCTTGCAACAAAAATTATAAATGGCATTACGCCTTTAGGCGTGCAGCTTTACTTGGATGATTTCGGAACTGGTTATTCTGCATTGGGTTACCTTCACCAACTACCTATTCATGTCTTAAAAATAGATAAAAGCTTTGTAGAGCAACTTTCCACAAAAGATAGCCCGCTGATCGATGCCATTTTATCACTGGCAAAATCTCTGCAATTACAAGTGGTGGCAGAAGGAATAGAGACACCTAAACAATGGGCTAGGCTAAAACGCAAAGGGTGCCAACTGGGACAAGGGTATTTAGTATCCAAACCGATGCCCGGTGATAAAGCCATGGCATTTTTACAGGCGCAAACTAATCAAAAAATATAACTATTCTAATAAGTGATACGCATTCGCACACTGAGCCACCATAGCAATATACGGCGAGCTCAGTGATGACCTTATTGAGAGCGCACTTCTCATCACTCTTTTATCGCTTTAAACATAATTGCCCAAGCAATTCGTGTTTCTTGTCATTTTCGTATTTTCAGCCCAAAGTCGGGATTCATTGACATACACTCTGTAGGCACTATTAGCGTATGAATATCATAAACGCCTGGGCCAATTTCATTGAGGTAATTAAAGTTCTCAAACGCATGTCGCAATGGCACGTTTGAATGTAAAATCTCTATGGTGATCACACCGGCATCTATTTCAGCAATTGCAGAAATAATGTCATTGAACTCTGAATAACATATGTGTGAATTTGAGTTTCACCACTAACGCCACAAGCCGTCACTCTGATCACATAGGCCATACCTCATCATCAAGGCTATGAAGCAGTAAACACGACGGTGCTATCCACAATCTATTACTCCGCACTTCAACAACCGCTTTGATGCCCTCATCAATAACTTGTAAGTCCATACACCAACTACTCCTGCCATTCACAACACCCAGTGATAATATTTGCTCTGGACGCAATAAAAAATGCAACTGATGAATATCTAGGTTTACTGACACCCAATCAAACTGTGCGCCTGAAATGAGGTAAGTTGCAATGTCATTAAAATAGCCTGTCAATGAGTCAAAATAGCTGGCAAGTGTTAAATTGACGTCCAAACACGATCACTAGGTAAAACAAGCTATTCTCGCTGCACGATAATCTGGACCAAAATCAATTGCCAAAATGCGGGCATCAATTTGTACCCACTCTACATTTTACCCAGCTAATTTTATTAAAATTTGTTGATATACTGGCAACAACTTCTCCAGCAAGGCCAACTTATCTAGTTCACGCTCAACGCATTTGGCTAAATTCAGATAAATCACAAGGCCTATCAAAACAGATTTTGCCTGATAACCAAGCTGCTGCGCATCATTGACTTGTTTTAATAATTCAAACTAGCTGTGCTCAGAAGGTTGGTCATAACTCAGCTCAGGTACAAAATTGGTATTAAACGATCTAGTCATATCACTGACTGCACACGCACGCCCCGTCGGCGTATTACCTCTGGCAACTCCAAACAATGTACCTAAATCGATTTGTCCTTCCTGATATATGATGCTATGGGATAACCCCAACCATAAAAGAAGTTATTGAAACATCATCATACCAAGCAAACTCACCAACAAGCAGTAGTTTAACTCCTTGTTCTGATTGCAATGCTACATTCTGAACTCGTATTTGGCGACCTTGCTCTATTAATACCTGTTAAGTACTCTGTCCAGATCAATGGCGCTCAACAAGCTTCAACTCATATCGCTTACCAACACGAGGAAAGCCTAAATTATGAATAAAAGCCATAGTATGAAACTCCATTTAGACATCTAAGTGTCTAAAAAGCAATTCCAACGGTGATTTTTCTCAACTGATCGATTCTCAAATGCAACATGAGCAAAATTAATTTGTATTTTTTTTAAAAAAAGTTAAATAAATAATGACAACGCTGTCAAAAATAGTGTTATAGTGATTTAGTGAAATTTTGAACAATCGCTGATGGAATTATAGACGTCCAGACGTTGAATGCCCTGGTTGTACAGCGTAATATGGATGTAATCTGAGTTTTACTCACGTTTAGAATGAGATTTATTAATGATGATAGACATTAAGCACTTAAAAACCATTGCTACCCTGAAAGATACTGGATCACTGGTGAACACTGCACGTGAGTTATTTTTAACTCAGTCAGCTTTGTCTCATCAAATTAAAGATCTAGAAAACAAATTAGATTGCCAGTTATTTGAACGAAAAACCCAACCAGTAAGGTTTACTCCACAAGGCATGTTGCTATTAGAACTTGCAAGTGAGGTATTACCTAAAGTAGAAGCTACCAAATGCCGACTGAAAGAGAGCTTGAACCAACCGATCTCTCAATTAAAACTCAGTGTGGAGTGCCATGCATGTTTTCACTGGTTGTTACCAACAATTAAAGAGTTCAATAACTTCTGGCCTGATATTCGAGTCGACTATGAGCAAGGGTTTAGCTACGACGCAATACCTGAATTGTTAAATGATGAGTTAGATATTGTGCTCACTTCAGATATTCGTGAACCAGAACAACTAGAGTACGCTCACGTTTTTGACTTTAAACTCAAGTTAATCGTTGCACCTGATCATGAGCTTGCGAAAAAAGCCTATGTGACAGCGCTAGATCTCAAAGATGAAACAATCATTTCTTACCCGATCCCTAAAGAACGACAAGACATATTTAAGCACTTTATTCAAAACGCACGTTTTGATGGTACGCTAAAATCGGTTGATCAAGGTCTACTGATCTTTCAACTTGTGAGTGCAGGAATGGGCGTTGCCGCATTACCTGATTGGTTAGTGACACCGTATGAAAGCCAAGGGCTTATCAAATCGATTCCATTGGGAGCCCTTGGTCTAAGTCGACCTATGTACTTGGCAATGAAAAAGAGTATGAAAGATAACCCTGTTTATCGACACTTTTTAAACACCTGCAAGCAATCTATTAGTCGTTAGGTTAAACTAGCTCTAACTCAATAGTTAGAGCTTACTATGTTTGAACTAAAAAAAATTATTGGTAGCCTACTCATGCCGCTACCAGCTTCACTGCTTGTTATTTTTTTATTGCTACTACTGATTTCAAAGACACATAAAAAAAGTTATGTATTGAGTGTTGTGATGGTCATGGCTTTATGGATGGTCAGCACTCCCTATATGGCAAACTTACTGATCACACCTCAAGAGCAGGCGATCCCGACGCTATCAGTAAAATCCCATCAACACGTTGACGCCATCGTTGTGCTTGGCGCAGGGTTAACCCCAAACGCTCAACTACCAGCAAACAAGCAGCTTTCAAGTACTGCACTCGCGCGGCTGGTTGAAGGGATCCGGCTTGCACATCTCTATCCTCATGCTGAGCTCATAGTGTCTGGTGCAGGCTTTAATCGCACAACCAGCAGCGCCTTAATGGCTCAAACAGCCAAAGCGCTGGGTATTAAAGCCGATCGCATTAGACAAAACCCCAAGGCAAGAGACACCGCAGATGAAGCCATGTTGTTAGCGCCCCACCTAGTAGACAGCACCGTGATTCTTGTCACATCAACCAGCCATATGCGCCGAGCACAAGACTTATTCGCAGCACAAGGCATAGATACCATCCCTTCAGGGGTTGAAGTGTATAGTTTTTACAATACACCCCCCTACCGACAATTTATTGCCTCCAGTAATACACTTCAAGCCGTAACAACCTATGCACATGAAGAAATTGGTCTGCTTTGGATTGCACTGAGACGCAGCTTCAATAGTGAAGCGCTTTAGAGCAATATGTAATAAAAACGCAAAAATTGCATAAAGTTACACCTAATGAAACTTGAATCTGTGCTTAAAAACGCAAAAAATTGAAAAATTGCTCAAAAATAGGTATAAATGGCGTTTATTCTTAACCTGCGTATCCACGTACAACACGACTGGGATCTACGATGAGTAAACTTGATAAGACTGAAGTTCTAAGCGCGTTTGAAGCTGCTTATGAAGCTGTGAATGGCAAAAAGCCAGAAATCACGATCAAACCAGGCTGGTACAGCATTGATGGTGGCAAAAATATGCGCCTAGCTGATGTCGCTGCACTAACCGAAGAGCTAACTTCAGGCTCTGCTGGTGCAAGCGAAGAAAAGCCAGTTCAAAAACCAGTAGCTAAAAAAGCTGCTAAAAAGCCTGCACCTGCTGCAAAAGCAAAAGCTGCTGCCTTTACAGTTGTAAAAGCCAACGAAGAAGGCTTCAAAGCTGAAGAAGCTTGGATTGTAGAGCTTGCTGAGAAAGACCACGATTGTCGTCTTCCTCGTGGTGTTGTTTAAACACTAAAATATGCGGTGCCACATTATAATCGTGTTGGCACCTCATTATTCCGCTAATTTACTACTAAAACACTGCCTTGTTACCTTGCCCCAATAGTCATCTTCATACATATCTTCGGTAAATGCTGATCCGACAAACTTTTTAATTGCACTGCGCCAAAACCATGTTGCATCATCCGCACCTGCTATCTGCTTAATGGTCCAATCGCCAGAGAAATATCGCCAAAGCGCGTGTGCAAAATGAGTCCCTAGCTTTGCTTTTCGAAATACAGGTACAATATAAAACTCGGCAACCTCATAATTACGCTCAGGTCCGCAATACACGGCCGCGATGCCGGCAGGTATACCTGATTCAAAACAAATAAAAGCAGCAACATTTTCATCCGCAATGTCTGTATCCAATTCAAACATCCCATTTTGCAATGGCATTTTCTCTGTTAACTTGGAAAACTCAGCCTCATAAGCTTGCGCAAGATTAAAATAAACAGCTTGGTTTTCAGCTTCAATGGCAACCAGTTCCATTTTTTTTCCGTCAATTAAATTTGTCATAGTCTAACGTGGAATTGGGTTAAAAATATGGAGCCTTACCACGGGCTACCTATCCACTCCAGTTTCATTACACTGAACGATCTGAGCCTCTAACAACGCTTGGGCCCGCCAGCGTGACAGTACAGGACAAGCAAGTGCCTGGCCAACATACTTTTGTGCACGAGCATTTAATTCGACGCCATATGTCTCAAACCGTAAACAAACGGGTGCAAACATCGCATCGACCAACGACCAGTCACCAAATAACCAATCTCCTTTTTGTCCATAGCGCTGTGTTTGCTCGGTAAAAATCTCCTCTACTCGCTGGATGTCGTTCCGGGCTTGTGGGTTCACTTCAACGCGACGTTTAACTCTTATATTCATCGGCATGGCACTTTTTAAGGCGCCAAAACTGCTGTGCATTTCAGCACACAAAGCACGTGCCAGTGCTCTTTCTGGTTCACTTTTAGGCAGTGCCTTACCAGATAGATAAGATTCATTGATATATTCTAAAATGGCGAGAGACTCCCAAACCGTCACATCGCCATCAACGAGTACTGGGACTTTCAATGTAGGGCTAATCCCTTCTAGTGTTTGATAAAATGACTCGGTCGCTAAATTCAGTTTAATTTCCTCATAGTCTAAACCAAATTTCTCCAGTAATAACCAGACTCTCAACGACCATGTAGAATAGTTTTTATTGCCAATATATAGCTGCATTATGTCTCCCTAATCTCAATTTATGTGTGTAATTACGTTCATCCTAAGTTGTAATTCACGCTAAAACTATCGGATAATTTGAATACAACACATCAAAATATTTGATATATGGATATCGACGCACTAAAAAGCTTTCTCGCTTTTGTTGAGACTGGTAGCTTCAGCCGAACCGCTACACAAATGCACAAAACACAATCGGCAATCAGCATGCAAATGAAGAAGCTTCAGCAAGAAGTTGGACAAACGTTATTTTTCAAAGAAGGACGTAATTTGCATTTAACGGCGGAAGGCATCGCACTGGCCGGATACGCCAAAAAGATAATCCAGTTACAACAATGTGCCCTGACTAATTTGCGTTCGGCAACGCCAAAAAAACTGTTGCACCTTGGCTGTCCGGATGATTATGCAGAATCGATCTTACCTGTTTTAATTCAATTGTTACATCGGCATATCGAGCACCTAGAATTACATGTAACCTGTGCATCAAGCCCAAATCTACTTTCACAACTAGATAGAGGGCTTATCGATATTGCCATCATAACCCGCAGTGCAGATTCTGAACAAGGCTATTTACTGTGTCAGGACAAAGGTGTGTGGATTGGTGCAAACCAAACTCAATTGTTAGAGCAGGCTGTATTGCCTCTTGCAGTCTTCCAAAAAGAATGCCGATTTCACCAGGCAGCCACAGAAGGACTAATGAAGCAAAATAGGGATTTTCACTTAGTCGCATGTTCGGGCAGTGCCAGCGCATTACGCGGTTTGGTCAAACACGACCTCGCTATCAGCGCAATGGCAAATCTAAGCCGTAACACCCTCCCTGTGTTACATGATCCGAGACTCCCTATATTACCAAATATAGAAATTGCTTTGGTCAAACATACAGGCACGAATGCAGCTGTCTCAGACATTCAACTTGAACAAATATGCCACCAATTTCAGCACCAATTTCAGTGCTAAATGTACCTCACGCACATTCTCACCAACCCTTACACTTTTTGACAACGGGGACACAGACTCTCACAAGGCTTGCCCCTAAACTGAGTCACAAGTTAACCAAATGGAATATGCGTAATGAAAACTTTATCTCTACTCTCACTTGTCTTAGTAGCAACAACCTCTTTTTCATCAATGGCAAATACAGTTGATGAGAAGCACAGAGTCGGTGCACAACTATCTGGAGGTTCTGCATCTTATAAAAGCTCTAGCCAAGATGGCGATGGTGTAGGCCAGTTATATGTTTATTATAACTATCAGTTTGATCCTACCTGGGCGCTGGAAGTCGGTCTAAATGGCGGTAGTGATTCAGATGACTGGGAATGCACTGACACTGAAAATAGAAAATTCACCTGTATTCAACTAAATAAAACGTTATTTGGACTTGGTGCAAATGACATCGATTATGGTAACTTGATAGTCGCCGCCAAAGGCCAATACCAACTAACAAAGCAA
Source organism: Pseudoalteromonas luteoviolacea (assembly GCF_001750165.1). Lineage (NCBI taxonomy): Bacteria > Pseudomonadati > Pseudomonadota > Gammaproteobacteria > Alteromonadales > Pseudoalteromonadaceae > Pseudoalteromonas > Pseudoalteromonas luteoviolacea. Next base: position 4,060,855 of record NZ_CP015411.1, read on the forward strand.
AACTCTCTCTATGGTAAGCTAGGTGCTAACTTCTATGACTACGAAATTAATCAGGGCAGCAAAACGCTTGTTGAGGAAGATGGTGTTGGTTTCGTCGCTGAATTGGGCTGGCAATATGACTGGCAAAATGGCATGGCTATGAATATAAGCTATCAGTACCTAGATATGGGGGATCTGGATGTTTCAAGTCTCGGTTTAGGTGTTAGCTACCGTTTCTAATAATCTGGCTGATACGGGATAAATAAGGTAATGTCCACTCCACCCATTGAGCTATGTGCAGCACTGATGTTACCACCATGTGCTTGGACGATCTGCTGACAGATCGCCAAGCCAAGTCCAGAGCCACCATGATCTCGACTCCGAGACCCTTCACATCGATATAATCGTTCGAATATTTTTTCTAAATCTTCGCTTGCGACACCTGGAAATGAATCTTGTGTCGAAATCATTAACCCTTTTTTATTCATTTTTAGGGTCACCACTGTCTGACCATCAACACTGGTATAAAAGTGGCTATTTCTCAGTAAATTAAATATAACTTGGCGGATCCGCGCAGCGTCTAAATCAAACAAGGTGTTATCGACCTCTTCTACATAAGTCAAAGACTGTTGTTTGGAGGCATACATTGGCTGAAATTCTTCAACAATCTCTTGTAGTAATATGCTGACATCAACAGGCTGTTTATCTAGCACCATAGCATCATTGTCAAATTGCGCCGATTGGTAAATATCTTTAATGAGGTTATCTAAATGACTAATCTTTTTCTGAATTTTTATAAAGCCCTTAACCGGATCTGGCTCAATATTGTGTTGCATTGCTTCAACCGTCAGTTTTAGCGCAGCCAAAGGCGTACGCAATTCATGGGACACATCAGCCAGTAAACGATTCTTCTGAGTCAAAGATTGCGCCATCATATCCGCTTCGAGCTCCACAAACTGTTGCTTTTGCACCTGCCGCTTATAAATGTATATGCCTACCGCCATAAAGCATAACAACAAAGACGCCCCCATTCCCCGTTGTAGCTTTAAATTTTCTAAGGTAGCTTGCGCAAGGGCCTGCTCATTTTGAATCAGTTTTAATGCTTGCTCTTGGCGAATAAACTCCACATTTTGCTGCATGGTTAAAGCTTGCTGCTTGTCTAAATCATGATATAGCTGGGTTCGAGCTTCTATAAATGACTCTAAACTTTGCACCGCTAACTTATATTGCCCCAATTGTTCTAATGCCTGTGCTTGATATTTATGTAATGTTGCACGATAGGAAGTGCCAATATCAGGCAAGGCTAATACCCATTCAATTTCAGACAACGCCGATTCATACTGTGATTGTGCAAGCCAAATCTCAATCATCACAATTCTCACGGTATGCTCAGTTCTTATTGCCTTTGCTTCTAGCGCTAATGTAAGTGCTTCTTGCGCTATGGCCAAAGCCTGCGTTAAAGCTTCTTGAGCAACATAAATATTAGCCAATATGCTCAACTGCCAAGCCAAATCGCTGTTAGCGCCACTGGCACGAGATAACTCAATGCCTGCCTGGCTGTGTGACAGAGCCTGGGTAATATTCCCCAGCTTTAAATACACTTGACTGAGCTTGCCATGACTATTTGCAATGTGGATCGGATCCCCCAACGCTTTATCAACTTCTAAAGCCTGCTTAAAATGCTGCAAGGCTTGTTGATATTTTTCTAAATCCCGATAAATTTCACCAATGTTATATAGCGAATTTGAAATACCCTGCTGATTTTGCAGTTGTCTTTGAATATTCAAAGACTTTTCATGAAAACGTAACGCCAGCTGCAAGCTTCCCATATAGTCATAAATCACTCCAAGCTGATTATAATAAGTTGCTAATCGCGCTTTATCTTCTATTGGCGCCACCAATGAAATAGCATCTTTTATCACCTGCTCAGCTTCACTATAGTTTGCTTGATAGCGCAACGCCCACGCCACTGAATGTAAGATATCACTACGTAGCGTCACATGCTCTTTTGGCACAAGATCACGTGCTTGCTCCAATAACAATAAACCGGCACTGATGTCATTTTTCTTCAGTACCAATTGTGCTTGCAGTAATTTTATTTGTGCAGGCGCATCTTCAAATGTGCCCATCACGGGTAGATATGACTCTAATTGGTATAAATGTTGCTCAGCCTCTTCAAAGTAACCCAGCCTCGTTTTCGCTTTAACTTCTATGACTTTAAGTTCAAACCAAAAGCGTGAACTCGGTTGAGGGTGCAAAAACAATTGATTTAACTCTTTCACTTTACCTAAAGTCAGTTTGGGGTTTTGTTCAAGAGAAATAGAAAGTTGAGTTAATGACGTTTGTACCTGCTCATCAGCACCATAACTGAGCGGTATCCACATTAAAACTATCAGCAACAAATTAACTTTACGACCAAATAACACAGTATCGAGTGACTCTCACAAAAAGGCTTTTTAAGGCATAAAATGCTCAAGCTGCAATCACCAAACTATTAGCATTGTGCTTGATCTATTTCTTACAGTAGATAATTTAACTGTTTTTCGCCAACTTAGCATCTAATGTTTATCAATTCAGACACAAAAAAGCAGCGCGACATTATCGCACTGCTTCGTGATAACTTTATGTCATCTAGCTATTTAACAGCTGCTGTTGCAATAACTGGATCTGATCTCGAACCTGTGCCGCCTTCTCAAATTCGAGTTCGCGTGCATGGGTCATCATTTGACTTTCTAACAGGGCTATTTGCTCAGTGAGCTGTGCTGTTGATTTACCCGCTGACGACATTGGCGAGACTTTATCACCCGCTTTTGATTTAGGCGATGCACTTGACTCTGTGACGTCTTCACCTAAATCCATCACATCTGTTATCTTCTTATTTAATGCTTGAGGTGTAATACCATGCTTTTCATTGTAAGCTTGCTGTTTTTCCCGACGTCGTTCAGTCTCATCAATAGCAGCACGCATCGAGCGTGTTATCCTATCGCCGTATAAAATCGCTTTACCATTTAAGTGACGAGCAGCACGACCTATGGTCTGAATTAAAGAACGCGTTGAACGTAAAAAGCCCTCTTTATCCGCATCTAAAATTGCCACCAATGATACCTCTGGCATATCGAGACCTTCCCTTAATAAGTTGATCCCAACCAATACATCAAATACGCCTTTTCTTAGATCTCGGATGATCTCCATACGCTCCACCGTATCGATATCAGAATGCAGATAACGCACTTTAACATCATGATCATTCAAATAATCAGTGAGATCTTCGGACATTCTTTTAGTCAACGTCGTGACCAATACGCGCTCTTTTAGCGCCACTCGTTTGTAAATCTCAGAGAGTAAGTCATCCACCTGTGTAGACACTGGACGTACTTCTAATTGTGGATCAAGTAACCCTGTGGGGCGGATCACCTGCTCGGCAACCTCACCACTAGAGCGTTCTAATTCATAATCTCCTGGCGTCGCAGAAACATAAATTGTTTGTGGCGCAATGGACTCAAACTCCTCAAACTTTAATGGGCGGTTATCCATTGCCGATGGCAATCTAAATCCATATTCAACCAAGTTTTCCTTGCGACTTCTATCTCCCTTGTACATGGCTCCCACCTGGGAGACGGTTACATGGGATTCATCAATTATCATCAAGGCATCGTTAGGTAAATAATCCAACAAGGTTGGGGGTGGCTCACCAGGTGCGCGACCTGATAAATATCGGCTGTAATTCTCGATCCCAGAACAAAAACCAAGCTCTTGCATCATTTCAATATCATATTGAGTGCGCTGTGCTACCCGTTGCTCTTCAACCAATTTATTTGCATCCATCAAGTAGGCGCGACGCTCTTTTAGCTCTACTTTGATCTTTTCAATGGCTTCAAGGATTTTTTCTCTGGGTGTTACATAGTGGGTTTTGGGGTAGATTGTTGCTCTAACCAAATGCTTATCCACCGCACCTGTTAAAGGGTCAAAGAGGCTGATCCGTTCAATCTCATCATCAAACATTTCAACACGCACGGCTTGAGTCTCTGATTCAGCGGGGAATATATCAATAACCTCTCCGCGCACTCGATAGGTACCCCGAGAGAAATCCATATCATTTCGAGTGTACTGCAGCTCAGCAAGGCGCCTGAGCATCGCGCGCTGTTCCATCGTTTCGCCCACTTTCAGTAGCAACATCATTTTCATATATGAGTCAGGATCACCCAGACCATAGATAGCAGATACCGAAGCGACAATTATCGTATCTCTTCTTTCCAACAGTGCTTTGGTAGCCGATAAACGCATTTGCTCGATGTGATCATTAATAGAGGCATCTTTTTCAATAAATGTGTCACTGGCAACTACATAAGCTTCCGGTTGATAATAATCATAATAAGAAACAAAGTATTCAACCGCATTATTAGGAAAGAACTCTTTCATTTCACCATATAACTGCGCAGCCAAGGTCTTATTGTGCGCCATGATAATAGTAGGACGATTTAGCTTATGGATAATATTCGCCATTGTGAATGTTTTACCCGTGCCTGTTGCCCCCAATAGCGTTTGATGAGCAAGCCCAGCCTCCAAGCCATCGCACAACTGAGCAATGGCGGTAGGTTGGTCGCCATTTGGAGTAAATTCAGATACTAAGTCAAAAGATTCATTCATGAAGAGTGCACCTCAATACCTTCTTGTTGCATATCATTGAGTGTTTTACTAAACCATGTATATGCGGCAATAGCCGTAAATAAATTCCCGACTGCAGCACCCACAAACAAACCAGTAAGCCCCGCAATATGAGATCCTATATAAGCACAAGGAATATAAAAAACAAACAAGCGTACAATACTTGAGATCAACGCATTCATCGGTTTATGTAATGCATTAAAAGACGAATTCGTTAGAATGATAATACCTTGCAGACCATAGCTCAGCGGCAAGGTATAAATGAAAAGCTTGATGATCCCAATTACTTCAGGCTCATTGCCAAAAGCTTGACTAACCCAATGTGCGGTTAAAATCAGAAATATATAAATACCAAACTGCCACATCAAAACAAACTTCAAAGTCTTGGTGTAAGCCTCTTTCACGCGGGCGAAATTTCCTGCACCATAGTTCTGACTGACAAAAGGTGGTAGTGTCATCGATAGAGCCAAAATTACCAAACAAGCAATCGACTCAATACGGCTTCCTACTCCAAATGCTGCAACCGCTTGCGCCCCGTAAGTCGCGACAATAGCTGTCATAACAGCCATCGCAATCGGAGTAAGCATATTGGCCCCTGCCGCAGGCAAGCCTATTTTCATAATTTTAATCACCGCTTCCCACATACTTTGTGTTGTACTTGAGTAGCTTAAAAGTCGCTTTTTTATCGCTAATAAGTAAATAATAACAACCACACCCACAGCCCAAGCGATGACAGAAGCAATGGCTGCGCCTTGTACCCCAAGTGCAGGAATCGGTCCGAACCCAAAAATTAAGATTGGATCTAACACTGCATTAATTAAACCACCAAGTCCCATAATCATACTGGGCGTTTTAGTATCACCAGATGCCCTTAAAACCGAGTTACCTATCATTGGCGTAATTAAAAACACGGCGCCCAAAAACCACACATTCATATAATCATGTATATAAGGGAGCGTACTCTGATCAGCACCCAACAAGGTGAATATCGGATCCATAAGTAAATAGCCCAATGCAGCAAGTAAAGCCACCAGTACAGCAGCCAATATAAGAGAGACAAAAGCATCAAACTTTGCTTCTTCTATATCTTTACTTCCCAATGCTTTGGCAATGACAGCCGAAGTGCCTATTCCCAAACCTATTGCTAAACTGATGATGGTGAATGTCACAGGAAACGTAAAGCTGACCGCTGCAAGCGGCTCAGTGCCCAATAAACTGATAAAAAATGTATCAACTAAATTGAAGCTCATTAACATGATCATGCCAAATATCATTGGCACGGTCATACGCTTTAAAGTCGCTGGTATTGAACCAGTCAAAATATCGCTATTGGAACTAGATTGACGTACTGCGGACATAAAATATGATACCTCTTTCAACAGCCCATCATTCTAAATCATCATTCTAGATGATGCCACGCTATTATTGCCCATAATATGATAGAGGCGCTCCAAACCACTTTTATTATAAAAGTTGTTTTTTTTACCCAATTTCTTGTCAAAACCCAATCTGCACAAAAAATGTCAATTTTATTTCAAATCCAGCTATTCTTCGGCTCACTTTTTGCACATCACTCAAACAATGTTGAAATAATTCTTTAAAAATACTCACATTCACGTCCAATTCTAAGCAAAACACCTATCCCGTTGAATTATATAAACTTTAAAAAACATAAAAAAACTATTGCGTCGCCCTAATGCCACGGTTTACTTAGCTTTCGAAGAGTTCTTAAAGATTAATAAACAATGTTATCCACAGATTCCGTGGATAAGTTTATAGAGCCTTTAAAAATAAAGGCCTAAGCAGGGATCTCAATGTTCAATTTATTATGCGTTTATGATCATTCTATTTAAAACTGGTGATCTCAAGCTGAAAATAGATTTTTTGAGCTCTTGATAGCCTAATTTAATTAATATGCAACTTAAAAAAAACCACCAAAAAACAACACAAGACCTTGTTTTAAAATAACTTATAACTTAACCCTGGTTAGACTATGCAGTTTTACTTTTAAATTTGAGTAAAATATTTACCAAATTCACTGTAAAAGAACTGCAAACTAATCTACGTTTAAGATCCCAATTGAGATCCCAACAGTAACAATTTATGATCTCTAAAAAAGTGCAAAAAACAGCCCTTTCGGACACTTTTGAGGCATTAGCTATAAAAAACACTTAATATCCTACTGAATGCAGAGCTTAATAGAGCAACAATAATATCGCGTGTCTCTAGGTTTTTCTTATTATAGATCCAAATAGAATGATGAATTTCATTACACCAAAACAATAGAATGGCCTTATTTGGATAACAAGATGATTAAAAAAAAGCTTAATTGTTGATTAATCCAGCGAAAAGACAGTTTTTTTGCATAACTGTGATTTTTATTGTTGACACTTAGCCGTGTCGTCATTAATATTTCGCCCCGTTGAGAGACATGCTTCCCCCTTAGCTCAGTTGGTTAGAGCGACGGACTGTTAATCCGCAGGTCCCCCGTTCGAGTCGGGGAGGGGGAGCCAAGTTTCTAAACGTATAACGATTCCCCCTTAGCTCAGTTGGTTAGAGCGACGGACTGTTAATCCGCAGGTCCCCCGTTCGAGTCGGGGAGGGGGAGCCAAATCGTTATAAAGTGTAGTTCCCCCTTAGCTCAGTTGGTTAGAGCGACGGACTGTTAATCCGCAGGTCCCCCGTTCGAGTCGGGGAGGGGGAGCCAACTACTCTTACATCTATATTGTTCCCCCTTAGCTCAGTTGGTTAGAGCGACGGACTGTTAATCCGCAGGTCCCCCGTTCGAGTCGGGGAGGGGGAGCCAATTCTCAGAATATATTAGACTTTTTCCATTCAATGCTCTACTCTACAAGCACCTTCACTGGTGAATTTTTGCTATATAATTAGAACTATTATCCATATTGGAAAAACACCATGTGGCGTTCTGTATGTGTAATTCTCAGTATTCCATATTTGTGTTTGGCAGCATTATTTTCATTTACTAATGCTAAAGGGTATTTCTTCCATTTTCAGGCAGAAGATAAATAATGGCAGGCTTTAAAAAACTCATTTTTTTACAATTCGTATCTTGGTTACTATTTTCTGCTGTCGGCAGCTTTTTTGTTGCTTCAAGCTTTGACAGCGCCGTAAGTCGTGCACAAGTAAGTGCACAGCAAATGGTCAGTAACTATATTCAAGAAAAAACCATGAATGATATGACGCCAGAGCATATTCGCCTGTCATTGAGTAATGGTAATGTATTTTCGACTTTCATTGTCAGAGATTTTTCAGGGCAAGCCGTCTTACAGCTTGGCTCCCCTACCCAACTGCCTCTATTAGCTGATGTCATCGCGAACAGCTTTAACTCTATCCGTCCACAGTTCGCGGTTAATAAAACCAAAGACATCAAAATTGAATTTGTTATCAATGCACAAAGCCAAGCATCTCTTTTGCAACAGTCGCTATTACTGATGTTGCTTATTTCAGCGCTTGTTGCGTTTATACCAATCTTTTATATGCAAGCCATATATAAAAAGCTCAACCGTAATGTCAGTATGACAGTGGCTAATGCTGTCGATGTATACATAACGCAAAACCAAGTGACAGAAAGCATAGAAGAAGACTTTAATACAGGTAAAGTAACCGAGCTAGGCGCTGAGCTTGCACCTTCATTTAACCGTTTAGCGCACTTTTTAAAAAGCAAACAAGAAGACATTAAGTCAGCTGCGCACTCTATAAAACAAGAAGCATACAAAGATGTTGTCACAGGCCTTGGCAACCGCAATATGTTTGTCGAATATTACGAACACCAAATTGAACAAGCCAACAATAAGAGTTTCGGCACCTTGGCCATGATACGCTGTAGTGAATTACAGATGATTAACCAAACACGGGGCTATCAAAAAGGTGATGAATATATTCGTGCCGTGTCTGACATAGTTAAGCATGTCAGCGGTACTTATACTGGTAGCCAAGTATTTAGGTTAAATAGTTCAGACTTTGCGGTCATCTTACCCAATGTGCCTTCCAAAGAAGCTGAACAGTTTGGTGAAACTTTGCAAGCAAGGTTTACCCAATATCAACAGAACCAAGAACTTTCTTCTGTTGCTAACGCAGGTATCGTCTCTTATGAGTCTGGTAAGCCACTCGGTGAATTATTATCCGTTGTTGATAATGCGATGAGTATGGCACAGAGTAAACAAGCTAACGCATGGCATTTACAGCGAGAAAGTGACATCGTCAATAATGTCGGTGCAGGATTTGGCAATCAGAACTGGCGTCGTGTTATCAGAGAAGTCATCGATAGCCGTCGAGTCAATTTGATGATGCAAAACATTATGCCTATAGGTAAAAATGTCAAAGCATATGCTGAGATCCAGTCTCGATTTAAAACCGAAGATAACCAGATGTTACCGACTGCCTCTTTCTTAGCCATGGCTGAAAAACTAGAAATGGCCATAGAAATTGATCAGCTCATTATCGACAGTTCGCTCGAGCTCATTAAAACAAGAAACTTCAACGAGAAGTTCTTTGGGATCAACGTTACAGCATCCAGCGCACATAGCGACCAATTCGTGATCTGGCTTGAAAGGCGCTTATTAAAAGATGGTAATCTAGCCTCTAAGTTAATTTTCGAAGTGAGCGAGTTTGGTTTGCAGCAAAATATTAAAGCAAGTAAGCGCTTTATCGATATGGTGCATCGTGTGGGCGCTCGCATTACTGTAGAGCGCTTCGGTGTTGGCTTAACCTCATTTAAATTTTTTAGAGATTTAAAACCCGATTTCATAAAAATGGATGCAAGTTACACTCGTGGCTTAGAAGAAGATAAAAACAACCAGTACTTTATGCGCTTGATGGTGGATTTAGCACACCGTATCGGTGTCAGTGTATTTGCCGAAGGTGTTGAAAGCCAAGAAGAAAAACATATCGTTGAAACGCTTTGTTTAGATGGAGTACAAGGCTACTACATAGAAAAGCCAAAAGAAGTCTAAATCCCTGTAATTTGGAGGGGTTTTATATCCCTCCTATAATTGTCAACATTCCCTACCAATTTTTGATTTAAATGCAAATAAAGTCTGCTAAATGTTGTGATCTCAGCGTGGAAAATTGTTAGAATTTCCAGTCTTATGACACGTTGCGAAACGAAGATAGATAGTTAAGGGGCATGAATGACAGAGTATATGTTGTTGCTTATCGGCACAGTGCTGGTAAACAACTTTGTGTTGGTGCAATTCCTCGGGCTTTGTCCGTTTATGGGAGTTTCTAGCAAACTTGAAACTGCCATCGGGATGTCACTGGCAACCACCTTTGTTTTAACTCTTGCTTCTGTCACCAGTTATTTGGTTAATCAGTATATTTTAATGCCATTAGAGCTGACTTTCCTGCGTACAATGAGCTTTATCCTCGTCATAGCCGTCGTGGTGCAATTTACCGAAATGGTAGTGAGAAAAACAAGCCCGACTCTATATCGTTTACTCGGTATTTTTCTGCCACTTATCACTACAAATTGTGCAGTACTCGGCGTCGCATTATTAAACATTACTAAAGAGCACACTTTCATTAGTTCAGCCGTATATGGTTTTGGTGCTGCAGTTGGCTTTTCAATGGTTTTAGTGTTGTTTGCTGCGCTTAGAGAACGCTTAGCCGTTGCTGACGTCCCTACTCCATTTAAAGGTGCCTCGATTGCCATGATCACAGCAGGCCTAATGTCGCTTGCATTTATGGGTTTCTCCGGATTGGTGAAGTTTTAATATGACGTTACTATATGCATTAATCGCGATCGGTGCGCTCGCTCTTATTTTCGGGTTAATCCTAGGCTACGCGGCCATTAAGTATCGTGTAGAGAGCAACCCAATCGTAGATCAAGTTGATGCCATTCTACCCCAGACACAATGCGGCCAATGTGGTTATCCCGGTTGTCGTCCGTACGCTGAAGCGATAGCCAACGGCGATGAGGTAAACAAATGTCCGCCGGGCGGAGAAGCTACAGTTAAAAAGCTGGCTGATCTTATGGGGGTTGAAGCTAAACCCCTTGCAGGTGGTGAAGAAGCTGACCCCATCAAAAAAGTCGCTTACATTCGTGAAGATGAATGTATCGGCTGCACCAAATGTATTCAGGCATGTCCTGTGGATGCCATTGTCGGTGCCACACGTCAAATGCATACCGTTATCGCAGACGAATGTACTGGCTGCGATTTGTGTGTTGAGCCCTGCCCTGTTGACTGTATTGACATGATCCCAGTCGCTGAAACAAAACAATCTTGGAAATGGCAAATAGATGCTATTCCAGTGAAACAACTTGATTGAGAGGTTTAAGTGGAAACATTACTTGAACAAATTGAAAGCGGCAAATTGTGGCAATTTCCCGGAGGTATTCACCCTCCAGAGCAAAAAATAGTCTCAAATCAGGTTGCTATTGGTTCGCTCCCTCTACCAGAGTATCTAGTCTTACCTTTAAAGCAACATATAGGTGCCAATGGACAGCTCCTTGTTAATAAAGGCGACCATGTATTAAAGGGACAAGTCTTAACTCAACCTGGTACAAACTGGTCACTGCCAATCCATGCGCCAACTTCAGGTACCATTACCGATATCAAGCCAATGCCTTCGGCTCACCCTTCGGCGATGCCAGAATTAAGCATTGTATTAACACCGGATGGTAATGACACATGGTGTAATTTAGAAACTCGTTCATCTATTGATGGCCTAGACAATAAAACACTCATTGACATTATTCACCATGCAGGCATAGCAGGTATGGGTGGTGCGGGCTTTCCAACCTATGTGAAAGCCGATAGTGCAAAAACCATTGAATACTTGGTCGTCAATGGCGTTGAGTGTGAACCTTATATTACGGCAGATGACATGCTTATGAGAGAGCATGCACAAGGCATCATCCGGGGCATGGAAGTGATGATGTCTATCTTATCGCCGCAATATGCACTAGTTGGTATAGAAGATAACAAGCCAGAAGCTCTGGCAGCTATGCAACAAGCCGCCAAGCACAACAACAAAATACTGGTTCGCTCTATTCCAACTAAATACCCCTCCGGTGGCGAAAAACAGCTCATCAAGGTTCTGACCTCTAAAGAAGTCCCCAGTGGTGGGATCCCTGCAGACGTTGGGGTTTTGGTACAAAACGTCGGTACACTGTTTGCCGTTAGTGAAGCGGTTTATGAAGGTAAGCCCTTAATAGAGCGGGTTGTGACCGTAACTGGGAATACCATAAATAATCCACAAAACGTGTGGGCTTTACTCGGCACTGAAGTAAAGCACTTAGTTTATAGCCAAGGCTTTACCCCTGTTGAGGATCAGCGCGTGATCATGGGGGGTCCGATGATGGGCTTCACATTGCCTACAGTGAGAATACCCGTTGTCAAAACGACAAACTGTATCTTGGCACCTGATAACCAAGAGCTAGCTGTCGCAGGTCAGGAACAAGCCTGTATCCGCTGCAGTGCATGTGCTGATGCGTGTCCACAAACTCTATTACCACAGCAATTACAGTGGTTTGCCAAAGGCCAGGAATACGACAAATTAGAAGAGTACAACCTATTTGATTGTATTGAGTGTGGGGCATGTTCTTATGTCTGCCCAAGTGAAATTCCACTGGTTCAATACTATCGAGTTGCCAAAGCGGAGATCCGCGAACAAAAACTTGAAAAAGTAAAAGCGGAGCGAGCTAAAGAACGCTTTGAAGCCCGTAAAGAGCGCCTTGAAAAAGAGCAAGAAGAAAGGCAAAACCGCCATAAGCGACCAGCTCGCAGTGCACCAGCCAAAGATAAGGCCAAAGTGTCTGAAGCACTTGAGCGAGTTAAGAAAAAGCGCCCAGAGCAATCTGCTGTGCAAGCAGCCATTGAACGCGCTAAAGCGAAAAAGGCAGAGGGCGATACATCCGCACTTGAGCCTGACAACAGTGCAGTAGCGCTAGAACGAGCAAAAAGAAAAGAGCAAGCAAGAAAGTACAAAGAAGAGAAAGCAGGCTCAGATAAAGACAGTGCACCGAAAGATGCCGTTGCAGCGGCTATTGCTCGTGCCAAAGCGAAAAAAGCTGCTCAAGCTGATAATTTAGAAGCGCAAGAACAAGATCCACGCAAAGCTGCAGTCGCGGCTGCAATTGCACGCGCCAAAGCGAAAAAATCAGGTGACGAACCAAAGCAAGCATCGACAGATGACCCTCGTAAGGCAGCTGTCGCTGCAGCTATCGCCCGTGCTAAAGCGAAAAAGGCTGGACAAGAACCTGAGCAAAACAGCGCAGTTGGTTCTGACAACGTGAAAACAGATGATCCAAGAAAAGCAGCTGTCGCTGCTGCCATCGCCCGTGCTGAAGCGAAAAAAGCTGCTAAAGATGGTGAATCAACAACAGAAACCGTCGTAGAAGATGACTCAGCAGATCCACGCAAAGCAGCTGTTGCCGCTGCAATAGCCCGTGCCAAAGCAAAAAAAGCCGCCAAAGAAGCTGAGCAAGTGGAAGAGCCCGTCATTGAAGACGAGCCGGAAGATCCACGCAAAGCAGCTGTTGCCGCTGCAATAGCCCGTGCCAAAGCAAAAAAAGCCGCCAAAGAAGCTGAGCAAGTGGAAGAGCCCGTCATTGAAGACGAGCCGGAAGATCCGCGCAAAGCTGCTGTCGCTGCAGCCATCGCCCGTGCCAAAGCAAAAAAAGCCGCCAAAGAAGCTGAGCAAGTGGAAGAGCCCGTCATTGAAGACGAACCTGAAGATCCGCGCAAAGCTGCTGTCGCTGCAGCCATCGCCCGTGCCAAAGCAAAAAAAGCCGCTAAAGAAGCTGAGCAAGTGGAAGAGCCGGTCGTTGAAAACGAACCTGAAGATCCGCGCAAAGCTGCTGTCGCTGCAGCCATCGCCCGTGCCAAAGCGAAAAAAGCCGCCAAAGAAGCTGAGCAAGTGGAAGAGCCCGTCGTTGAAGACGAGCCGGAAGATCCGCGCAAAGCTGCTGTTGCTGCAGCCATCGCCCGTGCCAAAGCGAAAAAAGCCGCCAAAGAAGCTGAGCAAGTCGAAGAGCCAGTCGTTGATGAAGAACCTGAGAGTGATGCATCATCAAGCTCAGACACAGAAGCCGAAGCAATCAGCCCTGAAGATAAGCGTAAAGCCGCCATACGTGCCGCCGTTGAGCGTGCCAAAGCTAAAAAGAAAGCCCAAGAACAAGAAGGAAATGATCTGTCATGAAATTAACCATGGCTTCATCGCCCCATAACCACAGCCTTAAATCGGTTAACAAACTCATGATTTGCGTGATGTTAGCCTGTATACCTGGGATCTTGGTGCAAAGCTATTTTTTTGGTATCGGCGTATTTATTCAATTGGCACTGGCACTCACGACAGTGAGTCTTGCAGAAGCTGCTATGCTGAAACTGCGAGGTCGTCCAATTTGGCCAACGCTCAGTGATGGAAGCGCGTGGCTCACAGGTGTTTTAATCGCCGTCAGTGTGCCACCCTTGGCGCCTTGGTGGGTGGTCGTGATTGGTGCATGTTTTGCGATTATAATTGTAAAACAGCTTTATGGTGGGCTTGGTTTTAACCTATTCAATCCTGCTATGGCCGCATACGTCCTGCTACTCATTTCATTTCCTGTGCAAATGACTGCATGGTTACCAGTTCAATCTCTGCTGTATGCGCCTATCACACTATTTGATCAAATTGCATTAATTTTTACGGAAGCAACTTATTCAGGCTTATCACTAGAGCAAGCAAGACAAGTCATTGATGGTGCGACCGGTGCGACGCCTTTGGATCACGTCAAAACAGCCATGGGACAAAGCCTCACAGTGCAAGAGGCTATGGATAATAGCGCATTTAATCGATTTGCAGGTGAGGGCTGGCAATGGGTCAATTTAGCTTACCTCCTTGGTGGACTTTATTTGCTTAAAGCAAAGGTCATAAACTGGCATATTCCAGTTGCCATGATCGCCTCTTTGGGTGTTTGTAGCTTATTTGGCTACCTGTTAGGTGGTCAAGCTGGCGTTGCATTTCATTTACTGAGCGGCGCAACCATGATCGGGGCGTTTTTCATCGCAACGGATCCTGTCTCAGCATCGACCACAAATAAAGGCAGACTTATCTACGGTGCCCTTATTGGCCTGCTAGTCTATCTGATCAGGCAATTTGGCGGATATCCAGATGCCGTGGCATTTTCGGTACTGCTACTGAATATGGCAGTACCTTTGATAGACCACTACACACAGCCACGTACTTATGGACATGGAGCAAAGAAATGATCCTAGCATCAATGAAAAAAAATGGCGCGATCCTCACCGCCTTTGCCCTTGCCACAACAGGTACCGTTGCGCTCGTTCAACAGCTCACAGCACCTCGTATCGAAGCGCAAGAAAAGAATCACCTGATGCGAACCTTGACGCAGGTACTCCCCGCTGACAAATACAATAATGAACTGTATTTAGATTGCGTCGAAAGTGATGCACCAGAGCTTGGCCCTAATGGACCACATCGAATCTATCGTGCTAAGCAAAATGGTCAGCCTGTCGCTTTATTAGTGCAGCATATTACCCCTGAAGGTTATAGTGGTAATATCGACATGTTAACTGCCGTATACGCCAATGCAGAAATTGCTGGCGTGCGTATTACTCAGCATAAAGAAACCCCAGGTTTGGGTGATAAAGTTGAAGTTAAAAAGTCAGACTGGGTACACTCTTTTGCAGGTATGACAGTACAATCAGCAGAAGACCAACGCTTTAATGTTAAAAAAGAAGGCGGTGTGTTCGATCAATTTACTGGGGCAACCATCACACCTAGAGCGGTTGTCCACTCTGTGAATGCGGCTACTTGGTTTGCTCATCAAAACTTTGACAGCCTATTTGCACAAAGCAATGTTTGCCAAGAGGAACAGCTATGAGCGAGTACAAAACACTAGCCCATGAGGGACTTTGGAAAAATAATGCCGCCTTGGTACAGCTGCTTGGCTTATGTCCCCTGCTTGCTGTCACCAGCACAGTTACCAATGCCTTAGGCCTTGGGATCGCAACCTTGCTTGTATTAGTTGGCTCTAACGTCACCGTATCTATCGTCAGAAATTGGGTACCCAAAGACATACGTATCCCAGTATTTGTGATGATCATTGCCGCGTTTGTTACCATCATTCAGTTGCTAATGAACGCCTATACGTTTGGGCTGTATCAATCTTTGGGGATCTTCATTCCCTTGATTGTGACCAACTGCGCTATTATTGGTCGCGCAGAAGCTTACGCATCAAAAAACCCCCCTATATTGTCTGCATGGGATGGTGTAATGATGGGTCTGGGCTTTGCTGCCGTGTTGGTCATCTTAGGCGCAATGCGTGAACTTATCGGGCAAGGTACTTTATTTGATGGTGCGGAGCTGTTGCTTGGGGACTGGGCTACTGCACTACGTATTGAAGTGTTGAGCTTTGATAGTCAATTCTTAGTTGCCGTTTTACCTCCTGGCGCTTTCTTAGGCCTGGGTCTTATCATTGCAGCCAAAAACTACTTTGATGAGCGCCAAAAAGCACAAGCTCAGCCTACAGCACCAGCTGAAAAAGCAGAAAGAGCAAGGGTCACTAGCCTAACTTAATACAATTAAACGCAGCCTAAGCCGTCACTTAGTCTGCGTAAACTCTAGGTGTGATTGCTGGGGCAAATAAGATGCAATCACACTTAGCCCCTCTTAGCTAACTACTTAAAAACCGTCATGAATAAAGCAAAACGTTTAGAGATCTTAACTCGACTACGAGAAGACAATCCAAACCCTGAGTCCGACTTGGAGTACACCACCCCGTTTGAATTATTGGTTGCCGTCACCTTGTCAGCACAGGCGACAGATGTGGGCGTCAATAAAGCAACCCGTAAGTTATTCCCCGTCGCTAACACGCCAGAAGCGATTGTTGAGCTCGGCGTTGAAGGGTTAAAGGAGTACATTAAAACCATTGGCTTATATAATTCAAAAGCCAACAATGTGTTTAAACTGTGCCAAATTTTAATCGAGAAACATGGCTCAGAAGTCCCCCAAGACCGTAAGGCATTAGAAGCCTTACCCGGTGTTGGTCGCAAAACCGCAAACGTTGTGCTTAATTGTGCGTTTGGCTGGCCGACCATTGCCGTCGATACACATATTTTTAGAGTTTCTAACCGGACTAAGTTTGCTATGGGTAAAGATGTCGTCGCGGTAGAAGAGAAACTAGAAAAAGTCGTACCAAAAGAGTTTAAAGTGGATGTGCACCATTGGCTTATTTTACATGGTCGTTATGTCTGTACTGCTCGAAAGCCAAAATGCGGCAGCTGTATTATTGAAGATTTGTGCGAATTTAAAGAAAAAACGGACGCATAAATTAGGCAATATAAGGTTAAAACCTGCCACGGACAAACGATTATTTGGCTCTAATTTAGTTATTCAATAAAAGTAAGCTTCTGTTTTAGTTTCTTTTATATTTAAAACGACCGTTTTTGCTGATGTAAAGCTGCTAGCAATTCATGCCTAGCAGCCTTCATCAAAATGACAGCTCATTTATTTCAATCGTTTTTTCCGTCTCCATGGTTCAATCGGCTGACTAAAGTACTTCCACCAAACATACCGCCATGGGATCAAAACTATTAATACGACAATGCCTATTATCGATGCTTTTGCATTTACGATGTTCGGCACATCTTGGCCTGCCAAAAATGGAGGCAATGCAACGACTATCAGCCAAACCAGTTTCCAAACGATTTCATAGAGCATAATAGGTAAAAACGTTAAAGGACGAAAAACACCGCCTATTGCAAATAAAGCCAGTGCAAACAACATTGAATGCCCAAGGCCTCTCCAACGGCTCCACTCAGAAGCACCTTCTAGAATATAACTTAATTGCTTAGAACCCAGAACAATCACCATTGCAGCAAATATGAGTCTTAGCCCCCATGTTTTCCATAGTGCGACTGCCGGAGCACCTTTTTGTATTGAGTGGCATTGGTTGGCTGGCTTGTTTCGTACACAAACACTTTCGTTATCAACGACAGATTTATTTTTCATAACTATACCTTGTCTTCTAAATTTCACGTCAATACTGCCAATATGAAGACTTCAAAGCGTATCGAATTTCAAAATCGATGCTAAGAAAAGCAAATAAATCAGAAGATTATCGAAAAAGAACAAGGTTAATGTAGAATCTTCATAAAAGTGGGAGGGAATCTAAATTGGAACCACTAAAAATTGCGCAGTCATTTACCGTTTTGTTAAGTCTGGGATTAGCTTTCAATCATTATCGTCTTCGACACAAACACATTTTACATTTAGCTTTTGCAGGGTTTTGTGCATCCTCATCAATGTATCTTGCCTATCAACTAACAAACACTTACTTTGCCCCCTATCATCATCTGTTAGGAATATTCGGTTTCGCTACTTGTAGCGGGTACTGGCTCTTTTCACGTGCATTTTTTCGAAAAACCAATCCCATTAATCACCATCATCTCCTGTTTGCAGGTGTACTAGGAATATGCCTGATATTAAGGCACCTATTCCGATTTACAGAAAAAATGTGGCAGCTCCAAACTGATTGGCTATCGGCCTTGATAACCGTGTTATCCGAAACAATTGCAATATTATCATCAGGTATGCTCATTCTCGCATTTTGGGAAGGTTATCGGGTATTGCAAAGCGCAAACATGACCCAGCGCAAAATCACGATGGTCTACCTGTCTTCATTCTTGGTGAGTATCATTAGCGTGATGTTAATTGCTGTATCCCTACCAAAAGACTTAGCGACAGGCGAAGGAAGAGAGTGGTTAGTCGTGTTCGCATATACTTTAATCTTTATCAGTACACATTGGCTGATACGATTTCGACAGCAACAGCTTATGCAGCAAGACTTGAAAAATGAGGGCATTACCCAAAGTGAGCACCTACTTTCCAAAGAAATTCAACGCCTATTGGTGGAAGAAAAGCGCTTTTTGGATGTGAATTTACGTGTGGCCGATATTGCTCGAGAACTGGACCTTCCCGAGTATCGTATCCGCACTATTATGCTCACTTGCTTTAATGCGAAGAACTTTAATCACTATGTGAACCAGATACGTATCGAGTACGCCAAGACAATATTAAGTGCACCCGATAAACGCGACTGGCCGGTGCTTGTCGTTGGTATTGAAAGTGGCTTTGCATCTGTAGCCCCCTTTAGCCGCGCATTTAAAGAGTTTACAGGTTGCACGCCAGGGCAATATCGCAAGCAAAAATTGGCAGTATAAGTACATTTAATCAGGGGCGGTTTACTTAATCATACTCTATAGCTTTTCCCATTTTCAT
The DNA here is from genome assembly GCF_001750165.1 of Pseudoalteromonas luteoviolacea. Classification (NCBI taxonomy): domain Bacteria; kingdom Pseudomonadati; phylum Pseudomonadota; class Gammaproteobacteria; order Alteromonadales; family Pseudoalteromonadaceae; genus Pseudoalteromonas; species Pseudoalteromonas luteoviolacea. The sequence continues at coordinate 4,079,743 of NZ_CP015411.1, forward strand.
TTAACGCTCTCGACCTGTGATGGGCCCATTCTCGCCCATCACACTTCCTATAAAATAGCGCTATTAGTTTTTAATTTCTCGCTTAAACACAGGTAACTTCTTGAGTAGTAAGCTATCACCAACAATACCATTTAACCGCTTTGACCAACCAGTGAAAAGCACTCTAATTACCCAGTAAAACAGTATGCCTATCATTAGATAAATTAACGCATTGCTGTCAATAAAGTCTGGCCATCTATCTGATGTATTCGCTGAAAATGACATCACAGCCCCCAGCATAGCAAAGCACGACCGCCAAGTGTGCCGAGCAATGCGGTGCTTACCAGACAGGCCTCCATTTAGGATCATCCGCAGATCCATACCTGCAGCGAATAAGGCCACAGAGGCATGAATGGTGAAAATAGCTTTGAACGTCGGGTCTAAGTCCACTGCGGTATATATAAAATAGAATAAAGACATGCTGACATAAAGTATTAAGCACATAGCCAATATTTCAAAAATACCGATTGTTTGCTCTTTTCTAAGTACAATCACCCATGCTGTGACACCATAATAAAATGTCATCAGCGACATGGTTGCACCACCATTAAAAAAAGCAGCAGTCCCTGTCATTATTAGCATAGCAAGGAAAAATAGGTTGCCTGACCATCTGTGCCTGAGCTTTCCTTTTGCAAAACTCAAAGCGCCAATACCAAACAGCAGTAAAAATGAACCAGCTACAATATGCACTGTAAGCATTACGCCTCCTTTTGTATTCATGTACATGCTTTCATAACTACTCAAGCTGACAATCATACACAGCCAGAGCAGTTAAATTTCATACTTCACAGTGTTGGATAAATTGGCATAAGCGCAATGTGATGGATACCTTTGAAATGTTACAAAAAATGACCACTCATCATTATTCTTGATTATATCTATATTTTTTAACTGTTTAATAACGGGGCTTAGTTTTCGATGAATTTTACTGTGATATGAGAGGTCAATTTGCACCTGCGCGATGCAATTGAAGGGGCAAGACATGTATTATATGGCTTAACTTATTATTCCTGTTACTTAAATAAACTGATGGCTTGTCTAATTGTCATGCCAAATGTATTTTTAAAGGTACGACTTAAATGGGCGCTGTCAGAAAACCCTGCACTAAAGGCAGCTTCAGTTGCACTCGCCCCTTTTTGCATTGTTAGTAAGGCACATAACATTCTTCTCCATAATAAATAAGGCCGCCAAGAAATTCCCACTTGCCCAGAGAAAAGGTGTAAAAACCGACTTTCTGATAAATGATATTTTTGCGCAACCTCTTTTGCACGCCATTGCAGCGGCTTTATGCACTCTCCACTAAAACACGAGTTCAGCTCAGCCAACAAGCAATTTATCCGAGGGTCTGTAATAGTATTTAGCTGGCTATCTAACATCCCTCCCCTTGGTATTAACTCAGCGAGAGCTTTGAAAAAAATAGTGCTCGCGTCACTGTGAAACAAGGGTGGCTTTAGATTAGCTTCGGCACTAAGTAATTTCAGAGACTGACCACTTAATTGCTCCTTTAAGCACTCCCCTAATACGCTATGCGGCTCAACTAATAACACCCACCCGCTTTGCATTTTCAAGCAATGTGGCGTATTTGAATCAATGATCACTACCTTATGAAATGCCTTACCTGCTAGAGTACAAGTGCTGTCTCTATCTGGCCAAACAACTTGCATGGCGATATGCTGATGTTCATCCGCATCGATGCTAGCGCCATGAAGTAATATATATCCAGTCTTTATCCAGACGTTTTGTTGCAAAACTTTTTCACTCACTTTGTCGCTGGTTTATGTGCTTTTAGGACTAACTCTAATCAAATTTTCTTTATTCATTAAAGAAAACTTTAAGCTCATCCGGTATGGGCATAGACTTAATTGAACTAACATTGGCACCTCCCGTATTGCCTTTAGGCACCCAAATGCGTGAGAAAATAATTGCAGCAAACACTCTTAATATTTGCCCCAATACTTCTTTTTTATCCGCCAGTTTAAGTCCTACTTTTAGCATCCACCAATGGCTTTTGGTGTGCCTGCACACAGACTTCTGCCCAAGAATATGCGCTCTTTCAAGAGATTCGAAACAAGTAATAAAATCGCCTTGCTGATACAAAGTTTGTGCGGTCAGCATTTCCCGTTCATAAGCCAGTTTTAGTGCTTTATTCATAATATACCTCTGTAAGCTAAACAAATATATCCGCTGAATAACGGCTAATGGAAATCTTAAGAGAATGAGTGGTGAATTAATTGAATAAACTGGCTATTTTATGTCGCTGGCTTTTTAGGTAGCCCACATGGTGGCGTGTAAATACACGCCACATAAGTCATTATTAATTTTGAAATTTAGCAATAAACTGATCCACCAATGATTTTTGATCAGATAGCGCTTTTTGAGTGTTTGCCATGGTTTCAAGCGATCTATCCGAGCTTTGCAGTGAGTCAGTCGCCAGCTGAGAAATCGTCACCGCATTATTATTAAGCTCGTTACTGACTCCCGACATCTCTTCCGTTGAAGTTGCAATTTGATAATTCAGACTAGAAATATCATTCACGATCGAGTTGATACTATCCAAAGAAGCTTTCGTACCCTCCGCTTTTTCAACACACTGCCCTGACTTTTCAACCCCATTTTGTATCGCCTGTACGGCGCGTTCTGCACGCTGTCGTAGGTTGGCGACGATATCATCAATTTCTTTTGTTGAGTCCTGCGTACGCTGCGCTAGAGCTCTAACTTCATCAGCCACAACCGCAAAACCTCTGCCCTGCTCTCCAGCACGCGCAGCTTCGATTGCCGCATTTAATGCAAGCAAATTGGTTTGTTCAGAGATCCCACGGATCACATCCACAACGCCACCTATATTCACCGTTTGCGCATTGAGATCTTCAATATCGGATTGGGTTTGAGTCAATTCTTCTGACAAGGTGTAATTATTTTCCATATTCTCATTGACCGCTAAGCTGCCCTCTTTGACAGATTTTAATGCGGCTTCTGACTGCGATGCAGCGTTATTGGTATTTGATGCAATCTCTTGTATCGTCGCCGTCATTTGGTTAATTGCGGTAGCAAGCGATCCTGTCTGCGCTTGCTGATTATTTAGCAGTTGAGCACTTTTATCACACTCATCAACGGTTTCTTTAGCATGGCCTCGAACCGTATCACTGGCATCTTTCACTCGGCCAAGTACTGCACGTAATTCTGATTCTCTGGCTAATAACGCCAGCTCAATCGCGGCAATGTCGTTAACTTTATTAATATAAATCTTTTGCATTAGTGGATTATCGTAGACTTTTCGTGCCTTTTGACTTAACTCCCTGACAGGGGATAAACGCTGGTAAGTTAAAATTAAAGCAACAACAACTAAAACAGTTTCTAAAATATAGGACCAAGGGGACGGCAGCGACGCAAATATCATACTTAATATATAAAACGCGCCAATGATCAACATCATCTGAGCAGACAACGACATTGAAGCTCTGGTAAAGCTATCTACTGATGCGCCATCATGGAGTTTCTGATAAATTTTTTCTGCCCTGTTAACTACCGAACGATCTGGCTTTGTTCTGACCGATTGGTATTCAACGGTTTGGCCACTGTTATTTGTAATGGGTGTTACGTAGGCATTAACCCAATAGTGATCACCATTTTTACAACGATTTTTTACCATGCCCATCCAAGGCTTACCAGATTCAATATAATTCCACATATTTTGAAACGCCGGTTTTGGCATACTGGGATGACGCACAATATTGTGTGGCTTACCTTCTAGCTCGTGTAATTCAAAACCTGCTACTTCACAAAACTGACGATTAGCATACTTGATCTGCCCTTTAGTATTAGTTGTAGATAATAAATTATAAGAACTGGGATAGTCGTATTCGCGGTTGGTTACCGTTGTTCTTCCTTTAGCCATAGCAACTCACTCTAAATTAAAAGGCAATAGTAAGTGATTACGCCAATGCGAGCATGACAAAAATGACTAAAAATTGTTCTAAACCAAGCTTATGCAGATAAATGGAAGTGTAAATTTATCCAATATCTAAGCCTTAATTCATCACGAGATAGACAGGAAAATACAGAATACCAATCAAAGTCATTAAGCACGAGAGTCAATTGCGCACTGCAATAATAAATTTAAACTTAGCAAAGGGAATTAATTTAGCAAGAATGGCTGAAGGATAACAAAGAAGGTGGCGTCCCCTAGGGGATTCGAACCCCTGTTACCGCCGTGAAAGGGCGGTGTCCTAGGCCTCTAGACGAAGGGGACACAGTATGTGTCACTAGGACTGGTTATTTAGACTCTTACCATGCGAGCATTTGATACTTACTTAAAGTAAGTGGCGTCCCCTAGGGGATTCGAACCCCTGTTACCGCCGTGAAAGGGCGGTGTCCTAGGCCTCTAGACGAAGGGGACAAAAAATCTGCTCATTGAAGCAACGCTTCAATAATTTTTTGTTAGCGTGAAGGTCGAATAGACCGAACTTCATTATAACAAAACAGTTTTGTGTCACTAGGACTGGTTATTTAGGCTCTTACCATGCGAGCTTTTGTTACTTACCTAAAGTAAGTGGCGTCCCCTAGGGGATTCGAACCCCTGTTACCGCCGTGAAAGGGCGGTGTCCTAGGCCTCTAGACGAAGGGGACACAATATGTGTCACTAGGACTGGTTATTTAAACTCTCACCATACGAGCTTTTGTTACTTACCTAAAGTAAGTGGCGTCCCCTAGGGGATTCGAACCCCTGTTACCGCCGTGAAAGGGCGGTGTCCTAGGCCTCTAGACGAAGGGGACACAATATGTGTCACTAGGACTGGTTATTTAAACTCTCACCATACGAGCTTTTGTTACTTACCTAAAGTAAGTGGCGTCCCCTAGGGGATTCGAACCCCTGTTACCGCCGTGAAAGGGCGGTGTCCTAGGCCTCTAGACGAAGGGGACAAAAAATCTGCTCATTGAAGCAACGCTTCAATAATTTTTTGTTAGCGTGAAGGTCGAATAGACAGAACTTCATTATAACAAAACAGTTTTGTGTCACTAGGACTGGTTATTTAGACTCTTACCATACGAGCTTTTGATACTTACTTAAAGTAAGTGGCGTCCCCTAGGGGATTCGAACCCCTGTTACCGCCGTGAAAGGGCGGTGTCCTAGGCCTCTAGACGAAGGGGACAAAAAATCTGCTCATTGAATCAACGCTTCAATAATTTTTTGTTAGCGTGAAGGTCGAATAGACCGAACTTCATTATAACAAAACAGTTTGTGTCACTAGGACTGGTTATTTAGACTCTCACCATACGAGCTTTTGTTACTTACCTAAAGTAAGTGGCGTCCCCTAGGGGATTCGAACCCCTGTTACCGCCGTGAAAGGGCGGTGTCCTAGGCCTCTAGACGAAGGGGACACATTATGTGTCACTAGGACTGGTTATTTAGACTCTTACCATACGAGCTTTTGATACTTACTTAAAGTAAGTGGCGTCCCCTAGGGGATTCGAACCCCTGTTACCGCCGTGAAAGGGCGGTGTCCTAGGCCTCTAGACGAAGGGGACACAATATTAATTTTAAACATTCGAAGTTTAAAACTAATTAATGTCACTAGGACTTTTTTCAACGATGTGCTTGGTGGAGCTAGACGGGATCGAACCGTCGACCTCCTCGCTGCCAGCGAGGCGCTCTCCCAGCTGAGCTATAGCCCCTTTGCATACAGTAAATTTGTTACTGTGCATCGCTGAGTGCGGGGCGCATTCTATGCAGGCAGGAAAATAAAGTCAACAATTTTTAGTTAAGTTTTTTCTAATTGCCTTAAAAAGCGCCCAAGAGGACACAATATAAACAAAACCCACTTTAAATTCAAACAAACCTTTTGTTTTGGTTTGATTTTTGTACTGATCTAGCCCTCCCTGCCCCACTCTAATTGATGACTATGACAGGTTTTAACTTTTTCACTCTTTTACTGCTTAGTATATTGTCAAAAAAGCAATACTCATGACTTAATCTCTTGCATGGCATATCAAAAGCAAAGCACTTAAGAGAAATAGAGCATCGTAAAGATACAAAATCACAACTTTGAAGATTTTTAACTACTGTTATTTAAACTCCTTATAATGAAGAGCTATTGTATTTAGATTAATTTGCCTATAAATACAGCAAGCAAACGAAATTTTCATTTTTAAGTATTGACTCCTTTGCTTGGCTCCCTATAATAGCGCCCCACAGCAACGCGGTGTTATACACAATGTTTGTTGTAAATTTAGATATGGGTTGTTAGCTCAGTTGGGAGAGCATCGCCCTTACAAGGCGAGGGTCACTGGTTCAAGTCCAGTACAACCCACCATATCTAAGTATATCTATATTGGGTTGTTAGCTCAGTTGGGAGAGCATCGCCCTTACAAGGCGAGGGTCACTGGTTCAAGTCCAGTACAACCCACCAATATAGACTGTAATTTGGGTGATTAGCTCAGTTGGGAGAGCATCGCCCTTACAAGGCGAGGGTCACTGGTTCAAGTCCAGTATCACCCACCAAATTACACATATCCCGGGTTGTTAGCTCAGTTGGGAGAGCATCGCCCTTACAAGGCGAGGGTCACTGGTTCAAGTCCAGTACAACCCACCACTTAAATCCGCATTGCGGTTGGATAATATCCATATAATCTATATTGGGTTGTTAGCTCAGTTGGGAGAGCATCGCCCTTACAAGGCGAGGGTCACTGGTTCAAGTCCAGTACAACCCACCAATATAGACTGTAATTTGGGTGATTAGCTCAGTTGGGAGAGCATCGCCCTTACAAGGCGAGGGTCACTGGTTCAAGTCCAGTATCACCCACCAAATTACACATATCCCGGGTTGTTAGCTCAGTTGGGAGAGCATCGCCCTTACAAGGCGAGGGTCACTGGTTCAAGTCCAGTACAACCCACCATTCTTACTTTTCTTTCTGTTAAACCACGTTTATCTTCTTGAGTTGTATTTTAACTTCTATCTCAGACTATTTTAAAAGTTTGAAGAAACGTCTAGACTAAAATTATTGTTGGTAACATTCTGATACTAATATGGCCGTTCAACCATTTGTTAATTCGAAAATTTTAATTGTGGAAGAACAAGCGCTTTCGCTCAGCTATTTGAAGCAATCTCTAGAGCGTTTAGCCTATCGCAACATATTTGTCGCAGAATCAGCTGCAATCGCAAAAGAAAGCTGCGAAGTTAATAAATTTGACTTGATCATCTGCTCTTTTGACTTAAGCAAAAGACAAAATGGTTATCAACTTTATGAAGAACTCTTAAAGAAACGATTAATCAAACGAAGTACTGGTTTTATTTTTACTTCAGCCGAAACGAGCCCTGAACTGGTCCATAGCGTTGTTGAACTGCAACCCGACGACTTCTTGGTCAAGCCATTTACCATCAAAGATCTGCAATCACGGATCGAACGAGTACTCAAAAGAAAGCAAAGCCTTAAAAAACTCTACACGTTAATAGACGATGAGAATTACTCCAAAGCACTCAAGTTTATCAATGCCGAATTGGATAGCCAGCAAACTAGCTACTCAGTCATGTTACTAAAATTAAAAGGCGAAATGCTGCTGAAGCTCAAACGTTTTGATGAAGCCAAGCAATTTTATAAATCAGCGTTAGACTTGCAAAAGTTTACTTGGGCAAAACTTGGCTTAGTTGAAGCCCTCATTGCAAATAACGAAGACTTTACCGCTCAAAAATTATTAAAAGGCTTGATAGAAAAAAGTGAAACTCGGCTTGCAGCACTTGATCTGCTTGGACGATTAGAAATTAAATTAAACCAATTTGAACACGCGCAAAAAGCACTACATGAAGCGTCGCAAATTGCCCCAAGAAATCTGTCTAGGCAAAAGTCATTAAGTACCGTTGCGATGATTAATCATGACTATGAGTGCAGTTACAACGCACAAAAAGAAATTGCCAGCTTTGCCAAGTATTCGATCCATGATAGCCCCGAAGTTTATTTAAATGCAGCAAGAGCCGGCATTGATTTCGCGTTGGCCACAGATCAACATGAACAAATCAATAAAATTACTCGCCAAACACAACAGTACTTGAACGATTTAAAAAAGCAGTTTCCTCATGCTATTAATCAAACTCAAATGGACGTATTGCACGCACGCTTACACTACCTTAAAGACGAGCACAAAAAAGCACGTCAATTAATGGAGCAACTCGATGACGAACCTCAGATCCGCTCTGTTGACGCAGCATTAGATAAAGCCAAAGCTTTTCATGAATTAGGGTTTCAACACAAAGCACAGGCTCTATTTAGTCAAATAATCGAACATTGTGAGCGGCATCAAAAGCAGGAAGATCCTGTTATGATGCGTTACTTACAACAACAGCATGATGAACGTAAAGATATTACAATGGGCCCCAAAGAGCTCAACAATCACGCTGTGAAACAATTTAATAAAGGGCAACTTGATGTAGCCTTAGAAGCGTTTTCTCAAGCTTTTAGAGTAATGCCTAAAAATGCCAGCATCGCCTTAAACCTGCTCCAATGCCTTGCGGATGCGACTGGAAAAAAGGGTATTACATTTAACACAAACCTTGCCAAGAAGTGTCTAAAAGTTCTACAAAGCACTGATCTCGACTCTGAGCAAGAGGTACGCTTCGATAAACTTATGGCGCAAATGAGGGAAATGGGGTTAGCGCAATAAAGAACACTGCGCCACACCTATTATATCAGTCGACCTAGATTGGATTACGTAACAGTCTCTTGTTTAACCATCGCAAGTGCGTTTACACAATACCGTAAACCACTGGGCTTAGGGCCATCAGGAAAAACATGTCCCAAATGCGCGTCACAAACATTGCAGACAATTTCTACTCTTGTCATGCCATGGGTTGTGTCTGCATGGTAAGCTATTGCATTCTGACTGGCAGGTTGAGTAAATGATGGCCAGCCAGAACCACTCTCAAATTTTTCTTGAGCATCAAATAACAGCTCACCACAACATGCACATTCGTATTGGCCTGGCTCGAATAGGCTACATGATTCAGAACTAAATGGCCTCTCAGTCCCTTTGTTTCGAGTAATATGAAAGACAGAAGGCTCAAGTAAAGCTTGCCATTGCATTAAACTTTTTTCGACCTTTCTAGGTGGCGCTGGATTACCTTCGCTCGCCCACGAAAGTATATCTTTCCAAAGTAACATGTTGATATTCCTAAACTAGTTTAATTTTTATTATTAGAAGATAATAATAACTATCTCATCTATCACCGCGTAGTACACATCGAGCATAAACCTCATTGATGACACAACTGGGTCAGTCAGTGCTTTAACGCCAATAAAATGAATTCGTCGCGGACTTACTTTTTCAGCTCACAGATTGATACGAATTAACCGTTTAATTAGGTCACAACAGATAGACAAAACACCCCAATATCATTTAGGCGTCTTGCCGCTTTTTCGTCAAGCTATTTTGCATCTGGTTCAGGCCAGTCGCCAAAAAAACAAGTTAAATAACGACTGTTGATCAAATATAAAATAACCCAAGATACCAAAACAATTTGACTCGCAAGATAAAATGAAAACTGGTAATAATTACTGGCAGCTTGCATTATCAACCAACCAAGGTCTAAGGCCGCAGCCACTAGCATAGGCCAACGCATATAACGCCATACACGCCCCCATTTTTGCGAACTAGTTGGCCTGCGCATGGAATATACAACGGCTGGTAGCAAAGCGATTGCAGCGATACTAATTGCCACCAAAAAGTTAGTTTTAGAGGGAAAGAACAAACTCATAATGTCTAAATCTGGGCGCCAAGTCAGTGCTGACATCAACCAGACAAAAAAAGGGCGAAGCAAAACAAGCAAAGTTAAGTTGAACCCAAGCGGTGTACGATATACGCCATACTTATCCCAATATTCAGGCCCAAACCGCCCAATTAACTTACTCACACTGCCCTCTCTATTTCTGTATGTTTTATTAGCTCCCCGTCCTGAGGATGAGCTTTGTCATTATCATTTACCCTTGATGCTGTTCAAATAAAGCGATTAAAGCTGCCTCATCCATCACTTCAACACCTAAGTCTTGTGCTTTTGTCAGTTTAGAACCAGCCTTTTCACCTGCAACCAAAGCATGTGTATTTTTGGAAACACTGCCAGCGACTTTGGCCCCTAATGCTTGTAACCTCGCTTTTGCATCATTTCGATTTAACTGGCTCAAAGTACCGGTTAATACATACGTTAGACCTTCAAGCGGCTGAGATTGCTCTGAGGGTGCTTCGATATCAGACCAGTGAACGCCCACCTCTTGAAGCTCAGCAACAACTTGTTGATTATGCTGCTCACCAAAAAACGCATGGATATTATGTGCCACGATAACACCAACATCACTCACCTCTTGTAGACTTTCAATGGAGGCGTTCATAACATTTTCAAGTGTTAAGTAATGATTCGCTAAATTTTGTGCCGTTGCTTCACCCACTTCTCTAATGCCTAGCGCATACAAAAATTTCGCTAATGTTGTCTGCTTGCCAGCTTCCAGTGCATTTACTAAGTTTTTAGCTGATTTAGGGCCCATTCGCTCTAAGGACTCAAAGTGGCCTTGACGCAACTTAAACAGCTCTGCAGGCGTTTTTATTAGTTCTCTGTCCACCAGTTGCTCAACTATCTTATCGCCCAGCCCATCTATATCTAAGGCTTTTCGCGATGAAAAATGTTTAATCGCTTCCTTTCTCTGCGCTTGGCACACTAACCCGCCCGTACAACGCGCAACAGCTTCTCCCTCCACACGTTCAACATGTGAGTCACACACTGGACACGTCTTTGGAAACTCAATGTCGTAAGCCTCTTCAGGTCGCTTATCTAATACAACTTGTGTGATCTGCGGGATAACATCTCCAGCACGACGGATAATGACATGATCTTTCACTTTGATACCCAAGCGATCAATTTCATCTTGATTATGCAAAGTCGCGTTCGATACGGTCACACCGCCGACAAAAATAGGCTCAAGCCTTGCTACCGGGGTCACCGCTCCCGTGCGCCCCACTTGGAACTCGACATCCAGTAATTGAGTCATTTCCTCTTGTGCAGGAAATTTAAATGCAATTGCCCATCGAGGTGCACGAGCAACGAAACCCAATTGAGCTTGCTGCTGCTTGTCATCGACTTTGATGACCACGCCATCAATTTCATAGCTCAATGCATCTCGGCGCGTTAAAATATCTTGATAATAAGCCAGTGCTTGAGATACCCCTTCCACACGCTTCGTTTCAGGACACATGGGTAAGCCCCACTGTTTTAATTGCTCTAACTGGCCATAATGTGTCTCAGCAAGCTCAGCACCTTCCACTGTACCCATGGAGTAGGCATAAAACATTAAAGGTCGTTTTGCGGTGATCTTAGAATCTAGTTGACGCAAACTACCTGCCGCAGCATTTCTTGGATTGGCGAATGTTTTTTCATCTTTCGCTAATGCCGTTTCATTAAGTCTTTCAAAGCCGGCTTTATCCATAAAGACTTCACCACGTACTTCAACCTCCTCAGGAATGTTGTCACCTCTTAAACGCAATGGAATGTTGCGAATGGTTTTTACATTTTCTGTGATGTTTTCGCCCACTTGGCCATCACCACGCGTTGCGGCTTGAACTAATATACCGTTGCGATACAAAATCGACACTGCCAAACCATCTAGCTTTGGTTCACAGCAAAATGCCAGCTCACTGGATTCCAATAAACGTTCTTTAATACGGCGATTAAATGCGTTAAATTCAGCCTCATCAAACGCATTATCTAAAGATAACATCGGTACTTTGTGCGTCACCTGATCAAATTTGCTCAGTGCGACACCGCCCACTTTCTGCGAAGGCGAATCGGCGGTTAAAAGCGCCGGGTTCGCTATTTCCAGTTCGGTGAGTTCGCGCATTAACCTATCATATTCTGCATCCGGCACGGTGGGCATATCCAATACATAATATTTATAATTATGATCTTCCAGTTGTGCTTTTAATTCATTGATTCTATTGCTGATAGATTCCGACATTTCAACCTCTTAATAAAACAAAAGCCACCGGTCCTTACCAGTGGCTTACTCTATCTTTTTTGTTACCCGACACACGGGTCATCTTTGCATCTAAAACTTATGCTGCAAACTCACGTACTTTTTCGACATACGTGCGAATTGTATCAACTGTCAACGGTTCGCGATTGCTATCTAATACTTGCGCACCGAACTCATCTGATAACTTTTTCGCTGCACCATGTAACATATTAAACGCAGCCATGCTGTCGCCCTCACACGGTAAAGTCATAAACAAACTCACTCCAGCTGTGCTGAACTGTTCCATGTTATCAATATCAAATGTGCCAGGGTTATACATATTTACCAATCTAAACAATACTGGGCCATTACCCGAAGACTCTAAGTGTCGATTAAAAAAGCCCTCTTCAGAGTATTTAAAACCAAGGCTTAATACACTTGGTAGTAACTTGGAGCCCGCCATCGTTAGCCCTTCAGGCATTTGGATGTGTAAAATGATAAAGTCTTGCGGCTCAGGTGCTGCTTGCGTACTGTGGGTTGAGGACTCAGCATTTTGCTGCTCTGCAGGCTGTGGCTGTGTATCCATTTGCTCTGTGTCAACTGTACTCGGGTGCTGTTCTTCCTCGACAGCAGCAAAGCTCATATCACTTAGTTCAGGCTCTTTTGGCTTAGTGTCCTCGTTCGCAGTTGATAATTCTTGTCTACGACCATTTTTGTCTTCTTTTTTTCTAACAGACCATAGCCCATGTATCAGTAGTCCACCTATGATCAACGCACTGATCACGATTAATGCCCATCTTAATTCTGTGGCCATTGTTCACCTTTACTTTTGTTATGTATGTGCCATCTGCACTGCTTGCTCTATATCAACAGCAACTACACGTGAAACACCTGGTTCCGCCATAGTCACCCCCGTCAGCCTTGCGGCCATTTCCATCGCCACTTTGTTGTGGCTAATATATATAAATTGCACCGCCTGAGACATTTCTTCTACGAGACGACAAAAGCGTCCAACATTTGCATCGTCTAGCGGCGCATCTACTTCATCCAACATACAAAACGGTGCCGGATTTAATCTGAAGATAGAAAATACCAATGATAATGCGGTCAACGCTTTTTCTCCACCACTTAACAGATGAATTGTCGTGTTTTTCTTACCCGGCGGCCTCGCCATTATAGTAACACCACTTTCCAACAAATCATCACTGGTGAGCTCTAAGTAGGCATTTCCGCCACCAAACACTTTTGGAAACAGCTCTCCTAAATCACGGTTTACCTGATCAAAGGTCGCTCTGAATCTTGTTTTTGTTTCTCTATCAATCTTTCTGATCGCATTTTCAAGCGTTTCCAATGCCGCAGTTAAGTCATCTAACTGCACATCAAGATAGGTTTTTCGAGCTAGAGCTTCATCAAACTCTTCAATGGCAGCCAAATTAACGGCCCCTAACATAGATAGCTTTTGTGTTGTCGCAGTTAACTGACTTTGATAGACCCCAACACTTAACTTTTCATCCAATGTAGCCAGCACACCTTTCAACGTTTGCTTGAGCTCCAGTAAAGGCTCCAGTGCAGCTTGCGCTTTTACAACTAAGCTCTGCTCTTGTAATTGTAGCTGTTGTTTTTGTTCTTTGAGTTTAAGACTATTCGCCTGGGCGTCCTGCACACTACTTTGCTTTTCAGCTAATTGTTGTTTTGCCTTTGTAACCTCCTGCTCCACGTCGGTGAGTTTCTGTTGCTGCACTTGATGCGTTGTCAGTAATGTTGAGATCTGTGTTTGTGTTTCTAACAAGGGGGTTTCAAGCAACATCAGTTGCTCAGCATTGCCTTCTAACGCCAACATACTTTGCTGCATACTATCATTTAAATGGAGTGATTTTGTCGCACTGATCTGTTGATCACTTTGTGCTTGTTGTAGGGCCATTTTTGCTTGATGCACCTGCTCTTGGGCTTGTGTTTTCCCAATGAGTGTCGCTTGGGCTTGCTGTTTATTCGCCTCAGCTAACAGTTTTTTATCAACCAATTTTTGCTGCACTACGGCCAGATGTTCCTGTGCTTTTTGGTGTAACTCAGTTTCCTGCTGCACCAATGTTTGCGCCGAAGCGACCTCTTGGCGAATATGCGTTAACTCTCCGGCAAGTTTGTCTGATTGTGCCTGCCAACCCTGGTGCTGCAACTCCAAAATTTCTAATCGGCTTTTATTGGCAGCCACCAACTGTGCCACGCTGTGCACCGCTTGCTTATTTTGCTCAACACTCTCATCTAATTCAGCATGTTTGGCAATCAACATTTGACTATGTTGCTCTGCTTCAGCTAAGCCTTTTTCCTGTATAGGGATCTTTGAGTTTAAGGTATCTAACGTTTGATAGTTGACCAACTGGCTCGCACTGCCCTGCGGCTTGGGCATTGTAAAGTTATCACCATAAACACACCCTTCATCATCAATTGCGAGGATAAAATGTTGCGTAGGCACAAATTGTCTGGCTGTCCCCAGCCACTTTACATGATTTAAAAAGGTAGGAAAAACCCCTGATACGATGAACTGTGCGACACTTTCAACATGAGGCTGTCGTGATTTTTCCCAAAGTCCTGGTCCATTTGGTTCATCACGTAATGATAATACATCCAGCCCAAGCAGTGCGCATTCAACAATTTGCGCATACCCTGCTGAGACTTTTAATTGCGCTAAAAATGAAGGGAGATCAACACCGTCGTCCGCGCCTAAAAGCGTATTTAAAGTGTCTCGTTCAGCAGTACTTTGTAGTAGTTGTTGCTGCGCGTTTTGCACAGCCCCTTCGCTTACACGAATTTGCGTTTCACTATATTGGCGCTGCTCCTGCAGCTTATGCGATTGGCTTTGCAGCGCAGCCATTTCTTTCACCAGCGACTGCTGCTTGCTCTGTTCCTCAGCTAATAACTCACTGCTATTTTGTGCTGTCAGTGTCTCGCTATCGGCGACTAAGCTGGCATGACGCTCCTCGAGATGACGCAACTTCTGTTTTGCTTGTTGCAAAGTCACATTACTGGCCGCATGTTGCTCTTTTGCGACAGAGCCTTGTTCTGTCAGTTCATGCAATTCCCTATCAACATCATTATTGAGTTGATGCGTTTGCTCATACACGGCCACTCGTTCTTCAAGTTCAGCTTCTGCAAGCGCCAAACGCTCAGCTGCCTCCTCACTCTTTTGTTGATGTATGGCACAACTGGCTTGCTGCTCTGTCAATAATGCCTGCGCTTTTACTTGTTCTGACGTTAATTTTACTTTTGCTTCATTGAGCTCAATACGTTTTTCTGTAAGGTGAATTTTTTGCTGTTCAGCACGGGTCAGCTCAGTATGTGTTTTATGCAACGTTTGCTGCAAAGCACCCAGTGCATCCGTTAAATGTGTAACTTGCTGCTCAAAACTCGCTACCACATCGTTTTGCCCACCATGGGCTTGCTCTAAAAACTGTAACTTTTCATCTAATTTAGCGATTTGCTGCACTTTTTGTTGCAATTTATCGTTAAAGTCCTGCCACTTTAACACTGCCAATTGACCTTTTAAGGTCCGTTCTTTGGCTTTTAATTCCTTATACTTTCTTGCGGCTTCCGCTTGCTGGGCCAATCTATCAAGCTGCGATTGCAGTTCTTTACGCATATCCAATAAACGCTCAAGATTATCTCGCGTGCTTTTTATTCGCGTTTGCGTTTCTCGTCTACGCTCTTTGTACTTAGAGACACCGGCCGCTTCTTCTAAAAAGACTCTCAGTTCATGAGGCTTACTTTCGATAAGCCGCGAGATCATGCCTTGCTCTATGATCGAGTAGCTACGAGGCCCTAAGCCTGTGCCGAGGAAAATATCCGTAATATCGCGACGGCGGCACTTACTGCCGTTTAAGAAATACAAAGATTGACCGTCTCGGGTCACTAAACGTTTAATAGCGATTTGATTTCTGTCTGCAAGCGAACCTGGTAATGTCCCTCGGGTATTATCAAACATCAGCTCAACAGAAGCTTGTGAAATGGCTTTACGATTTGTCGAGCCATTAAAGATTACATCCGTCATCGCATCACCGCGCAAGTTCTTAGCTGAACTTTCACCTAATACCCAGCGTACCGCATCAATAACATTAGATTTTCCACAGCCATTTGGCCCAACCACACAGGTCATCTGATCAGGAAATGGGATCTTGGTTGGCTCGACAAAGGATTTAAATCCGGCGAGCTTAATGTGACTTAAACGCATAGACAGAGTTATTTATTTTTATTACTACAGTAACAGTCGTACATTAAATTGAGCGGCGAAAGTTATCAAGTATGATACCCGTGGCCATCGCCACATTCAGTGACTCTGCTTGTCCATACGCGGGGATCGTAATAGGTTGGTTAACGTACTGCCCCGCTTGCTCGCGGATCCCGTGTGATTCGCTGCCCATCACCAACACACCTTGAGCTGAGAATGGTGTTTTATGCACGCTTTGTCCATCTAGATAAGCGCCATAAATCGGCCCATCATACTGACTTAAAAACTGAGTTAAATCAGTTCTAACCACATTCACTCTAACAAATGAGCCCATAGTGGCGCTGATCACTTTTGGATTTAAGTGATCCGCACAATCTTCACTGACCACAACTTGCTTAAGTCCATACCAATCTGCCAAACGAATAATCGTACCAAGATTGCCCGGATCAGATACCCCATCAAGTGCTAAAATAAGACCACTTTTATCAATCTCTTTCTCTTTGGGGATTGGCACGATGGCAAGCGCTGCATTATTGCTTACTAAGGTACTCACCTTACTGAGTGATTGCTCGTCACACTCAGTTATTGGACACTGCTTTAAGGCTGCATGATGCGCACTGATAAACTGTGGCGTGGCAAATATCTGCTGTACTTCAACACCGGCTTGCAATAATTCCAAGACATTTTTTTCACCTTGAACAAGATATAAACCATGTTGTTTACGGTATTTTTTTTGTGCCAGAGCGCGAACAAGTTTTTGTTGATTTTTAGACAGCATACACACCTCATTTGGTTAAGGAGCGAAGTATATACACAATATAGAATAAAAGGCAGTGTAATTGCCCAGAGCTAGGCAGGATGCGCTACAAATTAAGCAAAATAATCGCATGCAGCTTACTTTGCACTCATTCAAAAGAGTGATTACAATAGCGGCACAATTTAAATGTGATACTGTTTGATATCACCCCGACCAATCCCTAGTTGAGACGCAGTTATGTCCGCAGAGCTTCACATAATTCTTTTGAATGTTGCCATCTTATTTATTGCTTATTTTGCGATATATCCAACATATGCGGGAAATGACTTTAAAAAAATCTCTACTCAAGACTTTATTGCCTCAATGGTCTCTTTGGGTATTGCAGGGTCGGTTTATTTTGCAACAGGCGTTGAATTTACCTTATTCTTTTTTGAGGTAAGCTGGGCGTGGTTTACCTTAGTGAGCTTCACCATCATCGAACTGCCATTATTTTATTGGTATGCCAAACGCCATAATGTCAAACTCCCTTAAGCTGTAAAAAACACTAAAAAGACATTAAAAAAGGCATCATATAGATGCCTTGGCTTTAATTTACATTAACTTTGGGGGAACTGTTACATTTCTTTGTTATGTAGTATTTGTGCAACTACATCTTTAAAATCATGACTCGCTTTCAACGTTGAAATCACACCGTTACTACGTTTAACAAGATCAATAATATCAAAATAGCCCACCGCTTTTTTCTGGCTATTTTGCACAAATAAATAGGATAACCCATCCGCTTCAATCGTTGCTTTGATGTCACCAACAAGTGCGTTAACCACCTGTGCAGTCGAGATTTGGCGTAGTGAAGCAATAGGTACCATCATGTCAGAAACCACCAGCTCACTGCGACTTACCCCCATTTTTTGTGCTTTTTCTAAAACGTTACGACTGCCTAGCTGAGCTAATGCGATTAACCCAACAGGCTCATTGGCGGAGTTCATAACTAATGCCACTGACTGATGCGTTTTATTTAAAACCAGAGTTGCATCGTCCAAACACGCATCGACATCGATGTGTATCGCTGGCAATGGACGTAAAAACTGCTCTGCTGGCAGCTGTTCAAATGTTTTTGTATTGGTTGTGACGACATTGAATGTATTGTTAATAACAGCGCCATTATCAACGGCTGCTGTTTTTAATGCATGATAAAAACTCATGATCCACCTCACGACGATTAATTAGAATTAATAATGTTGTTTTACAAGGGGATTAATGAGCAGGGGGGGCGCGAATTTGAGTACTGTGTGGCTGTGAGTGAAAGGTGGCAGAAAAAACAAGCCCGATCTGTTCAGCATCATAGTGGGTACTTTTTGATGCTACAAACGGCACAGCTTCATCAAAATCGATATCCAAGTACTGAATATCTAAATCTGCAATAAGCTCTACAACTTGCTGCCTTTCTTCTGCTGCATGCGCTCCCGCCGCCGTTACACAAAGCAACGTCGCTAAGCTGACTGCAAACAAAAGGTGAAAGACACGCATGCTGTTTTTTCTCCAAAAGAATATATTAATTAGTGTATGGACTCACCTAATCGTTTACAAGGGGTAAACGGTTAATATGTACCTAAGATAATTGTAAGATAGTGTGACATAAGTTCACGCTCCCAAGAATATCAAGCCTTTGGCACAAAGCCATGGCATAAAAAAATCACGCACGAAAGTAACAATACCGATTATAATAAGCGTTAACTGTTCCCAATTTAGAGTTTATTTATGCAAATTACCAAAGGGATGGAGTACTTTATCGCTGGCTTCTCAATGCTTGGCCAAAAAGGGTTAAAACGATTCGTTTTTATTCCTCTTTTGATCAATATTGTTTTATTCGGCGGCTCACTATTTTTCTTATTCGACTGGTTAACACAAGGGTTTAACTACTTGAGTACCGCCTTGCCAAGCTGGCTCAGTTGGCTCGAATGGTTACTTTGGCCACTGGCAATTTTAATTATATTATTTAGCTACAGCATGGTCTTTACGGTGATTACTAATTTTATCGCTGCGCCCTTCAACGGATTATTGTCTGAGAAAGTAGAACTACATCTAACAGGTCAGCCTATTAATGACGATGGCTTTGCAGATATCGTCAAAGATGTGCCACGTATGTTGGGCCGAGAGTGGACTAAACTCTGTTACTACCTGCCTCGCGCGATTATTTTCTTTTTAATGTTGTGGATGCTGCCGGTCATTGGACAAATTTTATGGATCCTCTTTACCTGCTGGATGTACAACGTACAGTATAATGATTACCCCTTTGATAATCACAAGATTAGCTTCACCCAAATGAAGCAAGATCTCAAAGGCCAACAAGGGCTTTCATATGGGTTTGGGTTTGCTGTTTTTGTGCTCACAGCCATCCCATTTGTTAACTTGATTGTGATGCCAGCAGCAGTGTGCGGGGCAACCAAACTTTGGGTAGAAAATTATCGCGGTAACTACCGCTAATAGCTCATACAAACGTCATAATTCATACCGATAATAGTTAAAAAAACAACCTTACTTGGACGTTATGCAAATTTTAACTACTATCGTACTTACCATGGCACTGCTGTGCAGTGCCTATTCACACGCCACTGCTCAGCTGGGTCCTCGACCTTTTTATTTAGTCGATCAAATGGCCCCTAGCACTTTAAAAACAAAACTATCACGCTGTATGAATAGGCCCGTATTTAAAAGTGATTTTTCTATTGGCCACCGTGGTGCGCCAACACAATTCCCTGAGCATACAAAAGAGTCATATCTGGCAGCTGCGCGAATGGGAGCGGGTATCCTCGAGTGTGATGTCACATTTACCAAAGATAAAGAACTCGTTTGCCGTCATGCACAGTGTGACTTACACACCAGTACCGACATTTTGCTGCGTCCAGAACTTGCCGCTAAATGTAGCCAACCTTTCACACCTGCAGACATGAAAACGGGCACACCTGCGAGCGCGAAATGCTGTACATCAGATTTAACGCTTGATGAATTCATGCAACTTAAGGGCAAAATGGATGGCGCCAACCCTAACGCACAATCGCCTCAAGAGTACGTTAAAGGAACTGCCAATTGGCGAACTGACTTATATTCTGCTTCAGGGACTTTAATGACGCACGCGCAAAGTATTGAGTTGTTTAAGTCTTTGCGTGTCAAAATGACACCAGAATTAAAAGCCCCAGCGGTCGATATGCCATTTAACGGTATGACTCAAGAAGATTATGCACAGAAGATGATCAATGAGTATCGCTCGGCAGGCGTATCTCCTCGTAAAGTGTTCCCTCAATCATTCAACATTGAAGATGTACAATATTGGCGACATCAAACTCGCTTTGGTAGACAAGGAGTGTATCTAGATGGACGCTACCGTGACGAAAATTTTGATCCCAATAGCCCTCAGAGCTGGCAGCCAAGTATGGATGAAATAAAAGCCAGTGGAGTGAATATTGTCGCACCGCCACTGTGGGTGTTATTGACCTTAGATGAAACAGGTAAGCTCGTCCCCTCACAGTATGCAAAAGCAGCTAACGCGGCAAATTTGGATATTATTACTTGGACACTTGAACGTTCAGGTTTAATTTCTCAAAACGGGGGATGGTATTACCAAGGGATCAATGACGCTATCAAAAATGAAGGCGACGTCTATACCGTATTGGATGTGCTGGCAAAACAAGTGGGCGTAAAGGGCGTCTTTAGCGACTGGCCTGCAACCACTACCTTTTATGCAAACTGCATGAACCTGTATTAAACCCTTTTAATGTGATGTGCAATATACTTTGCACATCACACCTTATAACATGCTTAGAAATACTTGCTCGTACCAATCGTGCCCGGGCCTGTAATTGGCCCTGTGATAGTTCCTGGATTCGTGATTGTGCCAGTATAAGGACCATCAGGATCAGTTGGACCTGTCTGAATAATCGTGCCATGTGGCGTGACAGTGCCGATATGATCGCCTCCCACATTGACATAAGCACCATTTGCACCACCAATGTGATTGGTCATCTTTGATGGAATAACAGCAGCATCTTGAGAAAGCGCCTTTAATTTACGTTTTTTAAGATTTAACATTTTAAGCTCCTAATTAAAATCATCCCAAATACTACGAACCGATTAAAATTCAGCAACTTATAAAACCCTATAAAAATAAAAAATTACACCTCATAATAAAAGTGCTCATTTTTTAGCATGTTAATATTCTAATAAAAATCAAATAATTAGAATTTAATAACAAAAAATAAGGCAAATATTCAGCGCTATTTGCCTTACTTATGATAAGAAAAGAGAGTTTACACTTCGATGGATTGTCCGTGATTTAAACGATCAGCAGGATCTAATAAACGTTTTACTTTTTGTAGCCTAGGGTAATTACCTTTGTAATATAGATATTGCCAATTCGCTATGTCCATATCCGCATAATTCACATAACACCCATCCATTACACCGTCTGGCACAGGCCCTTCTTTGCCATACATTTTATGATAAAAATGATTCATCCACTCTAAATGATATGGATCTTGGCTGGGATCAAACCAATAAGTTTGATATTGCAGCTTCATCACAGAGCTTCGATGAGATACCGCCGTGTCTTCAGGTGACAGCGCATTAATTTGACCACCGTAAGATGATAGCTGCAATGTACCGCTTGGATTTAAGTAGTCACCATGGCGCAGTTCATCCCACAAAGTACGGATCTGCGCTTCAGGAAAAGGCTTATTCATATAGGCTGACTTGTTTTTACCGCGCGCACCTATCAGTGGCCCCGCCGCGTATTGTGTACCATACCACCAAGGCAAACTAAAATAACTGCCCGGAGGTGTGGGTCTGGGTGGTGCATCCTCTTGACTCTGTATACCCATATGATCTGATGTACGCAATCCAAGTTTAGCTTGGGCTAATTGCGCCGCAGAGAAAATAGCATCCAAAAATTCATCTATTAATCCAGGATCACCCGCACAGAATAATTGCAAGCGTATACTGCCCCCACCGCCAACCGATTTTGGCATAGACATAGAAGTATGTAGCGCATTGAATCGGCTCTTAGGGCCATTATTTTGGGTCCAAAACTCACCATAATTGTTAATTAAAGCTGCAAATTGAGGATAGTCTAAACTGGCCCATGGCAACGACACTTCTTGTGTATGTATAAAAGCAGGTACATCTGGCAAGTCTTTGAAAAAATATTTAGTAACAATACCAAAATTACCACCACCGCCGCCTTGGTGCGCCCAAATAATTTCATCCGCCTGAGCAGATTGACCTTTGAAATATTTGCGCGGGTAAGTTGCCTGTCCACCCCATTCATTAAATGCCACCAATTCGACACCAGCTAAATAATCGCTCGACAAACCATACTGACGAGAGTGTATGCCAAATCCACCACCACAGACATGACCACCAACGCCAACACCAAAACATGACCCTGCTGGAATTATCTTGCCAAACTCTTTAAATAAGGTTTTATAGGTGTGGCCTAAATTAGCCCCCGCTTCCACCACATAATAATCACCATCTTTATAAATGCGATCCATATTACTGATGTCGATTACCACCCCATTATCGTTATCAACAAATCCTTCATAACAGTGCCCACCAGCACGCACGGTAATGCGTTTACCCTGCGTGATTGCATCACGGGCAGCCATGTATACTTCATGGGCTGAGCTACAGGCTCCTATGTAGGTCGGTTGACTTAAAAAGCGCATATTTGATCCCAGCAACATAGAGATATAACGCGGATCATTACCGAATACTTTATGATATTGACCATACTCCCCACGGGCCTCTGCAGAGGTGGATTGCAACGCCAAAGGTGCTGCCCCAACCACCCCTCCAACCGCCAGTGACTTTTTCAAAAAGCTACGGCGAGATGTTTGCTCTGTTGATGGTAAAACCAACTTTTGTTCTTTATTATCCATAGTACTGTCCTTACATGTTATTGTTATTGGCCACACGGCGTCCTGCCACTATCCAAACCCGACACGCTCCGGCATGCGACGTGTCCAATGTAGCAATAAACAAAACAAGAATTGTATATAAATTAGACTAAAGACGTAGAGTGAAAAATTAACGACAAATAAAATAGCCCTTAACTTAAGGGGTCCATAATGATAGTAAGTACAAACAATCAGTATGTATCAAAATATTTCATACTTTCTTTAACTTGGAGATGTGCTCTACTATTCAAAATCTAACCAGAAATAAAATATGTGACCTGTAGCGAAGTAATGAACGCTATCGCAAAGATAAAAAAGCCAGTCCATTATCAGAAGCTATCGGCACGGTTAGATTAAAGTTTCGTAAGCATCTATGAGAAAAAGCGACCTTCATAAAGGTGGAAGAGTTTTATTAAAAGGAATTCATAAAAATTTAAGGTGCATCTACAACCTAAAAAAAAGGCTTAGCATAAAGCTAAGCCCGTTTATAACATTGATAATTAAATAGCTATATCAATATAATTAATCAAAGGCTCTGTCGAGGCACAACTTTTATTTTCTTGAAACTCTATCGCTACTTTCTTATTCGATGCTGCGGCCATCATCGCTACTGAAAACATAGATTTATAATAATCGTTAGACAAGTAAATACGAGCATACTTGCTGCACCCTTCAAATAATACATAAGCAACACTAGGTCTCACCCTAATGTTTTTAATTTCCGTACTCGGTTTAGCGTTATAAGCCAGTGACGCTTCACTACAGAGAAGTAAGAAGCAAAGAGCGATCATTTTTTTCATTTTTTATACCCTCAAATTATTCATTTTTTTAAAAGTTAAAGTTTATTATAAAAATAAAAGTAAAATTATATCACCATCTAAGATTAAATTATTAATCATCATCTAAGATTAAATTATTAATCATCATCTAAGATTAAATTGTTAATCATCATTGCATTTAGCAGCATCCGCCAAACGTTGATAATATTTTTCAATCTCCAACTGTGCAGAGTGCGTTAACTCATGCTTGCGCTCAATGGCTCTATTTAGCTGGAAACACGCATCTCCTACATTGGACAGAGGATTCAAATTTATATCGGCCCCATTCTCCAATAACTTCCACGCCATAAAAAACCGATAAGAGCCAAGCGCTCTGACAATAGGCGTTCCTCCAGAGTTATCAACATTGTTGACATCAAATCCTTTGCTCAGAGCTAACAAAAACGCCTCGTTCGTATCTGAGCTAATGATTTTATAGACAGGTGTTCTACCTAGTGCATTCCTTTTATTAAAATCAGCACCATGCTCAGCTGCGGGTCGTAAGTATTCAATCCCTATCCAGCTTGCCAGAAACGTAACATTATCACCCCTTTCACCGTATGGAATATTGGGATCTGCGCCCGCTTCAAGTAACCTTGTGTAGGTATCAAGCTGCCTGCCTTTTATAGCAAAGTACAAAGGCGTAAACCCTGTTTCCCCTTGACAGTTCACTTGATGATTTGGCGTCGCAAGCAACGTATTTAAACGTTTTAAATTTCCATTTAATGCTGCACGGGCAAGCCTTAAGCACACTTGGTCCGTATATTCTTGCTCAGGTAAAATACTATAAATACCGCCTGTTACTGCATGACCAAGTTGTAAACAACCGGTCAGCAGGAACATTGGCGCAACCATCGCTAGTCGGAATAGTCGCAAGGTTTACCTCCCATAGATGAACACGCACCAACTACACCGTGTGAACTCAATGGCGTCAGCGCAATTTGCTGCCCATTTGCAGATGGCAAGAAGGGGAGTAATTGCCCAATATGCAGTAAATCAGTCGTGTTGTAATATGCTTTGATCTTGGATGGATCAACGGTTGACATGTTTACGCCTTTTCGAGTCATCGTTCTATCATGAACACCCGCAGCGTTAATCGTGGTTGCAGGGTTGCCGGTAAACATCGACGCAGCAGCAGCAAGTCCCCCCCCGAGCGAGTGTCCCGCAAACTCAACATTATCACCTAACTTATCCACCACAACCTGAGCTAAGTCCATCGCTTCATTGTATTGTGTTGTTTCAATGCCAAATGCCTGCGTAATATCCGCACCAACATCAGGTAGCAACTCAGCAGTACCGCGATAAACCAGCAGGTATTTACCCTGATCATCTTTAAACAAAGCCGCGTTCATACTACTTTCAGTATTGAATGCTTTTGGATCTAAACTCATTGCTTCAAGCTCCTGATCTGAAAGTCGTTTATAACTATCAGTCCCCTGACATTGCGCAAAGTCTTCATACACACAAGATGCAGCTTCGATTTTAGGTAAGTCTGCAATAGCGCTTGGAGTCACCTTCAAAGAGAACTTCTTGTCTATCTCTTCCACTGCTTGCGTCATACCTGTTGCATCCATGACTTTGCCTTGCAACCACTGTTTTGCCAAACTCTTACTCAAGCCACCTAAGAAGTTGGCCATTGCCGTTCCCCCTCCCTTAATGGCGTTGTTAACACTAATTGCAAACTGTGCATAACCGTAATAAGTGTATGCTGTCAGCGCATAGCTAATTGCGGTTGCTACCGCAGCACTTACTGCTGAACTTGCAGCAATGGCCTTAAGTGCGGTAATCGCTAACGTCACCCAAATATATCCACTTGGATCGGTTTTATTCAGCGGATTATTAACAACATAAGAGTAGCGGTTTAAGCTTTGAATATTTTCAGGTGCCTGCACCATAGGATCGGCTTGCAAGAATCGGCCGAGGATGGGATCGTATATCCTGCCCCCCATATGAACCAAGCCAACTTCATCCAATTGCTCATGGCCTGTATATCCGCGCAGCGTAATAAAACTGGTAAATTTGTTAGTATCGCTAAAATCACGCGCCCATGTTTTGGCATCACGACGCGCACCAAATACGTCGAAGCTCATTATCTGCACAGACCGGCCATTACTATCAGCAATGACATGAGTCGATCCTAAGTGATCATCCAAGATATATCGTGTAGTCGCCTGATTATTGACGGTCGTAACTAATACCTTTCCAGCAATATAGCGTTTGCTTACCCAAGTGCTTTGACCGCCATATCTAATAAACTCAACTTTACCAACATATCGAGTCTCCTGAGCAATAGGGATAAATGTGGTCAAATCACCATTCAAGATAGGGATTAATGCGCCTTTCTCACCACCGTACTCAAGGCGTTTATAGCGTTTTCCATTGCCTGAATACTTAAACTCAACCCAGTAATCACCTTTACTAATGTAGGTTGGCTTATGGAAAGTGTTATAGCTTAAAGTCCTATCATTGTCTTTAACCATGTTGCCCGACGCATCGTACTGGTATTTATTCGCACGGGCACCAGTGACCTCAGTGACAGCATGTGGCCTACTTGATTGGTAATGGTAGTTACCCACACCAGTCTTATACGTAATATTACCTAACTCGTTGTATCGAATATCAGTGGTTGCAGCACCCGTAATGGTGCTACGAGTTACTCGGTTGAGTGCGTCATAGGAAAAAGTTTCTTTTTTACCAGCTACTAAATCTTGTCGATAGTTCAGATTACCTAGGTTATCCCAGTCATATCGCAAGTTTTGTAACGTGCCGCTACCCGTTGTTGTCATACTGGTTAATAAGCCTGTCTCTGCGTCAAAGCCTTTATTGCGAACAATTCGGCTACCCAAACGTTCTTTGGTTAAGTTGCCAAACGCATCCACCGTTTCAGCTTTCCAGACCACCGAGTTAGTTTGACTATCTTTGAGCGATGCGAGGTGCTGGTGGGCATTGTAGGTATAAACAACACTCTTACCAGACGCATCAATTTCTTTTGTCAGCTGTCCGGCACTATTGTATTCCCATTTTTCTTTATAGGTATCACCATCAATCACAGTTTGCTTTTCACGACTACGACTAAATGCGTCGTAATAATAACGCTCTATAAAGCCAGATACTTTGTCATGAACAGTATAAACTTGCCCTTTGGCATAACTGCCACTGTCGTAGCTGGTCACAGTTTGATGCTCAAGTACCGAGCCTTTTTTACGAACAGATTCAATGATACGACCCAGTGCATCATATTTATAGGTCATAACATTACCATTGCTATCCGTCTCTTTAACCAGCTCATGGTATTTGTTATAGGTGTAGTTAATGGTGCCTTTATCAGGATCTACAACACGTACTTTGTTACCGTATTTATCGTACGTTACCTGAATTTGGTTGCCTTTTGGTCCCTTAATGTTTCGCGATTTACCGTTTTCGTCATACTGATAATCCGCTGACTTGTTGTTCGCATCGGTAACCTTAACCAATAGGCCCATGACATTTTTAACTTGTGTATTGCGACGACCAGCAGGGTTAATATTCGTTACAGATTCACCGTTATACTCAGTTTTCCAGATAGAGCCATCTGCTTTAGTAATTTTAATTACTCGATTTTGCTTATCGTATTGATAAACAGTCCAGCGGATGGTATCACCAGAAAAATAAGGAAGGGACTCTCTGTACTTACGACCTTTAGTATCATAGCTATAGTCGGTATATACATATGTACCGCTTAGAGATACACTGCCTTTTCGTATTTCTCGGCCATACTTATCAAAATAAACCCTAGAATCAGGCGTACCCTCAACCGTAGTTTCTTCAAAGTAAGTTGCATTTGATGGGCAGTGGTTTACCGATTTACACCAATACTGCACCTTGCTCGTACTCAATGCTTGGCTACCTGAAATACTGGCATTGTTGGCTGGTGTTGACACTTCTCCCGTCACACGTCCAAGTTGATTATAGGTACTGTATGTACGTTGACCATTCGCTGTTTGCACGTAATGCTTACGACCAAGATTATCGTAACCGATGCTGCTTCTATGACCCAGACTATTCGACTCTCCCGTCAAGTGACGGTGCGTACTGTCATAATATTTCGTCAGAGTCTTATTTGCTAAACTAGGCGATGACACCGTTTCTTTAGTTACCAAACCATAACTATTAATTGTGTAACTCGTCACCACACCATTATCAGCCGTTGTTTTAATCACCCTCCCCTTACTATCATAGGCGTAGTTTACCGTTTGCGTATTTTGGTAATTACCACGATTACTGCCATTGAGGCGGTTTAAATAGCGCTTTGTAGTTTGCTTCTTAGTTAATCTTCCACCGTATTTACTGTACGAGTAGGTATGTGACTCAGCCGTATGTGCATAGCCATTTTTACTATCAATAGTGCTTTTTTTCGATACAGGATTACCGAAGCTATCTATGGTTAATTGCTCTGTTTTGGTAGAGATTAGCGTTTGGCTGCTGGTATCCGTATTGTAAGTTTTCGTCACCGACCGGCTAGGGTAAACCATGTATGGATAAGTATTGTTGCCCGTTTTAAAGCCAGTGTCTCTCTTATTGCTTTGAGTATTTGTAACTTCAGACTTAAGTCTCCAAATACTGCTCGTTGATGCCCTTTGTGTATTCAGTTCAGAGCTGCTCATCGCAATCAGTGGGGATGCGATAAGTTCATCTACCGGGATACTTCTTGGTAGCTCACAACGCTGGCCAGGTTCCCAATTACAGTTACACATTTCAGGCATTTCATCGCACGGATCAATAGGGGGAGGAGGAGGGTTTCCGCCTCCACCTGAGCTTGAATCACTGCCAAACTTAACGTATGTCTGTACTTTCGACACAGAGCCACGATAATCGCCATCTTGACGATACGTGCTAACAACTTTAGTACCTGCATTTCGACTCTCTATTACAACCTGCCTAAAGCCGAGCATGCCTCGTCCTACTTGTGCCTTAGCGCCATAATATTTATAAGTAAAGAGATCCTCTCCTTTACGCAATAGACTGACAACACGCGCTCCTTTGTTAATGTCTGTGACCCTGCCATTCCCCCAGTTCTTATGTCTAGCATCATAATCAGGTACATATACACTGCGGTTGTTGAGCGTTGAATATGACACTGACGTGCTCACACCAAAGCCATCAGTAACTGAAGAAAGAAGCGTCGCAGGGCTATCACTATTTTGATACAACCCCATTCGCCCAGAGAAAACTAATTTATCAGGTGTGCCGTCACCGGTTACATCCATAAAGGTTGTAAAATCGAAATTAGACCCTTGTGAAGTCAACTTTCTCGCCGTAAAACCGCTGCCATTGAAAAAATAAAAGTGATCGCCGTGATCTTCTCGATAGACTTCAGCGGTACCATCACCATTAATATCAAACGTTTTTAAAGCGGCCTTATTATATTTAAATAGATGAATAGCACTGTTGAACCCATGCCCGTTATTAATTCTCGCATACCAGTTGTCACTGTTATTTCTATACAAAATATCAGCGAGACCATCACCATTTAATTCAACAGCTTGTATGTCCTTAATATTATAAGTTGAAGCAACCGTGACAAATTCAGCAAATGTATCACTTCCCTGAGAAACAAGAATTTTCCAACTATAACTATGGCTATATCCTTGTGTTGTAATCGGTGAGCTTTGCTGTGCCATAGACTGCTGTACTTCAACAACTGGGGCACTTGTTACGTTCACAGGATTTAATTGTTTAGGCGAAACAGGTACTAGTGCCTGATTCTCATTCGAATAACTCATTGTCATCACAGCTTGTGATCTTGGTTCAATAACCCTTGGATCTTCGCACTGCCATGGGTTATCGCACGGTGGAAATGGGTCATCATTGTAAGTCGAGACTCTTACTTTCGCTAAAAAGTCCGCTCTACCGTCTCCGTTAAAATCCATCGCAGGAAAAGTATTATCATCCTTATCGTAGGACATCATTGATGCAGTCGACCCGCTCGGCGCATTTAGATTAAACTTGATAGGTTTTGCGGCCCCACTCGCTAATCCCGTTTTCGTACCTTTTTGATACGATAGCTTATTACCAACAAAATGTAGTAGTTCCGGATAACCATCGGCATCAATGTCTAAAAAGCGCGTATTTTGATCATTGTTGGGTTTACTAATTGACGTCAACGATGTAAATGAGAAGTTCATACCAGACGTATGGCGCATCAGTTTCCAATGCTGATTACTGCCAGAAAGAAAGAGAATGTCATCTTTGCCGTCTTTATCATAATCCACTATTTTCCATGTTCTACGAAAAGTCTTATTCGCCAAATCATTGTAGCGACGCTCATCTCCAAACCCGCGGCCTGTATTAGGGATCATGTAAAGGTGATCTGATGAACTACCACGATCATTTCTGACATAAGCGATATCGGTTAAACCATCGCCATTAAAGTCCATAAACTGGTGTGCTTTATATCGACTATTTCTTGAATAATCACGGCCAATGTCACGACCAAGTCTTACTGTTCCGCGTGTCTTCCAGTTAAACACGGTGGGTGACAAGCACTTATTGCTGCTTGAACATGCCTGCACTTTTTTCAGTACACTCTCTGTTACACCCGTTCCTACATAACCGTAAGTTAAATTATAACGACGTAATAGACGACCCGAATAATAAGACTCAATATTCTTAAGGCGTTTAGTAAGCGTTATTTTATTTTTTTTCAAGTAAGCTAGGCGGCGTTTATCAAGGCGATCTTCCCAGTTAAAACGCACTTCATTTCGAGTCGCACCACTCCCATGACCTGAGTACTTGATAGATGTAGGATAAAACTCAAGACTGCCGTTCACCTTGGTGTAATTATAAACATAGTAATTACCCGACGCATCTTCGACACGCTTTAACGCCCAAGTATAACCTCGGCCATTGCTGGCCTTAACTAGCGCATCCTGTGCAGAGCCGTGTTTACCATAAGTCAGTTTATTTCCCTGTGTATCATACACAGTAAACGCATATGGACCCGTAGCCGTGCTAGATGTATGAGCAATGATCTTTTGCCCAGTATTCTGCCTAGTTCGGTATTCTGAGTTGTTGCTGCCATAGGTGCGGCCTGATTTTACAATCAGACGTTGCCCATCTAGACAAAAGCGATCATTCTGATCTAGATTTACTGATCCAGCAACGCCATCGGTCTCCATATTTTTTTCACATCGAGTGATGGCACTGAGCCCATCGATGTTAAAACCGACCCCAACGTGGCCATTGCGCGGGTTAGATGCATAGCTCAGTGATACATTTGGTTTCAGTCCACCAGTCGCTTCGCCTAAGGTGATCGGAATATTGTAGGTAAATTCACCGCCTGGCGAAACATTACTTTGGGCAGGTAAAGAGCCAACATAATCATTGGTATTAATGGCATGACTCAGCCCTGTGGACTGCGCATAGTGCACTTTACTTTTTTTCGTGTCGACAATATCAGCACGAAAATCATAGTTCAGATCCCGTACTTCCATTTGCTGACCAAAGTCTCGGATATTAATCCCGATTTTATAAGGTTTAACACGATTACGTGAAATCAATAGCTCATGACCCAAATCAGTTTGGATCAACGCATCCGGACGTCCATCACCATCAAAATCACTGCGTAACCGTTTACCTACAACATCCATTTCGCTGCGTAGTGCCGAAAACTCACTTTGAGAAAGGCCTTCTAATTCAAAACCGTTCGCCGTTTGGATTATTTGTACATAAGGGTGTGATTCAAATACACGAATACTAACCGGTGCTTCATCTGCAGTCGTTACTTGTTTTACAGGTTGTTGATAATAAAGATTACCACTGTTGTCTTGCCATACATTATTTGTCGGTGTGACGGGGCTGGCATGACCCCACCAACTGAATAGCCCAAAAGATAGGGCCATTAACCCTTTTTTCTTTAACATATAGAATTCACTTTTCTTGTTGTATATCTAAGCCGCAAATTGGCATTGATCACAAAGCAATAAAGTACTTCGTAACGTAAAGACGTAACTACTCACCTTGACTATTTAGCCAAAAGTTATACTCTTATGATTACACTTAGTTGCTCGATATCAGAAGTGCGTTAGGAAAAGTTATTCAACAACTTTGACTTCAACAGATTGCACTGAACAGCTTGGAGAAGCGCTATTAAATGAAAGACCAATAGGTAAGTTCGCTGCGATTGCCGTTAGCAGCATAGATTGCATATTGCGGAAATTAGGGCTTTTTTTATCTAAAACTGCAGCATTATCTGCATCGAGGTTGCAACTTAATGTCGCGTTAGTGCCTTCATGGAATTTAATTTTTACAGCATCGCTATCAGCGATAACAGAAGAAAATACAACGTTTGATACGCCTTCGCAGCTATATTTATTACAGCTAGCCTGTGCAGAAGAAGCGCCAAGTAGAAGGGCAAAAGTAAAAAGTGTACAAGCAGTTTTCATAATTTTATCCTTTATTATGTTTTTATATTGTTTAATTTTCAGCCAAACCCTATCATAAAGACGTAACAATTAGTATAAAAAACACAAAAAACGTAAAAATTGTTAATGCATATTGATCAAAAGTTCAATTAACAACATCAGTCCGATAAGAAAATACACCGCTCACCTGTAACAGCCACAATAGAGCACCTCATGCTTTACACTCAATACACTATCTTCAGTTTTCACAGTTTCACCCAACATCTATTCAAAACATATGAAAAATCAGTAAGTAGACATAGTGAAAAAGATTGAAAACAACCGTGCTTAGGTTATATGTGATGGTTAGGTTGTGTTAAGAAAAATATCAAGAAGTTCGCATGTGAATCGACTTGCGCCTATCATAATTCCGTATATTTATGTTTCGATCAGTCCTATGGGCATATGCTTATCTACATAAGTCCGACAAAATAACCCGCACGCAGTTATAAAAAACATCATAAAATCACCAAACTGATTAGTTTACTTTAATGTCAATGCGCGCTGTAAATCTATAAGACAAAGGTTTCTGCATTTCCACCTTAAAACTATGTATTCAAGCTATATATACAAGTGGCTATATTTATATATCGATTAATATTCAAACACATCTCCTACCACTATTAAAATCCGAAAAAATCAAGCCATCGATGATTCTAACGTAACAATAAAAATGAAATGTATATAATTCAGTCAAAAAAACTGATTTAAAAATCATATAAATCAGCTTAATCACAACATTGCTATGGCAAAAAAATGACATTCATTGGACAGTAATGGCCTTTTAAACAGGACCCAAAAAAGAAACATTTAAAACCAATAAATTACAAAGGCAAAAAAAACAAAAACCCATAGAGAACAAAAAAAACCAACAAAAATAACAAAACACCATGACAAAATAAAAAACACCGATTTATTTAACAAAACTTATTAATTAAAAAATAACAACAAAGGATATAATTAAAACCCCAAAAAAACATAAAATGGTGAAAAAATGCGAGAAATAATAGTGAGAATATCAAAAATTCTCACATTAATTATGATTTCAATCCCTATATATTCCTACGCATTGGATATGGGAAAATTTGATTCCAGTAACATTAAACTACTTCGAGGTTCTGGTACCTCTTCAGACATATTGACTCTAACAAAGCCCAACTCTCATGGTATATCTTTCAATAGTCTTGATAAGTTTGTATTAAACGGCCGTTCTTTAAAAATCATAAATACCGGAAATTTTTATGGAGAAAGTAATAAAGCAGCACAAACAATCGTAATTAAATCTAGCAACATTCAACTTAACGCTGAAATAGAGCTGATAGGTGAACCTGCCGATATTATATTTTTATCTCCACAGTCAGTTAGCTGTGACGGTTGTGTACTTAAAGAGTTTTCTCGCATAACATTTGCCACAGCGAACTCAACAGTTAATGCTACCAGCAACAAAATAGGTAATTTAACACCAGTAATAGATAAAAGTGTTGTCGTAAAAAACCTACATGCTCCGGGCGCGCTTTCTGTTGATATCTTGTCAGACTCTTTAACTCTTGGCGACATTAATACCAACTTGCGAGCAAATAGATTACCTCAAGGTGGATATGAAATGAGTGATTCCGGCACTCACACCATCGGATCAGGTAGTATCAACATATTCCATGGTGAGCTAACCATTGATTATGAAAACCAAAAAATTATCAAGGTTCTTTATGAGGATAAATGGCTTGATTTAACAATAAATGACGTAAATTTAACCGCCTCAACCATTAAAGTTGCTAGTAGCGGCTCCATTAAATTTGCTAGAAATAGCTCTAGCGACCCAATAACAGTACTTGATACTAGTGCAAATGCACTCAGTTCAGGTACCTATCGAGGTCATTTCCAACCTGTTCAAGAAGGAATCACCCTCACTGCATTTAATGGCGTGATCAGTAATTACGGTAAAATAAAAACCGAAGGCAAGTTAAACCTTATTTCCGGAAAAATGCTTTTCAATGCTGGTGAATTAGAAGCAACTGATATAAAAATTGTAACGGGAACAAGCATATATAACACTTACTCATCGACATCTAATACTACTGGTAGTATTAAAGCACATCGTGATTTAAATGTTTCATCTGGTAAAATTTATAATCAAAATAATGGGCAGATTCGCGGTCACTCAATTATTTTAGCTACTGAGCAAGAAATCATAAACCAAAACAGTGCATCCATTGTTGGTAGCGACGTAGAGCTCTACTCGAAAAACAGTATTGTAAGGAATGGCAGCGCTTATAGCTACGAACCTGACGATGATGAAAGTCTAGATAAAAATATTAACTGGTTGCAAGAAGAGGATGATCTTGATATTGGCCTTTTAGGTTTTACTGGTTTATACGAAGGTCATAAACTCAATTTTTCACCTGCAGCATTGATATTTGGCCATAATGTCAAAATAATTGCTAATCGCTTCGAAAATATAAACCCATATTTTGTTTGGAAAAAAAATGCAAATGCATGGGACAATGGTATTCCTCTCAACTCATTTAAATCAAAACAAGTAGCCGTTTATGGTGAAAACAGCTTATTAATTGATGCGCCTAAATACGTACTAAATGTTTCAGCTGTGATGGGCGTAAACTCTGAATCTGGATTATTGAGAATAAACTCAAACTTTGTTGATAACGAGCGATATCGAGTCTACGCATTTGCTGACTATATCCAAACAGATACAGAGAAAAAGCTTGTAGCAGATCTACATTTTTATTCGCCCCCTGGGTTTATCTACTCGTTTGGTAACTTCCATGCAAAAGGAAATACCGGCTTTACAAACAACACAGGATTTTTTCAAGTCTTTGGTGATGCAACTTTTGATTACCCTGCTGCTAAAGTTAAAAGCATTGGTATCAATATGGGTGATGAACTAAGAGAAAAAATCACGACACAATATTTCGACAACAGCGGATATTGTCATTACCTACAATTATGGAGTACATCATCCACGCCTGTAGATTGCCCGACCACGGCAAGTACTACAACAATCAATAACAGTATTGTTTCTGTCGACCCTAAGCAGCAGGAAACTCTCTTCCATGTTGCAGGCAATGTCGCAGCAAACCAAGCTGAGCTTGTTTTGGGTAACCATGACCCACTATATCGAGTTAAAGAGCTAGCCTTAATTGACTTTGCTCGACGCGACGCAAAAACGTATGACGAAGGCAGGTTCGTTTCCTTTGATGGCTTTACCGAAAACCCAGAAAATGGCGATGTATCAATCAATTATACCGTCAATAGAAAACACTGTTGGTACGAAAAATCAGACTACTTTTGCACCAATAGCAATCTTCCTGTGAAAGACGTCGTATGGGACGCAGACAAGTTTTGGGCAGAGGTAAAAAGCTATATTGATAAATTTAACGTCACTATCCAACGTTGGATTGACTCTGTAATCGCATTCTTCAGCTAGTAAGGAACATGAATGTCAATTAATCATTTATATCCAGAAGAAAAGTATTATCAGAAGTGGCATAAACTCACTTCTGCATTTTTAGTTTTCCTTTTTATATTTCAAGCTACTTTTCCATCCGTCGCTATGGCGGCACAACTCATCTCTAATAATCAAATAAAAACAGATTTAGAGAGCACTTTACAGTTTGAACGTGTCAATGACAGAAAATATCAATACAAGAAAATAGAGTATGTCGAAGAAAATTTAAATAACTTTGCAACAATTGAGACTTTTTATAATCGTCTAAATAATGGTTATCGACGTTATTTACCTTCTCCTATTTATCTGCCGATCATGACCGGCGGCGTAGCCGCTATCATTCCTCTCTATCAAGTTGATAAACAAGTTGGCGACGCATATGTACAATCTCGTTATATACGCTCGCAGATATTTAGCCAATTAGGGCAACAAATGATCGACTTCACTGGAGGCGATGGATCATCGAGTGCCCAATTACAAAACGAACGAGCGCAAGTGCAAAAGCTTTATGACAATGCTCTGGACTTTGCCATTAATAATGAAAAAGTATTCGGTGAACCGTTAAATGGAACAACTCAGTCCTTTGATATGATCTGGCCTGAGTATCGAGAGATCAATGGTGAAAGAGTACTCGTACCGATTGTATATCTTACTCAGGACACCATTAAAAATAATAAGATTGATAGTCATGTTGTTAAGTTCGAAGGACGTAAGGTCACTTGGGGCAGTATTACTTCAAATGGTCAAGACCTATTGACTGGCAGAGACACCATTTTACGAACTTTGAATGACTTAACCAACAACGGTGGTCACATCTCTTCTAGTGGAGATTTGAACTTGCACGTTGGAGGTACTCTTAAAAATATTTCAGGTCAACTGAGCGCAAGCGAAAACGTCAATATTCTTGCAACAAACCTTGAGCATAAAACACTTGTTCATAGATTTCACCATCAGTATGGCAATGGTGCATACCTCACAGAGTACTTAGATACTCCGGCGACAATAAAAGCTCATAACGGCAATATACGGATCCGCACCTATGGTGATATTGAGGTGCAAGGCGCACAAATTGTCGCACCTTCTGGTTTCATTGAGATGAATGCGACTGGCGACATCTCTATTGAATCAATCGCTCTGAACTCTAGTTCTAACTCTTCTGGGCAAGGGTATAAGTATCAACAATCAGATATTGAAGTTGTTCAAAGTAAATTATCAGCCAAAGAAACCATTAGTTTAATGGCATCTGGCGCCATTTTACTTGATGCTGCAATCATTGGCTCAGACCAAGGTGCCATCGAATTGGTTGCAAACAATGGTATTCAGATCCTAGATGCCAAAGGTCAACACCAAAGTACGAAGCACCAGAAGTTTAGAAAAACCACCGTTGATGAGCAAATATTCGAGTCTTTTGTTATTCGCTCAGCTTTAGAGGCAGGTAAAGGAGTCAAAATTACTTCTAACTTTGGCGATATTACGCTAAGAGCAGCAAAACTAACATCTACAGATGGCACTCAAATTAGTGCACACAATGGCCGGGTCAACTTATTACTTGCTACAGAGCAAAATAACTACTTTTACAACAAAGTTAAGAAAGGTACTTGGAAGATAAAAACAAGAACCATTCAAAATCAGGAAGATATCCCTGTTTACAACCAAGTCATTGGTGGTATTCAAGTGAATGCAACACACGGCATTACACTGGATCTTGGCACATATGAAGGTCAAACGATTTCAAATGTAATCGATGGTTTCAGAGACTCTACAAACCTTAAGTGGATGGCGAGTATTTATGATGACAATAAGGTGGCATGTCCAAACCTAAGCTCTGCTCACCATCACAGTGGTATCCACCCTGACATCTACCAAATGATGCGTGCGGATAGTGACTTTACTAATTGTAGTGGCAATTTAATTGACGTCGTACAAAAGAAACTAGAACGCATCCAAGTGGACAAATCCACCAGCACATTAAGCCCAGCAGCGATGGCCGTAATTGCGATTGCAGTCTCAGTTGCTATGGGACCTGGCGGAATGGAACTTGTCGGCACTGGTGGCAAAATTGGTGTTACATCGAGTAAGTTTTTAACCGGTGCACTGCAAGCTGGCGCGACTTCAATTGCAACACAAGCTGCAACTAGTTTAGCGAGTGGACATGGTATTGATGGCACAATCGAAAAACTAGTCAGTAGTGACAATATTCGCTCTCTTGCAGCCTCTATGGTCACGGCTGGTATCGTCGCTGAAATTGGCGCACTTGAGCTCTTTGGCCAAGCAAGTCCTAGTGCTGACCTAATCAGTAAAGATACGCTTATAGCTTTGGGTAACCAAACTGTTGACTCTGTTATTAATACAACTATCAGCGCCAGTGTAACAACATTGATGGAAGGCGGTGATCCCAGCATGATTAAAGATGCCTTGATGAACTCGCTAAGCAACATTGCAATCGATGCATTAGGCAAACAAATGGCTGAAGAAATCGGACGGTTAGCCGATGCAGACACGATAAGTGAAGGGCTTAGATATGTATCTCATGCTGCTTTAGGCTGCGCAATTGGTGTCGCAAAGGCAGATCAAAGTGACTCTGTAAGCTCTAACTTGGGTTGTTCTTCAGGTGCCACTGGGGCTGTGATAGGCGAAGTGATCTCTGACAAATACAAATCATCACAAGGGTATGACACTCGAAAGAAAAACTTAGATAATCAGCTCAAAGCGTTGGGGTTAACTGCTGAAACATACAAAGACTTAAGTTTTGAAGAGTCAAAAGCGGCGTTTAACCA
Organism: Pseudoalteromonas luteoviolacea; assembly: GCF_001750165.1. Taxonomy (NCBI): domain Bacteria; kingdom Pseudomonadati; phylum Pseudomonadota; class Gammaproteobacteria; order Alteromonadales; family Pseudoalteromonadaceae; genus Pseudoalteromonas; species Pseudoalteromonas luteoviolacea. Next base: position 4,118,193 of record NZ_CP015411.1, read on the forward strand.
AAAAGCGGACATTGACAATCAGCTGAAAACCTTAAATCAAATCAAGGAAACAGGTGTCGATTTAGGCAAACTAGCTGCTGCAACTTCTGCATTGATTGTTGGTGCTGAGGCAAATATTGCAACGAGTACCGCAGAAAATGCCGCTGAAAATAACGCCTTTTGGTTTGTATTGCAGGCTGCATACCTGACTTTAAAAGCATACGATGTCTATCAAACTGTTCAAGCTACCGGTGAATTACTAAAAGAGTTTACCAATGCGGGGGAAGACAGAAGAGAAGAGATATTATTTGAACTAGGTAAAACACTTGCCGTTGAAGTTGTAGTGGGTAAAACCGCTTCCGAAGGGCTTGATTTGCTTATTCAAAAAGCCCGCAAATCCAATATGATACCAGAAACGCTACTCACTGAGGTAAATAGCTACTATGGTCACTTTACGAACGGAACACCAAACAATTACTCAATTGGTGCATCGCAAACTAATAGTACAAGTGGAATAAACAACCACAAAATACCTACAAACAAGTCTCGTGATATTGTTGGTGCACTTAATGAAAAAGATGCAGCAAAAGTCTCTGAAAGAGGGCATATTAATAAATGTAGTATCAATGGCTCTGCCTGTGAAATTGATCTTGAAACAGATGAACAGCACATGGTTAATGATTTTTCAAAGAACCTTTCAACCATGAAAAGCCACGAACGTGGTCAAAAATTAGAGGAAATCGTCGAGTCGGTATTAACCAGAGACGGTAACTTAACGCCTATTGATGGAACTTATAGAAACATAAATGGTGTCGACCACTTGCACCTGCTTAAAGACAGTAACGGCAATGTGAAAGCAGTACTAGCTTTAGACAGTAAGCAAAATAAGCAAAGTGGTAACTGGTCAGATACTCGACATGGTTCAATTAAACTATCAACCAAAGGGGCTGGCAATAATGTACAATTAACCGATGATTGGTTTAGAGCCGTGGCAAAACACCTGAAAGATGCTGGTAAAGTCGATGCGGCAAACCACATAACAAAGGCATTGGACAACAATACGTTGATTAAAGGTGTCGCGACAATTAACCCTCGCAGCCAAAAGTTGATAATTGTACCAGTTAAATCGTTCGACGATTAAGTGAAGCAAAAATGAAAGTTGATAAAATAGAGGGTTTACGGTGCCTAGAGGTGCATAAAAACAGTGGGATTGAACATTACCCACAAGCACTTGAGCTGTTGAACCGAGGTGAAGGTAGTCGTTCAGGCTGTGGCTTAACTTTTAGTGGTGATATGGCAGAAATCGCTCAGCATGCCTATTTTGCAGAGTCTGATTTACTGAAAGCTAAGCAATATGCCTATTTGTCTGCAAAAGCAAAAATCATCCAATTGCAAGAGAAACCTCTGAGCTCCCTAGACACAGTGGATATGCTCAATATCGTGCTCATCAGTGACAATGCTGAGTTACTCCATTGGTATAGTCAGTATGTCACATATATTTATAGTGACCACAATCGGGTGCTGCATCGCAACAAAGTGGGGTCACTTGATTACCTTTACTTACAGCGCCATTTGGCGCTGCAAGGAAAGTTTGATTTATTGGGGGAGCGCGCTGAGTATATTTTGGCAAACCCACCTGGTAAAGCAAACCTCAAGTATCAAGTTGACCATGAGTTTTACCTGGGTTTGGCTACTGGGGATATGGAAAAAATGGCAGAAGCCATTCGCTTTTTATGCAGCAAAGCTGGGGTGAGAAAGCGTAACTTTTCTGACTCAAACTGCCCATCTCAGCACTTTATGTCTCCAACCTCATTGATGCTTGGTAAAATCGCCAACTTATCTGGCTATGAGCTTGATATTGAAGATGAAATGTACCCTAACGAGCTGGTAAAAATAGCGCCATTAAGCGAATATGACGACCAGTTTGACTACATTAAATCGCTAGACATATATACTGAGTTTAAGAGTGATAGCTTTGCTGATATAGAAAGATTTACTCCAAAACCGCCAGGACAGTATAATATCGATATAACCGTTCAATCTAAACCGAACGAAAAGCGACCTTAACCAACTAAATGGGGCAAGCGATTAGCTTGCCCTTTTTAAGTAAAATAGAGGCAACCGATGTCAGAAGAACAAAACACACCATTACAATTAAATGAGTTTTCAAAAGATGCCAAAAACCGCAGTGAGTTTTTTTATAACTTTGTAAAAAATCAGAATCTGACACTTTTACCTGGACGCTATGGCGGTGAGTATAATAATGACCACGTTGCGATTGGTGAAGAGAATGGCGAATTCTTGCTCTTTTTTGGCACCAAGATCCAGCCAGAAGGCGAAGGTATTCAGCTTGACCCACACGCCATGGGGCCGTTTATGCAAGGCAGTGTCGAATGGCTAAAAATGATTGTACTCGCTATGCGTCAATCAAAGGGCCTTGATGAAGCAACGCTCACGCGTTTTGAGCAAGCGATTGATACACGTAGTATTCGTGTCAGCGTGTTATTTGTTGACCTTGAAAAAAGAGGCCTATCTTTGCTACCAATTTATGTAGAGTCATTTCAAGACTAATTACAACTCTCAATCAAATAGATAGCGCCAACCACAGTGGCGCTATCACATCCAGCTCGTCAAAGTATCGTATTTGACAACTAGCTATACAAATTTTGCGGGACTTTTAAGACCTGAATATGCACGGTGACTTCTTCGCGGTCATGATATAAGTGCTTGGCTTGTAGCTTATAACCGACATTATAATGAGCCAGCTCATCATCAATCAGCTGCAAACACTCATACACACTATCAAAACGTTTTTTCATTGGCAACTTAAGGTTGAAGATGAGTTCCTTGGCAAAACCATTGACTATCCAGTCAATCATCAGCTGAGTTACTTTACTTGGTTTTTCAACCATGTCACACACCAGCCAATCAATATTGCGTTTTTCTGGGCGGTATTTAAAGCCATCTTCTCTAAAGTGCTTCACTTGACCACTTTCCATCAGCTTGTCATTCATCGGGCCATTGTCAATGGCGGCGACAAACATACCACGTCTAACTAGTTGATAGGTCCAGCCTCCTGGGCAAGCGCCCAAATCAACACCCCGCATACCCGGACGAACACGATCTTCTGCTTGCTCTTTGGTTAAAAAGACATTAAACGCTTCATCTAGCTTTAACGTCGAGCGGCTTGGACCGTCTGAGGGCATTTTAAGCCGAGGGATCCCCATAAAAAATGGTGAGTTATTATCACTAAATGAGTAGCCCACATAAGCAGTATCGTTTGCTAAAAACAGAATATGTAGTACAGGCTTTTGTGGCTTGACGTTACGCGTTAGCTTATTTTGCTTCTCAAGCGATTTGGCCAATGGCGTCGAAATCTTCTTACAAAACTTCGACAGCTCTTTGCCTTCGTTTGTATCAGGTGTTTCTACACGTAAATCTCCACACAACGGGAAATCCGCGACACATTGCTTAATCTCACCGACACGATCTTCCAATGGCATGTTTGTCAGCAAAGTACCTGCAAACCACTGTCTTGCAAATACCAAGCTTTTAAAATCGATTTGCTTAACCAGCCGCTCTGCTTCGTCTTTGGCATAGCACTCAAAGGTCACAAACCCAGTATTTGGCTTGGCTTTGACATACCCAGCAACGCCTTGTTGCATTGCATGGTGATTAATTTCAGCAGCCGCATCACTTTCAAAACCGCTACGACAGTAAATAACTACACTCGACATTGTTTCAATATTTCCAAATTAAAGAGGTTGCTTAGCGGCTTTAACAATCAGTATTAGCCAACCAATAATAAAACACACTCCACCGATAGGAGTGATAGGCCCTAGCCACTTTGCACCAGTCAGGGCCAATAAATATAAACTGCCACTAAATAGCAAAATACCCACTATAAATGCAAAGCCAGCCCATTTAAGCTGCATGCCCCACTTAATCAAGAGCGCCACAGCAATAAGGGCTAAGCCATGTGTCATTTGATATTGTGCCGCAGTTTTAAAGATCCCCACTGCATAATCACTCACATGGTGCTTCAAACCATGGGCAGCAAACGCCCCTAATGCTACTGACAACATGCAAAAGACACTGCCAGCTAATAAAAATAGGTTAGCCATGGCAAATATCTCGAATAAATTGCACGGTTTTTTGTACCGCGGCGTCACGGTTTTGCGCTTCAGTTAAGCCACTCGCTTTACGTGGCTTCAATGAATGATCGCCATCTGGCAACCAATAATATTCTGGCGTAGCATCCAATTGTAACGCACTGACTTCGGTTTTATTACCAAATGTATCTCGCTCACCCTGCAACACTAAAAACGGGCATGGAATATCACTAAAATGCTCAACTCTTAACTTTTCAGGCTTGCCCGGAGGGTGAAACGGATAGCCAAACGCTATCACGCCTTTAACCTTAACTGCTGTCTCACATGCCAGCATGGACGCCATACGCCCACCCATTGACTTACCACCGATAAATATCGGTAACGCATCATCAAGCTGTGACAAGACCTGTTCGTAACACGCTAATAATTTAGGCGCTCTGTCCGGCGGACGCTTTTTATTTAGTGCTTTAGCCGTCGCCATGTATTCAAAGTCAAACAGCGCAACGTTAATGCCTTGCTCAGCGAGCTTAGTCGCCATATCTTGCATAAAGTCTGAATCACACCCTGCACCTGCTCCATGGGCAAAGACAAACTGTGCCACAGGACTCTGGGCTTTGTGCCATTCAATGACGACCTTATCACTCATAGTTAAAGTACCTTGTTATATTTGTTCTTGCTCAACCATGCTGAGCATCCAATCTTTAAACGACACGATTTTACCCAGTTCTGCCTGAGATTCTCGGCAAACAAGATAATACGCATTTTTACTTTCCAAGCTGTGACTAAACGGGATAACCAAGCGACCTGCATCCAGATCCGGTTTCGCCAGTACACTATTGCCCAATGCAATACCTTGACCATGCACAGCGGCTTGTAGCACCATCGAAGAGTGGCTAAAAATAGGCCCCGTATTGGCAGGCACATTTCGCACCCCAGCCGTTTTGAGCCACGACTTCCAAGAGCGACGAGAAGTGTCGTGCAATAAATTATGGTTTGCTAAATCGCTGGGTTGATCTAGCGGCTTTGGACCATTAAGTAATAAAGGGCTACACAAGGGTACTAAATACTCTGTGTGTAATTTGTGGGTTTGCACACCACTCCAATTGCCACGACCATAATAAATTGCCACATCGACATCATCAGTCAGCGAATTTTCGTCCTGATCTTGGGCTTTAATACGCACATCAATATCAGGAAACAATTCGTTGAATTTACTCAGCCTTGGCACTAACCATTGAATTGCAAAACTTGGTGTTAAGCTCACAGTGAGTGACCCCTTCGCACCTCGAGCAAGTAGCTTTTCAGTTGCATCAATGAGCTGAGAAAAGATGTCTTTTATATCTAAAAAGTAGCCTTGCCCCTCTTCAGTCAGTAACAAAGAGCGATTTTTTCTGAGGAACAGCTTTAACCCCAAGTGTTCTTCAAGCGTTTTTATTTGGTGGCTGATAGCCGCTTGTGTCACGAAGAGTTCTTCAGCGGCTTTGGTAAAACTTAAGTGCCTGGCTGCTGCTTCAAACGCTTTCAAAGCATTCAGTGGTGGTAACCTTCTTGCCATAGCAGGACGCCTTTACATGTTGTTATATTTTATGTTGTTGTATCAGTGGGCAACCACCATCCTATGGTCACTGCCCGGCCTAACTCATTAGCCGAGTTAAACGCTTGCGCTTGTATCTAGCGCATCAAAGCTTTTGATTAATTCATCGACCGCTTTCATTTGCTTTAAGTAACCTTCCAATTTATCCAAAGGCAGCGCACATGGGCCATCACATTTAGCGATATTTGGATCCGGGTGTGCTTCAATGAATAATCCAGCTAAGCCTAATGCCATTCCGCTGCGTGCAAGTTCTGCGGCTTGTGCTCTGCGGCCATCAGCAGAATCAGCTCGACCACCAGGGCGCTGCAATGCATGCGTTGCATCAAAAATCACTGGCGCCATATGTTTCATGTCATCCATACCCAACATATCAACCACTAAATTGTTGTAACCAAAGCTACTACCACGTTCACATAAAATGACTTGGTCATTGCCCGCTTCATTCAACTTTTTAATGATATGACGCATTTCATGCGGCGCTAAAAACTGGGGTTTTTTCACATTAATCACCGCGCCTGTTTTTGCCATGGCGACAACTAAATCTGTTTGACGCGCTAAAAATGCCGGTAGCTGGATCACATCTGCCACTTCAGCAACTGGCGCTGCCTGAAATGGTTCATGTACGTCGGTGATCACAGGAACATTGAAGGTCTTCTTTATTTCTTCAAAAATTTTCAGCCCCTCTTCCATACCTGGACCACGGTATGAATTGATCGAAGAGCGATTAGCCTTGTCGAACGACGCTTTGAAAACATAAGGAATATTTAACTTCGAGGTGACTTCTACATAATGCTCTGCAATTTGCATCGCCAAGTCTCGCGACTCAAGTACATTCATTCCACCAAATAGGACAAACGGTTTGTCGTTTGCAACTTCAATGTTTCCAACTTTTATAATCTGTGTATTCATATTTCAATCCAATTTAGACTGGTATCAAGCAGATGTTCAACTCGATTACCAAGCACACTGTATTTTTTATTCTCTTAGAAGAGGGATGCACGAGTGACAATCCAAGCATAGTCCCTAATTAATTAACACGCTATAAATCGTTTAAGACATAACTGCACCTTGTCGCAAGTATCGATTTGTACGTCACTTTGGAGACTTAGTTCAGTCGCTAGCTGTAATAAAGTGTTTTGAGCATATAGCCTTATGTGTAGTTTGACTACTCGCGCATAGTCGAACGTGAGAATTTTACTTTCAGTAATATAAACCCCAAGTGTATTGAAACACTTGAGGCTAAAATGATAAATAACTGACTAGTGCAGTATATTATTATGGTCAGCGAGTTCTTCTATTTGGCTTTGTATCAGCTCAATGGTAGGGTCATCTGGGCACTCATCTACAAAATACTGTAGATCATCTTTGGCCATTTTTGGACAGTTTAGTTGATTGAGCAGATAGCCCCGATCGCGCCGTTCATACGGGTCATCCCCCAACAACTCCATCAGTAACTCAACACAACTTAATGCATGACTAAATTTTTCCGCGGCTATAAAAGACCACTTTTGCTGCGCAAGATAAAGCTTAAATATCTCATCGCCAATTACCAATTCCATTGGCTCTTGGTCTTGCTCAGTATCATTTTCAGGCGTGACATACCATGATTGCTGACCAGAGCTTGGGTCTATGATATAGCCTTCTTCACTGCTTAGTGCAACATGTACCATCACTTCACTTTGCAGCAGTGCAACCGTGGCATTAAAGTCTGCACGTTCTAGTAAATGCGAAAGTAAAATCGCTAAAGCAGTGCTGGTACCACTGCGCATTTTAATCACATAACTAATATTATTAAGTAGATATTCTGGTACCTTTTGACCTGTACCACTAAATAGCCATTTGGTATAAAACGTATCCAGTATTAAGTCGACACGTTTATGAGGGTCTTTTTCCTTCACACGCATTTCATCAACTGCCAGCTCTAGCTCAGCCAATTGGCACAGCGTTTGTTCGGTGTCGGCTTGCGCATCCCATCGCTGTTCAGCATAAATGCTACGAATTAATGCAGGAACGGAATAATCCATACCTAATTCTTGTTGTTCATCAAACCAAGTATCCGTCATAGACTGTACTGCTAACCCATGTGAAAATAATAAGCCGCTAGTGTAACACTTTTTAGTCCATTCCCAAGGGGAAATTTTACTCACACTCATGCAACTTACCGGATAGCTCAGTCACATGAGGTAAGTATTATTGAAGAACTTTAAAGAATAAACGCACTCTTTGTGCTGGCAAGGTAGCCAATGGCAAGCAAAGCTAATGTAGCTCCTACAAGCGCAGGGATTTGTTTTGATTTATGTTTTGACTTTGCAATGACAAACCCAAGCCCGATATAGCCAACAACTAATATGATCTTTTCCATCAACCATGGCTGAGAAGATGGCTTCATCCCAAGTGTTACGGCTAAATATACCGCAGACACAAGCAACAGCGTATCCACGCCATGACTGGAAATAAAAACCAACTTATTCTTTGCAAGCTTACCCGTAGTTAAGCGTGATACTGAGCGGGTATAAAACAATACAATACTAAGTATCGCAAACACCATATGCGTATGTTTGAGTACAAGGTAGTCCACATTAACCTCATTGTTTATCTGGATAACGGGCAAGAATTGCTTCTAGATCATCAATAATATCGTTAAACACGGTGACTAGTTTAGGGTCAAAGTGTTTTCCGCTTTGATTATTTATTTCTTTCACAACTTCAGGTAAATCCCATGCTTCTTTGTAACAACGGCGATGACGCAGCGCATCATATACATCAGCCATTGCTACAATACGGCCGAACACGTGTATATCTTCACCTTTTGTTCCTTTAGGATACCCAGTGCCGTCCCACTTCTCATGATGATCTCTGGCGATTAACGCTCCAGCATTGACAATTTCGCGCTTTGAATCGCGCAATAACTGATAGCCCTTTTTAGCATGGCTTTGCATGACCGTCCATTCTTGGTCATCCAATTTTGCAGGCTTATTCAATATCGCGTCCGGAATACCGACTTTGCCTACATCATGAAGCGGTGAGGCAATACGAACTAAATCAGCTTCTCGATTTCCAAGTCCATACCCAACGGCAAGTGCATGACAAATGTGCGCAACACGTTTTACGTGATTGCCTGATTCTGTCGAGCGCATTTCCAAAGCTTCACTTAGGCGGTAAACCAGCTCTTGTTGCGTATCTTCAATTTCCGCCTGTAACTGCACATTTTCGTATGCAAGTTGTACGTTTTGAGAAAAAATTTCGATTAAATGTTTTTGCGTATCGGTTAAAAACTCTGGGATCCCAGAAACAAATAGCATAGAGGCGTGATTATATTCACTTGAGCAGTACGAGAATAAATAATTGTCTTTGTATACAATGCTTTTTTCATTCAGCGCCTGTTTACACGCTTGAATTTGCTCTTCATTTAACACGTCTTGGATAGGTTTACCTTCACTCTTAGCAAACTCTCCACGACCCGTAAATACCACAAGGTCTTCACTACAGGTATCAGGTTCATTGCTGGCAACCAAAGACGTTGCATACATGGCTTCATCTACAGTCCCTAATAGCGAGGTAAGCTGTTGCATTACGCCTTCAATAAACTGTTCAATCGAGTGCGTCGCAAAAATATCACGAGAAGCGGTGATAATTTTTTCAAGACCTTGACGAGATTGGTCGATGGATAAAATATCACGGTAAGAGCGCAAGCTAGACATCACCACGGTAAATAACTTTTGTGCGGTCAGTTCAGTCTTGGATTTGTAATCATTGATGTCGTAATTAACAATAACCTGTCGCTCAGGAGCTTGGCCTGGTTGTCCGGTTCTGAGAATAATACGAATGTTATTATTCTTGGCCGTTTCGCGAATGAACTGCGCTACTTTTAAACCCGCATCATCGGTTTCCATCACCACATCGAGCAGTACAATCGCTGCATCAGGGTGATCTGTCACTACTTGTTTTGCTTCCTCCCCTGAGTATGCACTGAGAAACTCAAGTTTCTTCTTTTGAAACTCAAAATCACTTAACGCCAGTTTGGTGACCGCATGTACTTCTGGTTCATCATCAACAATAATGACTTTCCAAGTGCCACTCTGCTCCGTTTCTGTGATATCAGTCGGCTCATCTGAAAACAAAAAATCATCCATAGAGAGTCCTTAACGCTTATTTGACGCGGGCTATAATTCAAAAATATTTAATGCATTCAACGCATCACTATGGCATCTGTGCCACAGTTACTCTATCACAGCCTGCCATATCTTTTATTGTAAGTATATTGCGATAGTTCATTTGTGCAAAAATCTCTCTCACACCACTGCCTTGCTCAAATCCATGTTCTACCAGTATAAAACCACCTGAGCTCAGGTATTCTCTGGCTTGCGATGCAATATGACGTATATCCGCATAGCCACTTTCTTCGGCAACTAAAGCTGAAAGCGGTTCAAAGCGCACATCCCCTTGCGATAGATGTATGTCATCATTTTCAATGTATGGAGGATTGCTGACAATCAAATCAAATTGCAGATCTGGTACATTTGAAAACCAATCACTTTGTGCAATAGTCACATTGTTTAGTGTATGTCTCTGGCAGTTGCGTTGTGCCAACGCAACTGCATCCTCTGAGTAATCAACAGCCCATACCTGCCAAGTTGGCATCTCGCTGGCCAATGACAAGGCTATCGCCCCCGTACCGGTACCTAGATCAAGAACTTTTGCAGTCCGAGGCAGTGCTAAGCCAAGGGCGTACTCTACTAACGTTTCGGTATCAGGTCTTGGGATTAAAGTGCTGTTGTTGACGTAGAATGGGAGACTCCAAAACTCGCGCTCTCCGGTTATATGCGCAACTGGTTCGCCATTCATCCGCCTTGCAATGTGTTCTTCAAACAATTGATGATGTTTATCAGATAACTCGGCTTCAGGCCAAGTAAACAAGTAGCTGCGAGGTTTATCAAGAATGTGAAGTAACAGGACTTCTGCGTCAAGTTTAGGGGAGTCAGAGTGATCAATTAGTTGCTGCGTTGCCCAAGCAATTGCTTGGGCATTGGAGATGGAACTCACCTTAATCATCACCCATCGCAGCAAGTAAGTCTGCTTGGTGCTCAAGAAGGAGTGGATCAATAATGGCGCCCAATTCACCACCAACCACTTCATTTAAACGATATAAAGTTAAGTTGATACGGTGATCCGTTATACGACCTTGAGGATAGTTATATGTACGGATGCGCTCAGAGCGGTCACCACTACCCACTAGGTTACGACGTTCACTGGCCTCTGCGGCTTGACGCTTTTCATCTTCAGCCTGCTGTAGTCGAGCACCAAGTACAGACAAGGCTTTAGCACGGTTTTTATGCTGAGAACGCTCATCCTGACACTCTACCACGACACCAGTTGGAATGTGGGTGATTCGAATTGCAGAGTCTGTTTTGTTAACGTGCTGACCACCGGCACCTGATGCTCTAAACGTATCTACTTTTAGATCAGCAGGGTTAATCTGAATGGCTTCTGCCTCTGGGATTTCAGCCATTACCGCCACAGTACACGCAGAAGTATGAACACGGCCTTGTGATTCGGTCTCAGGGACACGTTGAACACGGTGTGCGCCCGACTCAAACTTCAGCTTGCCATACACACCATCACCTTTGATGTTAGCAATTACTTCTTTATAACCGCCATGCTCACCTTCATTGGCACTCACGACCTCTACTTGCCACTTCTGCGTTTCAGCATAGCGGCTGTACATACGGAATAAGTCACCGGCGAAAATAGCAGCCTCGTCACCACCGGTTCCCGCACGTACTTCTAAATAAACGTTGTTATCATCTTTCGGATCTTTAGGTAGCATCAACACTTGTAGTTGATCTTCTAGCTCAACAATCGCGGCTTTCGCTTCTTTATATTCTTCTTGCGCCATTTCGCGCATATCTGGATCCGAATCCTTCAACATCTCTTCTGCTGTAGCAACATCTTCTTGTGCTTGCTGGTAGGAAGTAAATGTTTTTACGACATCTTCAAGCTCTGAGTACTCTTTAGAAAGTGCGCGAAAGCGGTTCTGATCGCCAATCACTTCAGGATCGCCTAGCATCGCTTCTACTTCTTCATGACGCTCTACTAGGGTTTCTAACTTACGATAGACAGACTCTTTCATCTAAATTTTATTCCTGTTCAATACCTAATGCCTGCTTAAGTACCATCAATCGCTCCATATCCCCTTCTTTCGCGGCCTTTTGAATCGCGTGTGTTGGAGCATGAGTGAGTCGATTGGTTAGCTTATTTGCTAGTTCAAGCATGACTTTTTCTGAATCTTTACCCGATTGTAGCTGATTTACAGCCTTTTCCACGAGCTCTAATTTTATTTCTTGTGCTGATGTTCTGTACTGGCGGATCACATCAACCGATTTTAAAGAGCGCTGCCAATCTGCAAACTCTCTGGTTTTATCATCAATGATCGCCTGTGCTTGTGTTGCCGCCTGTTCGCGACTGGCGATGTTTTCATTAACAATGGCTTGTAAGTCATCAACCGTGTATAAATAAGCAGCATCCAATTCATTAACTTGGCTCTCAATGTCCCTTGGCACTGCGATATCAACAAACAACATAGGACGATACTTTCTTTGCTTTAATGCTTGTTCTACCACCCCTTTACCAATTATAGGTAAAGTACTCGCTGTCGAGCTTATCACGATATCGGCATGCTGTAATTCATCTGGCAGCTGAGCAAGAGAGATCACATCTCCACCAATTTCCTCAGCGAGATTTTTAGCCCGCTCAATCGTTCGGTTTGCAACAGTAATGTGCTGCGGGTGATGTTGAGAGAGGTGTTTAGCAACTAACTCTATGGTTTCACCTGCACCGATCAGCAATACTTTCGTCTTATCGAGTTTACCATAGATATGCTTTGCAAGGTTCACCGCAGCATAAGCGACAGAAACAGCACTGGCGCCAATTTCTGTTTCAGTCCGTACTTGCTTTGCCACAGAGAAAGTTTTTTGAAATAAGCGCTCAAACATAGGCTGGATAACATGATGGTGTTTCGAGCTGTTATAAGCCTGCTTTATCTGGCCAAGAATTTGTGGTTCGCCCAATACCAACGAATCCAAACCACAAGCTACTCGCATCAAATGGTTTACGGCATCTTGATTTTGATGAATATATACATTATCCGCTAACTCTTGCTGCGAGATTGCGTGAAAATTCGCAAGCCAATCGAGAACCGCTTGGGAATTAGTGTTGTCGAGGCTACAATAGATTTCGGTACGGTTGCAGGTAGACACAATCACAGATTCATGAAATTCTGGTAACTGATTGAGCTGCTCCAAAGCACGAGACAATTGCTCTGGTGAAAAAGCAACTTTTTCTCGTAATTCGACGGAAGCGGTTTTGTGATTAATACCAAGTGCGATGATGGTCATAAATGCCAGTGTTGCCCAAGCCCTGCTTTAAAGCGGCCAATTTTACCAAAAATCAATCGAATATGGAAAGTAAGGAACCTCATTTGAAACAATTTCATTTGATTTTGCTCATGTTTTTTTTGTTTCTAGGCGGATGTGCGCAGTCTCCACAGCACCCGGTTCAGGGACAAGCGACGTTAAATACCCTTGCCGAGTTTAGTAAATGGCAAGCGCGGGGCAAAATCGCCTTTATTGCCCCCGACGATAGACAGTCAGTCAACTTCAATTGGCAATACATCAATAATAAACAAACTCTCACCCTTACCAGCTTCATCGGTACCCAAGTTTTAAAACTTGTAGAACTAGATCAATATAGTGAACTGGTCGTAGATGGCAAGTCTTATACAGGACCCGAAAGCGCATCACTTATTCGGCGTGTAAGTGGTTGGCAATTGCCAATAATGCAAGCACCAAACTGGTTCACTGCAACTCGCTTTGAGGATGCCTATAAGCTCAATAAAGCGGGCAATATCCAACAAGCCAGCTGGCAGGATGAGCAAGGACAGATTTGGACCATCAATTATCAACGCTATCGTAATTTCAATGGCCTAACGCTGCCAGCAAGGCTGACACTCACGCATCAAGATATTACAATCAAAGTTCAAATTAATGCATGGCAGTTCGACTCACAATGACCAAACTCACTTTAACAGCGCCCGCGAAACTCAATCTTTTTTTGCATATCAATAACCGTAGAGCGGATGGCTATCATGAATTGGAAAGCCTGTTCACGATGCTCGACTTTGGCGATGAACTTAGTTTTGAGCTAATTGAAGACGATGACATCCAAATTGAAGGTGATGTGGCGGGGATCAATCATAAAGATAACCTTATTTACAAAGCAGCCAAAGCGCTTTTACCCTATCGAGCGGTGAAAAAAGGGATAAACGTACATTTAACGAAACACTTGCCTATGGGCGGAGGAGTGGGCGGTGGTTCATCTGATGCGGCGACTACCCTACTTGCCCTAAACACGCTTTGGGAATGTAATCTGACACTGCAAGCGCTGGCAAAAATAGGATTACAACTCGGTGCAGATGTCCCTGTCTTTGTTCACGGTAAAACCGCGCTAGCCCAAGGTGTTGGGGAAGTTTTAACCCCTTTTGATTACCCTGAAAAGTGGTATTTAGTCGTCGCACCAGGCGTCCATGTTAGTACCGTAAAAGTGTTCACAGATCCGGACTTACCACGCAGTACAGCGAAACTAAAAACGCCATGGCAAATGGCCGATACACACAATGACTGCGAAGAGTTAGTTAAAAAGCTTTACCCTGAGGTTGAAAAGACCCTGACGTGGTTGCTAAAATATGCGCCGTCAAGAATGACTGGAACTGGAAGTTGCTGTTTTGCAGTTTTTGACGACGAGCAAACAGCACTGCGTGTACTCCAGAAAATGCCGTCATCTTGGCAAGGCTTTGTAGCCAAAAGTGCAAGTGAGTCAATTACTCACAAGCAATTAGCTACGTGGCTAAACAAAGAGAAGTAAATTAGTTTAAGTTAGCCTGTATTGACTGTGCTATTTTAGTCTTTGCATGTTAGTCCAAAAATTCAGTGCCTGAGGAACCCTACCGTGCCCGACATGAAGCTCTTCGCTGGTAACGCAACACCCGAGCTAGCTCAAAAAGTTGCAAAACGTTTATTTATTGAGTTAGGTGATGCCGTTGTAGGCCGTTTTAGTGACGGTGAGATCAGCGTTCAAATCAATGAAAATGTACGTGGTTCAGACGTCTTTATTATTCAATCAACTTGTGCGCCAACAAACGATAACCTAATGGAACTTATCGTAATGGTTGATGCACTTCGTCGTGCCTCTGCGGGCCGTATTACCGCAGTGATCCCATATTTTGGTTATGCACGTCAAGACCGCCGCGTTCGTTCAGCACGTGTGCCTATCACCGCTAAAGTGGTAGCAGACTTCCTATCAAGTGTAGGTGTTGACCGCGTTTTAACTGTGGATCTACATGCAGAACAAATCCAAGGCTTCTTCGATGTCCCAGTAGATAACGTATTTGGTAGCCCAGTACTTATCGAAGACATGAAAGAGCGTGATTTCGATGATGTCGTTGTCGTATCACCAGACATTGGTGGCGTAGTACGTGCGCGTGCTATTGCAAAACTACTAGACGACAAAGACCTTGCGATTATCGACAAGCGTCGTCCTCAAGCGAACGTATCACAAGTAATGCACATTATCGGTGACGTAGAAGGCCGTGACTGTATTATCGTTGACGATATGATTGATACAGGTGGCACGTTATGTAAAGCTGCTGCTGCACTGAAAGAGCATGGTGCTAAGCGTGTATTCGCTTATGCAACGCACCCAGTTTTATCTGGTAATGCTGCTGAGAATTTACGTAACTCAGTGATCGACGAAGTGATCGTAACAGACTCTATTCCATTGTCTGACGAGCTTCGCGCAATTGATAAGGTTAAAGTGTTAACCTTAGCTGACATGATGGCAGAAACTATTCGCCGTATCAGCAACGAAGAATCAATCTCGGCAATGTTTGAACACTAATTCATTGCAAGATTAAATAAAAAAGCACCGTTGGGTGCTTTTTTATTGCTCTAATGGTTTTAATCTAGCCATGATAGTGCTATATTAGCGCGCCTTTTTTACCTACTGGGCAGACAAACTTGTCAGCTTGATAGGTATACGCCAGAAAATTTGGTCGCGAGTTTTCTGACATTATTAACTTTAAATATTTTGGAGACAGTTATGTCACAATACGTTTTAGACGCTGAAGTACGCGTAGAATTAGGTACTGGTGCGAGCCGCCGCCTACGTCGCGCTGAGAAAGTTCCTGCAATCCTTTATGGTTTAGGTAAAGAAGTTGTTTCTCTTACTCTAGATCACAACAAAGTGATCCACATGCAAGAAGACGAAGGTTTCTACACTCACATCCTTACGCTAAACATTGGCGGTGAGTCTGTTGAAGCTATCGTTAAAGACATCCAGCGTCACCCATATAAGCCTAAGATCACTCACTTAGACTTCCAACGTGTTGATGCTTCTCAGAAGATCCACACTAAAGTACCAGTACACTTCATCAACGAAGAAGCTGCTACTAAAGGCGGTAACACTGTTGCTCACCACGTAACAGAAATCGAAATCACATGTCTACCAGCTCAGCTTCCTGAGTTCGTAGAAGTTGATGTTGCTGCGCTAGAAGTAGGTGCAACTGTACACCTTTCTGACGTTGTACTTCCTGCAGGTGTTGTTTCAGTAGAACTAGCTAAAGGTGCGGACCACGACCAAGCTGTTGTTACTTTAAACGCTCCTAAAGGCGCTGCTTCTGAAGAAGAAGCTGAAGAAGCTGCTGAGTAATTTTTAAGGTGTTAACACCTTGAATAATATTCAAATGCTTGTGGGCCTGGCTAATCCAGGCCCCGAATATGCAAACACTCGTCACAATGCCGGTGCGTGGTTCATAGAAGAACTGGCAAAACGCTACAATTGCATTCTCAAACCCGACTCTAAGTATCATGGCCTTACGGGCAAAGTACTTATCAATAATCAAGAATTCAAATTGCTTATTCCCACCACTTATATGAATTTAAGTGGCAAAGCGGTCTCAAGCCTTGCAAACTTTTTTAAAATTCCAGCTGAAAACATTCTCGTTGCACATGACGAAATGGATATGGACCCAGGTATAGCCAAAATTAAAAAAGGCGGTGGTCATGGTGGACATAATGGCTTGAAAGACATTATTTCTAAGCTTGGCAATAACAAAGAATTTATGCGCTTGCGAATAGGCATTGGTCACCCAGGCCACCGAGACAAAGTCACGGGCTGGGTATTGGGTAAAGCACCAAAAGCTGACCAAGAAAAAATTGATGCGGTCGTTGATGAAGCGGTTCGTTGCATGGAAATTTTAGCGAAAGACGGTGTGTTAAAAGCACAAAACAGACTACATTCATTTAAGCCGTAAAGTATTTTTATACGGCAACAATTTGATTAACTGAAGGTTCAAAATTATGGGTTTTAAATGTGGCATTGTGGGTTTACCAAACGTTGGTAAATCAACCCTATTTAATGCATTAACTAAAGCGGGGATCGAAGCCGCAAACTTTCCGTTTTGTACAATCGAACCAAACACAGGCGTTGTTGCCGTTCCGGATCCTCGTCTAGACCAACTGGCTGCGATTGTTAATCCACAAAAGACCATCGCAACAACGATGGAATTTGTTGATATTGCCGGTCTGGTAAAAGGCGCTTCAAAAGGTGAAGGTCTAGGTAACCAGTTCTTAGCAAACATTCGCGAAACAGATGCCATTGGCCATGTTGTTCGCTGTTTTGAAGATGAAAATATCGTACACGTTTCGGGTCAAGTTAACCCTGCTGATGATATTGACGTTATCAATACTGAGCTTGTTTTATCAGATATGGAAGCAGCAGATCGCGCAGCACAACGTAATGCTAAAAAAGCAAAAGGCGGCGATAAAGAAGCGAAATTCCAAAACGACGTATTAGAAAAAGTTAAAGCACACCTTGATGAAGGCCTAACACTGCGTTCTTTAGAGCTAACTAAAGAAGAACTTGCTGCTATCAAGCCGCTTAACTTCTTAACGATCAAACCGACAATGTATATCGCCAACGTCACAGAAGATGGTTTCGAAAACAACCCATTCTTAGACAAAGTGCGTGAAATTGCAGCTGCTGAAGACGCGGTTGTGATCCCAGTATGTGCTGCGATTGAATCAGAGCTGTCTGAACTTGAAGAAGAAGACAAGCTTGAGTTCATGGCTGATCTTGGTCTTGAAGAGCCAGGTCTTAACTTAGTGATCCGCGGCGGTTACGAACTTCTTAAATTACAAACCTACTTTACTGCGGGTGTAAAAGAAGTGCGCGCTTGGACCATTCCTGTTGGCGCAACGGCACCACAAGCTGCTGGTAAAATTCACACTGACTTTGAGCGTGGTTTTATTCGTGCACAGACAATTGGTTTTGATGACTACATTGAATACCAAGGTGAAAGCGGTGCAAAAGATGCAGGTAAAATGCGTCAAGAAGGTAAGGATTACATCGTAAAAGATGGCGACGTAATGAACTTCTTGTTCAACGTTTAATGACCTCTCTTATACAATGACTAAAAAAGCCCTCATTCAGGGCTTTTTTTGTGTCCGCTCGACGCTTTTATCTATTCAAAAACGCCCCTATTGCACTTTTTACCTTAAAAGGTACAAAGCATGCCTATATTTTTTTAACCTTGGTTGTTGTCGATAATTGTACTTTCCTGTTTGTTTTGGTATAAAAACAAGCCGTTTCGCTTAATTTATCTGCAAACAATCTGTGATACGAAATTTTTTCGAAAAAAGGTGTTGACGGCATGGGGGCATATACGCATAATACGCCCCGCACCAGCGATGGTGATAATCGAAAAAGAGATGGCTATGTAGCTCAGCTGGTTAGAGCACATCACTCATAATGATGGGGTCCCCTGTTCAAATCAGGGCATAGCCACCATGATTTTTCAAGTTGATTAGCAACTTTAAAACTAACTACCCTAATGTGCGGA
This sequence comes from Pseudoalteromonas luteoviolacea, assembly GCF_001750165.1. NCBI lineage: Bacteria > Pseudomonadati > Pseudomonadota > Gammaproteobacteria > Alteromonadales > Pseudoalteromonadaceae > Pseudoalteromonas > Pseudoalteromonas luteoviolacea. Next base: position 4,136,830 of record NZ_CP015411.1, read on the forward strand.
AGTGGCGGAATTGGTAGACGCGCTGGATTTAGGTTCCAGTATCTTCGGATGTGAGAGTTCAAGTCTCTCTTTCCGCACCAAGTTCTCGATAAGAACTAAAATAATCGTTCGTTGGAGTATCGCCAAGCGGTAAGGACAGAAGAGAGAGGTTTTGATCCCTCACTCATTCACCCCCAGATTCAAATCCTGGGACCAACAAATTAGGTTTGAAGTTTCGTTGGAGTATCGCCAAGCGGTAAGGCAGCGGGTTTTGATCCCGCCATTCCCAGGTTCAAATCCTGGTACTCCAGCCAATGGCTATGTAGCTCAGCTGGTTAGAGCACATCACTCATAATGATGGGGTCCCCTGTTCAAATCAGGGCATAGCCACCATTTTCTTTATAAGAAAATACATGCGGAAGTGGCGGAATTGGTAGACGCGCTGGATTTAGGTTCCAGTATCTTCGGATGTGAGAGTTCAAGTCTCTCTTTCCGCACCATGTTCTTAAAGTTTGAACTAAAACAACTTTGACTACCTTTGTTGGAGTATCGCCAAGCGGTAAGGCAGCGGGTTTTGATCCCGCCATTCCCAGGTTCAAATCCTGGTACTCCAGCCATCTCTTTATGAGATAACACTATGCGGAAGTGGCGGAATTGGTAGACGCGCTGGATTTAGGTTCCAGTATCTTCGGATGTGAGAGTTCAAGTCTCTCCTTCCGCACCATGTTCTCGATAAGAACTAAAATAATCGACTACCTCAGTTGGAGTATCGCCAAGCGGTAAGGCAGCGGGTTTTGATCCCGCCATTCCCAGGTTCAAATCCTGGTACTCCAGCCATCTCTTTATGAGATAACACTATGCGGAAGTGGCGGAATTGGTAGACGCGCTGGATTTAGGTTCCAGTATCTTCGGATGTGAGAGTTCAAGTCTCTCCTTCCGCACCATGTTCTCGATAAGAACTGAAATAATCGACTACCCCAGTTGGAGTATCGCCAAGCGGTAAGGCAGCGGGTTTTGATCCCGCCATTCCCAGGTTCAAATCCTGGTACTCCAGCCAATTATCTTCAAAGATAATTATTAAACATTGCGGAAGTGGCGGAATTGGTAGACGCGCTGGATTTAGGTTCCAGTATCTTCGGATGTGAGAGTTCAAGTCTCTCCTTCCGCACCATGTTTAACTCATCTAGATATCACATCTTTATTAAATCTCAATTTATAACCAAAAATAGACATGTTATGTTCTTTCATTCTTAGTTGAGAATAAAGGATTATTTTCATGACCGAACAAGATAAAGTCAAAGCAGCAATTAACTCATTTTACAAAGGCGCAGGATTAAATTTAACCTTTAAAGGCGAAGCAAATCCAAAAGTAGCAGAGATCTTCGGTGAAATGGTACAAAAAACAAAAGAGTGCACAGAAGCTCTCAATTGGGTACCAGAACCAACAGGTGGAAAAGCTTCTATTTCATGGATAGCGAAAAACTTTACACAAAGCGTATTAGCACAATTAGAGCAAAAGCAATCCCTTTCTTGTGCGAAATCGGTGATCTGGGGCTACCGTAGACACTTACAAGTCGCTGCTTTAGGAATATAACAGTGAAAACATTCGCCTTGCTCATTTTGACATTATTACCTGTATTAGTCAGTGCTAAAACAGTCACAATAAACTACTGTGCATCTCCAAATATTGAAGTCTCACTAAAGCACTTCACGTACTGTGCTTCCCCAGAGCAAACTAGTAAACTCTCATTTCATACTTTTAGCGACGCTACTTATTCTCTCATAATAAATGATAAACGCTCAGAGCTATTTTTTAATTGGTTGCCAGCTTCTATTGCACTTGCTGGTTTGCCAAAAAAATATGGCTTAACCCCACGCGCCTTTCTAGAGCAATTATTTGATGGCACTGTTCAACAACAGAATAAACGTGGTCAGGAGATCAGCGCTATTTTTGGTCAAGTTGATGGGTCCGAACTATATGTTCAAAAACGAAAAGAGAGTTATATATTTTCAGCCCTGAGTTCATCCGGTCAAAACACTGCTTTCTTGTTATCTGAAAATAGTGATTGGCTGCTTCAAGTTGACGGTCAGTTTGATAAACAAGCACTAATCCAGGTGATAGATAGAACTCGATTAATTGGCAGTTTATAACGTAGGAAAGTAGGAGAAGAGTGAAACAACCTTGGATAGCTTATCAAATTTCTTCTCCTAATAATTTAATTAAAAACTACCACCCATCGCATGCTTAAGCACTTCGCGTTTAATGGGGCCCGCTTTATTTGCCACTTTTAACGCAAGACTTCGCAGTGATTTGAGCGGCTTAATCTCATTTGAAAAGCCAAAATAGCAAGCGTCCATCATGCTCATCATTAACAAATTATCTTTGCGACGCATTTTTTCATATTGATGAAGACGAGCAAGCTCACCAACATCATCAAAGCCTTGCAAGCACCCGCCAAGTGCGGCCACATCTTTAAAACCAAGATTAACGCCCTGCCCCGCAAGTGGATTAATCGTATGGGCTGCGTCACCCACTAACACCAAACGTCCTTTGCTATATTGATTGGCATGTTGACGCGCAAGTGGAAATACAGCGCTTTGCTCAACGGTAAAATCTCCCGGTAAGTCAAAAAAGTGCGCTAATATTTCTTGTTTTAACGCCTCATTAGATAACCCTTTTAAGCGTTTGAGCTCAGCTCCATGGTGATACCAAATTAAGTTGGCATAAGGTGCTTGCATGGGTAAAAAGGCGATTGGGCCGGTGGGTTTAAACTCTTGCCACGTTTTCACCTGTTGCGGTCCATCAAGCTTGATCAGAATGCCCATACAGTGCTGCTGGTATTGCCACCCTGTTACGCCAATGCCTGCAAGACTGCGAAGCGCAGAGCGACCACCGTCGGCTGCAATAACGAGGTCCGCGCTAAAACGCTGCTGAGGGTAAACCAGATCTATACTGCTTAAGTGCTGCTCAATCGCGATGGGGGCCTCAGTGACAGTTTCCACCTGAATATCATTGTCTTCAAACTGTGACCAAAGCGACGCTTGAATAATACTATTCTCTACTAAGTGGCCTAGATGAGAAGTGGATACATCGGCTCTATCAAACACTAAATGCTCGCTGCATCGTTCATACGCCTCTAACTGGTGGTAAGGCGCATTGCGGCTCGCCCTTATCAGTGGCATTGCACCTAGTTTATCTAATAACGCTTCTGAAAAACGGTTGATGGCAGAGACTCGAATGTCAACCTGCTCGCCTTCAAGTATGGCTTTCGGATCTATGGGATTATTTTCTATCACAGTGACCTGACATCCTTGACGAGCAAGCTCCACCGCAGCCGCTGCGCCAACCATGCCGCCACCGACGATCAACACGTTATTTTTCATAAATTTGCCTAAATTAGCTGGTGTAATTACATTGTATCTTAATTCGTGAAAAAAAGATCTCTTTGCATGATTGTAGCCGAATAATTACAACCCTCCTTGATCCCCATTTTGAAAGATGAAATCTATACTTGGCTAGTGACTATAGGTCAGATAAAATACGCCTCTTTTTAAGCTATTTTAGTAAGTGTTTGCCAGTTCTTGGGGTATTTTTAATAACTGGCAAGGCGTTGTGCTGATCATCGAATTGAAAACGAGGCTTTATTTCAATGGGTAAAAAATTGCATATCAAAACCTGGGGCTGTCAAATGAACGAATATGACTCCCAGAAAATGGCGGATCTGCTTGATGCCACTAACGGCTATCAGCTGACAGAAGAAGCTGAACAGGCGGATGTGATCCTACTCAACACGTGTTCAATTCGAGAGAAGGCACAAGAGAAAGTATTCCACCAGTTGGGTCGCTGGAAGTTATTAAAAGAAGATAACCCTGACTTGGTTATCGGCGTAGGTGGCTGTGTCGCCTCACAAGAAGGTGACACAATCCGTCAACGTGCACCATTTGTAGATATCGTATTCGGTCCGCAAACACTGCACCGTCTACCAGAAATGATCAAACAAGTGCAAAGCAAAGAAGGCTCTGTAGTCGATATTTCTTTCCCTGAAATCGAAAAGTTTGACCGTCTACCAGAGCCAAAAGCGGAAGGCCCTACGGCGTTCGTATCAATTATGGAAGGTTGCTCTAAATATTGTACTTTCTGCGTTGTGCCTTACACCCGTGGTGAAGAAGTAAGCCGTCCACTTGACGATGTAATTTTAGAAGTTGCGCAACTTGCAGAGCAAGGCGTGCGAGAAGTGAACTTACTGGGTCAAAACGTAAACGCTTATCGCGGTGAAATGCACGATGGTGAAGTATGCTACTTCTCTGATCTGCTGCGTTATGTAGCTGCGATTGATGGTATTGACCGTATTCGTTATACCACGTCACACCCTGTTGAGTTTACGCCAGACATCATCGAAGCCTACGCAGACGTACCTGAGCTTGTTGATCACTTGCACTTGCCAGTACAAAGTGGTTCAGACCGTGTACTTAACTTAATGAAACGCGGCCATACTGCACTTGAATACAAGTCTACTATCCGTAAACTTCGCAAGATCCGTCCAAACCTAAGCATGAGCTCGGACTTCATCATTGGTTTCCCTGGCGAAAGCAAAGCAGACTTCGAAGAGACTATGAACCTTATCAATGCGATTGGCTTTGATATGAGCTTCAGCTTTATCTACTCAGCGCGCCCAGGTACTCCAGCGGCAGACTTACCGGATGATGTACCAGAGCAAGAAAAGAAAGAGCGCTTGTATCTATTACAAAACCGTATCAACCAAATGGCACAAGATATCAGCCGTAAAATGTTTGATACTGAACAGCGTATTCTTGTTGAAGGCCCTTCGAAAAAGAATCCAATGGAACTGCGTGGCCGTACAGAGAATAACCGTGTAGTAAACTTTGAAGGTCCACACTCAGTGATCGGTCAGTTCGTTGACGTGCGTATTACTGAGGCGCTGCCAAACTCATTGCGTGGAGAATTGATCCGAACTGAGACTGAAATGGACTTGCGACGTGATGTTGCACCATCAGATATCCTTAGTCGTGTACCGTCAGAACCGGAAGCCAATGAGATTGGTGTTGCAACCTTTACACCATAAAACACTTGTTTTGCGCCAGCATTTTGCTGGCGCAATCAATCTTAGGAAGTCATTTTGAGCAATCAAGTAAAAAATATTGAGTTTTATCTAGAACCTGCCGACAACAACCGCCTCTCTTCTCTTTGTGGTCCTTTTGACGATAATCTAAAACAAATTGAACGCCGCCTAGGTGTTGAAGTTACACACAGAGATAACTGGTTCAAAGTAACGGGTAATCAAGTTACAGCAAAAGCCGCTGTTGATATTATAAAGTCTCTATATGTTGATACTCAGCCAGTGAAAGGCAAAGCCAAAGAGATAGAGCCAGACAATGTCCACCTCGCCATCACCGAAGCAAATTGCCTAGAACAAGATGCACCGAATGTATGGGAAAAAGAAGTTTTCATTAAAACTCGCCGTGGTGTTGTTAAACCACGTAACCCAAATCAAAGCCAATATGTGGCAAATATCTTAACGCATGACATCAGTTTTGGTATTGGCCCTGCAGGCACAGGTAAAACATATCTTGCCGTAGCAGTTGCAGTCGATGCGCTAGAAAGGCAAGAGATCAGACGCATTCTACTCACGCGTCCAGCGGTTGAAGCTGGTGAAAAACTGGGCTTTTTACCGGGTGATTTAACGCAAAAAATAGATCCATACTTACGTCCTTTATATGACGCATTATTTGAAATGCTTGGCTTTGAAAAAGTTGAACGCTTAATTGAAAAAAATGTCATAGAAGTAGCACCGCTGGCATACATGCGTGGTAGAACTTTGAACGATGCCTTTATCATTTTGGATGAAAGCCAAAACACCACCACAGAACAGATGAAAATGTTCCTAACGCGTATCGGCTTTAATTCAAAAGCCGTCATCACGGGTGACATTACACAGGTCGACTTACCTAGAGGCGCGCGTTCGGGTCTTCGTCATGCCATTGAAGTACTCAGCAATGTCGATGAGATTTCATTTAACTTCTTTAAATCTCACGATGTCGTTCGTCACCCAGTTGTGGCACGAATTGTGGAAGCCTATGAAGCTAAAGAAGAGCAAGAGCGTCAAGAAAAAGTCGCTAAGCAAAAGGCAAAACAACAAGCTGCTGAGCAACAAGGTCCTGAATCATGAGTGTCGATGTAGATTTACAACTCGCCTGTGAGTTTGACAATTTACCCAATGAACAGCAATTTCAAAGTTGGGCCGAAAAAGCACTTTTGCCGTATAGAGAATACGCCGAAGTGACTATTCGCATTGCCGATGAGGCGGAGAGCCAAGAGCTTAACAGCCAATATCGTGGAAAAGACAAGCCAACCAATGTGTTGTCTTTTCCATTTGAAGCACCGCCTGGCATTGAATTGCCGTTAGTCGGTGACTTAATTATCTGTCCTCAGGTGGTTTTTAATGAGGCACAGGAGCAGGAAAAAACTTTCCATGATCATTTTGCACATATGGTCATACATGGGTGCTTGCATTTGTTAGGCTTTGACCATATAAATGAACAAGACGCCATGGAAATGGAAAGTCTAGAAAAAGAATTTTTAGCCGATCTGGGCATTGCAGACCCATATCGTGATGACATTAACTAAGTGGAGTAAAGAACTACAATGAGCGACGATAACTCGCAAAGTAGCCAGGGTTCTTCTAGCAGAAACTGGCTGGGACGCATCACTCAGATGCTGCAAGGGGAACCCCAAAATAAAGAAGAGTTGGTAGAAGTCATTGCTGACGCTCAAGAACGAGCACTTATCGACCCTGAGACAAAAGACATGATGGAAGGCGTGCTGAGCGTCTCTGAACTTAAAGTTCGCGATATTATGATCCCGCGCTCTCAGATGATAACGCTAGATGTTGAGCAAGACTTGGAATCACAACTCCCTGCTATGGTAGAGTCTAGTCACTCTCGCTTCCCTGTCGTTTGCGAAGACAAAGACCACGTAGAAGGTATTTTGCTTGCAAAAGATCTCTTACCCCTGATAGTGCAGCAGAATGGTGCGCTACCTGCAATAAAAGAGTATTTGCGTCCGGCTATTGTAGTACCAGAAAGTAAACGTGTAGACACTTTACTCAATGAATTTAGACAAAAACGCTACCATATGGCGATTGTAATTGATGAATATGGCGGCGTATCGGGCCTTGTCACTATCGAAGATATCCTTGAAACCATTGTGGGTGAAATTGAGGATGAGCATGATGATGAAGACGATCAACAAGATATTCGTCAGTTGTCAAAGCATGTGTTTAATGTGCAAGCATTAACACCGCTTGAAGAGTTTAATGAATTCTTTAAGACAGACTATGATACACAAGAAGCTGACACCATTGGGGGTATCATCCTACATGCATTTGGCCATATGCCGAGCAAAGGAGAAACCATTGATGTCGGACCGCTGCAATTCAAAATAACTAATTCAGATAATCGCCGTATATTGCAGCTTCAGGTCACAGTTCCAAAAACAGAACATGTTGAAGACACAACGGAGTAAACTCACCTCGCTTACAAAAGATAAAAACGCATGGCTTGCACTTATTGCAGGCTGTGCGCTGACTTTTGCATACGCTCCCTTTGGCTTTTGGCCGCTGACTTTTGTCTGCCTTGCCATCGCCTTTTACGTGACAGATCAACCAACCCCCAAGCAAGCTGCTAAATACGGCTTTTTATTTGGCTTTGGATGGTTTGCCTTGGGCATTAGCTGGGTGCATGTGTCTATTGCACAGTTTGGTGGGTTGCCCATTGTACTGTCACTCATGGCTATGGCCATGTTATGTGCTTACTTAGCGCTTTATCCAGCTTTGGCATTTGCGTTTGCTACCCGTTATAGTAAATCTCCTTGGCAACGATTTGCGCTTTTAATCAGTGGCTTTGCAATCACAGAGTATTTAAGAGGCACACTCTTAACAGGCTTTCCATGGCTCAGTTTTGGTTATACGCTCACTGATTCTCCACTCAATACATTGGCCCCCTGGATAGGCGAATTTGGCTTAACTTTATTGTGTATTATGATCGCCTATACATTTTATTGGTTGATCCGTTACAAGCAATATAAAGCGGCTATTATGACGATGCTGCCAGTCTGTATCGCCTATGTTCTTTCTACTCAGAGCACAGACACCCATTACAGTGGTAACCAATTAAAAACATTGCTCGTGCAGGGGAATATACAGCAAAGCCTGCGCTGGCAACCTGAACAATTTTGGCCAACCATGTCCAAATATCAAGATATGACGAGGCCAAATTGGGCTGATGTTGATTTGGTAGTATGGCCAGAGGCAGCAATCCCTGAGATTGAAGATTATGCTTTTGATTATTTGGTCAATTTAGATAAAGCCGCTGCCTTTAACAATACCGCTTTGATAACAGGCATTCCTGATTATCAATTCGACACACGTAATGTATACAATACCCTAATTGTGCTTGGTAAAGAGCACCACGAAGATACCGAAGGGCAATATCAGTACTTACATAAAAATCGCTATCAAAAACATCAACTCCTGCCAATTGGTGAGTTTGTTCCTTTTGAGAACTTACTTAGACCTCTTGCTCCGCTATTTGATTTACCTATGTCATCATTTTCTCGTGGGGACGCGGTACAAAATAATCTACTTGCAAATGGCATTCATGTATTACCAGCGATTTGCTATGAAATTGCTTTCAGTGAACTGGTCAGAGGTAATTATACGACCTCATCGGATATTTTATTTACCGTCAGTAATGATGCTTGGTTTGGTGACTCGCATGGTCCACATCAACACATGCAAATTGCTAGAATGCGCGCTCTAGAACTACAGAGGCCGATGGTCAGAGTCACAAATAATGGGATCAGCGGAGTATATGATCCTATCTCGAACCAACAAGTCACCATTGCGCAGTTTACCAGTGGAATTCTCAGTACAGATTTAAAACTGATATCCGGCCATAGTTTTTTTAGTAAACATGGTCACACACCTGCGTGGCTCTTAGTTGGTATCTTATTGTTACTGGTATTGCTGGTAAATAGTAAACGTTACTTATCTTCAAAAATGGAAAAGGCATTTTTTTAATGCCTTTTACTTCATAACCCTTCAATATGCGCCTCAATGTGGTGCAAATTCAGAAACATAGCCCTTTTTTGGCGCATCTAACTCACCCTCAAAAAAGTTAATATATTGAAATTTATAACTTTATACTTCTGGCACTATTCTTTCTTACTCTGAGGTTCAATATAACGACTAAGTCAGTTAAGGAACCTAGCTTGATAAATAATACGCCAAAGCTCGTACACGCCGTTTCTATGGTGAGCAATCATGGATTAAGCATTAGTGATATAGCCGAAACTTATCAAATATCTAAGCAAGCGTTATATCGCGCTGTACGTACGCACAATACCTGCCATACACAACAACTAAATAAGCTCTATAAACAAAAGCAAAAGTTATTACAGCAATTAAATGCTATTGAAGCTGACATCAAACAGCTCAACAAAGGAAGTTAGCATGCTAATAATCAAACAACTCGATAGCATAGATTTAAATGCGCATGTTCAGCTGTGTGCACTGCTGACAGACTGTATTGAGCAAGGCGCATCCCTTGGCTTTCACGATCCGGCCAACCTCGATACGGTGCAGCAATATTGGCAATCAGTTGCACAAGCCATCATCAATAAAGAGCGCCAACTCTTTGCGCTCTTCCAAGGAGAAACCTTGGTTGCAACAGTCCAACTCTCATTGTGCATAAAAGAAAATGGTCAGCATCGAGCTGAAGTCAAAAAGCTACTGGTTCATCCGAATACACAACGCACTGGCTACGCCACAATATTAATGCGCCATATCGAACAAAGTGCATCGCAAAATAAGCGAACGCTGCTGGTTTTAGATACCCAAAGCGGCGATAAGGCAGAGCTATTCTATCAAGCCATAGGTTACACCAAAGCCGGTCAGATCCCCTGCTATGTTTCCGATAAACACGGTCAACTGCATAGCACCAGTTACTATTATAAATACCTTGATAGTGACGGGCTTCAACAAATGTAAATTAAATGAAAATGAAATGCACAGTACACAAATTATTCATCGCAAAGGTTTAATCTTCTTAGCGCCAATGTTGGCATCCATTAAACTTAAGGAAGAAAAAATGAAAACTCATACTTTAAGCGCTTTAGTCAGCCTTTGCATTCTTGGCAGCACCTTCGCTGCACAGGCAAAAGTCTTTATTTGTTCAGGTATTGTGACAAAGGTTGTGTCTAAATACGGCAATTTTGAAGTGCAATATAAAAGCACCCGTACGGGTAACCAAATGGAACCAGTCTGGATTTACGACACCCATACTTATTTACTCGGCCCCGTTTTAAAAGCCATCGAAGAAGGCGAGAAATACGGTACTGAATATGCGCTCGTACTAGAAAATAGAGAGGGCGGAGACACGCGTTGCTGGGACGGCAGTAGCGACAACGCTCTGATCGCAATTTCGAAAAAATAAAACGGGTGAACAACACTGCCATTGAGCCCCCTCAAAATGTTTGCGTGGGCTCTTAACACTAATATGAGCTCAACCTGTTGCCCAAAAGTTCTAGACATCCGCATCGCGATTCACATCAACCCATAACAATCTAGTGATTAATCTCACCCACACATGCCGACATTTTCCTTTCTCTCTAATCAACACATTTTCTATCACATATCAAAGCAAGTGTGATGAGCACAGTATCAGGGCAACGAGTGCTAAGGCCTAGTAAAAAAACAATAAACTTAACAACAAAGGCAATTGAGTGACGTCTATTTGCCCCCAGCCAAATCAATAAATGTCCCTGTTGCATAAGATGATTCACAGCTCAACAGCCAAGCAATTGCGTTTGCGACTTCTTTTGATGTGCCTCCACGCTTTAGCGGCAATAAATCCGCTACTCTATCCACTCGATTAGGTTCGCCGCCGTCCGAATGGATATCTGTATAAATACAACCTGGGCGTACGCCATTGACACGTATTCCCTCTGCAGCCAACTCTAAAGACAAGCCTTTAGTAAAGCTATCAATGGCCCCTTTTGATGCAGCATAATCCACATATTCATTTGCACCGCCCAGATATGACGCTGCCGATGACACATTTACAATCGCGCACTGCTTAGCAAGGCTACTTTGACGCATCTGTTTAATCGCTTCACGTGCACAAATAAAGTACGGGGTGACATTTTGCATCAACATCCAATTTATGCGCTCAGCATTCATCTCTTCCACTCGCATTTGCTGGGCCAACACACCTGCATTATTAACTAAATGTGTGACTGGTCCAAAGTGGGCTTGTACGACTTGAAACAAATCGACTACTTGTTGTTCTTGACTGATATCAGCTTGAAAGTACTGAGCCTTACCACCAGCTTTCAAGATATCTTCTTTCACTTGCTGTGCGGCAGCATGATTCGATTTATAGTTTATAGCAACCGCATACCCTTGCTGTGCAAGCTTCTTTGCCGTTGCAGCGCCGATACCTCGGCTCCCACCCGTGATCAATACAACTTTCATATGCGCTCCTTAACTTGCTCCTTGTGAAATAAAATGGCTGAGATTATGTACCAACATTTAAGCTACCATACAAATAAAAAAAACACTTGTACAGAATTTGGGCCCGCTCGTTAATTAATTGCATTACGCACACTTTTCTTCATATGGCCAAAATAAAAAAGGAGCCTTTCAGCTCCTTTTTTAAAATTACGTTTATTTAGTCAATAAACTTAGTTGGTGCCGGTGGCACAACGAGTTTCTTTTTAGGGTTTTCATCAAGCTCTTTTAATAGCTCTTTCACCGCACGCTCTACAGACGGATCTTTACCAGCTTGGATAAGCTCTGGACGATCAATCACTTCGATATCTGGGACAACCCCTTCATTTTCGATGATCCAGTTGCCGTCATTGTCAAGAATACGGAAGGTCGCTGCAATTACCTGACCACCGTCAACTAAGTAAGGGTTACCAGAGATACCAATTAAGCCACCCCAAGTACGAGTACCAATTAACTTACCTAGGCCCGCTTGGCGGAAGTAGTAAGGAATAGCATCACCACCTGAGCTTGAATAGCCATTGATCAGCATGGCTTTTGGTCCATCATGAGCAAACTGAGGTGTTTTGGTTGGTGTAACACCACGACGCTTCCAATAGTTTAGCGGCTTGCGTGCTAACCAAGTGATCACGTGCTCAGGAATAAAACCACCACCGTTGTAACGGTCATCAATGATCAACGCATCTTTGGTTGTTTGTGGCATAAAGTTCTTGAACATCGAACGGTTACCTTCATATGCCGTGTTTGGCAAATGAACATAGCCGATACGTCCGCCAGATAATTCATCGACATAAGCTTTACGCGTTTCAACCCACTGTAAGTAACGTAGACCGATTTCACTCTTCACAGGCTTAACGGTTACTTTCCAGCTATCGTCAAAGCTTGTTGATTTGCTAAGAATAAGCTCAACTTGCTCGCCTTGTGTATTTTCTAGTAACTCATAGAAGTTACTGACTTCATTCACATTACGACCATTAACCGCCAAGATGAAGTCACCTTCTCTTGCACGTACACCCGTTTCACCTAGTGGAGAACGGAAGTCTTCATGCCAGTTTTCGCCTTTAAAGATATGCTTAAGAGTCACAAAACCTGACGGATGACTTGCCACTTCAGCACCGAGCAAGCCATGCTTTTTACGCTCGCCTTTTGGCTCATCACCTGATTGTACATAAATGTGGCCTGCATTGATTTCACCAGCAATTTCACTCAACACATAATCAATATCTGTGCGGTGCGCTGCTGCATCGGCCATAGGTTGGTAACGCTTCAAGATTGCATCCCAGTCTTGACCGTGGTGATTTGCGTCATAGAACCAATCGCGCAATGTACGCCAACCTTCTGTGTACATTTGTGACCACTCAACACGTGGGTCAATCTTCAGGTTCATGTTGCTAAGATCAAGTTGATTCGCTTTCAGATCTTGCTTCGCTTTTGGTTTGATCACACTATATTTGCTACCAGCACGTGCAATGACATGCTCACGGTTTGCAGAGACTGTGTACTCACTAACACCTTTAGCGACAGTATTTACTTTGCCATCGGCCTTGTTTTCAACAAGCTTCAGGGCGCCACCGCTCAGTGTTAACACACCACCTTTCACGCCAGTCAATGATGAGTAATTACCCGCAGGTGCAGGTAATGACACGACGCGATCCATAAAGCCATCAACTTGAATGCTGGTGTCCAGTTCTGTCTTCTCTTCTGACGCTTTATCGTCACCGACAATCTGTGTTTCATCACTTTGTAGCGTGTTGATAGGTTGAATGCTGTCGTTTACCGCTACCGAATAAATACGCGTTGCTTTATTAAACAGATAATCAAACTCATATGAACTAAATGCTAAATTAAAGTCACGTTCAGAAGTGAAGTAAATGTACTGGCCATCTTCTGAGAACGTAGGGTTTGATTCAGACGTCATATCATCCGTTAAGCGGCTTAACTTTTTAGACTCGACGTTATAGTGCCAAAGCGATGAATAACGGTTTTCGTTGTTCTTAACAAAGACTAAGTCTTTGCTGTTTGGAGACCACGTGTATTGTGTAATGCTGCGCTCATCGTGCAAACCACGGTCAATCTTGTGTAATTTGCCGCTCTCAACATCTAACCACCAAATAATATGGTCTTTGTCTGCAAATAATAGCTTGGTATTGTCTGGTGACCAAATAGGATCGAAACGCCAAATAGTCCCATTATCAGTTAATTGCTTGACTGCATTGTTGTTGGCACGATCTTTAATATAAATCTCATATTCGCCCGTCGCATCACTTAAATAAGCGACATAACGTGCATTTGGCGACCACGTTGCCGCAATTTCACGACCTGCTGGGGTATGTGACAAATTACGTGTAGGACCATTTTTCACCGGTACTGAGAAAATCTCACCACGGGCTGTAAATACCGCTCGTTTGCCATCATGTGAGATATCCATTGAATCAATGAACTTACTCACATTCTTAGTGTAAGGTAGTGCCGACTTACGTACACCATCGACATTGATAGTCAGTTTTTCGGTCATTTTATTTGCTTCATTGAAGCGATATAAATAGCCACCATTTTCATAAACGATTGAGTCAGGACCTGCTGATGGCCACAATACATCAAACTCTTTATGGTCCGTCATTTTGACTGGCTTTTTGCCTTCACGATACTTGTAAAGGTTAAGTGTGTAATCTCTATCAGAAACGAAGTAAATGCTGTCATTCACCCACGTAGGCTGCTGATCAGTTGCACGGTGTGTCGTTAATTGCTTAGACGTATTCTTGTCTAAATCATAGACCCATACATCTTGCGCACGACCACCTCTTGAACGCTTCCAAGTACGGAACTCACGATCAATTGGCGTGTATACAAACTTACTACCATCACCCGACAGCATACCGCCGCCACCTTCAGGAATTGCAAGAGGCTGCTCTAGGCCACCTTCTACCGGTACCATATAAGGGCGGCCCATGCGTTTGCCCCAAGGGGTACGGTTAGCACGGAAAACAATATGCTTGCCATCTGGTGTCCAGTCTAATACACGGTAATCAAAACCACCACGAGGCGGCATAGGGCCTACATCATTATAATAAGTCAGTTGCTTCAGACCTGAGCCATCACGATTAATCACGTAGATTTGACGACTACCGTTATATTCAGCAGCAAAGGCAATTTTTTCACCATCAGGTGAAAACTTAGGGAACGTTTCGAACCCAACATGATCCGTTAAACGCGTGCTTTTACCTGTATTGGTGTTCGCAACATAGATATCGCCAGAGTACACAAAAGTAACGTGCTCTTTATGAATATCAGGGAATCGTAATAAACGGGTATCTTCAGTGCTGTAGGCGCTCGCTAAAGGGCTTGCTAGCGGTCCAAGCACAGCAGCCATCGCTGCAAACAAGTGCTTAATTTTCATTATTATCTCGTATATAAATTTGACTGTTACATGATAACAATTTCACTCATAAAGTCAGGCTGATGCGATAAAAAGCACAAAAATACCCACCAAATTAAATTAAAAAATCGTCACAAAATGTAAATTGTCGAATATATGACTCACACAGTAGCGTGAGTCATCAATAAGGTAAGTTTAGTTATGCAGGATCGTTATCAAAACGACTGACATTAAATGGGGTCAAATCAATTGAAGTAGGCTGATTGGTGACGAGTTCTGTTATCAATTTACCTGTAATAGCAGACGTCAAAATCCCCGTTCTGAAATGACCACATGCATTAAGATACCCTTCAACACCAGACACTTTACCCAAAATAGGCAGCTCATCTGGCGTGCCTGGCCTGAGGCCAGCCCAACAACGCTTGATATTAGACTCATTGAGAATCGGTAAGCACTTCATTGCCCCACGGGACAATTCTTGGATCTTATCTAAGCTATTGGTGGTATCAAACCCTTTTTCCTCTGTGGACGAGCCAATCAAGATCTCCCCATTGTCTTTTTGCGCGATATAACAATCACTGGTGCTGATACAACCATTCATGATTTTTGGCATACGTTCAGACAAGACAATTTGTCCTTTAACTGGATATACGGGCATATCTTTGCCTGTCGCCTGCTTATACAGCTCATTAGCCCACGCCCCCGTTGCATTAACGAGCGTGTCACAATGTAAATCTCCCGCGGCGGTTTTCAGCCCCACCACTCGATTACCTTCTTTCAATACTGACTCTATTTCAGTATTTAAGAACAGCTCAACGCCATTTTGCCTTGCAGCTTCAGTATATGCTTCAACCAAACGATATGGATTCACTTGGTGGTCGCAAATAAAGTCTATCGCACCAATGGCATCTGGTGTGACATAAGGCTCTTCATCTCTCAGCTGTTCAGCACTCAACCAACGGATTTGATCACTTAAATGGGGAATACCACTGACAATTTGGTCGGCGTACAACTCATCTTCACGGTTATACATAATAAACTTAAGCCCAGTGCGCTCAAATTTAAAATCTACATCATGCTTGGTACGCAGTTCTTCATATAGATCTGGGTACATATCATTGGATTTAAGTGCAAATTCAAAAAAACAATCTGGTAATTGGTGCGGACGCATGGTGGGCACTTCTTCACCTTTGGCCTCACTGTGCAGTTTGGACAAGGTTTTAAAAAATATAACACCGCAGCCAAGTCCTACTGACTCACCGATGGCCCATAATCCACCCGCAGATGCTCTGGATGCATTTCCAGGTTTTTTTAAATCAACCAACGCAATCTTCAAGTCTGTATCACGACTTAAAAAATAAGCACACGCAGCGCCTACAGCACCGCCACCAGCAATTACAACATCATACTTGTTCATTTAGCGTTTCTTCCATAAAAGTAAAAGGGATAGGATCAAGCGGGAATCGAGGTTTTATGACCCCTGTATTTTTGTCATGTCCGGCCTGATGGAGTAAATCAAGGGCATAGCTACTGCACGTTTTCCCCTGACAATCACCCATACCAATCCGAGTACGCATTTTCAGTGTTGTTAGATCTTTCACACCCTCAGCGATAGCATCAGTAAGCTGCTTTTTCGTTGCTTGCTCACAGCGACACACAACCGTATCGTCTTGAGGCAAATCCAATAACCCAGTTTGACGCGCACTAAAGCGGTCAAAGCCAAATCGAAAACGCTTGATACGTGCATGCTTGCGCTCTATTTTGCGCTTTTCTTTTTCCATAGTCGCACTGTCTAGCAGGCCACGTTGATGCACAATGTTGAGCGCCGCTATCTGCCCTTCACAAATCGCAGCATCTGCTCCCAGCAAACCACTGCTGTCACCAACCACATACGTATTTTTTTGACTACTTTGATAATTATCATCAAGTTTAGGTATGTAACCACTTACTTTAGAGTAATCATGTTCAATACCGAGTAACATAGCCAATTGAGTGCGTGCAACAAAACCATAGCCGACACCAATCGCATCCACGTCTAATGGCTTGGCCTGACTCATATCAGGGCGCCACTGGTCATCATAGGGCGCAACAGATACTTGCTCTAGGTATTTATCTCCCTGTGCGCTGACAATGCCGTGACCATAGTGAAAAGGAATTTGATGCTTTTTCAGGTAGCTCATCATGCTTAGGCCATTGAGCGTCAGTTTTGGCTTGTGTAATAAGGCCACCGCTTCTTTGGCGAGTTTGTTGAAGGCGCTCGCTTCGTAAACACCCACGACATCAACACCCGCTTTATGCAGCTGACACGCCACTAAGGGTAATAGTGGACCTGTTCCCAATAAAGCCATTTTACTGCCCGGTTTTACCAAGCCACTTTTGATTTGTAATTGTACACCGCCCAGTAACATGACCCCAGGCAACTGCCAACCAGGAAAAGGAACACTGCGCTCATGACAGCCCGTGGCCAAGATCAATTCATTGTGCTCGAAAGTAGCCAGCCCCCCACCTTCACTCAATAATAAATGCTGATCGCCCTCTGGCCCCAGAACACGAGTTTGCAACTTGAGTTCAATGAACGATTTATGCTTTTCATAACGAGTGCGCAAAGCACTCATAGCACGTTGTAAATTATCGTCCAAATGCGGCAGCGTGGCTGTACTTCTAAGTGGTCCCCGGTAGATAACCCCTCCTATTTTAGAGGTCTCATCAATGATAACAGAGGGGATTTGATACTTTCCAAGCATCGCCGCTGCGGCCGTACCAGATGGCCCACCACCGACAATCACAACAGGGTTAGACTTTTTCATGATCAATCCCCACATCTTTAAAACGATTACTTAAAGTTTCGACCTGCATATTGGGTTCAACTAAAGTCTGACATGCTCTTTGCTTGTATCGTTTATTCACTTTTACATGACAGCAATGGCATACGCCCATTGCACAGTATCCGCCCGTGACGACTTTTCTGTCGTTTTCACATACTTGCTTAATGTCTGCGGCCTGCAATACTGAGAGGACGGTTTCGCCTTCACAAGCAGTAATAGGTTGGTCATCTATGAGAATTTGAAATGTGATTGAGTCTAAAGGCGTAATATCCTTTGTACGCGTCGCTGTTGTCATTGTTTTACCTTTCGCTACTAAATTTCATGTCAGCCTAGGGTAAAAAACTGCCAATAAAAACTAAAAATTCACACACATTAACATTTTATTGATCTAGATTAAGGAATTATGAAAAACACGCTATTTGTAATGCCTTGTAATGTATTTCTTTGTAAAAACATGATTCAAAAAAACAAAAAAACTAATTTTATTTCATTATATTAGAGTGACAAAAGGCATAAATCAGTATGTTTCCCACACATGGTCAACACTGAAAAGATGTCAGCTTTTAGGTAAAATGGTCACACCCACATCTTGCTTAACATGCTCAATCACCATATAAGTATGGTTTGTACCAACACCTGGTATTTCGACAATTTGACCAAGCACCTCACGATACTGATGCATATCAGAGACTCGAATTTTTAATAAATAGTCAAACCCTCCAGCGACCATGTCACAGGCAACTACATGGGGGATCTCTAAAACATGCTGTTTAAAGGTGTCGAATACTGACTCTGTTGAACTTTTGAGTGTTATCTCAACATGTGCGACCAACTGCTGCCCAAGCTTCTCAGCATTTAATCTTGCGGTGTAGCCCTCTATGTAGCCCTCTGACTCTAGCTTCTTAACCCTATCCAAGCAGGGGCTGGGGCTTAAGTTGACAGCTTTTGCTAAGTTAACATTTGAAATTCGGCCATTTTTTTGCAATTCATCTAAAATTGCATGGTCGATCCTATCTAAAATACGCGTTTTTATTGAAGTGGTCATACAGTATAAAATTCTGCAAGAAGGTCTAATCTCACTCAAATTTACCGTAATTCACGAAAATAAGACAGCACATTCTGCTGCACTTTCTATACAATGCTCGAAATTATTATGGATGTCCCTTTTTTATGTTGTTTGTTTCTCCGAACAAAGGGGCTAAAATTTAACCACCGCAAAATTACGCAGCGTTCATTTTAAATAATGAGGCAAGAAAGCAATCACAGCCTTTGGCTAAGCTTTCTGTAGTATTTAGGTTTTCAATAGAGGGTTTAACCTATGCTATTTCAAGGCGACTTAACAACCCAGTGTCCGATCCGTCAAAAGATCCGTGACTTCTACCGCATTGATGAAGAAACTGTTATCGATCACATTTTACCCTTGGCTGAGGTTGGTGTTTCTGCCCGTACTCGTGCATGGGAACGTGCTCGTCAAATGGTACTGAATATCCGTAAAGACCAACACGGTCAAGGCGGTGTAGACGCATTACTAGAAGAGTACTCATTGTCTTCCGAGGAAGGTGTTGTACTCATGTGTTTGGCTGAAGCACTATTACGTGTACCTGATGCACAAACGCAAGACATGTTAATTCGCGATAAGCTTAGCAAAGGTGACTGGAGCTCACATTTAGGTAATAGTGATTCACTATTCGTAAATGCGTCGAGCTGGGGCCTACTTCTAACCGGTAAAATGGTTAACTATGCTGATAAGAATAAAGAAGAGCAATTTGGCTTACTAAAGCGCACTATGGGCCGTATTGGCGAGCCTGCTATTCGTAAATCAGTGCAATATGCAATGAAGATCATGGGCCAGCAGTTTGTTATGGGCACCACGATTGAAGCGGCACTTGAGCGTGCCAAAGAAAAAGAAGCCACAGGCTACGCATACTCATACGACATGCTAGGCGAAGGCGCGCGCACCATGGCTGACGCCGAGCGTTACTTTAACAGCTACATGACAGCTATTCACGTCATTGGTAAAGCAGCTAATGGCCGTGGCCCAATTAAGAGCCCGGGTATTTCTGTAAAGCTATCCGCTATTCACCCACGTTATGAATTTTCACACCGTGACCGTGTGATTGCAGAAATTGTGCCTAAGCTTAAAGAGTTGGCACTTGCTGCAAAACAGTATGACATTAACTTCACAGTAGATGCTGAAGAAGCAGACCGTTTAGATATCTCACTTGATATTATCGAAGCGGTATTCTCTGATGACGCACTGGGCAACTGGAATGGCTTTGGTCTTGCAGTACAAGCATACCAAAAACGTGCCATTTGGGTTATTGACTGGCTTGAAGCGCTATGTCGTCGTGTTGGTCGCAAGATGATGGTGCGTCTTGTAAAAGGTGCTTACTGGGATACTGAAGTTAAGCTAACTCAAACTGATGGTCTTGAAGACTTCCCTGTATTTACACGTAAAGCCACGACTGACGTCTCTTACAAAGCATGTGCTATCAAATTGATGAACGCACGTGATGTGATCTTCCCTCAGTTTGCGACACACAACGCCTATTCTGCTGCGACTATCCTTGAACTTGCAAATGGCGAGTTCAATAACTTTGAATTCCAGTGTCTACACGGCATGGGTGACTCACTGTACAACCAAGTAGTAACAGAAGATAAAGTACAGTGTCGCGTATACGCGCCTGTAGGCCAGCATGAAGACTTACTTGCTTACCTTGTTCGTCGCCTTCTTGAAAACGGCGCAAACTCATCATTCGTAAACGCGATTGTCGATGAGTCTATGCCTGTTGAGTCACTACTTGAAGATCCGGTTGAAAAAATCCAACGTGTTAAGCACAAGCGTAACATGCAGATCACTATGCCTATCGACCTATACGGCGAAGAGCGCAACAACTCTAAAGGGTTAGATTTAACCAACATCAACCACATCACGCCAATGCGTGACAACTTACAAAAGTGGGTTGATGAAAACCTAATCACGGCAGCGGATGTACCTGAAGGCCACGAAGCAGTATTGAACCCAGCAAACCATAGCGAAGTTGTTGGCTCTATCCGTCACCAAGATGCACAAGAAATGCAACAACTAGTTGCTAGCGCAGAAGCCGCTTTTGCAACTTGGTCACAAACACCAGTGAGCGAGCGTGCTGAAATTCTGCGTCGTACAGGTGATGCGCTTGAGCGCCATCGTGATGAACTTATTGCAATGTGTATCAAAGAAGCGGGTAAAATCACTCAAGATGGCATCGATGAAGTCCGTGAAGCTGTTGATTTCTGCCGTTACTACGCAGCAAAAGCAGAAGAACTTGCACTGGATGAGCGCTTTAGCCCACGCGGTGTGATCTTATGTATCAGCCCTTGGAACTTCCCACTGGCAATTTTCCTAGGTCAGGTTGCAGCTGCTATCGTTACTGGTAATACGGTAATCGCAAAACCTGCTGAGCAAACATCATTAGTTGCGCTTCGTACCATTGAGCTAATGGAAGAAGTCGGTCTACCAAAAGGCATCGTACAGCCTGTCATCGCGCGTGGTAGTGAAGTTGGTAAGCACATCGTTCCAGATACACGTATTCAAACAGTGATGTTCACAGGCTCTACAGAGACGGGCACCCGTATTTCACAAACATTGGCTGAGCGCGGTGGCGATCAAGTACCACTGATCGCAGAGACGGGTGGTCAAAACTGTATGATCGTTGACTCAACAGCACTGCCTGAGCAGGTTGTTGATGACGTTATCTCTTCAGGTTTCCAAAGTGCTGGCCAGCGCTGTTCTGCACTGCGTGTACTATTTGTACAAGAAGAAATCGCAGACAAAGTGATCAACATGATCAAAGGCGCAATGCAAGAGCTTCACATTGGCGATCCTGCACACCTTTCTACAGATGTGGGTCCAGTGATTGACCAGAAAGCTTTGAATGCACTCAATGAGCACGTTGAATACCTAAAAGGCAATGCAACACTACATTATGAGTGTTCACTTCCAGATATGGGTGATAACGGTCATTTCTTCTTTGCACCACGCTTATACGAGATCAGCGACCTGTCAGTACTGAAAAAAGAAGTCTTCGGTCCATGTGTTCACGTGATCCGTTTTAAAGGCAGCGATATCGACAATGTGATTGACCAAGTCAACAGCACTGGCTTTGGTCTAACCATGGGTATCCACACACGTATCGAAGAGCGAGCAGAATATCTTGCTAAGCTATCTCGTGCCGGTAACATCTATGTAAACCGTAACATGATCGGTGCTGTAGTCGGTGTGCAGCCGTTCGGTGGTCGTGGTCTATCTGGTACAGGTCCAAAAGCAGGTGGTCCAAACTACATTGCACGCTTGGTAAAAGAAAACCTTGCTGAGCAAAACATCCAAGCGACTAACGTTAAAGTGGATAACGAAGAGATCGCCGCTTACCAAGGTGCGCAAGAGCAAGTATCACGCATGATGTCACTATCAAAGCGTGACGAGAAAGCGTGGCGTGCAATGCCACTGAACGACCGTATTTCAGCGGTACGTCAGCTGCTGGCTAAACTGGCTAAAGTCGAGATCCTAGATTCGCTTGCTGATGATTTAAATAAAACATTAGCAGATGCACGTGAACAGATTATCCGTGTTGAAAAACGTCTAGATATTGTGATTGAGCTACCAGGCCCTACGGGTGAGTCAAATACACTACGCTATGAATCACGTGGTTGTGTAGTGTGCTATGCAGATAAAGATACGTCTTTCAACTTCTGGGTGCTATCGGTGATCACTGCACTGGCAGCAGGTAACACAGTTATCACGGTTGTTTCTGACTTGTTCCATGAAGAAGCGATAGCATTTAGAGACAAGCTACTAAGCAGCGGCATTGCTGAAGGCGTACTGCAAGTTGCTAAGCTAAACCAGCTACCTGCAATCTTAGCCCATGAGCACCTGGCAGGTGCGGTAGTCGGCAATGGCTGTGAGCGCAAAGGTTATGTAAGTACACAGCTAGCTGCACGCAGTGGTGCAATCTTGCCAGTGATCAGCGCTGAGTACTACGATACACTACTAAATCGCCTCGTCACTGAGAAGACTATCAGTGTTGATACGACGGCATCTGGTGGTAATACATCACTGATGACACTGGTTGAAGACGATGCATAATTGACGCATCTAAAACAATGTATTGAAAAGCCAGCATATGCTGGCTTTTTTATGCTCTGTTATATATCAAGGCCACCTTGATGATAATTGACACGTTTTGAAACAAGCTAATTGCATTATCCGTAAACAAAATTAACCTTTGTAAGACATAAATTACAAACTTTCACTTTGATTTGCAGCAAAACTATTTCAATTTTTTGCAGAGCGGTATATTGTGCCTGTTTCTCTCACAGATATAGGGGCAATTTGTGCTTAATAATAAAACGCTAGGCAGCATGCTCATCGTGGCTGGTACAACGATTGGCGCAGGCATGCTGGCATTGCCTATCGCATCAGCAGGACTTGGATTTTCAACATCTCTTATTTTGATCATCGCAACTTGGTTGCTAATGACCTATACTGCCCTTCTTATGCTCGAAGTACACCAATTCGCAAATAAAGAAGCAACGCTCAATACATTAGCAAAGCAGATCCTTGGTAAAAAAGGCCAATACATCGCAAACTTTTCAATGATATTCCTGTTTTATGCGCTATGTGCAGCTTATATTGCAGGTGGCGGCGCTCAGCTACAAGAGAAGCTCTCAGCAGTAACGGGCATGGATATCGCACCACAAATAGGATCTGTGGTTTTAGCGCTCATAGTTGCGACCATCGTCGCGCTCGGTACAAGTACTGTCGATAAACTCAATCGCGTACTGTTCACAATCAAAATAATTGTCCTGGCCAGCTTATTCTTCGTACTCACCCCGTACGTGCGTGGCCAGCATTTATTAAACATGCCAATGGAACAAGGCCTTATTTTATCGGCTATTCCTGTTATTTTTACTTCGTTTGGCTTTCATGGCTCAATACCTTCAATAGTCAAATACGTGGGTTTAGATATTAAAACACTTAGACGAGTGATGATAGCAGGTGCCTCTTTGCCGCTGATCATATACATCTTTTGGCAGTTGTTAAGCCAGGGTGTCATGGATCAACAAGCTTTAGCACAAAGTGAAGGCCTACCAGGCTTTGTCGCCGCCATTTCAAATATAGCGCACAATAGTCAAGTACAAACCTTCGTTACCATTTTCGCCGACTTGGCGCTTGCGACTTCATTTCTAGGTGTGAGCCTTGGTTTATTTGACTTTTTCGCCGATGCATTTAAACAGCAAGGTTCTGGGCGAGATAGAGTGAAAACAGCCTTAATCACGTTTACACCACCGTTGGGCTTTGCGTTATTCTACCCACAAGGGTTTATCATGGCACTTGGCTATGCCGCCATTGCTCTGGTTGTTTTAGCGGTCTTCTTGCCCGTTGCTATGGTCTGGCAACAGCGAAAAAATCAAAATTCTGGCTATCAGGTACGTGGTGGTAACCTTGGTCTCATTTGCGCAGGTTTATGTGGTGTACTCATCATCTCTGCGCAGGGATTACAAATGTTTGGTCTGATCCCAGCTTTAGGTTAGTACTGCTCATTTACCCTAGAGTCAGCACTTCGCTCTCTCTAGGGCATGATGTCATTTATTGCTACTACTTTTTGCAATTCATTTGTCGCTTTCAAAATCGACTTATGAATATAATTAACTCACTTACCAAGGAGTTAATTATGAACAAGGTTACATTAGCAGTGGTACCTTTATTGCTGCTGATTGCTTGTGGCAGTGATAATGGTACACCACTTGAAAAAAACAATACTGCACAAGACAATTCCCCCTCTAACGAAAGCGCATCACAAGATTGTGGAACCGCATTTTCTGCTGAACGCTCAATCAATAAACTCGAATTTAACAGTGTATATTGGCAAGCGAACAGCGAAGCGTTGCAACCTAAACCTGAATTTAGATTATATGCAGATAAAAACTCATTAGGCGCGACGCATTCAATCTCATCCGATATTCCTCAATGTGTATTAGCTGCAAATATATTTGGCTCTACCAGTGCACAAACTTGGCAAGGGGATAGTAACGCATCTTTCAAACAAGGCGAATTGGTTTATTATTCACCTGAACTTATCTTTAAAACCGCACTACCTGAAATCAGTTCTTTAAAAGACTGGCGCAATAAAGGCCGTCCGGAAACTGTCAGCCAACCCATCGAGTCGGTTAACATTACCATCCATTATCGAGACAAAAATAATAGTCTGATCACATTTGGCGAAGACAGTACAAATACAGGCGCAATCAATTTGGCATGCAACAAATCAACCTTCGATTTAACATTAAAAATGCAACCTGTTGTAATGAGCGCACAAGAGCAACTTGATAAGGCTTTTTGTGAAGAAGTTCAGATAGGATTAGACACAGAGCTACACTGTTTATCTGTAGGGATTAATCAAGAAACGGGGTTAGAGTCATGTCAATTCGAACTGACAACTGTGATATTACCAGACCAAAATGCCAATAAATCGACGGTTAAAGTCGCAGGTGTATTAGAATTCTCCGCCGGCACAGCAGATCTTGAAATAAAAGATATTAAACTTTAAATGAGTGAGCGCTAAAGCTAGGCATATAAAAAGGGATAATTTAACGCTATCCCTCTTTTTCATTCCTATGAAACCAGGTCAACTGCTTTGCTTTGTTTCCAAAATATACAACCAGTGGTGCAAAACAGAGCATAACCGTCATAAAATTAACAAAAGGTAAAACAGTTCGATAAACATAAGCAGAATAACTGGCATCCATCAGGTGGATATCGACAAGCCTAAACAGCTGCAATAGCGGAGCTGGTAAAACAACAAGCTGCACTAGAATACTTTGCCACATATACATCTTATCGCGCAGCGCCCAATAAGCGACAATCGCAATAAATATGATGTCATTGAGCGCCCAGACTATATATCTGTATACTCTATCGGTGTCATGATCTATCAGAGGCTGAAATGTGAAAAAGCCGATTATATAAAATATTGAGCACAACGAAGCATATCTAAGCGCTAATTTATCTTTATTCAAAATAAAAATAAATACAGATATAAACGCTAAAATATAAGACACTTCAAGTAGTGCATTTAAATACTTTACAGAGAACTCAGCACTATTTAAATATTCGACTAATGACACCGCTTTACCTTACTATGACTGGTTATTTTGGTTCAGTATCCCCAGTATCATTACCATTACCGTTACCACCAGGTAATCTATTGAACTTATTAAAAACAATCATGGTAAACTCCCTTAAGAATTGAAAAGTAAAAGCAAATATACGGTAGCCCAAAATGCTGCTCGACGCAATCTTTTCTAGTTATTTTCCCTTCTAACTTCAATAGGATCAGACTCTTTCGGTTTACCTTGTAGAATTGATATCTCAACACGTCGATTACGTTTTCTATCCACGTCATTGGCATTTGGTACTAACGGTCTTGTACCAGCATGCCCAACGACCACCATTCTGTTTTGATCAAAACCACTTACCGTTTGCATTTCACTGGCAACCGCAACGGCTCTGGTCGCTGATAAATCCCAATTGTTGAAATACAATTCATTGGAGACTTGGAAGTCATCAGTATGCCCTGACACCGTGATCTCTCCCGGTACATCTTTGAGCAACTCCGCGATATCGCGAATTATTGGTTTAAATTTAGGCTGTAAAAAAGCACTGCCAGATGGAAATGAACCATTTTCCTGGATCCTAATTATGATTTGCTGGCCAAGCGATTCGAGTTCAATCGCACCATCCATAATTTGCTTTTCTAACTGTTGAGAAATTTTCTTTACCAGCTCATTAACCTGCTCTTGATCAGCAGCGGAAACGGCTTGAGTCATAGACTGCTCTTGCGCTGTACTAGCAGATTCACCACCACGTTTGTTACCACGCTGCTCTTGACGACCACCAGCAGAACTTTCTTCGCCCGCCTGAAACTCCAACATTTGTTGTGTCATTTCAACTGTCTGCTGTTGAATGGTTTCAATCGGAGTAGGCTCAGGTTTACCTGGAGTGAATTCCATTGCGATAACACTGGTTCCCTTTGGAATGTCTTTCACTTCAATTTTATTCTGCACACCAAAAGCAAACTTCATTGAACCAGCAATTTGCTTAAATTTCAGAACATCCATTTCTGAAAACGCCAATAGTAGAACGAAGAAACACATAAGCAGTGACATCAAGTCAGCAAACGTGCCCATCCAAGCAGGTAGCCCGGGGGGCGGGCATTTACATTCGTTCTCGTCTGACATTATTTACTCCTCGCCACCATCACCGCGTTTTGATTCAGGCAGATAATTTTTCAAAATGCCTTCAATCACCTTCGGATTCTGGCCGTCTTGAATACCTAAAATAGCATCTAGAATGAGGCGTTGATTTCTTTCTTCTTCATCCTTTCTCAGTTCAAGTTTTACTTGAATTGGAATCGCAACTACGTTTGCCAAAAAAGCACCATATAACGTTGTTAACAAAGCAACGGCCATCGCCGGACCGATCGCTTTTGGATCATCCATGTTTGATAACATAGCAACAAGACCAATCAGTGTACCGATCATCCCCATCGCCGGCGCTATATCGGCTAACGATTTAAATAAGCCAGCGCCGAGTTCATGACGGTTGGCGGTCAATGCGATGTCTTTTTGCAATGTTGCTCTGACCACATCAGCATCATGACCATCAACTAACATATCGACGCCCTTTCTCATAAAAGGGTTTGGTATTTCAGCCTCTTCCAATGCGAGAAAACCACCTTTACGTGCAGAATCAGCAAGCTCTACCGCTTTTTCAATCAGCTCTTCAGGCGTTTCAATTTTGAACATAAATGCCTTGCCTGCCACTTTTCCTATGCCTAAAAATTGAGCAAGTGTAAAGTTAGACAAAACAATGAAGATTGAGCCACCGAATACAATAACAACAGATGGTGTATTGTAAAACATGGCAAGTTGCCCATCACTACTGAGCACCATAGACATGACAATAAGGCCTATAGCACCAATGATACCTATAACGGTTGCTAAATCCACACACCCTCCAAAGGCATTTATTCGCGAGCTATCACGCAGTTATTCTTATACGTTGAGTTATCGGCAGGTTATCCAATAACTTAATTCAATTATATTAAAAAGCCTTTAAATTGCGAGAATTAACCCAAACTAACAGATCAATTTCCACACTTTATACCGTAAAAAGTCTATCAGATACTTTGACCTCTATCTTTATAACCAATAAAATTGCATTCCTAAAGTTTTGCTTGAGAGTAAAAAAAGATATGGCAGTCAAAAAACCTGAAAATATGAGCTTTGAAGAAGCTGTCAACGAGCTTGAATCTATTGTACAAGAAATGGAACATGGTGAACTGACATTAGAACAATCGTTAAAGCAATTTGAACGGGGAGTCAAACTTGCTCAAGCTTCTAACCAAAAGCTGCAGCAGGCAGAACAAAAAGTCAATATTTTACTCGCCAATGACGAAGCCAGCGCGCCTAGCGAGTTTACTGATCAGGTAGATTAACTGCGTGGAACTACATCAAAGATTACACATCGCAAAGCAAGATGTTGAAAAAACAATAAACGCTTATTTTGGCCAAGATTTAGATACCGATCCAACCGCTAAAGCGGCAGCACTATACTCTGTTAGCAATGGCGGAAAGCGACTGCGCCCATTTTTAGTCTATGCGACCGGAGAAATGTTGGGGGCCAACATTGAAGACTTGCATATTGCAGCCGCCGCAGTGGAGTGCATTCACAGTTACTCGCTTGTACACGACGACTTGCCCGCAATGGATGATGATGACCTTAGACGCGGTAAGCCAACTTGTCACATTGCATTTGACGAAGCTCAGGCTATTTTAGCCGGTGACTCTTTGCAGACATTAGCCTTTGAGTTTCTCGCATCACATCAATTTAAAGCCCCTGTAGAGCAACAAGTTGCGATGATTAAGTCACTCGCAAAAGCATCAGGCTTACAAGGGATGGTCGGTGGGCAAGCCTTAGATATTGCTGCAACTGATAAACAAACAAGTATTCAAGCACTTGAGCATATACATAGATTAAAAACTGGCGCTTTGCTCAATTGCGCAATCGAGTTGGGTGCACTATGCGCCCCACAAATTACCGACTTAACACGTAGTCAATTAAAGGACTTTGGCTTAGCTATTGGATTGGCATTTCAAGTTCAAGATGACATTCTTGATATCGAAGGCGATACACATACTTTAGGAAAACCGCAAGGCTCGGATTTAGAACATAATAAATCAACCTACCCTGCATTACTTGGCATGACAGGCGCAAAAGAGAAAGCACAAACGCTTATCGACCAAGCGCTTTCAGCACTAGAAAACATAGACGCTGACACACGCTTACTCGCTGAGCTAGCCAAGTATATTATTGCGCGGGACCATTGATTATCGCTTAAAATACATGACTATTTAATGACAAGTTCCCTTTAAATTTATAAAACTATCGGCAAGCTTTGTATATAATTGGGCAAGGTTTGCTAAGGATATTACGAATAATATGACTATTGATAGTAGCAAGTATCCATTATTGGCATTAATTGATCAGCCTCAACAGCTAAGGCAATTGCCACAGCAAAAGTTGAATGAGTTTAGTGCTGAGTTAAGAAACTATTTATTAGATTCTGTTTCTCAAAGCAGTGGTCACTTAGCGTCAGGTTTAGGCACCGTTGAGCTTACCGTCGCACTACATTACGTGTATAACACCCCTGTTGATAGACTCGTATGGGATGTGGGTCACCAAGCTTACCCGCATAAAATACTCACGGGTAGAAAAGAACAGATGCATACCATTCGCCAAAAAGATGGCTTGCACCCTTTTCCATTTAGAGAAGAAAGTGAGTATGACACCTTCAGTGTAGGCCACTCGAGCACCTCAATCTCTGCCGCCTTAGCGATGGCAATTGCGGCTGAAAAAGAAGGAAAAAATCGCAAAACTGTGGCTGTCATCGGTGATGGCGCGATGACCGCGGGTATGGCATTCGAAGCGATGAACCATGCTGGTGATGTCAAATCAGACATGCTGGTTATTTTAAACGACAATGAAATGTCTATTTCAGAAAATGTCGGCGCACTCAATAATCACTTTGCTCGTATCCTTTCTGGTAGCTTTTATACCAATATTCGTGAAGGTGGTAAAAAACTACTTTCAGGTGTACCTCCGGTAAAAGAGCTCGCCAGTAAAGTAGAAGAACACCTTAAAGGCATGGTAATACCAGGCACCTTTTTTGAGGAGCTTGGTTTTAATTATATCGGCCCTATTGATGGCCATGATGTCGATATGCTCGTAGATACGCTACGTAATATGCGTAACTTAAAAGGTCCACAGCTACTGCATGTTAAGACTCAAAAGGGTAAAGGGTATCAACCAGCTGAAGCCGATCCGATTGGCTATCATGGCGTTCCAAAGTTTGATCCTAGTGTTCACCAACTGCCAAAAAGTAAGCCAAGCGCCCCAACGTTTTCAAAAGTATTTGGGGATTGGTTATGTGATATGGCAGAACAGGACCCTAAACTTATGGCCATCACACCGGCTATGCGAGAGGGCTCAGGTATGGTGCGCTTTTCTAAAGAGCACCCAAGTCAATATTTTGATGTCGCTATCGCAGAACAGCATGCAGTGACTTTAGGTGCTGGTTTTGCTTGTGAGGGTCTAAACCCAGTCGTTGCGATCTACTCAAGCTTTTTACAACGCGCTTATGACCAGTTGATCCACGATGTTGCAATCCAAAACCTCCCTGTGCTATTTGCCATTGATAGAGCTGGGATAGTCGGAGCCGATGGAGAAACCCATCAAGGTGCTTATGACTTAAGCTTTATGCGCTGTATTCCAAACTTAGTGATTATGGCACCGAGCGACCTCAATGAATGCCGCCAAATGCTGTACACTGGCCACACACTAAATCAGCCTGCGGCTGTGCGTTACCCGCGCGGTTCTGCTGGAAGTGTTGAGCCTTCTGCTGAAATGACGCAGTTGCCAATTGGTAAAGCCAATACACTGCGTGAAGGAAATAAACTTGCCATATTAAACTTTGGTACGCTGTTAGATAACGCGCGTAGTGTCGCTGAACAACTGGATGCCACACTGGTGGATATGCGATTTGTGAAACCACTCGATGAGTCTTTATTGACCAAGCTTGCTCAGACACATACTCATTTTGTGACACTAGAAGATAATGCGATTGCTGGTGGTGCAGGTAGTGCCGTCAGTGAGTATTTTGCCCAACAGAGTATCGCCCACCCTGTAAAACATTTAGGTATTCCAGATGAATTCATCAAACATGGAACACAAGATCAGATGCATGCGGAAATGGGATTAGACAGTGATGGCATTCTAGCAACAGCAAGCAGTTGGATAAACCGCTAAGTACATTTGCGTGGTTGTCAAAAAAACAGCCACGCTCATGACGACTGGAAATCAACTCATACCCCAAATTATCGTCACTCACTTCCTTAAAGATCAAAGACCAGCGAACACTCATCAATTAATCACCAATTCGCAATAATTACTTTTCTATATAAACAACCCCATGCACCAGATGTAATTTCATCAATTTAGAAAACACCTTTTACAAAGCGCCTTAAAAAACTCACTAAAAATTAAAATAATCATTATTAAATCGAATATAATCATAACGATACGATTTACATGTCGCGCTATAAAGCTCATAAAAATAGCCAGGTGTACATTTAACAATTGGGCAATTTGGTAAATTATGAGGAAATTAATACCCAGTCAAACATGAAAATGAGGGAAAAATTTTACCCTATGAAACATTTCATATTGTTGAATGAACAATAGACAGTATTAATTTTATGTGATAAAAGTTTGTGAAAATTACAATTTATATACGAGCTTAGTATTGTAGTTGTCGGTTTTAAGCTCGTATCAATGAAATATTGTCAATGCATGTAGATTATCTATAAGCGCATCATATGTTAGCTAAATAAAACACAATAAAGCACAGCATTAACTTGTTACTGAACAGATACGATAGATAACCAATCACACATGCTATTTAAGGTCGTCTTTTTAAAGTGTTGTAAAAATGTAACGGAATAGATGTTAAAAGGAACAGGAAATGGTAGATTTTTTTGCAAGGTACATCACAGGTGATGATCTGAGGGCATTGCGTAAGAAAAAAGGGGTAACAACCGCAATCATGGCAAAGCATTTAGGCGTTTGCCGAAAAACTTATGAAAATTGGGAGCGGGATGTAGGCCAACCTAAGTTAAATCAGTTTTTTGCGATTTGTGCTTTCTGTTCTATAGATTTAAGCGAGTTAATATCCAAAATAAGAAGCCACCAAAGCTCTTAATCAAAAGCATTATCATCAAACTCTGACAATAGGTTCTGCTATTCAGAAGAGCCTATTTTCAGGCACCCTCTCCCTGTGTTCTCCCCTTTTGAATATTTAGCAACTGCCAAGACTTACTTTGATACTGGCTCACCCCCCCTTTAATTGCGATTATGTTTCATGTTGATAAAGATTCATGTTTATAAAGTCAAATTAAAACATAACCTTACACTCATTGAATAAACCAGTTCGTTTCCTCGCCTTGCATTTTTCTCTGATCCTTATCAATTTAAATTCGATACAACAAGATAAGGATAATTACTATGTTAAAACACACAATCACCCATATGCTGCTTATGCTTTGTTTCATGCTAATAAGTATGAGTACCAGTGCTGAAGAATATGCCGTCGGTGTCACATATTTCACAGCCACAGATTACAGTCGTACTGAGAACCTTACTCCCAACAACGCTGACTATCGAGATATATTAATCAAGATTTGGTACCCAACCACCACGCTCTCTCCCTCAACAAGCTATCTTCATTTTCATACGGAGCAATTTCCCTACGCTACTGCAACACCCACAGATAATCACTTTCAGCTTCACCAGTATTTACAAACACTCCCCTTCGAGTTGAATAAAAACGCCCCTTTGGCGCAAAGCTCATCTCCCTTTCCCATTGTCATGTATTCACATGGTTACCAATCAACAGTGGAGGACAAAGAGATCCTCATGATAGAACTGGCTAAAAAAGGCTATATCGTAGTAAGTGTCGGCCACCCACATCATGCTCAATTTGTCACCTTAAGTAATGAGCAAAGTGCCACTTATGACCAAGATGCACGCGCCAACGACTTTTACATCAGTGAATTGGCTGATGTTAACTTTGATGAATTGGTTGCGAAACTTGACTCTCTGGCAGGTATTGATCTCAATGATGAACAAGTAGAACGTGTATATCAGTTAATGAGTTGGACTGAAGGCGATCGCAAGGGACTCGATTTATGGGTGGCAGACATGCATTTTGCATTGGATCAACTTACACGTCTTCAATATGGGCAATACTGGGGTATGCATTATGTCGGTGAGCACCTAAAAACATTTAAAGGCCAGCTAGACCTGTCTCAATTAGCCGCAATTGGACTCTCATTTGGTGGCCCAACCGTTGCAGCTTTTTGTCACCAGGTATATCAATGTAAAGGGGCAATAAACTTCGATGGATTGCATTTTAATTTGTCTCCCACTATGCCATCACTAAAGCCTTATTTAATGATGCATTCTGAGTTGCCTCTCAATGGCGATTACAGCGTTGTATTCAAACAACAGGCTGCCGATACATATATGCTTCAAATTGACGGTGCTCTGCATTGGGATTTTTCAGACTACCCTTATGTATTTCCATTTGACCGCAATAGGCCTTTCCTAGGCAGTATAGATCCTTTCCTTGTCACTGATATTGTTAACTCCATCAGTTTGAAGTTTATCGATGTCTATCTAAAAGAAGCCGCCACTAAAACAGAGCTTACTGAGTTGTTAGAAAGCTATGCGCCCGTGCGATTTAAGCACAAGCTAGACAACTAACATATAAGTTAGCACATTACCCATCACTTCTTTGTTGCCCCCTCATATTAAAGGGGGCATGCTCATTACATTTACACTGGCTATTTTTTGGCATTTTTACTGTTCCAGACAATACTTAAATCCTAAACATACGCCACATAATAGGCCAACTCATGCCAAGCCAAGCAAAAGACATGGAAGAAATGCTGTTTTTTAGCCAAATGCTCAATGAATGCTCTCCTCTTGAACTGCTAAAGCAAGTTCTGATGCATTCGCACCATGCCATCGTCATCACTGACGCAGATGCCAGTGCAGGCTACCGGATCATCTACGCCAATCCTGTTTTTTGCCGCCATACAGGTTATGAATTAGCGGAGCTTGTTGGCATGTCTCCACGCATATTACAGGGGCCCAAAAGCAATAAACGTATCATTGAGAAATTAACCCCCGCATTAAAAGAGCATGGCTTTTTTTATGGCGCATCAATTAACTATCGCAAAGACGGCAGCATGTACCCAGTTGAGTGGAACATCTCTGAAATCAAAAATGAGCAAGGGGAAGTCACACACTACATGTCGATGCAAAAAGACCTCAGTAATTTTCATCGCCTTGCCAAACAAGTTAAAAAGAGCAATGAAAACTTTAAGGACTTTTATCTATCAACCACTCAAAAAGATAAATCCCATGAAAACAAAGCGGTGTTGGATTCCCTTAAAGACAACCAGAAAATCTATGCCGGTGGCCTAAGGAATGAAGAAAATGCCGATTTATTTGAAGATGCTTTTTTTGACTTTTCTCCAGATGAAATGGGCGCTTTAGGGAATAAGGTAGACAAAGGCGAGCTCAGCGCCGAAGATTTTTGGCAAGAAAACCCAATTGATGATGAGGACGTATCCTCATTAGTTGAATCAATTCAAGAAGTTGATGTTGAGCTTGGTCTATTGCAATCACAAGGACAAAGTAAAGAGCGCCTAGAAAACATTGCAAACGGCTTTAAAGAAGTTGCCAACAACCTCTATTTTTGTGTTGAGTTCAACGACGGAGCCTTGATCATCGATGAAGTCGCCAATGTACTAATGACATTAGAAGAAAATTACGAATTCCCTGTTGATGTGTTGGTGACTTTTAATAAGGAAGTATACGAGTGGTTAGACGGTGCCGTCATCACTAAAAATGCAGAAAACATATTTGAAGGCGAAAACAATACCATCGCTGCTGGTAATCAATTACTGCTTTTTTTAAAGTAAAACAAAAGGGCTGAGTAAACGATACCAGCCCTCACCAAATTGACTTATTAATTGTCATTTTGATGGTACTTTCTCGCCATCAGCTTACGTTTTCTTTTAGCAATTTTATTGCGCTGTTCATCAGTAAGAATATGATGGATGGCGTGTCTTGCCTCCAATATTGTCAACATAAAAGCTTGTTTTTTAGGTGAGCGCTCTTCTAACAAAAGCTGTGCTTGTGTTTTATCGAATGTATCCGCTTCAATGATGGCTTTAAATGCCTCACGAGGTTTAGCTGGATATGCCTCTTTCAAATTTTCTAGTTGCGCTTTATAAGTGGCAAATACGGCTTTGAGTTCTGTTTGCTGCGTTTGTGTCAATTCAAGATGACGAATCGCCTTGTCAGACAATAACCGCTTTTCTAAATGAGCAAATGGCTTCATGTGATGACGCTTTGCTTTTTGCTCATGTGTTGTTGCTTCACTGGCGAAAGTCGCGTGTGGGATCACTCCAACACTGATACAACTTACTAGTAAAAGGCTGGCTAATTTATTCATCAAGGTATCTCCGGTTGATTGTATTAATGCGAAAAGTCGCTCTTACTCCTTTTAACTGAGAGCGCCTTGTATTCATGTCAGGATGAACTTTAGCAAGCCTAAAGAAAAGCAACGTCAAGCTAACGTAAAGTTTTGTCAAAAGTGATAACAAAGCATCTCAGAACTCTATTTTCCCCAAAAATGTGCAAATATTATTGAAATGATGAAAACTCATTAAGATCCACG